>NZ_JBVHPJ010000001.1:215631-668066 GCF_055567995.1 Streptomyces sp. NPDC026246 | reverse complement strand
ACAGCACGGCGAGCACCGACGCAACCCGAGCCCACGCAGCCGAGCCAGGGCCGATCCGGGCCGTATCAGGCCCCGGCCGAACTCCCGGTCTTCGGGCGGCCCGACCCGTCCCCTGCGCGGGTCAGACCGCCGGTCGGTGGGCGGCCGGCCGGGGCCCGGGGTGGCGGCGTCAGGCCGGTTGCGCCTTCAGGGGTTCCGCCAGGCGCGGCAGGGCCGTGCGGTCGCCGGCGCCGAGGCGGCTGTAGGCGCCGTACAGGTGGTTGCCGACGGTGCGGATCGACAGGGTGAGGCGTTCGGCGATCTGCCGGTTGCTCAGTCCCGCCGCGGCGAGGGTGACGATCTGCCGTTGCCGGGCGGTGAGTTCGCCTAGGACCAGTCCGGACAGCGCGGGTGTCCGGGCGTCCTGGCAGCGCCGGGCAAGGGCGACGGCCCGGGTCCGGGCGTGCCGGGCGGCGCGCGGTTCGCGGTGCACCGCCACCGCCTGGGCGTACGCCTCGGCGGCGAACAGCGTGAAGCCCCGCTCCGCCAGTTCCTCCGCCGCCGCGTCCAGCGCGGGGCCGTCGGCGCGGGCGAGCGCGTCGGCGTGCCGGGCGAACACCCCTCTCAGCCGCCCGGCCGCCTCCCCCGGAGTGCCGAGCCGGACGGCGTCGTAGGGCTCCCGGGGCGTGGCGTGGAGGGACCCGAGCCCGGTGGCACGGGCGAGTTCGTCCCGGCAGGCCGCATGCCCCGGGTCGGCCCGCAGCCCCTCCCCGGCCCAGGCGGCCGCGGTCCTCGACTCCCCCCGCAGCCGGGCGAACCGGGCCCGTAGGGCGGCGTACGCCCCCGTCAGGGGCCGGCCCTCGGCGACCAGGAAGTCACCCACGGGGGTGGACATCGCCGTGACGTCGGCCCCGTCGATCCGGCGGGCCAGTGCGGACGCCTCGGCGTCGAGGGCGGCGGCGTACGCCTCCGGGCCGGGTGACAGCCTGCGCGCCCGCAGTCTGCCCGCCGCGGCCCTCAGGACGGGGGCGTGGAGGGGGTGGGTGAAGCGGACGCCGCCCCGCGGCCCGACCTCGATCACCCCCTCGGCCTCGAGCACTTCGAGGGCGGCGAGGTCGAGGCCGTCCACGGTGGGTGCCAGGGGCTCGGCGAAGGCGAGGCGGTCGAGGGTCTCGCGTTCGCGCGGGCAGTCGCGGCCGAGGACGGGGGCGGCGTACGCCCGGACGGCCGCGGTCAGCGGGAGGGGCCCCCGCCACGCGCGCTCACCGCTGTCCGGGTCGGCGGCGAGCAAGTGCGCAACGGCTTGCAGCAGTTCGCGCAGCAACCGCAGGTCGCCCCGGCTGAGCCGCAGCAGCCGGCCGGCGGTCAGCGGGTCGAGAGGTCCGGCGCCCGCCGTGAGGAGCCGCGCGGTCTCCTCCTCGGGCAGTGGCTCCAGCGTCAGCCGCGGCAGGAGTTCCCCGGTCCACAGCCGGCTGATCGCCCCGGGTGTCGCGGAGCCGTCCGGGACGGCCACCAGCAGGCGGGTGCGGCCGTGCACGGCGAGCTGGTGGACGAGGGCGGCCGAGGCGTCGTCGAGCAGATGCGCGTCGTCGACGACCACGGTGCCCGCCCCGGACAGCAGGTGGACCGCGCGGGGCAGAGTGACCGCTTCGGGCAGCACATGGGCGAAGGCGGCGAAGGGCATCGCCCGGCTCTCGGGTGTACCGGCCGCCCGTACGCAGCGGCCACCGCGGACCGCCTCGGCGAGCAGCCGTGTCCTTCCGCAGCCCGCCGGGCCGGTCACCACGGTCCCGCGCCGGTCGCCGGTCAGGGACCGCCGTACCAGGTCCAGTTCGTCCTCCCGCCCGGTGAACGGCCAGGGCGGCACCGGCGTCGTCATGTCCCTCTCATAGGTCGTCACATCCTCATGAGCACGACTGCTCACGTTTGATACAGGGCGAGTTGAGCAGACCCCGACTCATGCGCCCGGGGAGGGCGGCGGGCAGGATGGGGCACCGTCGGCGTCGCCGGCGTGGTGGTGCTCCTCGGGGAGCGGGGCGACGGGGGACCCCGCTGCCTCGCCGTCGCACCGTCGGCGTCCGCCCGCCTTCGCCCGGGTTCCGGGGGGCGGCGGTCACGTGCGATCAGGGCGCGCGACACCGCCGCGCGGGCACCCGAGCCACAGGTCCGGCGCCGGGGGAACGGCCGGGTACGTCATCCATGGGGGTGGGTGACGTACCCGGCCGCGCCGTGCCCGGGGTCCGGGCGTCCGACTCGCAGGCCGTCCCCGGGCGGTGGACGATGGAGGCAAAGCCGCAGGGGGGCTCTCGGCGGGAGACCTCCGTGGTGGACACAGACGTGCTGATCGTGGGCGCCGGACCGGTCGGGCTGACGGCTGCCGGGGAGTTGCGGCGGCAGGGCGTGACCTGCCGCCTCGTCGACCGGCTGCCGGCCCGGCTGCCGTACGCGAAGGCGGTGGGGGTGCAGCCGCGCACCCTGGAGATGTGGGACCGGATGGGCCTGGTGCGCGCCGTGCTGGAGGCCGCCGTGCCGTTGCGGGGGCAGGTGGCGTACTCCGACGGCGTGGAGCAGGGCCGCCTCGACCTGCGGCTTCCGCCCGAGGTCCCCTACGCCTTCGCGGCGCTGCCGCAGTACGAGACGGAACGGATCCTGGAGGAGCACCTGGCCCGCTTCGGCACGGGGATCGAGCGGGAGACGGAGCTGGTGGACTTCACGCAGGACGCGGACGGGGTGGTCAGCCGCCTGGTCACCGCGTCGGGCGAGGAGCAGGCGGTGCGCTCGCGCTTCCTGGTCGGCTGCGACGGGGCGCACAGCACGGTCCGCAAGAAGCTGGGCCTCGCCTTCGAAGGGGGCAGGTTCCCCGAGGAGTACATGCTCGCCGACGTGGAGGTCGACTGGAGCCTGCCGCAGGGCTACAGCGTGCGGGCCTCCCACCACGACGGCGAGGGCCGCGTCGACGACCTGCTGGTCTGCATCCCGCTGCCCGGGGACCGCCGCTACCGCATGACGATGCTGGTGCCGCCCGAGCTGTCCGCCGCCCCCGAGGGCGGGGCGCCGGACGCGGTGGCGCACGGGCTGGAGAGCGGACGCGCGCCGGGGCTCGGACACGTCCAGGCGGTGCTCGACCGGATGTCGCCCGAGCCCACGACGGCGTCGGCGCTGCGCTGGTCGTCGGTCTTCCGCATCAGCCACCGTCTGGTCGACCGGTACGCCGACGGCCGGGTCCTCGTCGCCGGGGACGCCGCGCACATCCACCCCCCGACCGGGGCCCAGGGCATGAACACCGGCATCCAGGACGCCTGCAACCTGGCGTGGAAGCTGGCCCTCGCACTGGACGGCGGGACCTCTCCACGGCTCCTGACCAGCTATCACGCCGAGCGCCACCCCGTCGGGGAGGAGGTGGTGGGGCGCACCGTGCGCAACGCGGCCCAGGACGGTGTCCGGGCCGCACCCGGCGACCTCACGACGGTCCTGCTGCGGGAGGCCCAGTTGCTGGTCGCCTACCCGGACAGTCCCCTGGTCGCGCCGGACGGGGCCGCCGCGGACCGTGCCGGGGTGCCGGGGCCGCTGCCCGGGGAGCGGGTTCCCGACTGCCGCGGGCTGACCGCGCGCCTGGCCGTGACACCGCTGCGCCTGTACGACCTGCTGCGCGAGCGCGGGCACGTCCTCGTCCTCCACGCCGACCGTGCCGAGGCGCTCCCCGGGTGCGGCGAGGCGGCCGCCGGGGTCCACCGGCTGACCGGCGGCAGGGTGCCGGCCTTCGTCGTCGCCGGGCGCGGCGTGGACGGCCCGGAGGTGGCCCGAGGGCAGCTCGACGGATACGGGGCCGGGGAAGGCGGGGGCGGCCGGGCCCTGCCGGTCTTCCGGGACGACGACGGCGACTTCGCCCGGCAGTACGGCGGGGACGCCGCGGCCTTCCTGGTGCGCCCGGACGGCTACCTCGCGGCCCGGCAGTCCCCGCCCGCCGCGCCGGGTGCGGGGTCGGCGGCTCTGGCGGACGCCCTGGAGCGGGTGTTCGGCGGGTGAGGCGGTGGCACCTGCCGCAGCGGCGCCGGAACGCGCCGGAGGCCGGCCCGGATCGCTCCGGCCGGCCTCCGACCTGCTGCCTCTTACGTCGGGACGACAGGATTTGAACCTGCGACCCCTTGACCCCCAGTCAAGTGCGCTACCAAGCTGCGCCACGTCCCGATGCGCACCACCCGGATGAACGGGTGATCGCGCAGGTCAACCCTACCGCATACGGAGCGGCGCCCCGGTGTCGCGGCAGCGGGGGCCGGGCGGACGCAGCGGGTCGGGGACGGGCATGTGGGCGCCGGAACCGAAGAGTTCGTCCCGGGGGGCGGGCCTGCGGCCCATGCGGGCCCCGGTCCAGCCCGCCAGGCCGGCCGTGGAGACCACGACGGCGACGACGGCCCACCAGGGCAGACCCGTGTTGGTCGCGTGCCCGGCACAGGCCGCGACGGCCAGGAGTGCCGTGACGGCGCCTCCCGCCGGCCCGGCGCGCCGGGCGGACCGGTGCCGTGTCTCGTCCACGTCCTGCTCCCCCGTTCTCCCGTGCGTGTACGCCCCGTTCGACGGGCGCGGTCACACCCGGACCGCATCGCTCCGCACGGGCATATGCCGCAAACAATACGCCAAATGGCGGGAACTCCCGACCAGCGCATAGGGGTTGAGACGGACATCGCCCCCCGGCGCTCCGCAGCCGGACAGGACGGAGTGTCCGCCCCGCACCGCGGACACCCCACACTGTGTCCAGACCGCCGCCCGCTCCGCCGCGGCTAGGGTCGCCGCATGACGCACAGCTTCGCACTGCACATCCCCGACGCCGAGCTCGTACCCGAGCCCCTCGCGCCCGAGCAGATCCTGGCCGGGGAACCCGAGGTGACCGGGAAGGTGGTCTGGGAGTCGGAGGACGGCCGGCAGGTGCGGGGCATCTGGCAGATCACGCCCGGCGTGGTCACCGACACCGAGGCCGACGAAGTGTTCGTCGTGGTCGGCGGGTCGGCGACGATCGAGGTGGAGGGCGGGCCCACGCTCACGGTCGGCCCCGGCGACATGGCCGTGCTGCGCGAGGGCGACCGTACGACGTGGACGGTGCACGAGACCCTGCGCAAGGCGTACGCGATCAACCTGTGAGCGGGCGGGACGCCGTCAGCGGGCGGGCGGTGCGGCCGTCGTTCCCCTGATCTCCAGGGCGGGCGTGACCAGTTGCTCGCGACCCGGGGCCGCGGGGTCGTCGAAGCGGTCCAGCAGGCAGCGGGCCGCACGGCGGCCGACCTCGTGGCCGGCGTGGTCGACCGTGGTCAGCCACACGTGCCGCAGCCTGGCGATGCTGGTGTTGTCGTAGCCCACGACGGACAGGTCGCGCGGGACGCGGAGCCCCAGTTCCTCGGCCGCCGAGAGCACGCCGACGGCGGTGATGTCGTTCACGGCCAGGACGGCCGTCGGCCGGTCGGGGCGGCTGAGCAGCCGGACGGTGGTGCGGTAGCCGCCCTCCTCGGTCATGTCGCCCGGTTCCACCAGCGCCAGGTCCGCGAGGCCGTGCCGGCGCATGGTCGCCTCGAAGCTCCGGCTGCGCAGCCCGCCCACCGCGCCGTACCCCGCGAGGTGCGCGATGCGGCGGTGGCCGAGGCCGATCAGGTGCTCGGTGGCCAGCCGGGCGCCCTGCTCGTCGTCGCCCGCCACGACGTCGGCGCCCGGCGGCGCCGGCTCGCGGGAGCCGGCCAGGACGACCGGGATGCGCCCGGCCGCCTCCTCGAGCGCTGCCGCGTGGGGCAGGGTCCCGACCACGACCAGTCCGTCGACCCGCAGGTCCAGCAGCGGGTCGGCCGGGTCCTGGCCGGTACGGCGGTTGAGTCGGGCGTCGGCGAGCAGCATGCGCAGGCCGTTCGCGTGCAGCAGGGGGTTCAGGCCGTCCAGGAGGTCGACGAACCAAGGGTTGCGCAGGTCGTTCAGCAGGACGCCGACGATGGGGGTCCCCCCTGCTCTAGCGGAGCCGAGAGCTTGGGGGAGCGTGCGCTGTTCGCTCAGGCTGCGGGCGGCCGCGTTGGGCCGGTAGCCCAGCTCGCGTGCGGCCCGCAGGACGGCTTCCCGCTTCTCGGGGCGGACCTGGTGGGAGCCGCGCAGCACCAGGGAGACCAGGGACTTGGAGACACCGGCCCGCTCGGCCACGTCCCGGATCGTCGGCGGTCTCGTCATGCCGTGGACCGTTCCACGCGGGCCGAGCACTTGTCAAAGGGTTGACACGGTGCTCAGAGCCCGCCCAGGGTGACTTGGACAGGTTCTAGAACGGTCCAAAGAAGGGCTCTCATGGTGGACACGCTCGGCGTCGCCGTCATCGGATTCGGCTGGATGGGGCGGGTGCACACCCAGGCGTACGCGCGGGTGCGCCACCACTATCCGCAGCTGCCCCTCGCCCCGGAGCTGGTGACCGTCGCCGAGGAGGTGCCCGGGCGGGCGGAGGAGGCGGCCGCGCAGTTCGGCTTCGCCTCGACGACCCGTGACTGGCGTGAGGTGGCCGCCGACCCGCGGGTGCGGGCGGTGAGCATCACCGCGCCGAACTTCCTGCACCGCGAGATCGGCATCGCCATGGCCGAGGCGGGCAAGCACATCTGGATCGAGAAGCCGGTGGGCCTGACCGCCGGGGACGCCCGCGCGGTGGCGGACGCGGTCACCGCGGCGGGTGTGCAGGGCACGGTGGGCTTCAACTACCGCAACGCGCCCGCCGTCGAGGCGGCCCGCGAGCTGATCGCCTCGGGGGAACTGGGCACGGTCACCCATGTCCGCGTCCGGCTGTTCAGCGACTACGCCGCCCACCCCGAGGGGGCGCTGACCTGGCGCTACGAGCGGCAGCGCGGCGGCAGCGGGGTGCTGGGCGACCTGGCCTCGCACGGCGTCGACCTGGCCCGGTTCCTGCTCGGCGACATCGCGTCCCTCACCGCCGACACGGCGATCTTCCTGCCCGAGCGGGCCCGTCCCACCGCCGCGACGGCGGGCCACGGCCGTGCCGCGGGCGGGGAGCCGGGACCGGTCGAGAACGAGGACTACGTCAGCTGCCTGCTGCGCTTCACCTCCGGGGCGCGCGGCGTGCTGGAGGCCTGCCGGGTCTCGGTCGGCGAGCAGAACAACTACGGCTTCGAGGTGCACGGCACGAAGGGCGCGGTCTTCTGGGACTTCCGGCGCATGAACGAGCTGGGTGTCAGCCGGGGCACGACGTACCAGGACCAGTCCGTCACCACGGTGTACGCGGGTCCCGCGCACGGGGAGTTCGCCGCGTTCCAGCCCGGCGCGGCGAACGCCATGGGCTACGACGACCTGAAGGTCGTCGAGGCGTACCGCTTCCTGCGGTCGGTCGCCGAGGGCACTCCGTACGGGGCGACACTGCGGGACGCCGTGCACAGTGCGGCGGCCCTGGACGCGATGGCCCGGTCGGCGGGCAGCGGCGTGTGGGAGGACGTGTCCGGGCCGCGGTGAGCACCGCCGCCGAAGGTGAGCGGGCATGCCCCCGGGCTGGGTCCGCGGGCGCGCGGGCGTACCCGCGGGCTCGCTCGGCGGCCGCGCGACCGCGCACGGCCCGGGGCCGTGCGATCCGGCGCACCCGAGGACCCGCAGCCCGGCTCGCTCCCCGGCCCCCTGCCCGGCAGGGCCCGGCGCCACCTGGGGTCACGCAGCCCGATGCGCACCGGGGCACGTCACGCGGCCTCAGCCCGGCGTGTGGAGTCTGCGGCCCAGGTAGACCTTCACCGGTACGAGGAGCAGCCACACCCACATGATCCGTGGGCCGACCGCCAGGGCGAGCGGGACGGTGGCGGAGAAGACCACCACCGACGTGGCGCTGTCGAGGAGGTAGAGCGGGGTGGCCGCCTCGGAGAGGCGGCCGTGGCGCAGCCGGGGGCGTCTGGCCAGGACGGCGGCGACGGCGAGGTGGGCCGCGGCGAGCGCGGCGACCGCGCCGGAGTAGATCGCCACCGACACGGGCTGAGCTCCGTACTCGGCGAGCAGTCGGGTCGGGAAGGGGACCAGCGCCGCGACCCCGAGGCCCGCCATGGAGATGCCGATGACCTGCCCGTCGATCTCCCGGACGTCCTGGAAGATGCGGCGGTGGTCGCGCCAGAAGCTCCCCAGCACCGCGACGCTGAGCGCGTAGGCCCCGAGGTCGGGCAGCAGGTCGCGCAGGGCGGCGCGGTAGGCGGCCGGATCGAGTTCCCGGGGCACGGAGAGGTCCAGCACGAGCAGGGTGATGGCGATGGCGAACACGCCGTCGACCAGGGTCACCAGCCGCTCGGGGCCGCCCTCCGGGCGCGAGGTCCACATGGTGCCCGACGGTAGGGCGCGCGCCGCGTGCTCAACCGGACCCACGCCCGGGCCGGCGAGCGGATCACACGGTCGCCTGCGCGGGCATGTTGTACGGCGTCACCACCTGGATCGGCGACGGCAGCGTGGGGCCCGCGGGCGGCAGGGCGCCGTGCGCGCGCATGACGGTGTGGCAGGCCTCGCGCACGTCCTGGCGCAGGTCGTGGTGGAGCACGGCGGACAGGCGGTGCTCGCGCAGCAGGCGGGTGTTGTCGTGGTCGAGGTCGTGCGCGACGAACACGGCGCACTCGCGCCCCAGGTCGTCGAAGGCCCGCAGGGTGGCGATGTTGCCGCCGCCGATGGAGTACACCGCGCGGATGTCCGGGTCGCGTTCCAGCGCGGCGCGCACCAGGTCGTACTGGGTGGCGTCCAGGCCCTGCCCCTCGGCGATCTCGACCAGCGTGCGTTCCGGGTGGCGGGCGCGCATGACGCTGCGGAAGCCCATCTCCCGCTCCTCCTCGTTGCGGAAGGAGCCGCTGCTGAGGCTGGTGAGGACGTTGCCCGGCCGCTGGCCCAGCCACTGGCCGGTCAGGTAGGCGGCGGTCGCGCCCGCCGCCCGGTCGTCGATGCCGACGAAGGCGCGGCGGGCGCTGGCGGGCAGGTCGGTCACCAGCGTCACCACGGGGATGCCGGCGGCTTCGAGGCGGCCGACCGCGGCGGTGACCTCGGGAACGTCCGGGGCCTTCAGGACGACGCCCTGCGAGCCGCGCCGGGCGATGCGGTCGAGGATCCGCACCAGGTCCGCCGCGCCGGTCTCGCGGAAGTGGAAGCGCGAGCGCAGCACCGCCGGGTGCAGGGACGGCAGTTCGGCCTCCAGTGCGGCGCGGACCGCCGTGGTGAAGCGTTCGGGCGCCTGCATGACGATGTCGACCATGAACGTCCGGCCGACGAGCCGGACCTGGGTGCGCTGCCGGTCGAGGTCGGCGATGGCCTGGTGGACCTCCCGCGCGGTGCTCTCGCGCACGCCTCCCCTGCCGTTCAGGACCCGGTCGACGGTGGCCTCGCTCAGTCCCGCCTGACGTGCGATCTCGCGGATCGGGAAGGGGTGGCCCATGCGCCGGCTCCTTGAGGGGTTTTTGATGGCTCGCTGCTGGTTGTTCGAGGGGTTTGTACTGACAAGAATGGCAGGGCTGCGTCGCTCCGTGACCCCGAAGGGACGACGATGTCCTTCACTTCCGTCCATCACCGCACCTGGCTGTCCGAACAGGACTGCGACCTCGACGCGTTCCGCGACCTGGTCGAGCAGGCCACGGATCCCACCCACCACCCGCACGCCTCCACCGTGGAGCGGGGCGTGCCCGTGTACGACTGCGCGCTGCTCGAGGGCGACCGCGTGGTGCAGGCCGAGCTGGTGCGGGCCCTCGCCGACGGCCCCGGCATCGTCGTCTTCCGCGGGGCCTTTCCCGATCCGGGGGTCGTGGACCGGGCCACCGCCGTCTTCGAGGCGCTGATCGCCGAGCAGCGCGCCTCGGGCGCGGCGGCCGGTGACCACTTCGCCGCCCCGGGCGCCAACGACCGCGTGTGGAACGCGCTGGAGAAGACGGCCCTCCACGACGCGGAGGTGTTCGCCGACTACTACGCCAACGACGTCCTCGCCCTGGTGGCCACCGCCTGGCTGGGTCCCGGCTACCAGGTCACCTCCCAGCTGAACGTGGTCAACCCGGGCGGGGCCGCGCAGAGCGCCCACCGCGACTACCACCTGGGCTTCCTGACGAACGAGGCCGCCGCCGCCTACCCGGCGCACGTGCACCGCCTCTCCCCCGTGCTGACCCTCCAGGGCGCGGTCGCGCACTGCGACATGCCGGTGGAGTCCGGGCCGACGATGTACCTGCCGCACTCGCAGAAATACGAGCCGGGCTACCTCGCCTGGCGGCGCCCGGAGTTCCGGGCCTACTTCGAGGCGCACCAGGTGCAGTTGCCGCTGGCCAAGGGGGACGCGGTGTTCTTCAACCCGGCCCTCTTCCACGCCGCCGGCACCAACCGCTCCACCGGCATCCGGCGCATGGCGAACCTGCTGCAGGTGTCGTCGGCGTTCGGGCGGGCCATGGAGACGGTGGACCGGGAGGCCGTCGTCGACGCGGTGTACCCGGTGCTGCTCAGGCGTCAGGCCGAGGGCGCCGACCGGGCGTGGCTGGACCACGTCATCGCGGCGAGCGCCGAGGGCTACCCCTTCCCCACCAACCTCGACAGCGACCCGCCGCTGGACGGACTGGCCCCGCCCTCGCAGGCGGACCTGGTGCGGCGGGCGCTCGGACAGCGGTGGGAACCGGATGTGCTGCGGGCGGAGCTGCGGGCCGCCGCGCGGCGGCGAGAGAGCTGAGGAACTGCATGGGACTTCTCGACGACAAGGTCGTCCTGGTCAACGGCGGCAGCCAGGGGGTCGGCGCGGCGATCACGCGGGCCGCGGTCCGTGAGGGGGCGGTCGTCGTCGTCACGGGCCGGCGCACCGAGCCGGGCGAGGCGCTGGTCGCGGAACTGACCGCCGCGGGCGGCAAGGCCCGTTTCGTGCGGGCCGACCTCGCCGACGCCGAGCAGGCCAGGGGCGCCGTCGCCGAGACCGTCGGCGCCCACGGGCGGATCGACTGCCTGGTCAACTCCGCGGGGCTGACGTCCCGGGGCACGCTGCTGGACACCACGCCGGAGCTGTTCGACCAGCACATCGCGATCAATCTGAAGGCGCCGTTCTTCGCCATGCAGGCGGCGGTCGCCGACATGGTGGCGCGCGGGGCGCCCGGCACGGTCGTCAACATCATCACGTCGTCGGCCCACGGCGGCCAGCCGTTCCTCGCCCCGTACGTCGCCGCGAAGGCCGGCCTGATCGGCCTGACCCGCAACGCCGCACACGCACACCGCTGGGACCGGATCCGGATCAACGGGCTGAACATCGGCTGGACGGCGACCGAGGGCGAGGACGCCACGCAGCGGGCCTTCCACGGGGCCGGGGACGACTGGCGCGAGGAAGCCGCCGCGAGGCTGCCCATGGGCAAGCTGGGCCAACCGGACGAGATCGCCGACTTCGTCGTCCTGCTGCTGTCCGACCGGTCCGGGGTGGTCACCGGGTCGGTGATCGACTGGGACCAGAACGTCCTCGGCGGACTCGACTGAACACCCCCCGCACGCCCCACTCACCCTCTCCAGGAGCACCACCCCATGCGTATCGGAATCCTCGGCCTCGGCCGCATCGGCGCCTTCCACGCCCAGACCCTCTCCGGACTCGACGCCGTCGACTCCCTCGTCGTGACCGACCCGTTCGCGGGTGCGGCCAAGGCCGCCGCGGAGCGGTTCGGGGCCGAGGTCGTGGACTCGCCGGAGGCCCTGCTGGCCGCCGGGGTGGACGGCATCGTCGTCGCGGCCGCCACGGACGCCCACCCGGCGCTGATCCTGGCCGGGGTGGAGGCCGGCGTGCCGGTGTTCTGCGAGAAGCCC
The DNA here is from genome assembly GCF_055567995.1 of Streptomyces sp. NPDC026246. Lineage (NCBI taxonomy): Bacteria > Bacillati > Actinomycetota > Actinomycetes > Kitasatosporales > Streptomycetaceae > Streptomyces > Streptomyces sp. NPDC026246. The sequence continues at coordinate 656,309 of NZ_JBVHPJ010000001.1, read as the reverse complement.
GTGGCCCGCACCATGAGCGAGGGCGTCGAGGTGCTCAGGGCCCTGCGGGGTTCGGACGTGCCGGTCCAGATCGGCTACAACCGCCGCTTCGACGCCGGGTTCGTCAACGCCCGCGCCGCCGTGCTGGGCGGTGAACTCGGCACGCTGCACACGGTCCGCTCGACCACGCTCGACCCGGCGCCCCCGCCGGCCGCGTACATCGCCGCGTCGGGCGGCATCTTCCGCGACTGCTCCGTGCACGACTTCGACATCATCCGCTGGGTGACCGGCCGCGAGGTGAGCGAGGTCTACGCGGTGGGCGGCAACCGCGGTGCGGACTACATCAAGGAAGCCGGTGACGCCGACACCACCGGCGCGATCCTCACCCTGGACGACGGCACCCTCGCGGTCGTGTCCAACTCCCGGCACAACGCCCGTGGTTACGACGTCCGCATGGAGATCCACGGCTTCGCGGACTCCATCGCGGTCGGGCTGGAGGACAAACTGCCGCTGCGCTCGGTCGAGCCGGGCGTGAGCTTCCCGGCGGGCACCCCGCACGACTTCTTCATGGACCGCTTCACCGACGCCTACCGCGCCGAACTGACCGCTTTCACCGAGGTCGTGGCCGGGAACCGACCCTCGCCCTGCACGATCGAGGACGCCCTGGAGGCGGGCTGGATCGCCGACGCGTGCACCCTGTCGCTGCACGAGCACCGGCCGGTGACGATCGAGGAGGTGCGGCAGGCCTGAGCGGCCGCCGCGCGTGCGGCCCGCGCGGGAGCGCGCGGCAGACCCGCGGGGGGAAGGGCCCGGTACCGGTACCGGGCCCTTCCCCCCGCGGGCGGCTCCTCAGGTGTACAGCGCGGGTCGGTCCACCAGCGCGACCTCCACCCGCCCGCCGTCCCGCAGCGCCCGTACGCCCGCCTCGCACACCGCCGCCGCGGCGTAGCCGTCCCAGACGCTCGGGCCCGTCACCTCGCCGCGGCGGGTGGCGTCGACCCACGTCTGGATCTCGCGGTCGTAGGCGTCCTCGAAGCGCTCGGTCCAGTCCTGGGCGATGGTGCCGCCCCAGCGGCCGGCCATGCTGGTGACCAGGGCGTGCCCGTCGCCGATGCGGGCGGTGCCGCGCTCGCAGACCAGCTCGGCCTGGACCTGGTAGCCGAAGCCGCAGTTGACGAAGATCTCGACGTCGCTGAGGGCGCCGCCGTCGGTCTCGAAGACGACGAACTGGGGGTCCTGCAGGCCGTCCGGGGCGCCGGCCGAAGGGGTGGGGCGCAGCACGGTGACGGCGGTGATCTCGTGGCCGAGCAGCCAGCGGGTCGCGTCGGCCTCGTGGGCGACGGAGTCGGTGACGAGCATGGAGCTGGTGAAGGAGGGCGGGCTGGCGACGTTGCGGTGCCGGTTGTGCAGCATCAGCGCGCGGCCCAGCTGTCCCGTGGCGAGCAGGCTCTTCAGCCTGGCGTACTCGGGGTCGTAGCGGCGCATGAAGCCGACCTGGACCCGGCGGTGGCCGAGGCGCTGTTCGGCTTCGAGGACGCGCAGGGCGGAGGCCGCGTCAGGGGTGAGGGGCTTCTCGCACAGCACGGGCAGGTCGCGTGCGAACGCCGCGAGCAGCGCGGCCTCGTGGGCCGGGCCCGGGGAGGCGATCAGGACGGCGTCGACGCCGTCCGCCTCCATCGCGGAAACCGGGTCGGTGTGGACGGAGCAGCCGCCGACGCGGGCGGCGACGGCCTTCGCCCGTTCCGCGTCGACGTCCGCGACGGCGGCCACCCGTGCTCCGCTGGTGACCTCGTGGATGCGGCGGGCGTGGTCGGCGCCCATCCGCCCGGTCCCGATGACCGCGACTCCGAGAGGGGCACGCTCGGTCATGGCCGTCCTTTCGGGTCGTCAGGCGCCGCAGGACCTCAGGAACCTGCGGGTGCGCACGGCGATCGGCAGCGGCTTGTCCGGCTCGCAGGGGTACATGTCCTGCTCGACGATGGCGAACAGGTCGACGCCGAGCTTCTGCGCCGCGGTGAGCACGGGACCCAGCTCCGGCACACCGGCGGGCGGTTCGCACATCACACCGCGTGCGACGGCCGGCCCGAAGGGGACCTCGTTCTTGACGACGTCGGCGAGGATCTCGGGGTCGACCTGCTTCAGGTGCAGGTAGCCGATGCGCTCGCCGTAGGTCTCGATCAGCTTGACGCTGTCGCCCCCGCAGTAGGCGTAGTGCCCGGTGTCCAGGCAGAGGTTGACGTGCCGGGAGTCGGTCGAGTCGAGGAAGCGCTCGACGTGCTCCTCGGTGTCGATGTGGGTGTCGGCGTGCGGGTGCACCACGATGTCCAGGCCGTAGGTGTCCTTGACCTCCCGGCCGAGGCGCTCCATGCCGGTGGTGAGGTGGCGCCACTGCTCGGTCGTCAGCTCCGGGGGCTCCAGGATCTCGGCGGTCTTGTCGTCGCGCCAGAAGGACGGGATGACGACCAGGTGCCCGGCGTCCATGGCCTGGGTGAGGGCGGCGACCCGGCTGACCTGCTCCCAGGTGGAGTCCCACTCGGAGGGGCCGCGGTGCAGTCCGCAGAAGATCGTGCCGGCCGAGACCTTCAGGCCGCGGCGGGTCACCTCGTCGGTGAGCCGGGCCGGGTCGGTGGGCAGGTAGCCGTAGGGGCCCAGTTCGATCCAGGAGTAGCCGGCCTCGGCGACCTCGTCGAGGAACCGTTCCCAGGGCACCTGCCGGGGGTCGTCGGGGAACCAGACGCCCCAGGAGTCGGGGGCGGAACCGACCCGGATGCGGTCGAGCGCGTGGGCCATGTCAGGACTTTCCTTCCGACGACGACGCGGCTGCGGGAGCACCGATCTCCCCCTCCTCGGGGAGCCCCTGGACGTCGACGCCGCGAACCTGCGCCAACTCGTGCTTCAGGGAGGCGAGTTCGGCGCCGCCGGCCATGTGGTTGGTGAGCTCTTCGAGGCTGACCTCGCTGCGGTCCGCGGACATCTCCAGGGTGCCCAGGCGCAGCACGCTGAAGTGGTCGCCGACCATGTAGGCGTGGTGGGGGTTGTGGGTGATGAAGATGACGCCGAGGCCCTTCTCCCGGGCGGCGGCGATGTACTTCAGCACCACTCCGGACTGCTTGACGCCGAGGGCCGCGGTCGGCTCGTCCAGGATGAGGACGCGGGCGCCGAAGTAGACGGCGCGGGCGATGGCGACGCACTGGCGCTGGCCGCCGGAGAGCGTGCCGATGGGCTGCTCCAGGTCGTCCAGGACGATGCCCATGTTGCGCAGTTCCTCGTCGGCGGTCTTCTTCATCTTGTCGATGTCGAGGCGCCGCACGGGCCAGGGGCCCTTGGTCAGCTCGGAGCCGAGGAAGAAGTTGCGCCACACCGGCATCAGCGGGACGACCGCGAGGTCCTGGTAGACGGTGGCGATGCCCCGGTCGAGGGCTTCGCGCGGGGTGGAGAAGCGTACCGGCTCGCCGTCGACGAGGAACTCGCCCTCGGTGTGCTGGTGCAGACCCGAAATGATCTTGATGAGGGTGGACTTGCCGGCGCCGTTGTCGCCGAGGACGCAGGTCACCTTGCCGGGGTGGACGGCGAGGTCGACGCCGTGCAGGGCGCGGACGTTGCCGTAGGACTTGCCCGCGTCGCGCAGTTCGACGAGGGGGCGGTCTCCGGCCGGCGGCTCGTCCTCGAGGACGGCGCCGTGGGCGCCGGGTGTATTGCTGGTCATCGCGGTCACCTCCGGGTCGCCGTGCGCTGGACCCACAGATTGATGAGGACGGCGCCGAGGAGCATGACGCCGAGGAAGGCCTTGAACCAGTCCGGGTTCCAGCCGGCGTAGACGATGCCCTGCTGCACCATGCCGAACATGAAGGCGCCGAAGACCGGGCCGATCGCGGAGCCGTAGCCGCCGGTGAGCAGGCAGCCGCCGATGACGGCCGCGGCGATGTAGATGAGCTCCTGGCCCACGCCCTCGCCGGACTGGACGGTGTTGAAGGAGAACAGCTGGTGCATGCCGACGAACCAGGCGCCGAAGCCGACCAGCATGAACAGGGAGATCTTGGTGAAGGTCACGGGCACGCCGACGGCCCGCGCGGAGTCCTTGTTGCCGCCGACGGCGAAGATCCAGTTGCCGTACTTGGTGCGCAGCAGCACCCAGGTGGCCAGGGCGGCGAAGACCAGCCACCACACCACCGTGATCTTGACGTTGACCCCGCCGACCTCGAAGCTCGAGGCGAAGATCTTCTGCGCCTGCGCGAAGCCGTCCATGTCGCTGATGTCGTCGGTGGCGACGTTGCCGGTGACCAGCTTGGTCACCGCGAGGTTCACGCCCTGCAGGATCAGGAACGTGCCGAGGGTGACCAGGAAGCTGGGCAGGCCGGTCCTGACCAGCATCCAGCCGTTGAAGGCGCCGATGCCGAGGGACACCAGGAGGGCGACGATCACGCCGACCCAGACGTTCAGGGTCAGCTGGTAGCTGAGCATCGACGCGGTCAGCGCCGAGGTGACCACGGCGACGCCGGCGGACAGGTCGAACTCGCCGCCGATCATCAGCAGGGCCACGGGCAGCGCCATGATCCCGATGGTCGACGACTGGTACAGGATGTTCGCCATGGAACTGCCGTCGCGCACCGGCGGCGCGGCGAACAGGAAGAACACGAGGACGGCGACGGCGCCGAGGAAGACCCCGACCTCGGGGCGGGCGAGCAGCCGCAGGGCGAGGGGCCGCTGCCGCGTCCGCCCGTCCGACTGCCGGGGGCCGGGGGCCGGCGGTGTGTCCACCGCCGGCGTGGCCTGCTGGGTCATGCTCATCACCGGGTGCCCTTCGCGGCGAACTCCCCGATCCGGTCGACGTTGGACTTGTCGACGAAGGCCGGGCCGGTCAGCACGGGCTGCTCGCCGCCGCCGCTGTAGTTGCCGTTGTTCTTGTAGAGCCACAGGCCGTCGACGGCCAGGTAGCCCTGGAGGTAGGGCTGCTGGTCGACGGCGAACTTGATGTCGTCGGCCTTGATGGCCTTGATCAGGTCCTTGTTCAGGTCGAAGGTGGCGATCTCGGCCTTGCTGCCGGCGTCGTCGACGGACTGGACGGCCGTCAGGGCGAAGGGGGCGCCGAGGGTGACGACGTAGTCGATCGACGGGTCCTGCTTCAGCTTGGCGGTGATCGTCGACTTCACGGACGGCATGTCGGTGCCGTTGACGTTCTGGGTGTCGAGCTTGCCGTCGAAGGTCTTCTCCACGCCGTTGCAGCGCTGGGTCAGGCCGACGTTGCCCTGCTCCTGCACCACGCACAGCGCGTGCTTGGCGCCGACCTCGTTGAGCTTCTTGCCGAAGGCCTCACCGGCGACGGACTCGTCCTGGCCGAAGAACTCCAGCAGGTCGAGGTCCTTCCAGTCGCTGAGGCCGCTGTTGAGGCCCACCACGGGTATGCCGGCCTTCTCGGCCTTGCCTATGACGCCCTTGAGCGCGTCCGGCTTGGCGAGGGTGACGGCGATCCCGTCGACCTTCTGGTCGATCGCGTTCTGCACCAGGTTGGCCTGGTTGCCCGCGTTCGGGTCGGCGGAATAGACGAGCTTGATGTTGTCCTTGGCGGCGGCGGCCTCGGCGCCCTTGCGGACGGTGTCCCAGAAGGTGTCGCCGGGTGCCTGGTGGGTGACCAGGGCGACGGTCATGCGGGGCGTGTTCGCCTTGCCGGCGGAGGCGTTCGCGCCGCCTTCCTCGGACTTCTTGCCCCCGGAACTGCTGGAGCAGCCGGCGAGGGTCAGGGCCGCCGCGGCGGCGACGGCGACGACGGGCGCGAGCCTGCGAGAGCGGGGGTGAGAAGAGCGGTCCATCTTTCCTGGCACCTCACTGTGCTACTGCGGGGGAAAGGGAGGGATCACGAAGGGATCCGTGGTCCCGGAGCCTTACGGAGTCCGGATCATGATGCCGCAAACCGACTGTTGCGATGGCACGGGATACAAGTCCCTGCCGCGCCCGCTGTCAATACTTTGTTAAGACATCATTTCACGAGCAGGTCCGAATGTAAGAACAAAGTATTGACAGCACCGCCTTCCGCGACCTACACCTGGGAGGCGGCAGGTCCCGCGGATCCCCGCCCCCACCGTGTCAGGGGCCCCTCGGGGCCGCATCCCCAGCTTCCCGAGGAGGTCGCCCATGACCGGGCCAGCCCAGTATTTCGATGTGATCACGATGGGCCGCATCGGGGTCGACCTCTATCCCCTGCAGACGGGCGTGCCCCTGCCCGACGTGGAGACCTTCGGGAAGTTCCTGGGAGGTTCCGCGGCGAACGTGGCGGTGGCCGCCGCTCGCCTGGGCCGCCGCACCGCCCTGATCAGCCGGACCGGCGACGACCCCTTCGGCGCCTACCTGCACAAGGAGCTGACGGGCTTCGGCGTCGACGACCGCTGGGTCACCCCGGTCGCCGCGTACCCGACGCCCGTCACGTTCTGCGAGATCTTCCCGCCGGACGACTTCCCGCTGTACTTCTACCGCCGCCCCAAGGCGCCCGACCTGGAGATCCACACCGGCGAACTGGACCTCTCCGCGATCCGCGGGGCCCGGATCTTCTGGATCACCGGCACCGGCCTGAGCGAGGAGCCGAGCCGCTCCGCCACGCTCGCCGCCCTGGAGGCACGCGACCGGGCCGGCGTCACGGTCTTCGACCTCGACTGGCGTCCGATGTTCTGGCGCGACCCCGAGGAGGCACGCCCGTACTACCGCGAGGCCCTGCGCAACGCCACGGTCGCCGTCGGCAACCTCGACGAGTGCGAGATCGCCACCGGGGTGCGCGAGCCGCACGCCTGCGCCGACGCCCTGCTGGAGGCGGGCGTGGAGCTGGCCGTGGTCAAGCAGGGGCCGAAGGGCGTGCTGGCCGTGCACCGCGACGGCAGCCGGGCCGAGGTGCCGCCGGTGCCGGTCGAGGTGGTCAACGGCCTGGGGGCGGGCGACGCCTTCGGCGGAGCCCTCTGCCACGGTCTGCTCGCCGGCTGGGACCTGGAGCGGACCATGCGCCACGCCAACGCCGCCGGCGCCCTCGTCGCCTCCCGCCTCGCCTGCTCCTCCGCGATGCCCACCGCGTCCGAGGTCGAGGACCTCCTCGCCGGCGTGCCGTCGCCGGGCACGAGCCACTGAAACGGAGCCTTCCTTGAACATCGGCATTCCCGAGCTGACCACGATCCGGGCCCGCCATCCCGAGGCGGTCGCCGAGGCCGCGGCCCGCCGGACGCGGCGTCCGCTGCTCGGCGACAGCGGCCGGTTGATGATCGTGGCCGCCGACCACCCGGCGCGCGGCGCGCTCGCGGTCGGCGACCGCCGCCTGGCCATGGCCCACCGCGCGGACCTGCTGGAGCGGCTGTGCACCGCGCTGTCGCGGCCCGGCGTCGACGGGGTGCTCGCCACCGCCGACATCCTGGACGACCTGCTCCTGCTCGGCGTGCTGGAGAACAAGGTCGTCATGGGCTCGATGAACCGCGGCGGTCTGGCCGGGGCCTCCTTCGAGATGGACGACCGCTTCACCGGCCACCGGGCCGAGGACATCGACCGCCTCCGCTTCGACGCGGGCAAGCTCCTGCTGCGCATCGACTACGACGACCCGGGCTCGCTGACCACCCTGGAGTCCTCCGCCCGGGCGGTCGACGCCATGGCCGCCCGGCGGCTGCCGCTGTTCGTCGAGCCGTTCATCTCCCGCAGGGTCGACGGCAGGGTCCGCAACGACCTGTCCGCCGAGGCCGTCACCAGGTCGATCGCCATCGCCTCGGGCCTGGGCGGCACCTCCGCCTACACCTGGCTGAAGCTGCCCGTCACCGACGACCCCGACGACATGGGGGCGGTGCTGGAGGCCTCCACCCTGCCGGTCGTGCTGCTGGGGGGCGAGGTCGGCGGCGACCAGGAGGGCGCCTACGAACGCTGGCGCAAGGCCCTGCGGCTGCCGACCGTCCAGGGGATGGTCGTCGGACGCTCGCTGCTCTACCCGGCCGGAGGCAGTGTGGAAGAGGCGGTGGACACCGCCGTCGGCCTGCTGTGAGCCCGTCCGTGAACCGGTTCGTGAGTCGATTCCGCCGTGATCCGAAAGGCACACGATGACGTATCACCTTCCCGCGGGCAAGGCCCGGGGCGGCCCCTACACCGTCGACGTCACGCCCGGGTCGGCCGGCTGGGGATTCTCCAGTCTGCGGGTCCTGGAGCTGCCGCCGGGCGGCACGCACACCTTCGACACGGGCGACAGCGAGTGGATCGTCGTCCCGCTCTCCGGCGGCTGCACGGTCGCCGCGGCGGACGACTTCGGCCAGGACACCTTCGACCTCACCGGCCGCCCCGACGTCTTCAGCGGCGTCACCGACTTCGCCTACCTCCCGCGCGAAGCCCGGGCCACCGTGACCTCCGCCGCCGGCGGCCGGTTCGCGCTGACCGGGGCGCGCTGCACGCGCCGGCTGCCCGCCCGCTACGGCCCCGCCTCCGAGGTCCCCGTGGAGCTGCGCGGCACCGGCACCTGCTCCCGGCAGGTCAACAACTTCGGCGCGGCCGGGGTCTTCGAGTGCGACAAGCTCATCGCGGTCGAGGTGATCACCCCCGGCGGCAACTGGTCGTCGTTCCCGCCGCACAAGCACGACGAGCACCGGCCGGGCGAGGAGTCGGTGCTGGAGGAGATCTACTACTTCGAGTTCGCCGGCCACGACGGCGTCCCCGGCCTCGGCTACCAGCGCGTCTCCCCCTCCGGCCCCGGCCGGGACACCGACGTGCTGGCCGAGGTCCGCGACGGTGACGTGGTCCTCATCCCGGACGGCTGGCACGGCCCGTCGATGGCCACCCCCGGCCACCACATGTACTACCTCAACGTCATGGCGGGCCCGGAGGCCGAGCGCGCCTGGCTGATCTGCGACCACCCCGACCACGCCTGGATCCGCGGCACCTGGCCGGACCAGCCGGTCGACCCCCGCCTCCCCCTCTACACCGCCCCGGAGACGAGCCGATGAGCGCCCGCACCTGCCGACTGACCACCGCCCAGGCCCTGGTGCGGTTCCTGTCCGCCCAGTACACCGAGCGCGACGGGGTGCGCCGCCGGCTGATCGCCGGGACCTGGGGCATCTTCGGCCACGGCAACGTCGCCGGGATCGGCCAGGCGCTGGTCGAGTACGCCGATGTGATGCCCTACCACCAGGGCCGCAACGAGCAGTCCATGGTGCACGCGGCGGTCGGCCACGCCCGCCAGCTCAACCGCCTGTCCGCCCAGGCGGTGACCACCTCCATCGGCCCGGGCGCCACCAACCTGGTCACCGGGGCGGCGCTCGCGACGATCAACCGGCTGCCCGTGCTGCTCCTGCCCGGGGACTACTTCGCCTCGCACGCGGCCGACCCGCTGCTGCAGCAACTGGAGCACCCGGTCGAGGCCGACGTGTCGGTCAACGACACCCTGCGCCCGGTGTCGCGGTACTTCGACCGCATCACCCGCCCCGAGGCGCTGATCCCCTCGGCGCTGCAGGCGATGCGCGTGCTGGCCGACCCGGCCGAGACCGGCGCCGTCACCCTCGCCCTGCCGCAGGACGTGCAGGCGGAGGCGTACGACTGGCCGGAGGAGTTCTTCGCCGAGCGCGTCTGGTACGTGCGACGGCCCGCGCCGGACCCGGTGGAGCTGGCCGCCGCCGCCGAGGCGGTCCGGGCGGCGCGGCGGCCGCTGCTCGTGGCGGGCGGCGGGGTCCACCACAGCGAGGCCGAGGGCGCCCTGAAGGCGTTCGCGGAGGCCACCGGCATCCCCGTGGCGTCGACGCAGGCCGGCAAGGGCTCCCTGCGCCACGACCACCCCGCCGACCTCGGCGGCATCGGCCACACCGGCACGGCCGTCAGCGACGACCTCGCCCGCGCCGCCGACCTCGTCATCGGCGTCGGCACCCGCTACACGGACTTCACCACCGCCTCCGGCACGCTCTTCCAGAACCCGGACGTGCGGTTCGTCAACGTGAACATCACCGGGTTCGACGCCCACAAGCTGGCGGCGCGCACCCTGGTCTGCGACGCCCGCGCCGGTTTGGAGAAGCTGACCGAGGCACTGGCCGGGCACCGCGTTCCCGAGGCGTACGAGGCCGAGTACCGCGCCGGCAAGGAGCGCTGGGAGGAGGTCGTCGAGTCCGCCTTCCGGGCGGCCGACGACAGCGCGGTGCCGACCCAGACGCAGGTGCTGGGGGCGCTGGACGCCGTCGTGGGCGACGAGGACGTGGTCGTCAACGCCGCCGGTTCGCTCCCCGGCGACCTGCACAAGCTGTGGCGCGCGCGCAGCCCGCGCCAGTACCACCTGGAGTACGGCTACTCCTGCATGGGCTACGAGATCCCGGCCGCCATCGGCGTCCAGCAGGCCGCCCCGGGGACGCCGGTGTGGGCGCTGGTCGGCGACGGCACCTACCTGATGATGCCGACGGAGATCGTCACGGCCGTCCAGGAGGGCCTGCCGCTCACCGTCGTCCTGCTGCAGAACCACGGCTACGCCTCCATCGGCGGCCTGTCGGAGGAGACCGGCGGTGAGCGCTTCGGCACCGCCTACCGGTTCCGGGCCGCCGACGGCACCTTCACCGGTGCCCCGCTGCCCGTCGACCTCGCGGCCAACGCCGCGAGCCTCGGCATGGACGTGCTGCGCGCCAAGACCGTTCGGGAGCTGCGCGAGGCCCTGGCCGCGGCCCGCGCCGCGGACCGGCCGACGTGCGTGTACGTGGAGACGGATCCCGCCCCCACCGCTCCGCCGGCCGAGGCCTGGTGGGACGTGCCCGTCGCGGAGACCGCCTCCCGGCCGGCCGCGGTCGAGGCCCGTGGACGGTACGACCGGGGGGCCGCCGGACGCCGCCGCCACCTCTGACGTCACCGCCGCCACCTCTGACGTCGCCGCCGCGACCTCCGAGTCGCCGCCACCACGCGCCGGCTGCTCGACCCGACCCTTGGAAGGGGCATCGTCCATGGCGAAGACCGGTGACCGGACCCGCACCGCAGCCGCCCCCGCCCTCGCCTCGCTGGCCTTCGCCCCGGACCGGGTCAGTCCCGTGCCGCTGTACCACCAGCTCGCACAGCAGCTGGAGCGGGCGATCGGGCAGGGGCTCCTCGCCCCGGGGGACCTCCTGGGCAACGAGGTGGACCTGTCGGTCCGCCTCGGCTTGTCCCGCCCCACCGTCCGCCAGGCCATCCAGTCCCTGGTCGACAAGGGCCTGCTGGTCCGCCGGCGCGGAGTGGGCACGCAGGTGGTGCACAGCAAGGTCAGGCGCCCGCTGGAACTGAGCAGCCTGTACGACGACCTGGAGGCGGCCGGGCAGGGTCCGGCCACCCGGGTCGTGCGCCACGAGGCGGTCCCGGCGGCCTGCGACGTGGCGGCCGCCCTCGGTGTGCCCGAGGGCAGCGAGGTCGTCCTGCTGGAGCGGCTGCGCAGCACCCACGGCACGCCGGTGGCCCTGATGCGCAACCACCTCCCGTCCGGACTGCTCGACCTGGACGGCGGGCGCCTGGAGTCGACGGGCCTGTACCGGATGATGCGCGCGGCGGGCATCACCCTGCACAGCGCCCGCCAGCGGGTGGGCGCCCGTGCGGCCACGGCGCGGGAGGCGGCGCGCCTGGACGAGGCGGAGGGCGCGGCGTTGCTCACCATGCAGCGCACCGCCTTCGACGACTCCGGCCGCGCGGTCGAGTACGGCACGCACCTGTACCGCGCCTCGCGGTACTCGTTCGACTTCCAGTTGCTGGTGAGGCCTTGACCCGCCCCCCACCCCGGGTGCAAAGTCGTACATATACACCGTAAACATACGGTGCCGACGCACCTGACGCGGGAGTCCTGGCATGGTCCGCAGGAACCAGTTGCCGACCACCCGGCAAGCCGGCTCCTCCTGGGCGCCCTCGACCGTCCTGGTCACCGGCGGGGCGGGGTTCATCGGCAGCCACACCTGCGTGGAGCTGCTCGACCACGGCTACGAGGTGATCGTGGTCGACGACTACTCCAACAGCACACCGCAGGTCCTCACACGGGTCGAACGGATCGCCGGCCGGTTCGTCGGCGCCGTCTACGAACTGGACATCCGTGATCGGCACGCCCTCTCGGCCGTCTTCGACCGACACTCCGTGGACGCCGTCGTGCACTTCGCCGCGCACAAGGCGGGGGGCCTGTCGACACGGATGCCCGCCGCGTACTACGACACCAACGTCGGCGGCACGACCGCCCTGCTGCACACCATGCAGGAGCACGGCGTGCACCGGCTGGTGTTCCCCTCCTCCTGCTGGATCTACGGCGACGCCGGGAGCGGTCCGCTCGACGAGGCGACCCCGGTCCGGCCCGGGACCCCCTACGCGACCTCGAAGTGGATGTGCGAGCAGATCCTCGGCGACGTCTGCCGGAGCCATCCCGAGTTCACGGTGCTCTGCCTGCGCTACCCCGTGCCGGCCGGGGCCCATCCGAGCGGGCTCCTCGGGGAGGACCCGCGCGGCGCACCCGAGAACCTGCTGCCCCGCCTCGCCCAGGTGGCCGTCGGCCGGAGCGAGCTGCTCAGCGTCTTCGGCGACGACTACCCGACCCCCGACGGCACCGGCGTACGGGACTACCTGCACGTCATGGACGCCGTCGAGGCACACCGGGTCGCACTGGACCACCTGGCCGACGTGCCGGGCATGCGGGTGTACAACCTCGGCGTGGGAACGGGCCGTTCGGTCCTCGACGTGGTCGGGGCGTTCTCCCACGCCTGCGGCCGGCCCCTCCCGTACGCCGTCGCCCCGCGCCGCCCCGGGGACGTCGCCGAGCTGGTCGTGGACGCGTCGGCCGTGACCCGCGCCTGGGGCTGGCGCCCCACCCGGGACCTGGCCGACGTGTGCCGGGACGCCTGGCGTTTCCAGCGGCTCAATCCGCACGGGTACACCGGCACCGCGCGGGCGACGGACAGCGGTCGGTAGGACCGCCGCCGCGGGCGGGTGCCCGGGCGGCGAGGATCCGCCCGCCTCACCGCCCGGGCGTCCCGGGGCCGCGCCCGCCCCACGCCGTGGCCGGCGAGAGCGCGAAGGCCGTCTCCACCAGGGCGATGTGACTGAACGCCTTGGGGGCGTTGCCCAGCTGGCGGCCGCCGCGGGGGTCCCACTGCTCGGCCAGCAGGCCGACGTCGTTGCGGACGGCCAGGACTCTTTCGAAGACCTCGCGGGCCCGCCGGCGCTGCCCGGTGGCCGCGAGGGCCTCGGCGTACCAGAGCGTGCAGGAGACGAACGCGCCCTCGGCGTCCGCCTGGTGCCGCGGCGGGCCGCCGTACGTCCCGTTCCTCCGGAGGAACCCTTCGTGGCCCAGCCCGCTCGCGGCGCGCACGGTGGCGCGGACCCGTTCGTCGTCGTCCGGCAGGAACCCGACCCGGGGCAGGAGCAGCGCCGAGGCGTCCAGGCCGGGCGCGCCGTAGACCTGCACGAAGGACCGCCGGGCGGGGTCCCACCCCTGACGGCAGACCTGGCGGTGGATCTCGTCGCGCATGACGCGCCACTGCTCGCAGGGGCCGTCGTGACCGAGGAGCCGGGCCATGCGCACGGCACGGTCGGCCGCGACCCACGCCATGACCTTGGAGTGGACGAACTGCCGTCTCGGGCCGTCCACCTGCCACATCCCCTGGTCCGGTTCCCTCCAGTGCCGCAGCAGGAAGCCCATGAGCGACTCGACCAGGTCCCACACATGGGCGGGCAGGGCGATGCCCGCCCGCAGGGACAGCCACAGCGTGTCCATGACCTCGCCGTACACGTCCAGCTGGAAGCAGTCCACGGCCGAGGTGCCGAACCGCACAGGCCGGGATCCCTCGTAGCCGGGCAGCCAGGGCGCCTCGGTCTGCGGGAGCAGCCGCTGACCCTTGACGCCGTAGACGGACTGCAGGTCGGCGGGGTCTCCGGCGACGGCCCGCATCAGCCAGTCGAGCCAGGCCGTGGCCTCGTCGTGGTATCCGCTGCGCAGCAGGCAGGACAGGGTGCGGGTGGAGTCGCGCAGCCAGCAGAACCGGTAGTCCCAGTTGTACGTGCCGCCGATGGACCCGGGCAGGGAGGTGGTGGGCGCGGCGACGATGGCGCCGGTGGGGGCGTAGGTGAGGGCCTTGAGGGTGATGAGGGAGCGCACGACGGCCTCCCGCCAGGGCCCCCGATAGCGGCACCGGCCGGCCCAGCTCCGCCAGAAGCCGGTGGTCTCCTTCACGGCGGTCTCCGCCGGGACGGACAGCGGTGAGGGCGGTCCGGGCCGGTGCGAGGGCGTCCAGCCCAGGGTGAGGGCCAGCCGGCGTCCGGCCGTGACGGTGAACTCCCAGACCGTGGCGTCCTCGTCGCCCCGGTCGTGGACGGGTCCCTCGGCCCCGAGCCAGACGGCGTCCGGGCCCGCGACCGCGACGGTGCAGTGGCCCGCGTCCCGCACCCACGGCACGACGCGCCCCTGATGGAAGCGGAGCCGCAGCTCGCTGCGCAGATCCACGGTGCCGGTGAGGCCCTCGACCACGCGGACCAGGCACGGGACGTCGGCGCGGGGCGGCATGAGGTCGGTGACGCGGACGGTCCCGGTGGAGGTCTCCCAGACGGAGTCCAGGACCAGGGTGTCGGGCCGGTAGGAGCGGCGCGCGCAGGTGCCGCCGGAGACCGGGGCGAGGCGCCAGCGTCCGTTGTCCGGGGTGCCCAGCAGGGCGGCGAGGCAGGCCGGGGAATCGAAGCGGGGCAGGCAGAGCCAGTCGACCGACCCGTCGCGGCCGACCATGGCGGCCGTCTCCAGATCGCTGATGAGGGCGTAATCCTCGATGCGTGCGTTCATGATCGGGACCACGCCGTCGTGTACTTCGCCGCCTTCGAGCCTACTCCGCACCGGGCGCTCCGGCACGGGTGTGCGCGAGGAGGGCGCCGATCGGCGCGGGCACCCTCTTGACCTGCGGGACAATTCGGGCAAGATGTACGTATACGGCGTAAATATATGGCGTCCGCACCGCAGGGACGCTTCACCGGGGAGACACCGGCATCATGAACCACTCGCAGCACCTGACCGAGCACCCCACCTGGACGTCCCAGGCCACCGGCAACGGCAGCGCGCGGCCGGACCGTGCGGCCCACCCGCTGCGCCGGTCCGGGGACCGTCCCCCGCCCCGTGCCACCGTGAGCCTGGTCGTCCCCGCCCGCAACGAGGCGCGCAACATCCCCTGGGTCTTCGAGCAGATACCGGACTGCGTCGACGAGGTCATCCTGGTCGACGGCGACTCCGCCGACGCCACGGTGCACATGGCGACCCGGTGCCTGCCGACCGTCCGCCACGTCGAGCAGAGCGGTCCGGGCAAGGGCAACGCCCTGCGCACCGGCTTCCTCGCCGCGACCGGCGACCACATCGTCATGATGGACGCGGACGGCAGCATGCTGCCCGGGGAGATCCCGCACTACCTGCACTTCCTCGACAACGGCTTCGACTTCGTCAAGGGCTCGCGGTTCATCGCGGGCGGCGGCTCCCTGGACATCACGCGCATCCGGCGCCTGGGCAACCAGGTCCTGCTCGCCGCCGTCAACCGCCTCTACGACGCGAAGCTGACGGACCTGTGCTACGGCTTCTGCGCCTTCCGCCGGGACTTCCTCGACGACCTCGACCTGCACTCCTCGGGCTTCGAGATCGAGACGGAGATGATCGCCCACGCCCTGCGCTCGGGCCTGCGCATCGCCGAGGTCCCGAGCCTCGAACTCCCCCGCCGCAGCGGACGCTCCAACCTGCACGCCGTCTCGGACGGCCGGCGGGTCCTGCGCACCCTGCTGTCGGAGCGGCCCGGGGCCCGCAACGCAGCGCGCGGGAACCCGGCGTGACCGTCACCGGGCCCGCGGCTCCGGACATCCGCCTCCCGGCGAGCACTCCGGCCCAGGTCGTCGACGTCGACCTGGAGCGGCCGCACGAGTTCCGCCCGCCCGGACGGCCCGGGCTGATCCGCCCGGCACCCCCGGTGCTCGCCCTGGTGCGGCTGCGCGGCCGGCCGCTGGGCATGGTCCACGCCACCGGGGAGCGGGAGGACACCGCCGAGGAGCTGTGGCACTCGCTGGCCGACACCGCCCGGCGGCGCTTCGTGCCGCCCGAGACCGATCCCCCCGCCCCGAGCACGTCCGCCCCGCCGTACGTCAGTGTCGTCGTCGCGACGCACGACCGGCCCGGCATGCTCCGGGACTGCCTCGACTCCCTGCTCCGGCAGGACTACCCCTGCTTCGAGGTGATCGTCGTGGACAACGCCCCGGCGGACGACGCGGCCGAGCGCCTGGTCCGCGGACCCTATGCGGGCCGAGTCCGCTACCTGCGGGAACCCGTGCCGGGTCTGGCCCACGCGCACAACCGTGGCCTGGCCGGCGCCCACGGCGAGATCGCCGCCTTCACCGACGACGACACCCTGGCCGACCCGGGCTGGCTGGCCGCGCTCACCGGCGCCTTCGCCGCCGATGACCGGATCGCCTGCGTCACCGGGCTCATCGTCCCGGCCGAGCTGGACACCGCGGCCCAGGTGGCCCTGGAGCGCCACGGCGGCTTCGCGAAGGGCTGGACACCCCGCACCTGGTCGCTGCGCCACCCCCCGGACGATCCCCTGTTCCCCTTCACCGCGGGGCGCTTCGGCTCCGGCACCGACATGGCCTTCCGCGTCACCGCGCTGCGCGCGCTGGGCGGCTTCGACCCGGCGACCGGCACCGGCACCCCGGCCCGCGGCGGCGACGACCTGCTCGCCTTCTTCCGGATCCTCACCGCCGGCCACACCCTGGCCTACCGGCCGGACGCCATCGTCTGGCACCGCCACCGGCGCACCCACGACGCCCTGGACGCCCAGGCGTTCGGCTACGGTGCCGGGCTCGGTGCCTACCTCACCGGCGCCCTGGCCGACGAGCCCCGCATGATCCCGGCCCTGTTGCGCAGGCTCCCCCGGGGCGTGCGGTACGCCCTGGCCCAGGCACGCCACAAGGCCCGGGCGGACACCGCGCGTTCGCGCCGGCTCGCGCTGCTGGAGCTGCGGGGGCTGCTCTACGGGCCGGTCGGCTACCTGCGCAGCCGCCACCGCAACCGCGCCCACCGACCGCTCTGAGGAGACAGCCGTGTACGCGTCCCAGCAGACGGCCGACCCGCCCGGGACCGCCGGCGCGGCGGGCCGGGCGCGGTCGCTGACCGCCGTGGTGCGCACCGGCGTCGCCCGCGTCCTGCCCAGCGAACCGCTCGTGCGCAACGGCCACCTGCTCGCCGTCGGTTCGCTGGTGAACGCCGGAGTCGGCGCGGTCTTCTGGCTGTTCGCCACACACTGGTACGACGACGAGGTCGTGGGCGTGAGCTACTCCGCCCTGTCCGCCTCCCTGCTCCTGGCCAACATCGGCCAGCTCAACCTCAACGACTTCCTGATCCGGTTCCTGCCCTGCTCCGGCCGGCAGACCCGCAGACTGCTGCTCACCTGCTACGCGGTGACCGCCTCCTGGAGCGCCGTGGTCTGCCTCGTCTTCGTCCTCCTGGTGCCCGCCCTCGCGCCCGACCTGGCCTTCCTGCGCGACCCCCTGGTCGCCCTGTGGTTCGTGGCCGCGACCGCCGCGTACACCGTCTTCGTGCTGCAGGACGGCGCGCTGACGGCGATGCGCCGCCCCGGCTGGGTGGTCGCGGAGAACATGGTCTTCGCCGTCACCAAGATCGCCCTGCTGGCCGGCGGAGCCGTCCTCGCCTTCACGAGCGGCATCCTGATGTCGTGGGCGGGAGGACTGCTGGTCTCGCTGATCGTGGCCAACTACCTCCTGCTGCGGCGGGCCGTACCGCGCCACGAACGCGAGAACCCCCAGGCCGTGCGCCCGCCGCGGCTGCTCAGCTACGCGGCCGCCGACTACACGGGCTCCCTGTTCCGCATGGCCGCCTACACCCTGGTGCCGCTGATGGTGCTCAACGCGCTCGGAGCCGAGCAGAGCGCCTACTTCTCGCTCGCCTGGATCATCGGCTACGTCCTGTTCCTGGTGGTCCGCAACATGGGCAGCTCCCTGGTCGTGGAGGTGGTGCGCCGCCCGGAGCGGCTCGCGGAGCACGGACTGCGCGTGCTGCGCCACTCCGGGACGCTGCTGGCCGCCGGGGTGGCCGTCATCGTCGCCGGAGCCCCGTGGATCCTGCGGCTGTTCGGCCCCGGCTACGCCGAGCACGGCACCACCCTGCTGCGCCTGCTGGCCCTGTCCGCGCTGCCCAACCTGGTCTTCAGCGTGGCCGTGGACGTCCTGCGCGCCCGGCGCCGGATGCGGCTGGTGGTGGGGCTGCAGGTCGCCCTGTGCGTGCTGGTGCTGGGACTGGTGCGGCTGCTGCTGCCGGTGTTCGGCGTGACGGGGGCCGGCCTCGCCTGGCTGGCGGCCGAGTGCCTGATCGCGGCGCCGCTGCTGGTCCTGCGGTCCCGCTGGCTGGTCACCGCCTCCGCGAGCACGCCCTGACCCCCGGGAGGACCCCATGGACACCGCACCGACCCTGTCGGTCGTCGTGTGCGCGTACACACTCGACCGCTGGGAGGACCTCCGGGCCGCCATCGCCTCGGTCCATGCCCAGCGCCGCCCCCCGGAGGACGTCGTCCTGGTCGTGGACCACTGCCCGAGGCTCCAGCGGCTGGCCGGGCGCATGCTGCACGGCGTCCGCGTGTTGCCCAACGAGCAGCGCAAGGGCCTGTCCGGTGCCCGCAACACCGGCGTGGCGGCGGCCGTCGGGGACGTGGTGGCGTTCCTCGACGACGACGCGACGGCCCATCCCGCCTGGGCCGAGCGCCTCCTGGCCGCCTACCGCGATCCGCGGGTCGCCGGCGTGGGCGGGCTCGTCGTCCCCTGGTGGGAGACGGACCGGCCGCCCTGGTTCCCGCCGGAGTTCGACTGGGTGGTGGGCTGCTCGTACCGCGGGCTGCCCGAGGACCGGGCACCGGTCCGCAACTTCATCGGGGCCAACATGTCCTTCCGCAGGGACGAACTCCTCGCGGCCGGCGGTTTCCGCACGGACCTGGGGCGGGTGGGCACCCGGCCCCTGGGCTGCGAGGAGACCGAGCTGTGCCTGCGCGTGACCGCCCGCCGTCCGGAGGCCGTACTGCTGCACGACCCCTCGGCGGCCGTCCGCCACCGTGTCCCCGCGGCTCGGGCCACGTGGTCCTACTTCCGGTCGCGCTGCTACGCCGAGGGCCTGTCCAAGGCGCTGGTGGCCCGGTACGGCACCGGTTCCGCCGCCCTGTCCAGCGAGCGCGCGTACCTGGCCCGGACCCTTCCGCGCGCCGTGCGCGAAGCCGTGCGGCCGGGCCGGCCCCCGGCGGCGCGCACGGTCCTGGCCCTGGCCCTCGGCACCGGCGCCACCGTCCTCGGGTACGCCGTGGGTACCGTGCGCGCCCGGCTCCCGGCCGGCCGCACCGCGGCCCCTCCCGTGCCCGTGCGCCGGAGCCCCGCATGAGGTTCCGGCCCGTCCCCGTCCTGCTGTACCACTCGGTGTGCACCGATCCGCCCGCCTGGATCGCCCCGTTCACCGTGACCCCCCGCGTCTTCGCCGAACAGCTCGACCTGCTGGCGGACCACGGCCGGGAGGTCGTCCCGCTGCGGCGGCTGCTCGACGCGGTGGGGGGCGGCCCGCCCCTGCCGCCCCGGCCGGCGGTGCTGACCTTCGACGACGGGTTCGCCGACTTCCACACCACCGTGGCGCCCCTGCTCACGGCCCGCGGCCTGCCGGCGACGCTCTACGTCACCACCGGCGCCCTCGGCGGCCCCTCGCGGCCCGCGGGGCACGGCAGTCTGCTCCCGCCGGCGCCGATGCTGACCTGGCCGCAACTGCGCGAGCTGGACGGGCACTTCGAGATCGGCGGCCACACCGTCACCCACCCGCAGCTGGACACCCTGCCCCGGAGCGCGGCGCGGCGGGAGATCGCCGGGTGCAGGGCCCGGCTGGAGGACGGGCTCGGCCACCGCGTGGACGCCTTCGCCTACCCCCACGGCTACTCCAGCCGCCCGGTCCGCCGGCTGGTGGGCGAGGCGGGCTGGACCTCGGCGGCGGCGGTCCGCGACGGGTTCAGCTCCCGCGCGGACGAACCGCTGCGCCTGGCGCGGCTCATGGTGCGCGCCGACACCCCGCGGGACCGGTTCCTGGACTGGGTGCGCGGTGCGGGCGCTCCGGTCGCGCCGTTCCCCGAGGGGACCCGCACCCGGATGTGGCGCGGCTACCGCAGGCTGCGGGCGGGCCTCGGCCGCCCCCACCCGTCCCTGCCGTCGACGACGGGCTGACGGTCCGTCACCGCTGCCAGACGCGCACCCAGTCCACCGTCATGCGGGCGGAGTCCACCGACCGTGGAGGCGGTCCGGGCACGCCGACGGCGAGGTTGATCAGGACCTCCATGGGCACGTGCGGGATGCGCTCGGGCTCCGTCACCCGGAACCTGCGCACGCCGTCGACGTACCAGCTCACCTCGTCCGGGGTCCACAGCATGGCGAAGACGTGGTGCTTTTCCGGGAACGCGACGGGTCCGTACCCCGCCCGTGCCCGCTGGTCGCCGTCCGGGCCGCGCCAGTGCACGTACATCATGACCCGGTCGGTGCGCTCCAGGAACTCCATGATGTCCAGTTCCGGCGGGGTGAACCTGGACGCCGGCATCATCCAGAACGCGGGGAACATGCCGGCCTCGGCGGGGATGCGGATGGACGCCTCGAAGTACCCGTAGGTGAAGACGTGCCGGGGTTCGGCGTACCAGTCGTCGCGGCCGGTCGAGATCATGCCCGAGCGCCAGGGGTAGGTCCGGTCGTCGCTGCCGCGGGTGGAGCGCCGCTCGGCGTTCAGGCTGAGCTGCCCGTCGCCGACGGAGACCTGTCCGGGCAGGTACCACTGCTCCTCGTCGTTGCCGCTGTTGGTGCACCCGTCCCGGTTCCAGTCGTAACAGGTCGCCCAGCGGTCCGTGTCGAGGGCCGAGCCGTCGAACTCGTCACGGAACGTCAGTTTCCAGTCGCCCGGCACCGGCGCGGGCCTGGGGGGCTGCTCCCGGTCGGCGGCTCCGCAGCCGACGGTGAGCACGAGAGCCGCCGCCAGGGCGGCCAGGGCGGTGCGCAGCCGTCGCGCCGGCATGAGGGCTACCGCCCCTTCCCGGCCGGTACGGCGTCACCGGCGCGGCCGTCCGGCGGGTCGTCGCCGGGTCCGGCCTCCCGCTCCGCCCTGCGGCGCCGGCCCGGGGCGGGCAGCAGGGCCAGGAGGGTGGTGACGGCCGCCAGGGTGCTCAGGACCGCCGTCGTGCCGTAGGCCTCGCCGAGGTAGAACGGCACCACCACGAAGACGTCCAGGCACAGGCTGAGCACCACCGGCAGGAACGCGCTCTCGACGGCGAACGGCCGTCCCCCGGCGGGCCAGGGCGAGGGTCCGCACCAGCGCGTGGCCGCGACCCCGGGGCACAGGAACAGGAAGGCGCACACGACGATCAGGCGCAGGACGCTCGCGTCCGGCAGGAGGTGCGCTGCGGCCAGGGCGATCCAGCCGGACAGGGCCAGCCCGATACGCAACGCCCGTGTCCGGCGCGGGGAGGAGCCGGTGAGGAGCGTGGTCATGACGACTCCGCGCGGTCGGGATTCTGGTAGCGGTAGACCACCGCGTCCTTGTTGCGGAACACCGGCACGAAGCCCCAGGTGCCGGCCATGGCCGTGTCCATCCGCCGCATGGTGTCGGCGGGCAGGGTGCCGTTGAGGTAGCACTCCGCGGCCTGGGCGCGGCTGAGCACGATGTAGGCCGGTTCGCGCTCGGTGGCACCGTCGATGAACGGCTCCAGCCCCTCGATCGGATCCCGCACCAGCCGCCGGCGGACCGCGAGGTCCTGTTCGTTGAGCTGGACGCGCGGGTGCTGGTCGTAGTTCATCTCCAGTCCGGGCACGTCGGAGGTGAGCGAGACGATGAGGGATCCCGGGGGCGTGGTGGCCGTGACGAAGCGGGTGGCGGCCACCTCGTCCTTCGTGAAGTAGTTGGCCGACTCCTTGCCGTAGTAGCCGAAGAGCAGCCCGCCGAGCATCGCCAGCAGCACCGGGACGACGGCGAACACGCGCAGCCGCGGACGTCGTCGTGGCTCGAAGAGCAGCGCCGAGATGAGCAGGACGGCGGCCGGCAGTGCGAACAGATAGGCCCGGAAGATCATCTCGCCGCCGTAGGCGTTCGCGACGAGGACCGGCAGGGGAGCCAGGACGAGCAGCGGCAACCCGGTGCGGCGGGTCCAGCGGCGCCGGAGGAAGGCGATCGCCGCCAGCAGGAACACCGCGGCGGACAGACCCCGGTCGATCCAGGAGACCTGCACCTGCCCGGGCGCGGCGGTGCCGAGGGCGGCGAGCCCGGAGACCACGTTGGAGTCCGGTTCCAGCAGCGCGCCCACGAACTCCCCGAGGTTGGCCGAGACGAAGGGCCGGGCCACGGTGGCGTCCCAGACGAGGGTGAGCAGCACCCCGGCGCCCAGGACGGGCAGCAGCACGCGTCTGTTGCGCCGGGGCAGCGACAGGGCGACCAGCGCGCTGATCATCATGAGCGGGGTCAGCGGGTGCGAGCAGACGATCACCGCCATGATCAGCACGACGGCCAGGAACCTGCCGGGGGGCCAGGCCCTGGCCGTGCTGCCCGGGGGGCGCTCCGCCGAGGCCCGCAACTGGCTCATCAGCAGGGCGACGAGCGTGACGAAGAGCAGGAAGGCGAAAGCCTGGGGGGCGAAGTAGTCCTGCCCCACCCAGGAGCAGGAGTAGTAGATCCAGACGGCCCCCCAGATCAGCCTCCGGTCGGTGGTGACGGACCGGTAGATCAGGAGCAGCGGCGCGATCAGCAGGGCGTTGGTCACGGGCGGCGCCCAGACCGCGTAGCCGAGTGCCGACTCCAGGCCGGTGGCCTGCAGCACCAGGGCGTTGAGGTGGAAGAAGCCGGGCCACTGGTCGTACACGTCCAGCTTCTCCGCACCGGGGACGCTGCCGCCGTTGCGGATCATGGCGTCGACGACCGCGACGTGCTTCCACGCCCAGCCGTAGCGCAGGGTCGGGTAGAGCAGGGCCGGTGTGGCGTGCAGGATCGCGATCAGCGCGAGGACGTGGGCGAGGAACCAGCCGCCGTGGGTCCGGCGGTCCGACAGGGCCGCGCAGAAGCCGAGGACGAGCAGTGCGAGGGCGACCCAGAAGAGCACGGGCAGTACCTGCAGCAGGCCCAGGTCGGTCATGGCGCCGAGGTTCACGTGGCGCAGCGACAGCAGCCACAGGACGAGGGCGACGGGCAGGGCGGCCCGCGCCGCCCACTGAAATGCCGCGGGCCGCCGCGCGGGCGGTCCGGCCGCCGTGTCGTGGGGCCGCCGCGTCTCCGGGACGGCACGCGGCGCCCACTGACCGGCCGTCAGCGGCGAACGCTTGCCCATGGAGATGCCTCCCGCACAGCGGGTGCGACGACCGGGCCGGGGAAGCGCCCGCGCGGCGCTTCCTTCATCGGCACACACCAGCGATCCATGCCGACCGATACGCGGCATAAATGCTAAAAATTACGTTACTGCCCTTCAGTGCGAGTGGCAGCGCGAACGGGCGAGCGTCGAAGGAGCACCGTGACACCACGAGTGAGGCCCCCGTCCCGGCCCCTGCACCGCCTGCGCAGACACCTCGCGGCCGTCGCGGCCGCGGCCCTCCTCGTGCCGGCGGCGGGCTGCGGGTCCTCGGGCGGGGACGACGGTGTCCCGCGGCCGGACCACGTCGTGGTGGTAGTGGAGGAGAACCGCGGCTACGAGGACGTCATCGGCTCCCCCGAGGCCCCGTTCATCAACGAACTGGCCCGCAAGGGCGCCAATCTCACCGAGTTCTTCGCCATCACCCACCCCAGCCAGCCCAACTACCTGGCCCTGTTCTCCGGCTCCACCCAGGGCGTGGACGACGACTGCCCGAACGACTTCTCGTCCCGCAACCTCGCCTCCCGGCTGCTGCAGGCCGACCTCACCTTCGCCGGCTACGCCGAGAGCCTGCCCAGGACCGGCTTCCGGGGGTGCACCAGCGGCCCCTACGTCCGCCGGCACGCGCCGTGGGTCAACTTCACGAACCTGCCCGCCTCGGTCAACCGCCCCTGGACCGATTTCCCCGAGGACTACTCGAAACTGCCGGACGTCTCGTTCGTCGTGCCGAACCTGGACAACGACATGCACGACGGCGGGGTCGAGCGCGCCGACGCCTGGCTGCGCGAGAACCTCGGGGACTACGCGGAGTGGGCCATGACCAACAACAGTCTGCTGGTGGTCACCTGGGACGAGGACGAGGGCGGCGAGGACGAGGACAACCACATCCCGACCGTCGTCGTCGGCGAACGGGTCGAGCCCGGCGACCACGACCAGCCCAACAACCTGTACGGACTGCTGCGCACTCTCCTGGACGCCTTCGGCCTCGATGCGCTCGGCCACAGCGCGGAGGCCGAGCCGCTGGACATCTGGAAGGGCGACGGCTGAACGGGGCCGTCAGGCGTCCTGGAAACGGATCGCCCGCTTGACGGCGGTACGCAGCGCCCGCTCCGCCGCGGACACCGGCAGCCGCTCCCGCCAGTAGCGGGGGGAGGGCCGGCTCACCGCGCCGAACCCGGCCTTGAAGTGCTCCAGCGAGGAACCCGGGGCCGACTCCCCCAGGTCGAAGACCCGGCACCCCTGCGCACACGCGTCCTCGACGGCCAGGCGGTACAGCAGCGGGGTGGCCCGGACCGGGTGCGCCACGTCCCGGTCCATGGCCGCCCGCCAGAACTTGGCGTGCGGGCCGTGCCGCAGCACCACCAGGGCGGCGGCGGGCTCACCGCGGTCCCAGGCCGCCCACAGGGAGCACGCCGTGCCGAAGCGGGCGGCGACGGCGGCCAGCCGCTCCTCCGGGAACTCCCGTCGCCTGCGCCAGCGGGCCAGCGCCCGGGGCTCGTGCTGCTGCACGGCCCAGCGCTCGATGGACCGGTCGTACAGCTCCTGGAAGACCGGCACGAGCCGGCCGGACCGGTCCACCTCCACGTCGAGGTGCGCCTTCTCGGCGCGTTTGACGTCCCGCCGGACCCGCTGGTGGAAGCGGTCACGCCAGACCGTGCCGAACCCGCCGTCGAGGTCGATCGCCTGGGTGGTGTGGGGTTCGAGCCGGAAGAGGCCGCGGGCGGCCCTACCCCACAGCTCGGCGCCCTGCGGGCGCAGCCGGACACCGACCCGCAGGGCGGGGCGGCGGGCCAGGTCCTCGCACAGCACCCGTACGTCGTCGGGCCCCACGCCCGCCGAGGCCACCGGCCCGCCGATCCCCCAGCCGGCCGGCCAGGACTCCTCCGCGTCCAGCCGGCCCGGCCGCCTGCCCCGGCTGACGAGCGGCAGCACGACCCGGCCCCCGCCGGGGAACGTGTAGAGGCGGCTGGCGTCCCGGTGGGGTCCGGTCGCGCACAGGCAGTCGAGCCAGGTCGGCGTCTGGGTGACGGCGAGGTCCGGGTCCCGCCCGGCCAGGTCCCACCAGACCTCCCGGGGCGCCGGGGTCGTCACCTGCGCGGGGCCGGCCGGGGTGGCGACGGGCAGCTCGGACGGGTTCACGGCGTCCTCCCGGAGGGCCGCGGACGCGACGCCGCGAACCGGCCCGGCGCTGCGCCGCCGGGTGCCGGCACTTCGGCGAGGACGGCCACGACGTTGTCGGCGACCCAGCGGTGGCTGCGCCCGTACCGCTGGGACTTGTCCAGGTTCCCGGCCACGTGCCACAGCCACGTCAGCAGCGCGACGGCCGTCTGCGTCCGGGGTTCCGGCGGCAGCGCCCGCACCCCGGCGAGCAGCCGCCGGTCCGCGGGCCTGAGGCAGGCGCGCCGCAGGACGTCGGCGACGACCGCGCCGAACTCCCGGCCGGCGAGCTGGTGCCGCAGGGTCAGCACGAACGTGTGGCAGTCCAGCAGGGCCGGGCCGTCCGGGACGGCTCCCGCCCAGTCGATCACCCCGGACGGCGTCCCGTGGTCCGGCCGGAGCAGCAGGTTGCCGGGATGGAAGTCCCCGTGGGTCCACCCCACCAGCAGGCGGCGGCCGCGCAGTTCCCGCTCCAGCAGGTCGCGCACGGCCTCCAGGGCCCGCGCGCCCTCGCCGCTGCGGCACCAGCGCACCTCCCGGGCCAGGACGTCGAGGCGTGGTTCGACCCACGTGGCGGCCCGCCGTGTGACGTCCTCCGTGCGTCCGGTGGCCTGGTGCAGTGCGCTGATCGCCGCGAGGGCGGACTCGGCGACCCGGCGGGCCTGCCGCGGTGCGTGCCTCAGATACGCGTCGGCGCCGGTCCCGGGCAGGCAGGACTCCACGACCAGGGGCAGCGGACCGTCCGGACGCTGTTCCTCCACGACCGGGAGCAGCCGCCGCCACGGCCCCAGGCGCTCGTCCTCGGCCAGGCACCGCACGACCTCGCACTCGTGGGCCAGTGACGCGGACGCGCGTGCGCTGCGGGGGTGTTTCACCACGGCCGTCCGGTCCGGGCCGTCGAGCCGGAAGACGAGGAGGTCGGAGAAGGTCCGCCGGGGAAGGCGCGGGTCGCCGGCGCCCAGCGAGTCCGCCAGCCTGCGGGCCGTCAGGGCATCGGCGGGCCGCGTCACCACGGGGGCGGGGCGCAGGGGCAGCAGCCCCCGCAGTCCCTCGGTCAGCGTCACCCGGCACTCCCTTCCGCCAGATGCCCGCGCATGCCCCATGCCGCTTGTTCTCATCATCGGCGCAGCTCGGTCGAGGTGCGACTCGGCCGCGATCGTGTATGTGTACGTCGTAGGAGTCGTCCCTCGTCCGCGCGGGACGTGGCGTCCGCACACCGAGGAGGCAGCATGGCGAACGGCCGTGGGTCACGGGAGGCCCGGCGCGCCAGCGACCGTGGCCGCTACGGCCGGCTCAACCGGGAGCGTGTGCTGGCCAGCGCCCTGGAGCTGGTCGACCGCGAGGGCCTGTCCGCGCTCAGCATGCGGCGCCTGGGCACCGAGCTCGGCGTGGAGGCCATGGCCCTGTACCGGTACGCCCCCAGCAAGGACTCCCTGCTCGACGGCCTGGTCGAGGCGCTCTACCTGGAGCTG
Organism: Streptomyces sp. NPDC026246; assembly: GCF_055567995.1. NCBI lineage: Bacteria > Bacillati > Actinomycetota > Actinomycetes > Kitasatosporales > Streptomycetaceae > Streptomyces > Streptomyces sp. NPDC026246. The sequence continues at coordinate 629,368 of NZ_JBVHPJ010000001.1, read as the reverse complement.
GAGGAACAGCTCGCCGCGGACGGGGGCGCGGACGAGGACTGGCGGGCCGGTCTGCACCGCATCGCCCGCGCGACCTACGACGTGTGCCTCACCCACCCGCAGGCGGTCCCACTGCTGTCCACACGCCTGCTGGCCGTGCCGCTGGTGCGGCGGCCCCCCGCGGTGCTGCGGGACCACGAGCGCGTGCTGGCGCTGCTGCGCGGCGCAGGGTTCGGGCAGGAGGCCGCGGCTGGCCTGTTCCGCGCCTTCACCGCCTGGCTGCTGGGCTACGTCTCCGTGGAACTGCGCCCCGTGGTGGACAACCCCGACGAGACCGAACCGGCGTTCCGGCTCGGTCTGCACCGGCTGTCGCCCCGGGAACTGCCCACCTTGCGGGAGACCGCGGCGGCGCTCGCCGAGCCCGGCGGGCCCGAGGGGCTCGCCGCAGGTCTCGACGCCCTGCTCGACGGCCTCAAGGACGGTCTGGAGGACGGCCCTGACGACGGCCTCAGGGACGGCCTCAGGGACGGCCTCGAGGACGGTTCGCCTCCCGCAGCATCCGGCTGAACGGCGTCGTGGGCCGCTCCAGTGGCTCGCCGTCCAGCACGATGTCCACGACCTCGTTGAAGAAGGCCATCCGCCCGCGGACCACCGCCACCGCGGGCAGCGGCTCGGCGTAGCTCCAGAGCACGTTCGGCGGTACGTCGCCCGCGCCGCGCCAGGACCAGTAGGAGGCGGTGCCCTTGTAGGGGCAGCCGGTGCTGTGGTCCGTGGGTGCGAAGAGGTCGAGCCGGACGTCCTCGGGCGGCAGGTAGTAGCGGGTGGGCAGGGACGTCTCGAAGAGCAGGACCGGCGCGCGGCTGTCGGCGACGGTCCGCCCGTCCACCTCGACGCGCACGTGCCGGCTGCTCGGCAGGGCGTCGACGCGTTTGTGCGGGTCACGCGGGTGGACGAAGATCTCCTCGTCCTCCTCGTACCAGTGGTCGAGGCCGGTGTCGGTGCGCCGGAACCACTCGAAGGCGATGTGCCCGGACAGGTCGCGGGCGGGGAACGTCCAGGCCGCGCTCGCACGCACCCCGCCGCCGGCGTGCAGGTCGTAGAAGACGTGGGAGCCGGTGTGGCTCCCCGTGGGCGGGTGCCGGGCCGGGTGCAGGAGGTCGGTGCGGACGTCCTCGCGCGGAAACGCGTACTGCGGCACGGGCAGGTGGGGCTCCCAGACGAGCACCGGGCGCCGGCTGTCGACGACGGTGATGTCGCCCACGCGTCCGCGCACCCAGCGCTCGCTGGGCTCCCACAGCAGGCCCTCGGGGGTGGTCCTCATCGAGCGGGCGGCGGGGTGGGCCGGGTGCAGGGTCATGGCCGGTGCTCCTTCCGGAGGTCCGGGCCCGGATTCCCCGCTGCTCTCCCGGAGCACGGGCCCGCCTGTCTCCACGGTCCCATGCCGCGTCCCCGCTTTCACGGTGCACCGCTTCCCCGCCTTCACGGTGCACCGCGTCCGGCGGACGCCCGCTGCTCCGGGCACGCTCGAGTCGAGGGCGTGTGCGCCCCCGCGCGGGGCCGGCCTCGGGTCCGGCACCGGGCGCACGGAAAAGGCCCTCGCGGACATCCGCCCGCGAGGGCCTTCCACACCGTCGGGACGACAGGATTTGAACCTGCGACCCCTTGACCCCCAGTCAAGTGCGCTACCAAGCTGCGCCACGTCCCGGTGCGCGCCACCCGCCGAGACCGGCGTGATCGCGCGGACAGCACTTTACCCCACACCCCTGGCCGCGCCGAAAACGGGCCGCGCGGGACAATCGCCCTATGGGCAGCACAGGAGAGACGCACTCGGGCCTGACCGACGGCGCACGGGACCGCGACAGCGAGGGGCGGGCCCGCAACGCCCGGCCCCGGGACGGTCTCGGGCGGCCCCTGCCGTACGGCAGCGAGGGGGTGCCCCGGCAGCCCGAGGGCGTGGTCCGCACGCCCGAGGAGACCCTCCGCGAGGCGCAGCGGCTGCTCGACGAGGGCAAGCCGTTCCACGCGCACGAGGTCTTCGAGGACGCCTGGAAGGCGGGGCCCGAAGAGGAGCGCGAGCTGTGGCGGGGGCTGGCCCAGCTGGCCGTGGGGCTCACGCACGCCGCACGAGGCAACCTCACGGGCGGGGCCCGGCTGCTGCGCCGCGGGGCGGGCGCGGCCGGGGCGTGGGTGTCCGGCTCGGGACGGCCACGGCCGCACGGCATCGACGTCGAGGGGGTCGCCGCGTGGGCGCGGGAGCTGGCCGGCGAGGTGGAGCGCGAGGGCCGTTCCGTGGACGCGGCGGCCCGCGCGCCGCGGCTGCGGGGAGCGGACGGGGGTCGCTGACCCGCGGGGCGGGTCCGGTCCCGCCGTGCGGCGGCGGGCGGCGGGGCCGCCCGCGGCGTCAGCGCAGCAGCAGCTGCAGGCCGCCCACCACCGTCGCCGCGATGACCAGTTTCTCGAACAGCCGCTGGTCGATCCGGTGCACCGCCCACGTGCCCAGCAGCGCGCCCGGCACGACGAACAGCACGAGTGCCAGGTCCAGGAGCAGGGAGCGGCCGTCGATCAGGCCGAGGCCGGCGCTGAAGGGCAGCTTGGAGACGTTGACGATGAGGAAGAAGAACGCGGAGGTGCCGAGGAAGCCGAGCTTGCGGAAGCCGGCGGACAGCAGGTACAGCGACATCACCGGGCCGCCCGCGTTGGCGACCATGGTGGTGAAGCCGCCCATGACCCCGTAGGAGCGGGCCTTCAGGCGACCGGCCCGGGTGGTGACCGGCTCCGGCTCCGCCCCGGCCTCGGCGGTGCGCCGGCGCCAGAGGGTCACGGCCGCCATCAGCAGCAGGATCGCGCCGATGGAGGTCCGTACCACCGCGTCGTCCGCCCACACCAGGAAGACGGTGCCGACGATGACACCCGCCGCGACCGCGGGGAACAGCCGCCACAGCGTGGGCCAGTGCGCGTGCCGCCGGTAGGTGGCGACGGCGAGGAGGTCCCCGGCGATCAGGACCGGCAGCAGCACCCCGGTGGAGGCGCGGGCGGGCAGCACGGCGGCGAAGATCGCGAGGCTGACCGTGTTGGCCCCGCTGACGGCGGTCTTGGAGAAACCGACGAGCAGGGCCGCGAAGGCGAGGGCGGCGAACTCCCAGCCGGTGAGGTGCCAGAGCGTCATGGTGTTCATGCGAACACCGATGCTATGTGCACGGAGTCGAGGGGGTCAGAGCCGTCTCGTCTGACGAACCCGCCGGCCGGGCCGTCGCGGCGCGACCAGCGGCACGGCCAGTGGCGCGACCAACGGCGCGGTCAGTGGCGCTCGACCAGGACCGCGCTGCCCTGCCCCACGCCGACGCACATCGTCGCCAGCCCCCGCTCCGCGCCGGTGCGCCGCATCCGGTGCAGCAGGGTCGTCAGGATGCGGGCGCCCGAGCAGCCCAGGGGGTGGCCGAGGGCGATCGCGCCGCCGCTGGGGTTGACCAGCCCCGGGTCGATGCCGAGCTGGTCGACGCAGGCCAGGGCCTGGGCGGCGAAGGCCTCGTTGAACTCGGCCTCCTGCAGGTCGCCGATGTCCCAGCCCGCGCGGGCGAGCACCTTGCGGGTGGCGGGGACCGGCCCGATGCCCATCACGTCGGGGTGGACCCCGGCGGAGGCGCCGGCGACGTAGCGGCCCAGGGACTCCAGGCCCAGATCGTTCAGGGCCTCCTCGCTGACCAGGAGGAGGCCGGCGGCGCCGTCGTTCATGGGCGAGGCGTTGCCCGCGGTGACCGTGCCGCCCTCGCGGAAGACCGGCTTCAGCCGGGCCAGCTTCTCCGGAGAGGTGTCCTCGCGCACGCTCTCGTCGGCGTCGACGACCACCCCGTCGGGCCGTTCCACGGGGAGCAGTTCGTCGTCGAAGTGGCCGTTCTTGCGGGCCAGGGCGGCCAGCCGGTGGCTGCGCAGGGCGAAGTCGTCCTGGCGTTCACGGGTGATGCCGTACCGGGTGGCGACCTCCTCGGCCGTCTCACCCATGGCGAGCAGGCCGTGCAGGTCGCGCATCGCGGGGTTGACCAGGCGCCAGCCGAGGCGGGTGTCGGCGGTCTCCATGCGGTGCGGCAGGGCCTCGTCGGGGCGGGGCAGCACGAAGGGGGCGCGGCTCATCGACTCGGAGCCGCCCGCCACGACGATGTCGGCCTCGCCGGCGGCGATGGTGCGGGCGGCCGTGGTCACGGCCTCCAGACCGGAGGCGCACAGGCGGTTGACGGTGGCGCCGGGCACCGACTCGGGCAGGCCGGCGAGCAGGACGGCCATGCGGGCGACGTTGCGGTTGTCCTCGCCGGCCTGGTTGGCCGCGCCCCAGTAGACGTCGTCGATCCGGGCCGGGTCCAGCGCGGGGACGTCGGCGACCAGGGCCCGCACGACGCTCGCGGCGAGGTCGTCGGGCCGGACCGCGGACAGGGAGCCGCGCAGCTTGCCGATGGGGGTGCGGCGGGCGGCCGCGAAGTGGACGGGACGCACGGGAGGACTCCTCACACCGCCGGTTAATTAGCACCGCTAGTTTCGGACTATAGCTCCTCGGTGACCCCCTGTGAAGGATTCGGGGGTGAAGGGGCGTCGACGCGGCGGTATTCGCAGGCCGCTCTCCCGGTACCCGGCCTTCCGTATCCGAGTTTGCACCGGTGTGCCCGGGGCACCCGCGCGTCCGTGGAGTGGTTGCCGAGCGCCGCCTGCGCGGACGAGGACCCCGAGTCGTTCTTCCCCGTGGGCACCGCCGGACCCGCCCTCCAGAGGCGGGACGCACTGCTCCGGACGACGAGCACGAGCCCGACGCGAACGACGTGAGAAGGAGAAGCACCCCATGAGCGCTGTCAGGAGCACCCTGCCCGACGAGGCCCGACGGGTCTCCTGCGAAGCCCTCCAGGACACCCTGGTGGATCTGCTCGGTCTGTCACTGACCGGGAAGCAGGCGCACTGGAACATCGTCGGACCGCGGTTCCGGTCCGTCCACCTCCAGCTCGACGAACTGGTCGCGGCCACGCGGAACTTCGCCGACACGGTGGCCGAACGCTCCGCCGCCCTCGGCGTGCCGCCGGACGGCCGCCCGGAGACGGTCGCGAAGGCGTTCACGCTGCCCGCCCCGCAGGAGGGCTGGGTGCGCGACGCGGACGCCGTGCAGGTCATGGTCGACGCGCTGCAGGACGCCGTCACCCGGCTGCGCGAGCGCATCGACACGACCGAGAAGGCGGACCCGGTCACCCAGGACCTGCTCATCGCCGTCACCGCGGAACTGGAGAAGCAGCGCTGGATGTTCGTCGCGGAGAACGTCCCGGGCGAGAGCTGAGCCCGCCCGGGCGCGCACAGGGCACCGACGCAGGCACGGAAGGGGCAGACGATGACCGACGCCCTCGAACTCGACGCGCTGTGGGAGGACTTCCACCGCGCGGTCAACATGACCTCGCAGGAACTCGCCGCCTGGCTGCGGGTCCGGGACGCCGGCGAGGACACCGAACCGCTGCCCGACCAGGCGGGCACCGGCACCGGGCAGCACGTCCTGGCGATCCTGCAGAAGCGGCGCACGGACCTGACCGAGGACGACCTGCGCGTCATGTGGAAGGTCGTCGACACGGTCGACGAGCAGACCGATCCGGAGAACGAGCCCGAGCCCGAGGCCACGGACGGCGACACCCGCCGCCACCGGCTGATGACGCTCGGCCACGACCCGTTGAAGGTGTGAGCCGTGGAGCGGCAGGAGCGCGTCCTGCGCAGGCTGCTCGACGCCCACGGCCGGACCTACGCCGACGAGGCGGGGATCCGGCTGCGGGACACGCCCCAGCCGCTGTACCGGCTGCTGGTGCTGTCCCACCTGCTCAGCGCCCGCATCCGCGCGTCGGTCGCGTCGGCCACCGCCCGTGCCCTGCACGAGGCGGGGCTGCGCGACCCGCGGCGGATGGCCGCGGCCTCCTGGCAGCAGCGCGTGGACGCGCTCGGCCGGGGCGGCTACCGGCGCTACGACGAGCGCACCGCCACCCAACTCGGCGACGCCGCCCGGCTGTTGACCGACCGATGGGGCGGGGACCTGCGGAAGCTGCGCCGGGAGGCGGACGGCGAGGTCGCCGAACTGCGCCGCCTGCTGCAGGAGTTCCCCGGCATGGGACCGGCCGGGGCGGACATCTTCCTGCGTGAGGCACAGGGCGTCTGGCCGGAACTCGCCCCCTTCCTGGACGCCAAGGCACTCCAGGGTGCCGAACGGCTGGGCCTGCCGCGGGAGTCCGAGCGCCTCGTCGCCCTGGCCGGGAACACCGGCCCGGACGTCCTGGCCGCCGCGCTGGTCCGCGCGGCGGTCGGCAAGGACGTGGCCGCGGACGCCCTCGGCGACTGACCGTCCGCCCCCGCCTCGAAGCACTCCCCCCGAAGCACCCCCTCGAAGCACCCCTTGCGCACGGGCAGTTCCCGGTCCGCTCCCGACGCGGGCGGCCGCCGCGGCGAGGGCCCGGCCGTCCCGCTCACCCGAACGGTCCGGCGCCGGTGGTGGGCCGCCGGTGCCGGTGGTGCGCTGGGGACACGCGCCACGTCCCCAGGAGGCACTTCCCATGACCCGTCGATCGTCCCGGCTCGTCCGCACCCTCGCCACCACCCTGACGGCAGGCACACTGCTGGGCACCGCCGCCTGCTCGGACGGCGGGGAGACGGACGGCGGCACACGTGTCACGGGGGTCCGGGCGTCGCAGGTCGCCGGGGAGCGGCAGACCCCCTCCCCCTCCCCCAGCGCCACGCTCAGCACCGAGGGCGCCCGGACCGCGCTGATCACCGAGGCGGACATCGAGGACGACTGGACCCAGGTCAAGGACACCGAGGCGGAGAACTGGCACGACAACCTGCTCATCGGCAAGGTCGACGTCAACGACTTCATCAGCGGCGAGAACCAGGCAGCCGACTGCCAGCGCCTGATGGACTCCCTCTTCGACGACGACCTGCTCGGCCGGCCCTCGGGCGCCTCCGCCCTGCGCGGCTTCACACAGGGCGACTCCCGCCTGCTGTACCAGGTCGCCTCCTACGACCGCACCGACCCGCAGGACTCCCTGACGTGGATGTCGACCCTGCCGGACAAGTGCGACCAGTTCACCGTCACCGACGGCGGCGACAAGCGCACCGTCCAGGTCGTCGAGACCTCCCTGCCCGACGTCGGCGACGCCCGGGAGGGCCTGCGCGTGACCGTGCAGGGCGACAGCGGGGGCGAGCCCGCCACCCTCACCCTGGACGTCGCCGCCGTACGCGTGGGCGACGACGCGATCACCGTCACCGCGGGCGGTCTCGACGGGGACGAGAACGACTCCACCAAGCAGGCCGTCGAGCAGGGCACCCAGCGCCTCGAGGACGTCCTGGCCGGCAAGTCTCCCGCCGCGAGCCCCACGGACTAGCCCCGCGCCGGCCCCTCCCTCCCTCCGTCGTGCCGATTCGCGGGACACCGTGATCATCGGAGCGGCACAATGGCGGCCATGACCGATCGGTCGTTCGTGCGAGGAGAGGACGAGTCGTGAGTGATGGCCACACCCCTTCGGGAGGATCGGCGCGGCTGAACACCGGTGTGGCGCACAACGCGCGCGTGTGGAACTACTGGATCGGCGGCAAGGACAACTACGAGGTCGACCAGCAGGTCGGCGAGCACGTCGCCGGCATGTTCCCGATCATCCGGGACATCGCCCGGGCGGACCGGGACTTCCTGGGCCGCGCCGTGTCGTTCCTGGCCGGTGAGGGCGGGGTACGGCAGTACCTCGACATCGGCACGGGCCTGCCGACCGCGGACAACACCCATGAGATCGCCCAGCGGATCGCGCCGGACTCCCGCATCGTCTACGTCGACAACGACCCGATCGTGCTGGTGCACGCCCGGACGCTGCTCACCGGCACGCAGGAGGGCGTCACCGCGTACATCGACGCCGATGTGCACGACCCGCAGGCCATCGTCGAACGGGCGGCGGACACCCTCGACTTCACGCGACCCGTCGCCGTGATGATGCTGGGGATCCTCAACTTCGTCCTGGACGTCGACAAGGCCCGCGAGATCGTGCGCCGCGTGATGGCCGCCGTGCCCTCCGGCAGTTTCCTGGTCCTGACCCACCCGACGTTCGACGACGAGCTCGGCGGCGCCGGCCAGATCCCGGCGATGACGTTCTGGAACGAGAACGCCACCCCGCCGATCACCGCGCGCAGCGGCTCGGACATCGCCGCGTTCTTCGAGGGCCTGGAACTGCTGGAGCCGGGACTGGTGTCGTGCGGCCAGTGGCGGGCCGACCCCGGCACGGCCGTCCTGGTGCCGCAGTACGGCGCGGTGGCCGTGAAACCCTGACGCCCGTGGCGGGCCGCCACGCGGCCGGCGGATCCGCCGACAGCCGAAGGACGATTGAACGGGCGTGTGGACGGTCACAGTTCTCTGGGAGCTGCTACCCAGGAAGTCCGAACGGCTGAAAGTATGATCAAGCGATGTCTGACATGACCGAAACCACGCCCGGCTGGCTGTCCTCCGACGAGCTGGAGATGGCGCGCGCCCGCATGCCGATCCTGTACGTCGAGGCCGTGCCCGTGCGTGTCGACGACAGCGGCGAAGTGACCAGTGTCGGCCTGCTGCTGCGCATAGGGCCCGACGGAACGGTCAGCCGGACGCTGGTGTCCGGGCGCGTGCTGCACCACGAGCGAGTCCGCGACGCGCTGCTGCGGCACCTGGAGAAGGACCTCGGTCCGGTCGCCCTGCCCCGCGTTCCGGCCTCGCTCCAGCCGTTCACGGTCGCGGAGTACTTCCCGACGCACGGCGTCACGCCGTACCACGACCCGCGTCAGCACGCGGTGTCCCTCGCGTACATCGTGCCGGTGACGGGCGACTGCCGGCCCCGGCAGGACGCGCTGGACCTGGTGTGGTTCAGCCCGCAGGAGGCCCTGTCGCCGGCGGTGCAGAGCGAGATGCCGGGCGGCCACGGGGTGCTGCTGAAGCAGGCGCTGTCCCACGCGGGCTGCGTGATCTGACCTCGCGTGCGGCCGCCGCGGTCTTCCGGCGGCCCCCGCACGACGACCAGCGGGTCAGCCGATGCCGGCTGACCCGCTGGTCGATTCTGTCGGGACGACAGGATTTGAACCTGCGACCCCTTGACCCCCAGTCAAGTGCGCTACCAAGCTGCGCCACGTCCCGTTGCCCGTCTGACCTGGGGTTTCCCCCGGCCGAACGCGCAGGGAAACCATACCGCACTCGCGCCGGTGATCGCGCACCCGTTTTCGACGCCCCCCGTCGCTTGACCTCGACTTTGCTTGAGGTTGCCCGCTCGAGGACATGACGGACGCGACACGGGCCGATGGCGTGCCTCGACGTCACCGTCCTGTACGCGACCACCGTCCGCCCCTTCGACGCGGCCGCCCAGCGCCGGGCCACGGAGGCGGCCGGGACGGACGTGGTCCTGGTGGAGCCCTGCCTGGCGCCCCCGGGCGGTCATCCTCCCGCCGGGAGACCGAGCCGGGGGTGGGCCTCCAGCAGCCGGGTGGGGGCGGCCTGGCGCCAGGAGTCGGCCAGGATGTCCCGCAGTTCCTCCTCACCCTCCAGCGCGTCGAGCCGGGCGCGCACCCAGGCGAACTGGGACTCGTGGTCGGCGATCCAGAACTTGTCCGGCTCGGCGAGCACCAGCTCGTCCCGCTCCTCCTTGGGGCAGCGCACGGCGATCGAGGTCTCCTCCTCGGGCAGGGTGGCGAACATCTTGCCCGCGACCCGGAACGTGGGCATGTTCCAGGCGACCTTCTCCGTCGTGTCCGGCAGGGACAGGGCGATCCGTCGTACGTCTTCGGCATCCGGCATGGCAGGCACCGTAGCGGCTCGCACTGACAATCAGCTGGTGGGAGCTGGGGGCGTGAGCCGCTTGTAGTAGATCGTCGTCGGCCGCAGCACGCCCTCGGGGTCCGCCGCGTAGTCGGGGACGGTGCCGGCCGGGGTCCAGCCCGCGGAGCGGTACAGGTGCTCGGCGGGGCTGCCGGTCTCGGTGTCCAGGTGCAGGAGCGTGACTCCGGCGGCGACGGCCGCGGTCTCAGCGGTGGCCAGGAGCCCGCGCCCCAGCCCTTGTCCGCGCGCCTCGCGGTGCACCATCAGCTTCACGAGTTCGGCCCGGTGGCGGCTGTTGGGCTTGGCGGCGAAGGCGAGGCTCACGGTGCCGAGCACCCGGCCGCCGTCCTGCGCCGCCCAGACGGCGAGCCGGCCCGACGCCACGTCGGCGGCCCGCTCGCCCCACCAGGCGAGGGCCTCGGCGTGGCCGAGCGGGGCGAGGAACCCGATCGACGCTCCGCCGCGCACGGTGTCCGCCAGCAGGTCCGCCAGCCCTCCGGCGTGCCGGCGCACCCCGGCCGCGTCCAGACGCCTCACGGCCGCACCACCGCCAGCAGGTAGCGCACCCCGCCGGGGGCGCCGCACCGGAACCTGGTCGGCCCCCACACCCGCATCCGCAGGCAGTCACCGGTGGCCAGGTGGTGCTCGGTGCCCTCCGCGGTGACGTCCAGGGTGCCGTCCAGGACCCAGATGTGCTGCTCCAGCCCCGCCACGGGCGGACGGTCGTAGGCGAGGTCGGCGCCGGCGGCGAGACGGCCCTCGACGAGTTCGCCGCGCAGTGCCGCGTGCGGGGGCGAGACGGACCGCCGGACGAAGCCGGAGGCCCGGTCCTGCCAGAGAGGCTGGGACCCGGCCCGGACCACGGGTGCGGGTTCGGCCTCGACCTCGCTGAGCAGCTGCGACATGGTCCGCCCGTAGACGGCGCACAGCCGGTTGAGCAGGGCGGCCGTGGGGCTGGTCTCGGCGCGCTCGGCCCGGGACAGGGTGGAGCGGCTCACGCCGCTGCGCTCGGCCAGTTCACCCAGGGACCAGCCGTGTGCGGCCCTCAGCTCGGCCAGACGCGCGCCCAGCCGCACATCCACGGGGTCCGCTTCGCCGTCGCTTCTCATATCCGGGACGCTATCCCTGAAGTGAGACAACCGGGTTACGGAGTTCTCACACCGGCAGCGGCTGCGCCTGGGCCGCCGCGCTCAGCGCGTCCAGCACCGGGCGGATCAGCGGGTGCTCCTCGGCTCCGCGGCGTACGGCGGCGAAGACCCGGCGGGTCGGGGCGGTGCCGTCGACGGGACGGACGACCACCCCGGTGAGGTCCATGCCGCGCAGCGCCGAGCGCGGCACGAGAGCCACCCCCACGTCGGCCGAGGCGAGCGCGACGACCGCGCGGAAGTCGTCCGAGGAGTGCTCCATACGAGGCTGGAATCCGGCGTTCTCGCAGGCCAGAACCACCACGTCATGGCAGGGGTTGCCCGGGTAGGGGCCGATCCAGGGGTCCTTGCCCAGGTCGGCGAGAGGCACCTCCGCCGCCCCGGCGAGCCGGTGGCTGACCGGCACGACCGCGTCGAAGGGCTCCGCGTACAGCGGTACGTGCGTCAGGCGCGGGTCGTCGGCGGGCGGGGCGCCCCGGTACTCGACGGCCACGGCCACGTCCACCTGCCGGTCCAGCACCATGGGCAGGCTGGCGTCGCCCTCCGCGTCCTGGACGCGGATGCGGATGCCCGGCGCCGACTCCGCGAGCCGGGCCACCGCGGGCGCCACGACCAGGGCGATGCCGGTGGCGAAGGCGGCGACGGTGACCGTCCCCGCCTCGCCCGAGCCGTAGGCGGCGAGTTCGGCCTCGGCCCGCTCCAGCTGGGCGAGGACCACGTTGGTGTGGCTGAGCAGGATCTCGCCGGCCGGGGTGAGCCGTACGCCCTTGGCGCCGCGTTCGACCAGCCGGTGGCCGGTCTCCTGCTCCAGCGCGGCGAGCTGCTGGGACACGGCCGAGGGCGTGAGGTACAACGCGGCGGCAGCCGCCGTCACGGTGCGGTGGTCGGCCACCGCACGGAGGATGTGGAGCCGCCGCGCCTCGATCATGCGACCGATTCTCTCAGGTCACCGGCTGTTTTCGGCCTCCAGCTTCGCCCGGGCCGCCACGAAGGCGTCCACGGCGCGGTTCACGTCGTCGGTGGAGTGCGCCGCCGACAGCTGGACGCGGATCCGGGCCTGGCCCTGCGGCACGACCGGGTACGAGAAGCCGATCACGTACACGCCGCGCTCCAGCAGCAGTTCCGCCATGCGTCCGGCGACCGCCGCGTCGCCGATCATCACCGGTGCGATGGCGTGGTCGCCGGGCAGGACGTCGAAGCCCTCCTCGGTCATCCGGCCGCGGAAGAGGGCCGTGTTCTCCGCCAGCCGGACGCGCAGGTCGTCCGCGGACTCCAGCAGGTCCAGCACCTTCAGGGAGGCGGCCGCGATCACCGGGGCGAGGGTGTTGGAGAACAGGTACGGCCGCGAGCGCTGGCGCAGCAGGGCGACGATCTCGGCGCGGGCGGCGACATAGCCGCCGGAGGCGCCGCCGAGGGCCTTGCCGAGGGTGCCGGTGATGATGTCGACGCGGTCCATGACGCCGTGCAGCTCGGGCGTGCCGCGGCCGCCGGGGCCGACGAAGCCGACCGCGTGGGAGTCGTCGACCATGACCATCGCGTCGTAGCGGTCGGCCAGGTCGCAGATCTCGCGCAGCGGGGCGACGTAGCCGTCCATGGAGAAGACGCCGTCGGTGACGATCAGGCGGCGGCGCGCGTCGGAGGCCTCTTTCAGGCGGGCCTCCAGTTCGGCCAGGTCGCGGTTGGCGTAGCGCAGGCGACGGGCCTTGGACAGCCGGATGCCGTCGATGATCGACGCGTGGTTCAGCGCGTCGGAGATGACCGCGTCCTCCGGGCCGAGCAGCGTCTCGAAGACACCGCCGTTGGCGTCGAAGCAGGAGGAGTACAGGATCGTGTCCTCCTGGCCGAGGAACGCCGACAGCCTCGCCTCCAGCTCCTTGTGGACCTCCTGCGTGCCGCAGATGAAGCGGACGGAGGCCATGCCGTAGCCCCAGCGGTCCAGGGCCTCGTGGGCGGCGGCGACGACCTCGGGGTGGTCGGCCAGACCGAGGTAGTTGTTGGCGCAGAAGTTGAGGACCTCGCCGGGACGGCCGCCCGCGGTGACGTGCACGGTGGCGGACTGCGGGGTGCCGATGACGCGCTCGGGCTTGTGCAGTCCGGCGGCACGGATCTCGTCGAGGGTGGCGCGCAGGTCGTCGCGCACGGAGTCGAACATCGGGGAAGCTCCTAAGGTGCTCGCGGAGGAGGGGGGTTACGCGGTCCAGTCGAGGATGACCTTGCCGCCGCGGCCGCTCGCCGCGTCCTCGAACGCCGCTTCGTAGTCGCGGTGGCTGTAGCGGCCGGTGATGACGGGCGCGAGGTCCAGGCCGGCTTCGAGCAGGACGGACATGGCGTACCAGGTCTCGAACATCTCGCGGCCGTAGATGCCCTTGATGGTGATCATCGAGGTGACGACGCGGGCCCAGTCGACGGGGAACTCCTGGGCGGGCAGGCCCAGCATCGCGATCCGGCCGCCGTGCGTCATGTTGGCGATCATGTCGCGCATCGCCTCGGGGCGGCCGGACATCTCCAGGCCGATGTCGAAGCCCTCGCGCAGGCCGAGCGTGCGCTGCCCGTCGGCGATGGTGGCCCCGGAGACGTTGAGCGCGAGGCTGACGCCGATCTTGCGGGCGAGTTCCAGCCGCTCCTCGCTGACGTCGGTGATCACGACGTTGCGGGCGCCGGCGTGCCTGGCCACGGCGGCGGCCATCAGGCCGATCGGGCCCGCGCCGGTGACCAGGACGTCCTCGCCGACGAGCGGGAAGGACAGCGCGGTGTGCACGGCGTTGCCGAAGGGGTCGAAGATGGCGGCCACGTCGAGGTCGACGGGCACCCGGTGCACCCAGACGTTCCCGGCGGGCAGGGCCACGTACTCGGCGAACGCGCCGTCCCGGCCGACGCCCAGTCCCACGGTGGCCCGGCACAGGTGGCGGCGGCCCGCCAGGCAGTTGCGGCACTTGCCGCACACCAGGTGGCCCTCGCCGCTGACCCGGTCGCCGACGGAGACGTCGGTGACGTCGCGGCCGGTCTCGACGACCTCGCCGACGAACTCGTGCCCGACCACGAGCGGGGTGCTGATGGCCTGCTGGGCCCAGCCGTCCCAGGCACGGATGTGCAGGTCGGTGCCGCAGATACCGGTGCGCAGCACCTTGATCAGGACGTCCCCGGGGCCGATGACCGGCTCGGGTACGTCCGCCAGCCACAGGCCGGGCTCCGCCTTCTGTTTGACCAGCGCCTTCACCGCTACGGCTCCAGGGGGTGAGTCCCGGCTCCGGGCATGCCGAAGGAACCCCTGGGCCGGGAGAGGAGTGGGATCGCACAGCAATCTGCCGTACGACGGCGCACCCGGTCCATCGAGGATTTCTTAAGCGCCGCCGCAGCTTTGCTTCACGCCGCGGGGCGGCGGGTGCCGGCGGGCTCAGTGGGGCGGCAGCCCCTCGCGGCGCTCCAGCTCGGCGGAGAGCAGCGCGGCGTGTTCCTTGATCGCCGTCAGGCCGGGTCTGCCCCACGGCCGCGGCCGGACGTCGGCGACGCTGACGGTGCCCAGCACCACGCCGGAGCCGTCCAGGAGCGGCGCCCCGAGGTAGGAGCGGATGCCGAACTCGTCGACCACCGGGTTGCCGGCGAAGCGCGGGTAGTCGCGGACGTCCTCCAGGGCCAGCGCTTTGCGGCGGGCCACCACATGGGGGCAGAAGCCGTGGTCACGGGGCAGCACACGGCCCAGGCGCGGACCGGTGCCGTCGCTCCGCACGGCCGGCGGGACGGCCGGGACGTACAGGCCCGCGTAGAACTGCCCGTGCTCGCCGGGGAAGTTGACCATGGCGTACGGCGCCCCCGTGGCGTCGGCGAGGCGCTGGGCGAACGCGTCGAGGGCGGGTTCGGGGTGGTCCCCCAGGCCCATCCCGCGCAGTCGGCGAGCGCGGGCGGGGGCCTCCTTGTCCTCGGGTGTGAGCAGGAGACGACCGGCCGGGCGCGGCGGGTCGTAGGTCATGGGCGTGCTCCGGGGCTGTGGGCAGGCGTCATAGAGGCACTCCGTGGCAGTGTCGGACGGTCACATGTGGGCGCTGTACCCCGTGGTGGGGGCGGGTGTGTGGGCGATGAGGTGGCGCACCAGGGTCAGCAGGGTCTGCACCCCGGAGCTGGAGATCCGGGCGTCGCAGCGGACGACCGGGATGTCCGCGGGCAGGTCGAGGGCGCCCCGGACCTCCTCGGGGTCGTAGCGGTGGGCGCCGTCGAACTCGTTGACGGCGACGATGAAGCCGAGCCCGCGCTGTTCGAAGAAGTCGACGGCGGCGAAGCACTCCTGGAGGCGGCGGGTGTCGGCGAGGATCACCGCGCCGAGCGCGCCCTCGCACAACTCGTCCCACATGAACCAGAAGCGCTCCTGGCCCGGGGTGCCGAACAGGTACAGCACGTGCTCCGCGTCGAGCGTGATGCGGCCGAAGTCCATCGCCACGGTCGTCTCGAGCTTGTTCTCGATGCCGTCGAGGTTGTCGGTGGTGGCGCTGACGGTGGTGAGCAGCTCCTCGGTGCTGAGCGGCGCGATCTCGCTGACCGCGCCGACGAAGGTGGTCTTGCCCACGCCGAACCCGCCCGCCACCAGGATCTTCAGCGCGGTGGGGAAGGGGTCGGCGCCGTGGCCGGGTCCGCCGGCGTAGTCAGAGCTGTCGTCGTAGTCCATCGAGCACTGCCTCCAGAAGAGCCCGGTCCGTCGGGTTGTGGTGGAACGCGGGGGGCTTGGTCGTCAACGCCCCGCAGTCGACGAGGTCGGCCAGCAGCACCTTGGTGACGGCCACCGGCAGTTTCAGGTGGGCGGCCACCTCGGCGACCGCGACGGGCACCCGGCAGCGTTCCAGCGCCTGGGTGTGCTCGGGGCCGAGGTAGCCGAGGGGGGTCGCCCCGGTGGCCATCACCTGGGACACGAGGTCGAGCGCGACGGTGGGACGGGTCCGGCCGTTGCTGACCGTGAACGGGCGCACCAGGCGCCCGGCCGCGTCGTCGAGCCAGGGCCCGTCACCGGCCGCCGTCACGCTCAAGGCCTCATCGCCG
The DNA here is from genome assembly GCF_055567995.1 of Streptomyces sp. NPDC026246. Taxonomy (NCBI): domain Bacteria; kingdom Bacillati; phylum Actinomycetota; class Actinomycetes; order Kitasatosporales; family Streptomycetaceae; genus Streptomyces; species Streptomyces sp. NPDC026246. The sequence continues at coordinate 613,396 of NZ_JBVHPJ010000001.1, read as the reverse complement.
GGGATTCGACGGACTGCTGCCGGGGCGCGGTCACCAGGTAGGGGCGGACGCTCTTGACCAGCATGGCCATCTCGTAGCCGAGCACGGCCGCGTCGGCCTCGCGGCCGGCGAGCACGGCGAGGCAGGTGCCGGAGCCGGCGGTGGTCACGAACAGCAGGGTCGAGGCCAGTTCGACGACGACCTGCCGGACGTCGCCGCCGTCGCCGAAGCGGACCCCGGCGCTGCGGCCCAGCGAGTACAGGCCGGAGGCCAGGGCCGCCATGTGGTCGGCGCTGTCCGGGTCCAGGCCGTGGACGGATTTCACGAGCCCGTCGCAGGACAGCAGCACCGCGGCGCTCGTGTGCGGTACGCGCTGCACGAGGCCGCTCATCAGCCAGTCGAGGTCGGATACATGGGCGGTCGGCGCGTCGCTCGCCATGGTGGATCGACTCCTTGGGGTGCGAAGGTCTGCGGGAGCGCTGGGGGTGGGGGTGGGAAGGGGGGTGGTCATCCGGCGGGGGCGCTCCCGTCCTGCCGGTCGGTGGTCGTGCGGGTCGTGCGGTCGGGCCGCGGCCCGGGGGCCGGGGCGGCCGGGGACACCTCGCTGGGGAGCGGCTGGGGACGCACCGGCCGCAGAGGACTGAGCCCTCTGAGCGCGGAGTCCCCGGGTGCCGAGTCCCTGTGCGTCGCAGCCATGTGCGCCGGGTCCATGTCGGCCGGGGCTGTATGCGGCGGGTCCATGTGCGCCGGGGCTGTGTGGGGCGGGGCTGTATGCGGCGGGTCCATGTGCGCCGGGGCGCTGTGGGCCGGGGCCGTGTGCGCGGACTCCATGTGGGCCGGCGCCGTGTCCCCCCACATCATGTCCCCTGCCTCCAGGCTCTGTTGGGACTCGGCGAGGCTGATGCCGCGCTGGAACGCGGCCATCAGGCCCGGGTCGTGGCCCACGAGGCACTCGGGGTCCTGCCGCGGCACCGGACCGTCGCGCAACTGCGGTGCGATGTGCTCCTGGGCGCGGCGGCGCGGCAGTTGGGGCTTGCCCATGGTGCCGCGCACGGCGCCGCCGCGGGGGACGGGGGGTGCGGACCCGTGCGCGGCCAGCACGGGCCGGGCCTCCGGGCTGATACCGGGTGCCGCCTCGGCCGGGGTGGGCCGCTCGCGGCGGGCGCCCCGTACGGGCAGGGGTGCAGGGGTGCCTGCGGGCGAACCGGCCGACCGGCCGCCTCTGTCGGGGGCGGCGTCGGCACCGCTGGCCGCCCCGGCACCAGCGCCGGCACCTGTCTGGACCGGAGAGGATGCCACGGGCCGGCCGTCCGCCCCGTGCCCCTCCCGCTGCCCGCTGTCCCCGCTTCGCCCGCTCCGGCCGACCTGCCTGAACTGCCCGGCCTGCCCTGCCTGCCCGGCCTGCCCGGCCTGTGGCAGCTGCGGGAGCGGGGAGGGCTGCCCGCCCGTCGCCACCGCGCCCGTCACCGCCCCGCCCTGCGGCTCCGCACCGACCGCCGGCGCCCCGGCCGCCGCCCCGAGCAGCGCCTGCGGTACCACGAGCACGGCCTGGACGCCGCCGTAGATGTTGGACTGCAGGCGGACGGTGATGCCGTGCCGCCGGGCGAGTTGCGAGACCACGAACAGGCCGATGCGTCCGTCCGCGAGGAGGCGTGCGACGTTCACCTGGTCCGGGTCGGCGAGCAGCGCGTTCATCCGCGTCTGCTCCTCGACGGGCATGCCGAGGCCGCGGTCCTCGACCTCGACGGCGAGCCCGGAGGTGACGAGGTTGGCACGGAGCAGGACCTGCGTGTGGGGGGCGGAGAAGACCGTGGCGTTCTCGACGAGTTCGGCCAGCAGGTGGATGACGTCGGCGACGGCGTGCCCGCGCAACTGTCCGTCGATCGGCGGGACGAGTTTGACGCGGGAGTACTGCTCGACCTCGGCGATGGCCGACCGCAGCACCTCGGTCATGTCGACCGGGTTGCTCCACTGCCGCCGCGAGACGGCCCCGCCGAGCACCGCGAGGTTCTCGGCGTGACGGCGGATGCGGGTGGCGAGGTGATCGACGTGGAAGAGCCCCTTGAGCAGGTCGGGGTCCTCCATCTCGTTCTCCAGCTCGTCGAGGATGGAGATCTCGCGGTGGACCAGCGACTGCAGCCGCCGGGCGAGGTTCACGAACACCTCGAGCTTCTGCTCGCTGCCCGCCTGGCTGGAGAGCTGCGAGGCTTGGACGACCGCGGTGACCGCGCTGTCGTGGGCCCGGGTCAGATCGGCGGTGAGGAGGTCGAGGTCGTCGGCGTCCTCGCCGGGGCCGCCGCCGTGGCTGCGCGCCCCGGCCTGCGGCGGTCCGTCCCCGCGGCGCAGTGAGTCCACCAGGGCCCGCAGGTCGGCCTCGCGACGTGCGGTGGCGCGGCGCAGGACACCGACGCGGTCGTGCACGGACCGGGCGGCGCGGCCGGCGGCCACCGCGGCCACCACGATGCCGACGAAGGTCACCGACAGCGCGCCGGCGAGCACGGCCCACAGGGTGAGCCCGGGGCGCGCGCCGGTGGAGCGGACGGTGAAGAGGACGGCCGCGCAGCCGCTGAGGGCGACGGCGACCGGCGGCAGTACGGCGATGCGCAGCAACTGGGACCGTATGTGGGTCTCGGGCAGCGCGGGTGCGGGGCGGGAGGCCGGCCGCCCGTGCCGCCCACCCTCACGGCGGTCTGCGCGTGCGGCCGGTGGCCGGTGGTGTGACATCGGTGTCCTCGTGCTGGTCCGTCGGGCGTCAGTGCCAAGGGCGCTCGCGGTGGTCCGTCGGGCGTCGGTGTCAGGGGCGCTCGCGCTGGTGCGCCGGGATTCGGTACCAGGGGCGCTCGCGCTGGTGCGCCGGGGTTCGCGTGGCCGCTGCCGCGCCGGGGCGCTCGGGGTGGTGCGTTCGGCTTCGCGTGACCGCTGTCGTGCGCCGCGGGTGTCGGCGGCATCGCTCCGCGGCCGTCCGGCGGCGTCCCGGTCCGGGGTCGCGCGGGGCCCCGAGCCGGAGCCCGCGGCGGCGCCGGCGTCGGTGGTGCGCGGGCAGCGGGGGTCCCCGCCGCGTCGACTCCCTCGTCCGCCTTGCGCCTGCACGTGCCGGCCCCCGCTCCTTGATCCGTCCGTTTCCCGACGGCCACTGACAGTAGTCGTCAGCGCATCATGTGCGGTGGGCAGTTGACAAACTCATACGGAGAGCGTCCCGCTCTGGTATGAGGGCTCGTACGACAGACCGATAACCCCCTCAGGAAGTTGGTCAGGAAGGGCAGCCGTTCGATCAGAGCTGGTCAGGGCCGGTCACGCGAAGACGGCGAGGGCTGGGGAGCCATCCGCTCCCCGGCCCTCGCCGTCCGCCGTGCGCAGGTCCCGGCTCAGCCCGCCGGGAGCGACTCGGCGTCCTCGGAGCCCGCGCTCGCCTTCCGGTCACCGTCACTCACCGTATCGGCCTGGGCCATGGCTGCCCGGTCGGACACCGTCTTGATCGTGGTGTCGGTGACGGCCTCGACGGCCGCCGGACGGCGGCCCGACGGAGCGAGCGCCACCCCGCGCCACCACGGCTCCGAGGGGACGGACTCGGCCGTGGGCTCGAACGGCTCACCCGGGTGGGGCAGGGCGATCCGGGCCCCCACGGCGCGGGCGGCCCGCAGCGTCCCCTCACCCGGCTCCGCCCACGGGTGCGTGGCCAGGTTGAAGGTCGCCCAGTGGATCGGCAGCATCAGGCCGTGGTCCGGCCCGCCCTGGAGGTCGAGGTGGGCGCGCATGCCCTCCTCGGGGGTCATGTGGATGTCGGGCCAGAAGTCGGAGTAGGCACCGATCTGGATCATGGTGGCGTCGAACGGGCCGTGCGCGGCACCGATCTCCTTGAAGCCGTCGAAGTAGCCGGTGTCCCCGCTGTGGTAGATCCGGTGCTTCTCGCCCTGCACGACCCAGGAGGCCCACAGGGTGTGCTGGGTGTTGCGCAGTCCGCGGCCGCAGAAGTGCCGGGCCGGGGTGGCGGTCAGGGTGAGTCCGCCCACCTCGGTCGACTCGTGCCAGTCCAGCTCGCGCAGCCGGCCGGCCGCCACACCCCAGTGCTCCAGGTGGGCGCCGACCCCGAGCGGGACCGCGAACAGCGTGTCCGTGCCGGCCAGCGCCTTGATGGTGGGCATGTCGAGGTGGTCGTAGTGGTCGTGCGAGATGACCACCACGTCGACCGGGCCCAGCGCGGCGAGCGGCAGCGGGACGGGGTGCAGCCGCTTGGGTCCGGCGAAGGGGAACGGAGAACAGCGCTCGCCCCACACCGGGTCGAACAGGACCCGCCGGCCGTCGATCTCCGCGAGAACACTGGAGTGCCCCGCCCAGGTCAGCCGCAGGCCGGTGGCCGGGGGCCGGGCGATGTCCGCGAGTGTGGTGGAGTGCACGGGCACGGCGCCCTGCGGGGTGCGCCGCGGCCGGGTCTCCTTGTCGAAGAAGACCTTCGCGAACTCCAGGGTGGAGCCCGAGGGCCGGGTCCGCGCGGGGCCGCCGGGGTTCTGGAAGACCCCGTCCGCGTAATGGGGCGATCGGCGGATGCGCGCCATGCGCTCGCCGCTCGGGTCCGCGCCGAACGCCCCGGGGCGCAGCGCGCGGAGCCCGGAGCTCAGGGTACGGAAACCGGCCACGGTACCTCCAGGTGGAGTCGGTCAGGCTTTCCATTATGGTCGGCCCCTCCGGCCCCACCCGTGCACAGGTGCCCCGCGAGGGAGGATACTGACCGGTGATTCAGTAGCCCGGCGGCGAAGGAGCCCGTATGGCCAGCCCTTGGATGTCCCTCACCTGGACCGATCACCTCACCGGCCGGCAGGGCTTCCTGGTCGTCGACCGGCTGGTGCGCGGTGTCGCCAGCGGCGGCCTGCGGATGCGGCCCGGCTGCACCCTGGACGAGGTGACGGGTCTGGCCCGCGGGATGACGCTGAAGGAGGCCCTGCACTACGACCCGGCGGGCCGCTACGTCCCGCTCGGCGGCGCCAAGGGCGGCATCGACTGCGACCCGCGGGACCCGGAGGCGTACCCGCTCCTGGTGCGGTACCTGCGGGCGATGCGCCCGTACATCGAGAGCTTCTGGACGACGGGCGAGGACCTCGGGCTCGGTCAGGACGTGGTGGACCGGGCCGCCGCCGAGGCGGGGCTGGTCTCCTCGATCCAGGCGGTGTACCCGCTGCTGGACGACGAGGCGGAGGCACGGCGCCGGCTGGCGGACGCCTTCGCCCTCGAGGTGGACGGCATCGGGCTCGACGAGCTGGTGGGCGGCTGTGGTGTGGCGGAGGCGGCGCTGACCGCACTGGACCGGGCCGCGGTGCCGTACGTGGGGACCCGGGTGGCGCTGCAGGGGCTGGGCACCATGGGCGGGGCCACGGCCCGGTTCCTCTCCCGCGCGGGTCTGTCGGTCGTGGCCGTCGCCGACCTGAAGGGCACGATCGCCAACCCGGCGGGGCTGGACGTCGAGGCGCTCCTGGCCGCCCGCGACGCCCATGGCACGGTCGACCGCGCGGTGTTGCGCCCCGGCGACCTCGAACTGCCCGGCGACGCCTGGCTGTCGGCCGACGCGGAGGTGCTGGTGCCGGCGGCCGTGTCGTACGCGATCGACGCGGAGAACCAGGCACGGGTTACCGCCCGCTGGGTCGTGGAGGCGGCCAACATGCCCGTCATGGCGGAGGCGGAGCCCCTGCTGGCCGCGCGTGGCGTGACCGTGCTGCCGGACGTCGTGGTCAACTCCGGGACGAACGCCTGGTGGTGGTGGACGCTTTTCGGGGACGTCGGCGCCGACGCCGAGGAGGCGTTCGCGCACACCCGCCGTGCGATGCGCGACCTGGTGGAGCGGACGCTGAGGCGTGCGCAGGCCGACGGGACCACGCCCCGGTCCGCCGCACACGCGCTCGCGGCGGACCGGCTGCCGGAGCTGGCGCGCCGGTTCGGCTGGTACCGCTGACGGTGCGGGACCGGCCGGATCCGTACGCCGGGGGCCGTGCACGCGTGGATAGGGTGACGGTGTGACGAGAGTCCGGTTGAGCGTCGCGGAGCGGCGCGGGGAGCTGTTGCGGGCCGCCATCGAGCAGATCGAGGCGCGGGGCGTGGCGGCGGTCAGGATCGCCGACGTGGCCTCGGCCCTCGGGGTGAGCAACGCGCTGGTGCTCTACCACTTCTCCTCGAAGGAGCAGCTGGTGGCCGCCGCGTTCCGGCACGCGGCCGAGGCCGACCTCGCGCACCTGCGCAGGCTGCTCGGCCGCCGGTCTCCGGCTCTGCGCCGGCTGCGGTCGGCCGTGCGGTGGTACGCGCCGACCGGCCAGGCCAAGGGCTGGCGCCTGTGGATCGAGGGCTGGGCGGCCGCGTTGCGCGAGCCGGCGTTGCGGGAGGTCACCGAGGAACTCGACCGGCAGTGGAAGGCCGCCCTGGCCGAGGTCATCGCGGAGGGCGTGGCGGCCGGCGAGTTCCCCTGCCGCGACCCCCAGGGGGCCGCCTTCCGCCTCACCGCTCTCCTCGACGGCCTCGCCGTCCAGCTGACGTCGTACCCCGGGTCGGTCCCCCGGGCCCGCGCCCAGCAGTGGGCGGACGAGGCCCTGGCCCGCGAACTGGGCCTGGAGCCGGCCGCGTCGGCCGCGTCAGCCGCGTCAGCCGCGTCAGCCGCACGTTAGCGGTCCGGCCCGTCCGGGGGCGGGCCTCACGCCACGGGAGCGATCCGCATCCGGATGTCGTCCGGGGACAGGGCTCCCTTGGCCGTCACGTGGTCGCCGGAGGACTGGCCGCGCAGCCGGCGCCCGATCCACGGCACGAGGAACTCGCGCGCCCACTGGACGTTGTCGCGCCGTACGTCGAACGCCCCGCGCGGCGGCAGCGGCGGCCAGACCTGCTCGGGGTCGGCGGGCACGTCGAGCCCCATCACCTGGCCCGCGCGGAGCGCCACGCGTGTGTGGCCCTCGGGAGACAGGTGCAGCCGGTCGGCGTCCCAGGCCCGGCGGTCCTGGACACTGCGCAGGGACCACAGGTCGAGCACCGGGCAGCCGTACCGGTCGGCGATGGCCCGGACGTGTCCGTTGTAGGTGGCGATCTTGCCACGCAGGTGCTTGAGCACGGGCACGCCCCGGGTGTCGAACCCGGTCGTCACCAGCACCGTGCCGGCCGCGGCGGTGAGTCGCAGCAGCGCCCGCTCGAAGCGCTCGGCCACCTCGTCGGGGTCGGTGCCGGGCCGGATGATGTCGTTGCCCCCGGCGCAGAACGAGACGAGGTCCGGGGCCAGTTCGACGGCCCGCGGCACCTGGTCCGCCACGATCTGGTCGAGGAGCTTTCCGCGCACGGCGAGGTTGGCGTACCGGAAGTCGCCCTCGGGCCGCAGGTCGGCGAGCAGGACGGCGAACCGGTCGGCCCAGCCGACGAACGCCCCGTCGGGGCCGGGGTCGCCGACGCCCTCGGTGAAGCTGTCCCCCAGCGCCACGTACGACCCGATCACTGCTTTGCTGTCACTCTTCGAATCGTCTGCCACAACCGTTCATGATTCACCCTCGAATGTGACCTACGCGACCGTAGGCAGGGCTTGACGGGCGGTGAGAAAGGCCACTCCCAAAGGCTTGGTCAACTCCGGAATAGGCATGTGGAAGCGGGCGTTGGGGCGTACTCACCACACACCGAAGGCCGGACCCCGGGAACGGGGTCCGGCCTTCGGCGGCGTGTCAGGCAGGCGGGGGTGCGGTCGGTCAGCCGACGGAGACGCCGTGCGAGCGCAGGTAGGCGACCGGGTCCACGTCCGAGCCGTAGTCGGGCGTGGTGCGGATCTCGAAGTGCAGGTGCGGTCCGGTGACGTTGCCGGTCGCGCCCGACAGGCCTATCTGCTGCCCGGCGGTCACGGTCTGGCCGGCCGAGACGGACAGCTGCGACAGGTGGGCGTACTGGGCGTAGTTGCCGTCGCTGAGCTTGATGACGACCTGGTTGCCGTACGCGCCGCCCCAGCCGGCGGAGACGACCGTGCCCGCGCCGACGGCCTTCAGGGAGGTGCCGGTCGGGACGACGAAGTCGACACCGGTGTGGTAGCCGCTGGACCACATGCTGCCGGACATGCGGTAGGGCGTGCCGACGGATGCTCCGTCCACCGGCAGCGAGAAGCCACTGGCGTTGCTCTGGGCGGCGGGCGCGGCGGCGGCCGGCTTCGCGGCGGTGCCGGCCTTGGCGGAGGTGTCCGCGGAGGACTCGGCGGCGGACTTCTTCGCGGGCTTCTCCGCGGAGGCCCTGGGCGCGGGCTGCGACGGCGCCTGGCTCGCGGCGGCCTTCTTGCCGATCGAGAGCTTCAGGCCCGGGTGGATCAGCGACGGGTCGTCGCCGACGGCGTCACGGTTGTCCGCGTACAGCTTCTTCCAGCCACCGCTGACGTGCTGGTCGTCGGCGATCCTCGCGAGGTAGTCGCCGGCCTTCACGGTGTACGTGCGGGCGCCGGCGGTCTTCTCGGCGGCCTTCTTCTCCGCGGCCGGAGCGGACTGGACCGCCTTGTCCGGAGCCGTCTGCGGGGTGGCGGCGTGGGCGCCGGCGGCTCCCATCAGCGGCAGCGCGAGAGCCGCGCCGCCGGTGCCGGCGACGGCGATGGAACGGGTGAAACGCTGGGTCTTGGGACGGCGGTGCTTACCCTTCGCGGGCATGGCGAATTCCTCTCCGTCGCCTGCGAGGTGAGCTGTCGGGTGCGGGCTGGAGATGCCCGGCCGCGCCGTGGCGCGACTCAACCCCAAGCCGTTCCGGGAACCGGAACAGGCGTCGTACCTGTGGGTCCCCCGCTCCTGCCGTGCGTCGGGTCAGTGGGTGCGGGCACCGGGCGGCGGCAGGATTAGGCGTCCGTCCGGATCGGTGTGGAACGTAAGCGACCGGGACGCGAACGGACAAGCTTGTGGTTGCGCGTGACGGTGTTTTCACAGAGGCACACGGGTTCTCCACCGTCACCGAGCGTGGATCCACGATCTTTCGCCTTTCCCAATGTCCCGGATAATCGCCTGAATTACGTGCACATGGCGACAACGCATCGTCACGGATATGACGATGGTCACGCCCCCTCTCCCCATCTCCGCGCCGACCGGGGCAGGTTGTGGCGAAGCGACCTAAGCGCCTCATTCGGACAGAACGGCTACTTCCCCCCAACGCGGACGAGAGACGCCTTCCCTGCCGGACATCGCCGCGGACGGTCGGTGACGCCTGTGGACAACTCATTGCCCCAGGCAGGCATGTCGTATCGTCGGGTGGTGCCCGCCGGCGAGTCGCGGCGGCGGCACCGATGGGGAGGAGCCCTCGTGACACAGCAGGTCCCGTCGACCGAGCCCGAGCTGACCGGAGTGCGCAACTTCCGCGATGTCGGCGGACTGCCGACCGTGGACGGACGGCGGGTGCGCCGGGGCGTGCTGTTCCGCAGCGGCCACCTCGCGCACGCGACCGGGGAGGACGCCGCCTTCCTGGCCGGCCTGGGCCTGCACACGATCTTCGACTTCCGCAACGCGGCCGACCAGAAGCTGGAGGGGCCGGACGTCACGCTGCCGGGCGTGCGCAACGTGAACCTGCCCCTGAGCGACCCGGCCGACGGCGCCGAGTTCTGGAAGATGGTCCGCGACGGCGATCTGGACCAGCTGCGCGAGATCCTCGCCGACGGCAAGGGCGCGGCCCGGATGATCGCCTCGTACCGCTCGATCATCACGGACCGCACCGGCGAGCACTCCCGGGTGCTGCACGCGCTGGCGCAGGACAGCGTCCCGGCGCTGATGCACTGCGCGGCCGGCAAGGACCGCGCGGGGCTGTCGGTGGCGGTGACGCTGCTGGCGGTGGGGGTCGAGCGGGAGGCGATCGTCGACGACTACCTGAAGTCGAACGCCAAGCACCGCCGCTACAAGGTCCACCGCAGCAGCTCGCACGCCTCGGCCTACTCCCCCGAGGTCATGGAGCTGCTCAGCCCCCTGTTCGACGCACGCGCCGAATACCTGACGGCCGCCTTCGACACGATCGAGGAGACCTGGGGCGGGACCGACGCCTATCTGGAGCAGGGCCTGGGGCTCACCCCCGAGACCCGGGAGCGGCTGCGCGAGCGGCTCCTGGACTGAGGCCGTCCCGGACCGAGACCCCGGCCCGGATCTACTTCGCCCCGACCTCGAACAGCAGGTAGACGAACGCGGCGAAGACGTGTCCGAGGATCAGGTAGACCAGCAGGCGCACCCACAGGGCCCGGGGGAACTTCTCCTCCAAGTCGCTCATGTCTTGTCTCCAGGGTTGGGGCCCAGGCACAGGGCGGCCGTGGGGCTCTGCAGCAGGGTGTGCACGAAGAGCAGGTCGACGCCGTCGTGGTCCTCGGCGGCGATGCGGTGCGGGGTCAGCGAGTCGAAGTGGGCGCTGTCGCCGGGCGCCAGCCGGTGCAGGGTGTCGGCCAGGCGCAGCCGCAGCCGGCCCCGCAGCACGTGCAGCCACTCCTCCCCGGGGTGGACGCGCACGATGTCGCCCTGGGAGCCGAAGGGGACGTGGACGCGCAATGCCTGCATCCCGCGGCCGGGGGCGCCGGCCTGCCAGTAGGTCCAGCCGCCCGCCCCGGTGGGTTCCATGGCGGCGGCGCGGATGACGGAGTCCCGTTCGGCGACCGTCTCGCCGAGCAGTTCGGACACCGTCGTACCGTAGATGCGGGCGAGGGCCAGCAGCATCGGCAGGGAGGGCTGGCGCCGGCCGGTCTCCAGCCGGGACAGGTGCGCGGGCGACAGCCCGGCGGCGCGGGCCGCGGCCTCCAGCGTCAGGGAGGCCTGCCGCCGCAGCGCCCGCAGTTGGGGGGCGACCGCGGCCGGCAGTGCGCCGGGGGCCTGGTCGGCCGGCGAGTCGGCCCCGGGGGGCCGCTCGCTCTCGGAGGAGCTCATGCCTCCATTCAGCCGGAGCTTTGCCTGTGCGGCAAATTTCTTGCCTCCTAGGCAAAAGCGATTCAGCGGTTGGCGACCGCCTGCTTGACGAGCGTCTTGCCGAAGTCCCACACCAGTCCGCCGTCGTGGGCGTCGTCCATCACGGCCGTGAACGCCTCGACGAACCGGTCCACCTCCCGCTCCCCGATGATCAGCGGCGGGATCAGCTTGATCACCTCCATGTGGTCGCCGGAGACCTGGGTGAGGATCCGGTGCTTCTGCAGCAGCGGCACCACGACCATCTGCGCGAACAGCCCCTTGCGGGCCGCCTGCAGCATGGTCCAGCGGCTGCGCAGCTTCAGCGACTTGGGACGGCCGAACTCGATGCCGATCATCAGCCCCCGGCCCCGCACCTCCGCGAGCATCTCGTAGCGGTCGGTCAGCGCCGCGAGCCGGGACCTGAGCCGCTCACCCGTGGCCCGGACGTTCGCGACGATCTGCTCGTTCTCCATCACCGCCAGCACCGCCAGGCCGGCCGCCATCGCCTGGGCGTTGGACCCGAAGCTCGCCGAGTGGACCAGCACCCGGTCCATGGACGAGTAGACCTTCTTGAAGATCCAGTCCCTGCCGAGCGTGGCGCCGACGGGGACGTAGCCGCCGGACAGCGCCTTCGCCACGCACACCAGGTCCGGCTCCACGCCGTCCTCGTGCTGGTAGCCGTAGAAGTCGCCGGTACGGCCGAGGCCCGTCTGCACCTCGTCGGCGATCAGCAGCGCCTTGTGCCGGTGCAGCAGATCCTGGGCGGCCCGCAGCCAGCCGGGCGGGCCCTCCAGCACGCCCTTGCCCTGGATCGGCTCGACGATCAGGGCCGCGACGTCGCCCTTCCTCAGCTCCCGCTCCAGCGCGTCGAGGTCGCCGAGCGGTACGGCCGTGTCGGGCAGCAGCGGGGCGAAACCGTCGCGGAAGGCGGACTCGCCGTTGACGGACAGGGAGCCGGTGGTCAGGCCGTGGAAGGCGTGCGCGCAGTACAGGACCCTGGGCCTGCCGGTGACGAACCGGGCGAACTTCAGCGCCCCCTCGACCGCCTCCGTGCCGCTGTTGCCGAAGAACACCCGGTCCAGGTGCGGACTGTGCGCCAGCAGCTTCTCCGCCAGCAGGCCGGGCAGCGGCTGGCAGTCGAAGCGGGTGAGATCGGCGAGCTGCGCGTCCAGGACGTCGTGCACGGCCTTGCGCACCACGGGGTGGTGGCGGCCGAGCCCCATCACCCCGAACCCGGCGAGCATGTCCAGGTAGTCGTTGCCGTCCGCGTCGTAGAAGTAGGCGCCCTCGGCGCGCTCGTAGACCTTGTCGAAGCCGATGGTGTGCAGCGTGCGCGGGAGCTGGTGGTTGAGGTACCGGGTGTGCAGCTCGTAGCGCTCGGCCCCGCGCTCGGCCAGCAGGGCGCTGAGGTCGAACTCCCCGGCCTGCGACGACTCCGACGCGGATTCGGCGGTGGTCATTCCTGTGACTCCTTGGACTGCTCTTCCTTGACGGTCAGACTCGCGCTGATCCGTCCGGCGATCTCGACGGGGGTCAGGCCGATGTCGGCCAGCACCTCGCCGCGCTTGGCGTGCGCGAGGAACTGCTCGGGGATGCCGAAGCGGCGGACGGGCACGTCCACCTCCGCGTCCCCGAGGGCCAGCGCCACGGCCGAGCCCACGCCGGCCGCCCGGCTGTTGTCCTCGACGACGGCGACCAGGTCGTGCTCGGCGGCCAGGGCCGGCAGCGCGGGGTCGACGGGCTTCACCCAGCGGGGGTCCACGACGGTGCAGCCGATGCCGCGGGCCTCGAGCAGCTCGGCGGCCCGCAGGCAGACGGGCGCCATCACGCCGACCGCCACCAGCAGCACCCGCGGGTCCGGCGCCCGGTGCAGGACGTCGGTTCCCCCCACCCGGTCGATCGCCGGGATGCGCGGCCCCACCGACTCCTTCGGGAAGCGGACCAGGGTCGGCGCGTCGTCCACGGCGACCGCCTCGCGCAGCTGGGCACGCAACTGGTCGGCGTCCCGGGGCGCGGCGATGCGCAGTCCGGGCACGACCTGCAGGACGGACATGTCCCACATGCCGTTGTGCGAGGCCCCGTCGACGCCGGTGACCCCGGCCCGGTCCAGGACGAAGGTCACCCCGCAGCGGTGCAGGGCCACGTCCATCAGCAGCTGGTCGAACGCGCGGTTGAGGAACGTCGCGTAGACGGCGACGACCGGGTGCAGTCCCCCCGTCGCCAGGCCCGCCGCGGAGACGGCCGCGTGCTGCTCCGCGATGCCGACGTCCCACACCCGCTCCGGGAACCGCTCGGCGAACGCGCCGAGGCCGACCGGGTGCAGCATGGCGGCGGTGATCGCCACGACGTCCTGCCGTTCCTCGCCGATCCGCACGATCTCCTCGCCGAACACGGACGTCCAGGAGGGGCCGCCCGCCGGCGACAGCGGGGCGCAGGTGAGCGGGTCCATGACGCCGACGGTGTGGAAGTGGTCCTCCTCGTGGGCGAGGGCGGGCTCGTAGCCCCGGCCCTTCTCCGTGAGGCAGTGCACCAGCACCGGCCCGTGGAAGCGCTTGGCCCGCCGCAGCGCGGACTCCACGGCCCCGAGGTCGTGGCCGTCGATCGGGCCGACGTACTTCAGGCCCAGGTCCTCGAACAGGCCCTGCGGCGCGAAGGCGTCCTTGAAGCCCTTCTTCGCGCCGTGCAGGGCCTCGTAGAGGGTGCCGCCGACCAGGGGCGTGCCCTGGAGCACGTCCTTGCCCCAGGCCAGGACCCGCTCGTAGCCGTCGGTGGTGCGCAGCGTGGCGAGGTGGTCGGCGAGACCGCCTATGGTCGGGGCGTAGGAGCGCTCGTTGTCGTTGACCACGATGATCAGCGGCCGGTTCCGGGCGGCCGCGATGTTGTTGAGGGCCTCCCAGGCCATGCCGCCGGTGAGCGCCCCGTCGCCGATGACCGCGACGACGTGGCCCTTCTCCCCCTGCACCTCGCGTGCCTTGGCCAGCCCGTCGGCCCAGCCGAGGGCGGTGGAGGCGTGGCTGTTCTCGATGACGTCGTGCTCGGACTCCTCCCGCGAGGGGTAGCCGGACAGGCCGCCCTTGCCGCGCAGCTTGGAGAAGTCCTGCCGGCCGGTGACCAGCTTGTGCACGTACGCCTGGTGGCCGGTGTCCCACAGGATGCGGTCGGCCGGCGACTCGAAGACCCGGTGCAGGGCCAGGGTCAGCTCCACCACGCCCAGGTTGGGGCCCAGGTGGCCCCCGGTCCTGGCGACGGCGTGCACCAGGAACTCCCGGATCTCCTCAGCCGTTTCGCTCAGCTCCGCCTCGGACAGCGCCTTCAGGTCGCGTGGTCCCCGGATGCTCTCCAGGATCGTCACTCTCGGGCCCCCTTCGGTTCCGTGCTGCTCAGCTCACGGTGACGGCAGGCTCCCCCGGCCCCACGCCGTCCTGCTCCAGTTGCTCGGCGAGTCTCATCGCCTCGTCGATCAGCGTCTCGACGATCCTCGACTCGGGTACGGTCCGGACGACCTGCCCCTTGACGAAGATCTGCCCCTTTCCGTTGCCGGAGGCCACGCCGAGGTCGGCTTCCCGGGCCTCGCCGGGTCCGTTGACCACGCACCCCATGACGGCGACGCGCAGCGGCACCTCCATGCCCTCCAGCCCGGCCGTGACCTCCTCGGCCAGCTTGTACACGTCGACCTGGGCGCGTCCGCAGGAGGGGCAGGAGACGATCTCCAGCCGGCGTTCCCGCAGTCCGAGGGACTGCAGGATCTGGATGCCGACCTTGACCTCCTCGGCGGGCGGCGCGGACAGCGACACCCGGATGGTGTCGCCGATGCCCCGGGACAGCAGCGCCCCGAAGGCCACGGCCGACTTGATCGTGCCCTGGAACGCCGGTCCCGCCTCGGTGACGCCCAGGTGGAGCGGATAGTCACAGCTCTCGGCGAGCTGCCGGTACGCCTCGATCATCACGACCGGGTCGTTGTGCTTGACGGAGATCTTCAGGTCGCGGAAGCCGTGCTCCTCGAACAGGGACGCCTCCCACAGTGCGCTCTCCACGAGCGCCTCGGGGGTCGCCCTGCCGTGCTTCTGCAGCAGCCGCCGGTCCAGCGATCCGGCGTTGACGCCGATCCGGACGGGCGTGCCGTGGTCCCGGGCGGCCTGGGCGATCTCCTTGACGCGGTCGTCGAACTGCTTGATGTTGCCGGGGTTGACGCGTACGGCCGCGCAGCCGGCCTCGATGGCCGCGAAGACGTACTTGGGCTGGAAGTGGATGTCCGCGATCACCGGGATCTGCGACTTGCGGGCGATGACCGCCAGGGCGTCCGCGTCGTCCTGCGTGGGGCAGGCGACCCGGACGATCTGGCAGCCGGAGGCGGTGAGCTCGGCGATCTGCTGCAGTGTGGCGCCGACGTCCGAGGTGCGGGTCGTCGTCATCGACTGCACCGACACCGGGGCGCCGCCGCCCACGGCCACCGGGCCGACATGCACGGTGCGCGAGGCGCGGCGGGGCGCGACCGGGCGCTCCGGCACCCCGGGCATGCCCAGCGGCACGGCGGTCACGTCCTCACTCCCGGTTCCCGGAGACCGTCTCGCGCATGGCGCGCAGCGACTCCTTGAGCGAGCCCATGGTGGCCAGGACGGCGGTGGGCTCGTAGCCGCAGTGCGCCATGCAGTTGGCGCAGCGCGGGTCCTTGCCGCGGCCGTACTTGTCCCAGTCGGTGTCCTCGACGAGCTCGCGGTACGTCGGCACGTACCCGTCGCTCATCAGGTAGCAGGGGCGCTGCCAGCCGAAGAGCGAGTAGTTCGGGATCGCCCACGCCGTGCAGGGGAAGTCGACCTTGCCCTCCAGGAAGTCCAGGAAGAGCGGGGAGTGGTTGAGCCGCCAGCGCCGCCGGTTGCCACCCGAGAAGGCCTTCTTGAACAGCTCGCGGGTCTGCTCGACGCCGAGGAAGTGCTCCTGGTCGGGGGCCTTCTCGTAGGCGTACGCGGGCGAGATCATCATCTCGTCGACCTCGAGGTCGTCGTTGAGGAAGTTCAGCACCTCGATGATGGTCTGCGGGGTGTCGGTGTTGAAGAACGTCGAGTTGGTGGTGACCCGGAAGCCGCGCCGCTTGGCCTCCTTGATCGCCTCCACGGCCTCGTCGAAGACACCTTCCTTCGCCACGGACTCGTCATGCCGCTCGCGCAGCCCGTCGATGTGCACCGCGAAGGCGAAGTAGGGCGACGGCGTGAACTTGTCCATCTTCTTGCGCAGCAGCATGGCGTTGGTGCACAGGAACACGTACTTGCGTTTGGCCACCAGCTGGCGCACGATCTCGTCGATCTGCGGGTGCATCAGCGGCTCGCCGCCGGCGATGGACACCATGGGGGCACCGGACTCCATGACGGCGCCCACGGCCTGGGCGACCGGCATCCGCTGCTTCAGCACCCCGGCAGGGTGCTGGATCTTGCCGCATCCCTCGCACTTGAGGTTGCAGGCGAACAGCGGCTCCAGCTCCACGATCAGCGGGAACTTGTCCCTGCGGCGCAGCTTCTGTTCAGCCAAGTACGTAGCGACCTTGATGGACTGTCGGAGCGGCATGGCCATCTGGCTCACCTCCAGGGGAGCAGCAAGGAACGGTGCCATTCGAAGAAAGCGGGGAGGACCGAACGAAGAACACGGAAAGCTGATATTCCACCGCGCACCGTGCCGATCCGGACGAGTTCATGTTCTGGAGCGTCCACGACCACCCGGACGGCCGCAACCGGGCGCTCGCCCCCGCGCACGGCGCTCAGGAGCGTGGCGGCGGACTCCATGTCGGCGGCGACGGCTCCGGTGGCGCGCAGGGCGGCGCGCTCGGGGCCGCGCACCACGTGGTCGGACCCGGTGAGCGGGCCGGTGTGCACGGTCCGTCCCGGTACGGCCCGGATCAGGGCCTTCACCAGCAGGTCGGTCCCGACGCAGGCGGTGGTGGCGCGCGGGTCGCGAGTCTCCTCGGCGACGACGAGGTCGCCGGGGTGCATCCCGGGCGCAAGCCCGGCGCAGAAGCCGGTGGCGAGGACGGCGGCGCCGCTCAGGGCCGGATCGGCGAGCATCCGTGTGACGGCCCGCTCGGCCGCCGCCGGCCCCATCCCGGTCCGCAGCACGGTGACCGGCCCGCCGGCCCCGCCGCGGCCGCCCGCGCGCAGGGCGAACTGCTCGATGCCGAGCGCGCAGGCGATCAGCAGCGGGGCCGGGCCGGTCCGCGTGCTCATCAGTCGGCCTCGGCCCCGGCGAGCCGGTAGTCGCCGGCCTCCCCCGCCGAGCCGCTCAACCGGAGCCGGTCCGCGAAGGGCTCTCCGTGCAGGTACCGGCCGAGTGCGGTGAGCGGGAAGACCTGCCGGTAGAGGTGGTAGTTGATCGAGAAGTCCCACGGGAAGCCCGTCCCCGTGAAGTGCGGCTCGTCCCAGGAGCCGTCCTCCCGCTGGGTGGCGGCGAGCCACTCGACGCCGCGTTCCACGGCGCGGGAGCCGCGCTCCCCCGCCGCCAGCAGCGCCATCAGCGCCCAGGCGGTCTGGGAGGCGGTCGAGTCGCCCCGGCCGCTCCACCGCACGGGGTCCCGGTAGGAGCGCAGGTCCTCGCCCCAGCCGCCGTCGTCGTTCTGCACCGACTCCAGCCATCCCACGGCGCGCCGGATCGCCGGGTGCGCGGCGGGCAGACCCGCGGCGACCAGGGCGGGGACGACCGACCCGGTGCCGTAGACGTAGTTGACGCCCCAGCGCCCGAACCACGACCCGTCGGGCTCCTGTTCGGCCAGCAGCCACTCCACGCCGCGCCGGGTGCGCGGGTCGTGGGCCAGCCCTTCGACGGCGAGCATCTCCACGACGTGCGCGGTGACGTCGGCGGAGGGCGGGTCGATGACCTCGCCGAAGTCGCAGAACGGCAGCCGGTTGGGGAACGGGCTGGTGTTGTCCGCGTCGAAGGCGCCCCACGCGCCGTTCCTCGACTGCATGCCGAGTGTCCAGCGCACCCCGCGCCCGACGGCCCGGTCCAGTCGCCGGGTGTCGTGGTGGGCGATCCGGCGCAGGGCGAGGATCACCTCGGCGGTGTCGTCGATGTCGGGGTAGTTGTCGTTGTGGAACTCGAACGCCCAGCCGCCGGGCGGAAGGTGGGGCCGGCGCACGGACCAGTCACCGGGCCGGACGACCTCCTCGCCCAGCATCCAGTCGGCCGCCTTCACCAACTGCGGGTGGTCCGGGGGCAGTCCGGCGTCCACGAGGGCGATGGCGGCCAGGCAGGTGTCCCACACCGGCGACTGGCACGCCTCGATCATCCGGGCCCCGTCCTCGCGCCACACGGCGAACCGGTCCAGCGAGGCCAGTCCCTCCCGCATCACCGGGTGCTCCAGGTCGTAGCCGAGCAGGTGCAGGGCGATGATCGAGTACACGGCCGGGGGCTGGATGCCGCCCCAGCAGCCGTCGTTCTCCTGCCGTTCGACGATCCAGCGGGCGGCGCTGTTCATGGCCGCCCGGCGCAGACTCCTGGGCACGACCTTGCGCAGGGCATGCAGGCCCTTGTCCA
Organism: Streptomyces sp. NPDC026246; assembly: GCF_055567995.1. Taxonomy (NCBI): domain Bacteria; kingdom Bacillati; phylum Actinomycetota; class Actinomycetes; order Kitasatosporales; family Streptomycetaceae; genus Streptomyces; species Streptomyces sp. NPDC026246. The sequence continues at coordinate 595,016 of NZ_JBVHPJ010000001.1, read as the reverse complement.
TGCGCTGGAAGGCCCCGTCCCAACTCAGCGGCGGGGCGAGGGGCTTGCGCGGGTTCGGGTGCTCCGGGTCGGTGTGCAGTTCGTCGAGCGGGAAGGGCGCGGGGCGCACCGGCCGCTTCGCGGAGACGACCGTCAGCGGGACGATGGTCTGCCGGGCCCAGCAGCCGAAGTCGTAGATGTTGAGCGGCATCCACTTCGGGAAGAAGACGAGCTCCGGCGGGAGTTCGGGCAGGTCCTCCCACTTCCACCAGCCGAACAGGGCCAGCCAGATCCGGGTGAAGACCCGCGCCGCGGCGATGCCGCCCTGTGCGCGGATCCAGGCGGAGGCCCGGGCCATGTGCGGGGCGTCGGGCGCGTCACCGGCCAGGCGCAGGGCGACGTACGCCTCGACGGTGGCGGACAGGTCGCTCGGTCCGCCGTAGAAGGTGGCCCACGTGCCGTCCTCGTTCTGCTCGCCCCGGATGAAGAGGGCCGCGGCCTGCGTGGTCTCGTCGTCGCGGATGCCGAGGAACTGACGCAGCAGCAGGTCCTCGGCATCCATCGTGACGTTGGTCTCGAGGTCGCCCTTCCACCAGCCCTGCGGGTCCTGGCGGGAGAGCAGGAAGTCGGCGGCCCGCCGGGCGGCGCGCGCGGCGGCCTGCGGTACCCCGGCCGCCCCGGGGGTGTGCGTGTCGGTGTCGCTGGCCGCGGCGGCGCGGGGCGGCAGGGCCCCGAAGCTTCCGTCGGTCGTCGCTGTCATGGCTTCCCCTTCGTGCAGTCCTGCAAGGTGTGCATCTGCTGTGGGTCCGCCGTCGGCCGGTGTCCGAGTGCTGCTCGCGGCACCGGCCGGCGACTACGCGAGGGTTATTCGGCCGATAGTGATCATCTCTTCCGTACGACGACGAAGTCCGCGAGCGCCGTGAACTGCTCCCGCACCGGGTCGGGCATGTCGACGGCGTCGAGGGCCTCGATGGCGATGGTGTGCTGACGGCGTGCCTCACCGGCGGTCCACTCGCGGCCGCCGGCCTCCTCGATCAGGGCGGCGCGGGCCGCGAACTCCTCCTCGGAGAAGTTCTCGAAGTCGCTGGCCTTGGCGTCGGCGGCGAGCAGTTCGCCGAGCCGCTCGGAGGCGGGGCCGCCCGCCGCGAGCGCGGCCACCACGGGCAGCGACTTCTTGCGCTGGCGCAGGTCGCTCCAGGTCTGCTTGCCCGTGGCGTCCGGGTCGCCCCAGATGCCGAGGAGGTCGTCGACGGCCTGGAAGGCGAGGCCGAGGTGGTAGCCGTACTTCTCCAGCGTGTCGGCGGTGCGGTCGTCTGCGCCGCCGAGGACCGCGCCGATGGAGCTGGCGCAGGCGAGCAGGGCACCGGTCTTGTTGCCCTCCATCTCCAGGCACTCCTCGACGCTGACCCGGTCGCGGTGCTCGTAGGAGATGTCCTGGGCCTGGCCGTCGATCAGGGCGCGGGTGGCCGTGGTCAGACGGCGGGTGGCGCGGCCGGCGTCGACGGTGCCGAGTTCGAGGAGCACCTCGTTGGCCAGGGCGAACAGGGCGTCGCCGACCAGGATGGCCTGGGCGGGGCCGTGCACCTTCCAGACCGTGTCGCGGTGGCGGCGCTGCTCGTCGCCGTCCATGAGGTCGTCGTGCAGGAGGGAGAAGTTGTGGACGAGCTCCACGGCGACGGCGCCGGGGACGCCCGTCTCGGGGGCCGCGGACATCACCTCGGCGGACAGCACGGCGAGGGCGGGGCGCACCGCCTTGCCGCCGTCGCCGTCGGCGGGCCTGCCCTGGGCGTCGATCCAGCCGAAGTGGTAGGCGGCAACCGTGTCCATGGGAGGGGCCAGTCGGTCGACGGCCGCCCGCAGTACCGGAGTGGCCAGGGTCCGGCCGCGCTCCAGCAGCGCGGTCACGTCCACCGCCTCGGCGGTCCTCGAGGCCGGGGGCACAGTGGGCACAGTCTCTCCTCTTGTTGCGGTGCCGGAGGTACGGGGGCCGCCTGCCGCGTCGTGCCGAGCGAGCATCACGCCGCCTCCTCGAACGCGAAGAGGTGCTGCGGACGGGGCCGGCCCAGGGCGCCCAGCACGGCGTCCGCCGCGCTCACGCCGCTGCGGACCGCACTCTCCATGGTCGCGGGCCACCCGGTGGCGGTCCACGCTCCGGCCAGGTACAGGCCGGGTGCCTTGGTGCGGGCACCGGGCCTGAGGCGCCCGACGCCGGGGGTGGGGGCGAACGTCGCGGTCCGCTCCCGGGTGACGAAGAAGTCCCTCACGTGCGCGCCCCGGGCCCGCGGCAGCAGCCGCTCCAGCTCGGGCAGGTACCGCTCGCGCAGCACCGCCACGGGGGCGTCGATCTCGTCCTGCGCCGCCGACTGGGACACGGCCAGGTACTGGCCCTCGCGCAGCCCGGACGCCTCGGTGCGGTCGAACACCCACTGCACGGGGCTGCCCAGGGCGGTGAAGAAGGGCCGGGCGAGGACCGTGCGGTCGTACACCACGTGGACGTTGAGGATCGGCGCGGTGCCGATCCGCAGCAGCCGCTCGGGGGCGTCCAGGGCGCCGTCGGGGAGCAGGCCGTGCGCCTCGCGCTGCGGTACGGCGAGCACCACCGCGTCGGCGTGGAGCGTCTCGCCGGGGACCTCGACGTGCCAGCGGCCGTCCGGCTGCGCGCGGACGGAGGTGACGCGTGTGCGGAGCTCGGTGCGCACGCCCGCGCGGTCGAGGGCCTTGCGGGCCAGCCCGTCGTGGAGGTCGCCGAGCGGGACGCTCGCCCAGCCGATGTCGGCCGCGCCCGGGTCGGACAGCAGGCCGGTCCTGAACACCATGGCGGCGAGCGCCAGGGAGGAGTCCGCGGCGACGGCGTTGAGGGTGGCGACCCCGACCAGGTCCCACAGGGCCTCGACGGCGCGGGCGGACTGGCCGTGCGCGGCCAGCCAGCTGCCGAAGTCCTGGTCGTCCAGCGCCGGGTCGGCCGGGTCGAGGTTCTTCAGGGCGAGTGCGGCGCGGCCGACCCTGGCGCGTTCGGCGAGCGACAGGTGCGGATAGGTGGCGAGGCTGCGGCCCAGGTGCAGCGGCACGGGCAGCGCGTCGCGCCGCAGTCTGCCCAGACGCCGGCCCGCGGGGCGTTCGGCGTCGAGGACCGGTACGTCGAGCCGGTGCTGCAGCGGGGCCAGGGCCGCGCCCTCGATGCGGTCGAGGAACCACCGGTAGGCGGTGCAGCAGCGCAGGTAGACGTGCTGTCCGTTGTCGACGGTCAGCTCGCCGCGCCGGAAGGAGAACGCCAGACCACCCAGCCGGGGCCGGCCCTCCAGCAGGGTGACGCGCACCCCGGCGTCGGCGAGGGCGAGCGCGGTCGTGACACCGGCGAGCCCGCCGCCCACCACGACGGTGTGCCGTCCGTCGGCGGCCGGTCCCCGGGACCGCGTGCCGTGGGTCATCGCACCCCCTCCCCCGCGCGGCGGCCGTGCCGCGCGATGCCCGCGCGGGAGGCCGTCGGTGTCAGGGACGCGGCCCCGGGCCGGAGGGTTGCCCGCCGTTTCCCTTCCGTGGCGGCTCCTTCGTCGCTCACACCCGCCTCCTGACGGCGCGTCGCGTGACGTGCCGGGCGTCGAGACCCGACAGGCCGCGCACGGCCACGTACGCCTTCTCCCGGCCGGGCAGCGACACCCGGCCGCGCAGCACCGCCTCCGGGTCCCGCTCGATGCGGTCCAGCAGGCGGCGGTAGATGCCGGCCATGGCGGCGACGCAGGCGCCGCTGCGCCGGTCGAGCATGGGCAGCAGCCGGTAGCCCTCGGCGAACAGGGCACGGGCCCGGCGCACCTCGAAGTGCACGAGCCCCGCGAAGTCGGAGCCCTCGGGCGGGCGGGGGCCGCTGAAGCCGGCGGAGCAGCCGAACTTGGCGAGGTCGTCGGCGGGCAGGTAGGTGCGCCCGCCCTCGGCGTCCTCGCGGATGTCGCGGAGGATGTTGGTGAGCTGGAGCGCGAGGCCGAGCGTGTCGGCATACTCCGGCGCGCGGTCGACGCCGCGCGCCCCCGGTTCGGTGCCGAACACCCCGAGCGAGAGCCGCCCGATGGCCCCCGCCACGCAGCGGCAGTAGACCTTCAGGTCGTCCCAGGTCTCGTACGTCTCGCCCCGGACGTCCATCTGGACGCCGTCGATGAGCTCGTCCAGGCCGCCCAGCGGGATCGGGAAGTGCGAGGCGGCGTGCGTGAGGGCCACAGCGACCGGGTCGGTGTCGTCCTCGCCGACCCCGCCCTCGCGGATCCGGGTGAGCAGCGCCCGCGTCTCCTCCAGCCGGGCCACCTTGACCTCGCCCGTGAGGGGGCCGTCGCCGATGTCGTCGACGCGTCGCGAGAACGCGTAGAGCGCCGACATGGCACGGCGCTGGGGCGTAGCCAGCAGGCGGATGCCGTAGGCGAAGTTGCGGGCCTGCCGCCCGGTGACGGCCTCGCAGTAGCTGTAGGCGGCGAGTACCGGTGCGGACGTATGTGGTTCGGATTCCACGGTCCGGATCACCCCTCTCCTCGCAGGGTCACGCCCACCTCACGCAGCACCTGGAGCTTGCCGGGCTTGGGCGGGCCGGGAAGTACGTCGAAATCGGCGGCGGCGACCGCCCTCAGTGCCGCCCTTCCCCCCGCCACGAAGCCCGCGAGCAGCAGCCGCAGCCTGCCGTGGACGCTGCCCACCAGGGGCGCGCCCTCGTCCAGCAGGTCGCGGGCACGCTGCGCCTCGTACGCCACCAGCGCGCGGACGGACGCCCCGGCGCTCGCGGCGGCGAGGTCCTCCTCCTGGACGTGGAAGCGCTTCAGGTCGGCGGCGGGCAGGTACACGCGGTCGCGGGCGAGGTCCTCGGCCACGTCCTGGAGGTGCTCGACGATCTGCAGGGCGGTGCAGATCATGTCGGAGCGGCGGATCCGCTCGGGCGTCGAGGTGCCGGTGACGGCGAGGACGAGACGGCCGACCGGGTTGGCGGACAGCTCGCAGTAGGCGAGCAGGTCGTCGTAGGTCTCGTAGCGGCCGACCAGCTGGTCCTGGCGGTTGGCGGCGATCAGGCCGAGGAACGGCTCGGGGGTCAGCGCGCACCGCCGCACGGTCGGCTGCAGCCGGCGCAGCAGGGGGTGGCGGGGGGTGGAGTCGAAGACCCTGCGCAGGTCGGTCTCGAAGGCGTCGAGCAGGACCAGCCGGTCGTCGGCGTCCTGCGGGGACACGCCGAGCAGCCGGGCGTCGGCACCGCCGGGGGCGAGGTCGCCGTCCCCGATGTCGTCGACGAGACGGGCGAAGCCGTAGACGGCCATGAGGTCGGTGCGCCAGGCCCGGGGCAGGAAGAAGGGGGCCACGGGGAAGTTCTCACCCGCGGCCTTGTCGAGGGTGGCGCGCTCCGGGTCGAGGGTGCGCGCCGTGCCGGTTCCCGTCACCGCCGGCTGCCCGGTGCGGGGACGGCACGTGCTGCGTGGAGCTGGGGAGTTTCCGTAGCCATCGCCGTCACATCTCCCGTTCTACACTGCCGACCCAATACACACTATTTCGGACACGCCGCCCGGCCGTCCGCACGGGCGTCCGACGGGCGGTGTCGCGCATTATTGCCCTGATTGCCGTGTTTCGGGACCGGTACAGCTTACGTTGTACAACACGACACGGTTCGTCAGGGTGGCCCGCACCCCGGGAGAACGCACCGATCGGCCCCAAGATTCCTGTCTTGGCCCGGAGTTGACGCTTCTTTTGCAGACGCGGGGCCCCGCCGGAGCAGTTCCGGAGGGGCCCTGGCCGGATCGCGCTACTTGCCCGTGAACTTCTCGTACTCCTTGAGCACCTCGTCGGTCGGGCCGTCCATGCGCAGCTCGCCGCGTTCCAGCCACAGGACGCGGTCGCAGGTGTCGCGGATGGACTTGTTGTTGTGGCTGACCAGGAACACCGTGCCGGCTTCCTTGCGCAGCTCCCGGATGCGGTTCTCGGAGCGCTTCTGGAACTTGCGGTCGCCGGTGGCGAGCGCCTCGTCGATCATCAGGACATCGTGGTCCTTGGCCGCGGCGATGGAGAAGCGGAGGCGGGCGGCCATGCCCGAGGAGTAGGTGCGCATCGGCAGGGTGATGAAGTCGCCCTTCTCGTTGATGCCGGAGAAGTCGACGATGTCCTGGTAGCGCTCCTTGATCTCCTCGCGGGACATCCCCATGGCGAGCCCGCCCAATATGACGTTGCGTTCGCCGGTGAGGTCGTTCATCAGGGCCGCGTTGACGCCGAGCAGCGAGGGCTGGCCGTCGGTGTACACCTTGCCCCGCTCGGCGGGGAGCAGGCCGGCGATCGCTCGCAGCAGGGTCGACTTGCCGGAGCCGTTGGAACCGATCAGGCCGATGGCCTCGCCGCGGTAGGCGACGAAGGAGACGCCGCGCACGGCGTGCACCTTGCGCACGCCCCGCTCCGTGTCGTCGGAGCCCCGCTTGAGGATGCGGCTGAGGGCGGCGGTGGCGCTGCCCTTGCCGGACTTGGCGCCGTTGACGCGGTAGACGATGTGCAGATCGTCCGCGATGACGGTGGGGACGCGCGCGTCCTGCTGCTCAGCCACGGCCGTACCTCTCCTCCGCCTTCCAGAAGTACACGAAGCCGCCGACGGCGAACAGCACGGCCCAGCCGCCCGCGACCGCCCACACGTGGTCGGGCAGGTACTGCGCGCCGTAGTCGTCGATCAGGGCGAAGCGCACCAGGTCCATGTAGATCGCGGCCGGGTTCCACTGCAGGAGGTTGGCGATCCAGGACGGCTTGTCCGCCAGGAAGATCGGGATGGAGAACATCACGCCGGACGCGTACATCCAGGTCCGCATCACGAACGGCATGAGCTGCGCCAGGTCCGGGGTCTTGGCGCCCGCCCTGGCCATGATCAGCGCCAGACCGGTGTTGAAGCAGAACTGCAGGAGCAGCGCCGGCACGATGAGCAGCCAGGACAGGTCCGGGTAGTGGCCGAAGCCGATCACGATGGCGAACAGCACGATCATCGAGAACAGCAGCTGCTGGAGCTGCTGCAGCGCGAAGGAGACCGGCAGGGACGCCCGCGGGAAGTGCAGGGCGCGGACCAGTCCCAGGTTGCCGGAGATGGCGCGCACGCCCGCCATGACCGAGCTCTGCGTGAAGGTGAAGACGAACACGCCCGTGACGAGGAACGGGACGTAGACCTCGCGGGGCAGACCGCGGTCGGCCTCCAGCAGCAGGCCGAAGATGAAGAAGTACACGGCCGCGTTCAGCAGCGGCGTGGCCACCTGCCACAGCTGGCCGAGCTTGGCCTGGCTGTACTGGGCGGTCAGCTTCGCCCGGGAGAAGGCGAGGATGAAGTGCCGCCGGTCCCAGAGCTGAGCCACGTACTCCAGGAGCGAGGGCCGGGCGCCGCTCACGCTCAGCCCGTACTTGGCGGCGAGCTCCTTCGCCGTGAGGCCCTCGTCGGGCGCCGCGGGCGCGCTGACCGCGACCGTGGCGTCGTGCGTTGTCTCACTCACTGGTGGAAACTTTCGTCTTCGGGAGAGGCGGCCTGTGGGCCTGCTCGAGCCGGGGCCAGGGTACGGCCCTGCCGGGTGGTCCCGGACCCGAGCCTGTCAGATGACGGGGGGCCGGCCCAGCCGGGTCAGCCGCCACACCGTACGCCACTTCATGGGACGGCGGGGGCCGCACGGGGTGGTCCAGCCCTCGCGGAAGCCGCCGAACCAGGCCCGCAGGGCCGGGCCGGAGGGACGGCGCAGCAGGGTGAGCAGCAGCCACACGCCCAGGTACACCGGGACGAGGAGGGCGGGCAGGTTGCGGCGGGCCAGCCAGACGCGGTTGCGGGCGACCATGCGGTGGTACACGGCGTGCCGCGAGGGCGCGGTCGTCGGGTGGTACAGCACCATGTCGGACCGGTAGTCGATCATCCAGCCGGCGTCCAGGGCCCGCCAGGCCAGGTCGGTCTCCTCGTGGGCGTAGAAGAACTCGTCCGGGAGGCCGCCGACGTCGGCGAGGACGCGGGTGCGGACGGCGTTGGCGCCGCCGAGGAATGTGGTGACCCGGGAGGAGCGCATCGGGTCGGAGGCCCGCAGCCGGGGCACGTGCCGGCGCTGGGTGACGCCGGTGTCCGGGTCGGCGATGCGGAAGCTGACGATGCCGAGCTTCGGGTCCGCCTCGAACGCCTTGCGGCACAGCTCGGCGGTGTCGTGGTGGGCGAGCAGCCCGTCGTCGTCGAGGAAGAGCAGGATGTCGACGTCGCGGCCGGCCGGGCCGAAGGCCTCGATGCCGACGTTGCGGCCGCCGGGGATGCCGAGGTTCTCGGGCAGTTCGATGGTGCGGACGCCCTCGGGGACGTCCGGGACGGGCGAGCCGTTGCCGACGACGACGACCTCGACCGGGTCGCCGTCCTGCTTGGCGACGGAGTCGAGCAGGGCGCGCAGTTCGTCGGGGCGGTTGCCCATGGTGATGATGACGGCCCCGACCTTCATGGCGCTCACCTCAGCCTGCTGGAGGCGAGGATGGACACCAGGTGCAGCAGCGTCTGCACCAGGGCGATGCCGGCCAGCACCGCGACGCCGAGCCGGGTGAAGAACAGGTCGCCGCGGATCTGGTCGACGATCGCCAGCACCAGGATCAGCAGCGACGCCTCGATGCCGAGGATCAGCCGGTGGAACTTCAGGGCGGCGGCGGCCCGGCGGGCCAGCGCCATGCCGGAGGAGCGCATCTCGGCGGCGGCCTCCTGCACCGGCGGCTTGCCGACCTGGTGCCGGGCGACGCCGACGAGGTCGGTCTCGGCCTTGATGAGGATGGCGCCGAGGGCGGCGAGGGTGCCGAGGAAGGCCCACAGCCAGTCGATGCGGCCGCTGCCCCACAGGTCGGCGGCGCGCAGCCCGAAGCCGGTGAGCACCGCGGCGTCGGTGAGGTAGGCGCCGACCCGGTCGAGGTAGACGCCGCCGAGGGAGTACTGCTTCCTCCAGCGGGCGATCTCGCCGTCGACGCAGTCCAGCAGCAGGTACAGCTGGACGCACACCACGCCGAGGACGGCGCCCGGGATCCCCGGCACGAGCAGTGCCGGGGCCGCGAGCACACCGAAGACGGTCATCAGGTAGGTGAGCTGGTTGGGCGTGACCCTGGTGTTCACCAGGTAGCGGTCGACCCGCAGGGACACCTCGCGCATGTAGAGGCGTCCCATCCAGTGCTCACCGCTGCGCCGGTCCTTCACCCCCGCGGGGTGAACGACGGGGCGGAGTTCAGCTACCGATGGCCTTGACATAGTCGGCGTAGACGTCCTTGATCTGTTCGGTGTTCAGGTCGAGGTGTTCGAGGATGGTGTAGCGGCCGGGCCGGGTCTCGGGGGCGAACTCGACGGCCTTGACGAACTCGTCCGTCGTGAAGCCGATCTCGTCCGGCAGCACGGGCAGCCCGTGCCGGCGCAGCACCTCGGCCATGTACGCCGACTCCTCGTGCGCTCCCCGCAGCCACATCGCGAAGGCCGCACCGAGACCGCACTGCTCACCGTGGGCGGCGGCCCGCTGGGGGAAGAGCAGGTCGAAGGCGTGGTTGATCTCGTGGCACGAGCCGGAGGCCGGCCGCGAGTCGCCGGAGATCGACATGGCGACGCCGGTGAGGACGAGCGCTTCGGCGAGCACCTGGAGGAAGCCGTTGTCGCCGACCCCGGCCGGGTGCCGGAGGACCGCCTCGCCCGCCTGGCGGGCCATGGCGGCGGCGAGTCCGTCGATCTTCTCGCCCTTGACGCGGTTGGCCAGCTCCCAGTCGGCGATCGCGTTGACGTTGGAGATCGCGTCACCGATGCCGGCGCGCACGAAGCGGACCGGCGCCTCACGGATGACGTCCAGGTCGATGACGACCGCGATCGGGTTCGGCACGCCGTAGGAGCCGCGGCCCGCGTCGTTGTCGAGGGTGGCGACCGGCGAGCACAGACCGTCGTGCGCCAGGTTCGTGGGCACGGCGACCAGGGGCAGGCCGACGCGTGCCGCGGCGAACTTGGCACAGTCGATGATCTTGCCGCCGCCGAGGCCGACCACGGCGTCGTAGCGGCCGCTCTTCATGTCGCCGGCCAGCCGGACGGCGTCGTCGAGGGTGCCGCCGCCGACCTCGTACCAGGTGGCACCGGGCATGCTCGGCGCGATGCGCTCGCGCAGCCGGGCGCCGGAACCGCCGCTGACGGCGACGGCGAGGCGGCCCGAGTGCGAGATGCGCTCGTCGGCGAGGACGCCCGCCAGGTCGTCGAGGGCACCCGGGCGGATGTCCACGACGAGCGGGGAGGGGATCAGCCGGGTCAGTACTGGCACGCGATCTCCCGTCCGCGGGCGAGGTCGTCGTGGTTGTCGATCTCGACCCACTTGACGTCGCCGATCGGCGCCACGTCGATGCGGAAGCCGCGGTTCACGAGCTCCTGGTAGCCGTGCTCGTAGAACTGCTGCGGGTCGGCCTCCCAGACGGTCTTCAGCGCGTCGGCGAGCTCGGCGGCCGCGTCGCCCTCGATGAGGGTGACGCCGATGTACTCGCCGGTGGCCTCGGCGGGGTCCATCAGCTTGGTGATCTTCGTCATGCCCTTCTCGGGGTCGACGACGACCTTCATCTCCTCGTCGGCCAGGTCCTTGACCGTGTCCAGGGCGAGGATGATCTTCTTGCCCTCGCCGCGGGCGGCGAGCAGCGTCTTCTCGACGGAGACCGGGTGGACGGTGTCGCCGTTGGCGAGGATCACGCCGTCCTTGAGGGCGTCACGGCCGCACCACAGGGAGTAGGCGTTGTTCCACTCCTCGGCCTTGTCGTTGTCGATGAGGGTGAGCTTGAGGCCGTACTTCGCCTCCAGCGCCTCCTTGCGCGCGTACACGGCCTCCTTGCGGTAGCCGACGATGACGGCGACCTCGGTCAGGCCGATCTCGGCGAAGTTGCCGAGGGTGAGGTCGAGAACCGTGGGCTCGTCCTCTTCGCCCGCCAGCCCCACCGGCACCAGCGCCTTGGGGAGTCTGTCGGTGTAGGGGCGCAGACGCCGTCCGGCGCCGGCGGCCAGCACGAGGCCGATCATGCGGGTTCTCCTTCATCGTGTACGGCGGGTGCGCCGACCTGGTGGGCGGCGACCCAGAAGCGGATGCTCTCGACGAGCACCACAAGGGCCACGGCCACGGCGAGAGCCGTGAGCGCGACGGTGAACTGTGGGGCGGTGAGCACAGCGGCGAGGACGGTGACGACCAGCGTCCGTCCCTCGTGCCCACCGATGGAACGCACCAGCCAGGCGGGGGGCGCCCCGGCGCTGCCGCGGATGCGGTACACCGTGTCGTAGTGATGGTAGGCGACCGCCGCCACCAGCCCGAAAGCCGCAGGAAGGGCCCCGTTCACGTCCGCCTTCGCGGCGAGGGCGAGGACGGTTCCGTACTCGGCGGCCCGCAGCAGCGGCGGGACGAGCCAGTCGAGGGCGCCCTTGAGGGGCAGGGCGACGCCCGCGGCGGAGGTGACGGCGTACAGGACCGCGGCGGCCACGGGCAGCGCGCTGCCGTACGGCTCCAGGGCCGCCGCGAGCACCAGCAGGACCGCGCCCGGCAGGGCGACGAGGAACCGGGCACCGAGCCGCGGCTTGGCGGGCAGCCTGCGCAGCACCCGCGCGAGGGATTCGGCGAGGGGCCCGCTGTCGGCGAGGTCGGCCAGGGCCCGGGCCGCACGGTCGCTGCGCTGCCCGCGGCGGGCCAGGGAGCGCAGGACCCGGCCCGCGGTGGTGTACGCCGCCGCGACGGCGCAGCCGACGAGCAGCGCGTAGAAGGTGATGCGGGGGGTCGCCACGGCCGTGAGCACCGCGATCATCGCCCAGCGCTCACCGATGGGCAGGACGATCATGCGGCGCACCCAGACCGTCCAGCCGACGCTGTCGAGCTTGTCGGACAGGGCGGCGGTGGGGCTGGTGTTGGCGGTGGCATCCGTGCCTACGACGTGCGCCTCGTTGAAGGAGAAGTCCACGACGTGCCGGCACGTCTGCAGGACCATGGCGCCCAGGGCCAGGGCCCAGACGTCGTCACCGCCGCGGGCGGCGCCGAGGGCGAGGCCGGCGTAGTAGGCGTACTCCTTGGCCCGGTCGAAGGTGGCGTCGAGCCAGGCGCCGAGGGTGGAGTACTGCAGGGAGTAGCGGGCGAGCTGGCCGTCGGTGCAGTCCAGCACGAACGAGGCGAGGAGCAGGACGCCGGCGGCGACGAAGCCGCCACGGGTGCCGGTGGCCGCGCAGGCCGCCGCTATGAGCGCGGTGAGCAGGGAGGCGGTGGTGACCTGGTTGGGGGTCAGACCGCGCCGGGCGCACCAGCGGGCGAGGTAGCGGGAGTACGGGCTGATGCAGAAGGTGGTGAAGAAGCCGTCGCGGGCCTTGACGGCCGACTTCAGGCGTACGGCCTCGTCGTCGACGTCGGCGACGGCCTGCCGGGCCTCGTTGCGGGCCTGCGGGTCGGCCGGGACGGCGGCGACGAGGGTGCCCAGCTCGGGGCGGTGGACCTCGGTGCCGTCGGCGTCCAGCGCGGCCAGGACGCGGTCGGCGAGGCTGTCGACCAGGGTGGTGCCGCCGCCGGCGGAGTTCTCGCGGGCCATCGCCCGGGTCAGGGCCTGGCGTCCGGCGGGCCGGGCGGTGACGGCTCCCGGGATGGCGGCCAGCGGGAAGCGGGGGTCGGTCAGGCCGAGCCGCAGTGCGTGCACGTGACCCACGAACCGGGCGTCGACCAGGGCGACCCGCTCGTCGCCCGGGACCTCGGCGAGGAGCGTCTCGGCCTCGACGGCGTCACCGGCGGCCCGGACGTCGAAGCCGAGGGACCGCAGGTCGCCCTCGATCGACGATCCGGGGACCGGCTGCCCGGTGAGGATGGCGGTCGACAACCGAATTCACTCCCTGGGACCGGCGCTCCGCACCGGTGCTGTACATGATGGGGGCGGCCGCGCCGGTGACTCCCGGGGCGGCATGTCGGCAGAGGCTATCGGATGGCCGGAAGGCCGTGTTCACCGCCCGTTGGGCGGCCCGATCGACGCAGTTCGCCCGAGCTCCTGCCGCGATCATCTTGGTGGATCCGGGGCCCGCCCCACAAACCGCGCCCCGCAGACCGGACATCGGGGACATTGCGCGAGGGCCGGGCGGGGCGGCATAGGGTGGACGACCATGACTTGGCTGATCACCGGCGGGGCCGGCTACATCGGGGCCCATGTGGCCAGGGCCATGACGGAGGCCGGGGAGCGCGTCGTCGCCCTGGACGACCTGTCCGCCGGGGTGCCCGCGCGACTGCCGTCCGGCGTCCCGCTCGTGCGGGGGTCCTCGCTCGACGGGGAGCTGCTGGAGCGGGTCCTCGCCGAGCACGCCGTGACGGGTGTGGTGCACCTCGCGGCGCGCAAGCAGGTCGCCGAGTCGGTGGCGCAGCCCACCCGGTACTACCGGGAGAACGTGGGCGGCCTGGCGACCCTGCTGGACGCGGTGGCCGCGGCGGGGATCGGGCGGTTCGTGTTCTCCTCGTCGGCGGCCGTCTACGGCGACCCGGGCGTGGACCTCATCACGGAGGACACCCCCTGCGCGCCGGTGAACCCCTACGGCGAGACCAAGCTCGCCGGGGAGTGGCTGGTGCGGGCGGCGGGCCGGGCGCACGGGATCTCCACGGTGTGCCTGCGGTACTTCAACGTGGCGGGCGCCGCGGCACCCGAGCTGGCCGACACGGGGGTGTTCAACATCGTCCCGATGGTCTTCGACCGGCTGACTCGCGACGAGGCCCCGAGGATCTTCGGCGACGACTACCCGACCCCGGACGGCACCTGCGTACGGGACTACATCCACGTCGCCGACCTCGCCGAGGCCCACCTCGCGGCGGCCCGGCGGCTCGCCGAGGGCGGCGCCACGGGTGACCTGACGGTCAACATCGGCCGCGGGGAAGGCGTCTCGGTCCGCGAGCTGATCACGGTCATCGGCGAGGTCACCGGCGACCGGCGGCCCCCGGTGGTCGAGGGGCGGCGCCCCGGGGACGCCCCTCGGGCGGTCGCCTCGGCGGCCCGGGCGGCCGGAGAACTGGGCTGGACGGCGCGCCGCGGGGTGCGCGAGATGGCCGCGTCGGCATGGGAGGGCTGGCGGCTGCACCACGGCTCCTGACCGCTGCGGCGCTCGGCGGGTGCGGCGCCCGACCGGTGCATCCGCTCTGACCTGCGGATCGTTTCCGCAGGTCAGAGCAGATGACAACGGTGTTCAGTGCCGCGTTGCCCATACCCCCTCCCCGTAGTTGACTGGGGTGCCCGGGCACGATCGGGCGGACACAGGAGGATGACTCTTCATGGGGGCTGGGCACGATCACGGGCACGCGCACGGCGCGGCCGGCGGCACGGCGACCTCGGCGTACCGCGGCAGGCTGCGGATCGCGCTGGCGATCACGCTCGGCATCGTCGTGGTCCAGATCGTCGGTGGTGTCATGGCCGACTCACTGGCCCTGGTGGCGGACTCGGCGCACATGGCGACGGACGCGCTGGGCCTGGCCATGGCCCTGCTCGCCATCCACTTCGCGAGCCGCCCGCCGAGCGACCGGGCCACGTTCGGTTACGCCCGCGCCGAGATCCTGGCGGCCCTGGCCAACTGCCTGCTGCTGCTCGGGGCCGGCGGGTACGTCGTGTACGAGTCGGTGCAGCGGTTCATCACCCCGGCGGGCACCGAGGGCCGGATCGCTCTGATGTTCGGTGCGATCGGCCTCGTCGCGAACCTGGTCTCGCTGTCGCTGCTGATGCGCGGGCAGAAGGAGAGCCTGAACGTGCGGGGGGCGTTCCTGGAGGTGGCGGCGGACGCCCTGGGGTCGGTCACGGTCATCCTGTCGTCCCTGGTGATCATGTTCACCGGCTGGCAGCCCGCCGACCCGATCGCCTCGCTGGTCATCGCACTGATGATCGTGCCCCGCACGTGGAAGCTGCTGCGCGAGACGCTCGACGTGCTGCTGGAGGCGGCGCCCAAGGGTGTGGACATGGCCGAGGTACGGGCCCACATCCTGGCGACGGACGGGGTCGAGGACGTCCACGACCTGCACGCGTGGACGATCACCTCCGGCATGCCGGTGCTGTCGGCGCACGTGGTGGTCAGCACCGAGACGCTGAACGCGATAGGGCACGAGAAGATGCTCCACGAACTGCAGGGCTGCCTCGGCGACCACTTCGACGTGGAGCACTGCACCTTCCAGCTGGAGCCGAGCGGGCACGCCGAGCACGAGGCGCGCCTGTGCCACTGATTCCCCGGTCCGCCGGGGCGGCTGCGGCCGGAGGGGCGGCGGTGGCCGGAGGGGCGCATCGCGCTCCGCGCGCGCCGGGCGACGCAGCCCTGCGGCGCGCGCAGGCGCCCTGACTCCCGGAGCACCCGCCGGGGACGATTTTCGGCCCGTCGGGCCGGGCACGATGCCCTTCCGGGTCCCTTTCCCGGTGTCCCGGGCGGCGCCGTCCGCGCTCCGTGTCGCCCGCCCGGGACATGCGGGCGGGCAGCGAAGTGCCGGGAGTGCCGGATTCGTACGGCAGACTTGGGGCGCGAAGACCGATGTGAAGGATGGGTATGCCGATCACACCTGCCACCGCGACGCACAGCCCGTCGAACGGCACCGCAGACGCGATTTTGCTGGAACTCGTCGACGAGGACGGCGTGACGATCGGCACCGCGGAGAAGCTCGCGGCCCACCAGCCGCCCGGGCAGCTGCACCGCGCGTTCTCGGTGTTCCTCTTCGACGAGTACGGCCGGCTGCTGCTGCAGCAGCGGGCGCTGGGCAAGTACCACTCCCCCGGTGTGTGGTCCAACACGTGCTGCGGCCACCCCTACCCCGGCGAGGCGCCCTTCGCGGCGGCGGCGCGGCGCACGTTCGAGGAGCTCGGCGCGTCCCCCTCGCTGCTGGCCGAGGCGGGCACGGTCCGCTACAACCACCCGGACCCGGAGTCGGGGCTGGTGGAGCAGGAGTACAACCACCTCTTCGTCGGCATGGTGCAGGCCGTGCTGCGGCCCGACCCGGAGGAGGTGGCCTCGACGGTCTTCGTGACCCCGCCGGAGCTGGCCGAGCGGCACGCCAAGGACCCGTTCTCGGCCTGGTTCATGACCGTACTGGACGCGGCCCGGCCCGCGGTCCGGGAGCTGACGGGCACCTCCGCCGGCTGGTGACGCGGTCCCGGCGGCCCTAGGGCAGCCGGGCGGGTTCGAGCGGCAGGGCGGCCCAGATCACCTTGCCGCCGCTCGCGGTGTACTCGACCTCGCAGACACCGCCGGCCTCGCGGGTGATCTCGCGCACCAGGAGGAGCCCGCGCCCGCCGGTGCGGCCGTGGTCGGTCTCCAGGGCCGTGGGCCGGTAGGGGTGGTTGTCCTCCACGGACAGGCGCAGCCACTGAGCCCCGACGGCCACCTCGACGGCGATCGTCGGCGACAGCACCGCCGCGTGCTTGACGGCGTTCGTCACCAGCTCGGAGACGATCAGCAGCAGCCCTTGGGCCAGGTCGTCCGAGACCGGTACGCCCTGGCGCAGCAGCAGGTCCCGCACGGCGTGCCGGGCCTGCGGGACGGAGGCCTCGACCGCGGGCGCGGTGAACCTCCAGACCCCTTCGTACGGCAGCGGATCCGCGGGCGCCGGACCGAGGGGCGCCGCGCCGCCCTCGGGGCGCCGGCCGGAACCGCGCCCGTCGTCGTCCATCGTCCGGTCGCCACCCTCGCGCTCGATTGTCGCCACACGTCGAGTGTTGGGAACGATGCGCTCCCCACCTCGGAGCTGAACAGAAGTCAGCAACTATCGAGCACTTCTGACCGTTGGCGTATGACACGGTCAGTTGTGGGACTGGTCCTGCCCTTGTTGTGCCACCTCGGCGAACTATTCAGGTTGTACGGGTTTGGCATGCGGATAGCATCCGGCGCATGGAGCCCCAGCTGGACCACGCCGTGACCGATGCGGTCGCGACGGTCGTCATCCGCCATCCCGAGAAGCGCAACGCCATGACCGCCGCGATGTGGCGGGCCCTGCCACCGCTGCTGCACGACCTCGCGGGCGATCCGGCCGTACGGGCGCTGGTACTGACCGGCGAGGGCCGGACGTTCTGCGCCGGTGCCGACATATCGACACTGCGGGGTTCGCCGGAGGAGGCGCAGGGGCTGGCCGTGCTCGCCGAGGAGGCGCTGGCCGCCTTCCCCAAACCGACCCTGGCGGTGATCCGGGGGTACTGCGTGGGCGGCGGCGCACAGCTCGCGGCGGCGTGCGACCTGCGCTTCGCCGAGGAGGGCGCGCTGTTCGGGGTGACTCCCGCGAAGCTCGGCATCGTCTACCCGGCTTCCTCGACCCGGCGGCTGGCCTCCCTGGTGGGACCGGCCACCGCCAAGTACCTGCTGTTCTCCGGGGAGCTGATCGACGCGGGGCGGGCGCTGCGCACGGGGCTGGTCGACGAGGTGCTGCCCGAGGACGAACTCGGCAAGCGCGCCGCGGAGTTCACCCGCGTCCTGGTGTCCCGTTCACAGCTGACGCAGGCGGCGGCCAAGGAGTTCGCGGACGGGCGTACGGACCGGGACGGCCACTGGGCCCGGCAGGCGCGCGACAGCGGCGACGCCGCCGAGGGCGTCGCCGCGTTCCTGGAGCGCAGACAGCCGCGGTTCGGCTGGGACGTGCCTACGTCAGGATGACGCCGGAGTGGGCGCGGACCAGGTCGACCAGGTGGGCCGGGGCCTTCTCGGGTGATCCGGCGTCGTAGGGCGGCTGCGGGTCGTACTCGGTGGCCAGCTGGACGATGCGGGCGTGGTCGTCGCCGGCGATCCGGCCCAGGAGCGTCAGGCCCATGTCGATGCCGGCGGAGACGCCGGCCGCGGTGACGTACTTGCCGTCGGTGACGACCCGTTCGCCCGTGGGCTCGGCGCCGTGCCGGCGCAGCTCGTCCAGGGCCAGCCAGTGGGAGGTCGCGCGGCGGCCCCGCAGGAGCCCGGCGGCGGCCAGCAGCAGGGAGCCGGTGCACACGGACGTCGTCCAGGTGCTGGTGGCGTCCGCGGTGCGCAGCCAGCCGGCCAGGGGCCCGTCCGCGGCCAGGGGCAGCGGGCCGGGACCGCCGGGGACGACGACGATGTCGGGGTGCGGCACGTCGGCCAGGGCCCGGTCGGCGACGAGGGCGAGGCTGCCGCAGTCGTTGCGCACGGGGCCGGCCTCCTCGGCCACGAACACCGTCTCCGCGTCGGGCAGGCGGCCGAGGGTCTCGTACGGGCCCACCGCGTCGAGGGCGGTGAAGCCCTCGTAGAGGGCGATGGCGATCAGCATGGGGGTCCCTTCGGTCGGCGGCAGGACGGGTGGGGGCGGGTCGGCCCGTGGTCAGGGCGCGGTCGCCGGGCGGAAGCGGCGGCGGTACTCGGCCGGGGAGGTCCCCAGGGCCTTGAGGAAGGCGCGGCGCATCGCCTCCGGGGTGCCGTAGCCGCTGGCGCGGGAGATCTCCTCGACCCCGTCGGCGGTGTCCTCCAGCAGGCGGCGGGCGTGTTCGAGGCGGACGCGGTCCACGTAGCGGCCCGGCGTCGTGCCGGTCTCGGCGCGGAACGCGCGGGCGAAGTGGCGGGGCGACAGCCGGGCGCGGGCGGCGAGGGTCTCGACCGAGAGATCCGCCCCGGGGCGTTCGGCGATGTGGCGCTGGACCTCGCGCAGCGGCTCGCGGTGGGCCGTCTGCGCTGCCAGCTGCGCGCTGAACTGGGCCTGGTTGCCCGGCCTGCGCAGGAAGACCACCAGGTGGCGGGCGATGGTCAGGGCGGTCTCCCGCCCCAGGTCCTCCTCGACGAGGGCGAGGGCGAGGTCGATCCCGGCGGTGACGCCCGCCGAGGTGGCGACGTTCCCGTCGCGGACGTAGACGGGGTCGGGGTCGATCCGGACGGCGGGATGCCGGCGGGCGATCCGGTCGCAGTACGCCCAGTGCGTGGTGATCCGTCGGCCGTCCAGCAGTCCCGCCTCGGCCAGCACGGCGGCCCCGGTGCACACGGACACCAGCCGGGCGGCGCGCGGCCCGTGCTCGCGCACCCAGTCGACCAGCCGCGGTTCGGGCCGCAGGCTGCCCGTGCCCCCCGGGACGAGCAGGACGTCCGGATCGGCCGCGTCGGCCAGGGACCCGTCGGGCACGAGGGTCAGACCGCTGGTGCTGCGCACCGGCGCCCCGTCCAGGGACGCCGTGCGGATCCGGTAGGTGCCCGGGCGGAGCAGTTCCGCGCCCGCGAAGACCTCCACGGGGCCGGTGACGTCGAGACTCTGCAGGCCGTCGAAGAGGACGACGAGAACCGTGCGCTGGGTCATGCCCCCGATTCTTCGCGGGGCGGGACAGGGCCGCAATGCCGGGTTCCCCACCTTTCCTGCCATGCGGCGCACGGCCGTGGAGGCCATACCAAGCGGTTGGTAACCTGCCGGGCATGACGACTGCCGCCCTGGAGCCGCGCGCCGGCCGACGCTGCCACACCATGCTCAACTCCCTGCACGCGACGCACTACTTCTCGCCCGACCTGGGCCGGGAACTGGGCGCCGTCGGCATCACCGATCCGCGCGCGGTGAACTTCGCCGTGCGAGCCGCCGCCCTCGGCCCGGTCGGCGCCGGACCGGTGACGGCCGCCTTCTACAACTACAAGTACGCCCTGGTGGCCCGGCACGTCCCGGCCGTCTGGGAGACGGCCGCACCGTCCCGGGTGCTGGCGGCACGCACGCGTGCGGTCGACGCGACGCTGCGCCGGCTGCTCGGCGAGGAGGTCCTGACCTCGGCGGAGATGGCCGAGGCGGCACGCCTCGCGCTGCGCGCCGCCGAGGCCTGCTCGCGCGAGGCGCGGCCGCTGTACGCCGCCCACGCCGACCTGCCCGTCCCCGAGGAGCCGCACCTCGCCTACTGGCACGCGGCGACCCTGCTGCGCGAGCACCGGGGCGACGGCCACCTGGCCGTCCTGATGTCCGCGGGGCTGGACGGCCTGGAGGCGATCGTGACGCACACGGCGACGGGCAAGGGCATGGCACCGAAGTGGGTGTTCGGCACCCGGGGATGGACGCAGGAGGAGTGGGACGCGGCGACGGACCGGCTGCGGGAGCGGGGCCTGCTGGGGACCTCCGGCGAACTGAGCGAGCGGGGTGCCGCCCTGCGCACGGAGATCGAGCAGGAGACGGACCGTCTGGACCGTGCCCCGTACGAGCACCTGGGCGCCGAGGGCGTGGCCCGGCTGACGGAACTGGGCGGGGCGTTCGCGCACGCGGCGCTGACGGCGGGGGCCTTCCCGGCGGATCTGATCGGCAAGGCCTGACCGGCACCCGAGCGGCCCGTCACAGCGGCCCGCTCGGGCTTTTCCGAAGCGCGTGTCCGCTCGTGACGCATGGTGAGCCGTTGGCGAGGTACCTGTTCTGCACCGGCCGGTTGCGGCCGGAGCGAGCAAGACCGAGGAAGCACCAGGAAGAACGAGGAGAGGGGCATTTCGTGTTCCGTGCCATCGCAGACGTGCTGCGCCAGATCGGCGGCGCCATCGCCACCGTCGTGACGCTTCCCTTCCGGGCCCTGGCCCGGCTGTTCGGCGGGGCCTCGTCCTCCACCCGCAGGGCCTGACCCCGGCCCCCGGCCCGCCGGGGGCCGCCCTGATCCCCTGCTGTCGGTGTCACCTGCCACAATTGCCGCGCAACCTCAGCGGAGAAGGCGGTACGGGATCGTGACGACACCCGGGTCCAACGGGTCCATCGAAGGCAGGATCGCCGAGGAGCTCGGCGTACGGGAGCGGCAGGTCAGGGCTGCCGTGGAACTGCTCGACAGCGGTTCGACGGTGCCCTTCATCGCCCGCTACCGCAAGGAAGCGACCGAGATGCTCGACGACGCGCAGCTGCGCACGGTCGAGGAGCGGCTGCGCTACCTGCGGGAGCTGGAGGAGCGGCGGACGGCGATCCTGGAATCGGTGCGCGAGCAGGGCAAGCTCACCGAGGACCTGGAGACGCGGATCCGGGGCGCCGAGACCAAGGCCCGCCTGGAGGACATCTACCTGCCGTTCAAGCCCAAGCGGCGCACGAAGGCCCAGATCGCCCGCGAGGCCGGTCTGGAGCCGCTGGCACAGGGGCTGCTCGGTGATCCCGGCGTCGACCCCCTCGTCGCGGCCGCGGCCTTCGTCGACGCGGACAAGGGTGTCGCCGACCCGCAGGCCGCCCTCGACGGCGCCCGGGCGATCCTGACCGAGCGGTTCTCCGAGGACGCCGACCTGATCGGCGAACTGCGCGAGCGCATGTGGACCCGCGGGCGGCTCGCCGCCAAGGTGCGCGACGGCAAGGAGGAGGCCGGCGCGAAGTTCGCCGACTACTTCGACTTCTCCGAGCCGTTCACCGAGCTGCCCTCCCACCGCGTCCTCGCCCTGCTGCGCGGCGAGAAGGAGGAGGTCCTCGACCTCGTCCTCGAACCCGAGGAGCCGACCGACGGCCCGTCCTCGTACGAGGGCATCATCGCGCACCGGTTCGCGATCGCCGACCGGGGCCGTCCCGCCGACACGTGGCTGAAGGACACGGTCCGCTGGGCGTGGCGCACCCGCGTCCTGGTCCACCTCGGCATCGATGTGAGGCTGCGGCTGCGCACGGCCGCCGAGGACGAGGCGGTGCGGGTCTTCGCCGCGAACCTGCGCGACCTGCTGCTCGCCGCCCCGGCGGGCACGCGCGCGACGCTCGGCCTGGACCCCGGTTTCCGCACGGGCGTCAAGGTCGCCGTGGTCGACGCGACGGGCAAGGTCGTCGCCACGGACGTCATCCACCCGCACGTCCCCGCCAACCGCTGGGACGAGGCCCTCGCCAAGCTGGCCCGGCTGGCGAAGGAGCACGCGGTGGAACTGGTCGCGATCGGCAACGGCACGGCCTCCCGCGAGACCGACAAGCTCGCCGGCGAACTGATCGCCAAGCACCCGGAGCTGAACCTCACCAAGGTCATGGTGTCCGAGGCCGGCGCGTCGGTGTACTCGGCGTCCGCGTTCGCCTCGCAGGAGCTGCCCGACATGGACGTGTCGCTGCGCGGCGCCGTGTCGATCGCCCGCCGCCTCCAGGACCCGCTGGCCGAACTGGTGAAGATCGACCCGAAGTCCATCGGGGTCGGGCAGTACCAGCACGACCTGTCCGAGGTGAAGCTCTCGCGCTCGCTGGACGCGGTCGTGGAGGACTGTGTGAACGGCGTGGGGGTGGACGTCAACACCGCGTCGGCCCCGCTGCTGGCCCGGGTCTCCGGCATCACCTCCGGGCTCGCCGAGAACATCGTGGCGCACCGGGACGCCAACGGGCCGTTCACGTCCCGCCGCGAGCTGAAGAAGGTGGCCCGGCTCGGCCCCAAGGCGTACGAGCAGTGCGCGGGCTTCCTGCGCATCCGCGGGGGCGACGACCCGCTGGACGCCTCCAGCGTGCACCCCGAGGCCTATCCGGTCGTCCGGCGGATGGTGAAGACGGCCGGGCAGGAGGTCGCCGCGCTCATCGGCAACACCTCCGTACTGCGCTCGCTGCGGCCCCAGGACTTCGTGGACGAGTCCTTCGGCCTGCCGACCGTCACCGACATCCTCAAGGAGCTCGAGAAGCCGGGCCGCGACCCGCGACCGGCGTTCAGGACGGCCGCCTTCAAGGAGGGCGTCGAGAAGATCTCCGACCTGACGCCCGGGATGATCCTGGAGGGTGTGGTGACGAACGTCGCCGCCTTCGGCGCGTTCGTCGACGTCGGCGTCCACCAGGACGGCCTGGTGCACGTCTCCGCGATGTCGAGGACGTTCGTGAAGGATCCGCGGGACGTGGTGAAGCCCGGGGACATCGTGAAGGTGAAGGTGCAGGACGTCGACATCCCGCGCAAGCGCATCTCGCTGACGCTGCGTCTGGACGACGAGGCGGCACCGCAGGGCGGCGGCTCCGGCGAGCGTGAGCGCCGCCAGCGGGGCGGGCGGCCGCCTCAGCAGCGGCAGGGCGGTGGCGGTGGCCGCGGGGGCCAGAGCGGCGGTCGCGACGGCCAGAGCGGCGGTCGGAGCGCTGGCCGCGGGGGCCAGGGCGGCGGCGGGTCGCGTCAGGCGCCCGCGCCGGCGAACGGTGCCATGGCCGATGCCCTGCGCCGGGCCGGTCTGGTCGATCCGAAGAACGGTCGCCGCTGACGGCCCGGCCGGGGTGCCCGTGTCCTGGGGAACTGCGGGTCCGTCGTGACCGGTCGCGCGGTTCCCCGCCCCCGAGCGGGCGGACCTAGACTGGCGTCATGTCCGCTGCGCGCGTCCTCACCTGGGAAGTGTTCGCGAGCCGTGGGGTCGAGACCGCCTGGATCCAGGTGCGGGACGGCGTGCTGCGGGCGCGCGGGCGGGCCGTCGGCGTCGAACCGGAGCCCTACTGGGTGACGTACGACCTGGACACCGCCGACGGGTTCGTCACCCGTCGGCTGCGGGTGACGGTCGACTCCGCGGGCGGCAGCCGCACGCTCGACCTGCGGCACGACGGCGCGGGCGCCTGGACCGCGGACGGCGAACGGCTCCCGGGCGTCGACGGCGCCCTCGACTGCGATCTGGCCCGGTGCCCCCTGACCAACACCATGCCGGTGCTGCGTCACGGCCTGCACCGGGGGCCGGGCGAGCTGGAGTTCCTGATGGCCTGGGTGTCCGTGCCGGACCTGGCGGTGCACCCGTCACGCCAGACGTACACCCATCTGCGGACCGGCCGGGTCGGCTTCGCCTCGGGTGACGTCCGCAGCGACCTGCGGGTCGACAGTGAGGGGTTCGTCGTGGACTACCCCTCCCTGGCCCGGCGCCTGGCGACCGTCTAGCGCTCGGTCACCTTGCCGTGGGCCACCTCCAGGCGGCGGGTGACCCGGACCGCGTCCAGCATGCGGCGGTCGTGCGTGACCAGCAGCAGCGTGCCCTCGTACGCGTCGAGTGCGGACTCCAGCTGCTCGATGGCCGGCAGGTCGAGGTGGTTGGTCGGCTCGTCGAGGACCAGGAGGTTCACGCCCCGGCCCTGGAGCAGCGCCAGCGCGGCCCTGGTGCGCTCGCCCGGGGACAGCGTCACCGCCGGGCGCAGGACGTGGTCGGTCTTGAGGCCGAACTTGGCCAGGAGGGTGCGGACCTCGACCGGTTCGGTGTCCGGGACGGCTGCCCGGAACGTGTCGAGCAGGGTCGTGGGGCCGTGGAACAGCTTGCGGGCCTGGTCGACCTCGCCGAGCAGCACGCCCGAGCCGAGCGCGGCGTGGCCGGTGTCCAGGGGGACGCGGCCGAGGAGGGCGGCGAGCAGGGTGGACTTGCCGGAGCCGTTGGCACCCGTGACCGCCACCCGGTCCGCCCAGTCGATCTGGAGGGAGACCGGCCCGAGGACGAAGTCGCCGCGGCGCACCTCGGCGTCGCGCAGCGTCGCGACGACGGCGCCCGAGCGCGGGGCCGAGGCGATCTCCATGTGCAGCTCCCACTCCTTGCGCGGCTCGTCGACGACGTCGAGGCGCTCGATCATGCGCTGGGTCTGCCGGGCCTTCGCGGCCTGCTTCTCGCTGGCCTCGCTGCGGAACTTGCGGCCGATCTTGTCGTTGTCGCCGCCCGCCTTACGGCGGGCGTTCCTGACGCCCTTGTCCATCCAGGAGCGCTGTATCTGCGCGCGGTCCTGCAGGGCGGCCTTCTTGTCGGCGTACTCCTCGTAGTCGTCGCGGGCGTGCCGGCGGGCCACCTCCCGCTCCTCCAGATAGGCCTCGTAGCCGCCGCCGTAGAGGTTGATCTGCCGCTGGGCGAGGTCGAGTTCGAGGACCTTGGTCACGGTGCGGGTGAGGAACTCGCGGTCGTGGCTGACGACGACCGTGCCGGCGCGCAGGCCGGCGACGAAGCGTTCGAGGCGCTCCAGGCCGTCCAGATCGAGGTCGTTGGTCGGCTCGTCGAGCAGGAAGACGTCGTAGCGGGACAGCAGCAGGGAGGCGAGGGAGGCACGGGCCGCCTGGCCGCCGGACAGGGACGTCATCGGCTGCTCCAGGTCCACGGCGAGGCCCAGCGAACCGGCGACCTCCTCGGCGCGTTCGTCGAGGTCGGCGCCGCCCAGGCCGAGCCAGCGCTCCAGGCTGGTGGCGTAGGCGTCGTCGGCTCCCGGCGTGCCGTCGACCAGTGCCTGGGTCGCCTCGTCCATGATCCGCTGCGCCTCGGTGACGCCCGTGCGGCGGGCCAGGAACGCGCGGACGGTCTCGCCGGGGCGGCGGTCCGGCTCCTGTGGGAGGTGCCCGACGGTGGCGGCCGGCGGGGACAGGCGCAGTTCGCCCTGTTCGGGGGCGGTGAGGCCGGCGAGCATCCGCAGCAGGGTGGACTTGCCCGCGCCGTTGGCGCCGACCAGGCCGATCACGTCACCCGGCGCGACGACGAGGTCCAGCCCGGTGAACAGGGCGCGGTCGGCGTGCCCGGCGGCGAGGTTCTTGGCGACGAGGGTGGCAGTCATCAGAGCGCCGATCCTAGTGGGCCGCTCACGGGGTGGCGGCCGCGGCCAGCATGCCGCTGGCGGTACGGGCCACCGGGAGGGACCGGCCCCCGACCGCTTTCGGGTCGAGGGCGATGCGGTGCGCGCCCGGCTGGAGGACGTCGTCGAGGACGTCGCGGGTGTGGGTGCGGGAGAGCCGGTCGGCGCGGTACGCGGTGAGGGACCCGGCAGGGGGAGGTCACCTCGATCTCCGCGTGGCCTGCGCCGGTGGTCAGGGCCGCGAGGCGGCGCCGCCCGGCCGGGCTGCGGTCCAGGGCCTGCTGATCAGTGAGTCGGTCACCAAGGCCCTGCGGCACGCCACCGGCCCCATCGCGTACTCGGCACCCATGCGGTGAGTCTTCCCGCACCCAGGGGGACATGAGCACGGCTCCGCCCATTCCGCTACGGTCCCGGTATGGGGAGCGGGACGAGTGACGCGATCGTGGTGGTCGGGGGCGGCGTCGTCGGGCTGACGACGGCCGTGGTGCTCGCCGAGCGGGGGCACCGGGTGCGGGTGTGGACGCGGGACGCCGTGCAGGCCACCACCTCCGCCGTCGCGGGTGCGCTGTGGTGGCCGTACCGCATCGAGCCGATGGCGCTCGCGCGGACGTGGGCCCTGCGGTCGCTGGAGGTGTACGAGGAGCTGGCGGCGGGGTCCGGGGCGTCCGGCGTACGCATGGTCGACGGTGTACTCGGTGACACCCGGTTCGACGAGGTCGACGGGTGGCTGGCGGGCCGGGTGCCCGGGTTGCGGGCGGCCACGGCCGAGGAGTACGCCGGGACGGGTGTGCGGGCGCGGCTGCCGCTGATCGACATGCCGGCCCATCTGCCCTGGCTGCGCGACCGGTTGGGCGCGGCGGGCGGAGTGGTGGAGGCGCGTGCGGTGTCGTCCCTCGGGGAGGTGGACGCGCCCGTGGTGGTCAACTGCACGGGGCTGGCCGCGCGCGAGCTGGTGCCGGACCCCGCCGTACGGCCCGTGCGCGGGCAGCTGGTCGTGGTGGAGAACCCCGGGATCGACACGTGGCTGGTCTCCAGCGACGCGGCCGGGGAGCACGCGTACCTGTTCCCGCAGCCCGGCGGGCTCGTCCTCGGCGGTACCAGCGAGGAGGGCGCCTGGTCGCTGGAGCCCGACCCCGCTGTGGCCGAGGCGATCGTGCGGCGCTGCGCCGCGCTGCGGCCGGAGGTCGCCGGGGCGCGGGTGCTGGAGCACCGGGTGGGACTGCGCCCCGTGCGCGACGCGGTCCGGCTGGACCGTGAGCGACTGCCGGACGGCCGCGTGCTGGTGCACAACTACGGGCACGGCGGCGCGGGCGTCACGGTGGCCTGGGGCTGTGCGCAGGAGGCGGCCCGGCTGGCCTCGGTCTGAGGCGGCGCGGGCCCTTCCGTGCGGCGAGGGCGGCCCGGGCCGTCGTGGCCGGACCGCCCTCGTGCGGTGGGGGGGTCAGTGCTTGCCGACCGGGTCTCCCTCCACGTCCGGGCCGCGGCCCGGGCCGACGCGGAGCTCGAACTCGCCGTCGTACTTGGTGTGGCCCTCGATCACGGCTTGTTCGACGGCCTCGGAGCCCATCCGCTCGCGGACGATCACCGGGTCGCGGCGCAGATCGCGCATGAGGGCGACACACATGAAGATCATCACGACGACGAACGGCGCCGCCGCGAGGATCGTGAGGTTCTGCAGACCCGTCAGGGCGTCGCCCTGCCCGCTGCCGACCAGCAGCATGATGGCGGCCACCGCGCCGGTGACCACGCCCCAGAACACGACCACGAAACGGCCGGGTTCGAGGGCGCCCTTCTGCGACAGGGTGCCCATGACGATCGACGCCGCGTCGGCACCCGAGACGAAGAAGATGCCGACGAGGATCATCACCAGCAG
Source organism: Streptomyces sp. NPDC026246 (assembly GCF_055567995.1). NCBI lineage: Bacteria > Bacillati > Actinomycetota > Actinomycetes > Kitasatosporales > Streptomycetaceae > Streptomyces > Streptomyces sp. NPDC026246. Next base: position 567,809 of record NZ_JBVHPJ010000001.1, on the reverse strand, counting down.
GCTCGTGACCGTCGCGATCGGGAACTGCTGCAGCACGTCGAAGAGCTGGCCCTCCGGGGTCGTCTCCTTGCCGAGCTGCCCCTCCTCCTGCATCTTCATCGCCGAGCCGCCGAAGATCGCGAACCAGATCAGGCTGACCGTGCTGGGCACGAGGATGACGCCGCCGACGAACTGCCGGATGGTCCGGCCCCGGCTGATCCGGGCGATGAACATGCCGACGAAGGGCGTCCAGGAGATCCACCACGCCCAGTAGAAGACGGTCCAGCTGCCGAGCCAGTCGGCGACGCCCTCGCCGCCGCTGGCCTCCGTGCGCCCGGCCAGCTGGGGCAGGTCGCCGAGGTAGGCGAAGACGGACGTGGGCAGCAGGTCGAGCACGATGATGGTCGGGCCCGCGACGAACACGAACAGGGCGAGCACCAGCGCCAGCACCATGTTGATGTTGGACAGCCACTGGATGCCCTTCTCCACACCGGAGATGGCGGACGCGACGAAGGCCAGGGTCAGCACGGCGATGATCGTGACGAGCAGCCCGGTGCTCACCTCGTCCATCCAGTTCAGCTCCTGGACGCCGGAGCCGATCTGGAGCGCGCCGAGGCCCAGGGACGCGGCGGAGCCGAAGACGGTCGCGATGATGGCGAGGACGTCGATGGCCCGGCCGATGCCGCCGTTGGCGTTCTTCCGGCCGATGAGCGGGGTGAACACGGCGCTGATGGTCTGCCGGCGCCGCCTGCGGAAGGTGCTGTAGGCGATGGCGAGACCGACCACCGCGTAGATGGCCCACGGGTGCAGCGTCCAGTGGAACAGCGTGGTGGCCATGGCCGTTTCCATGCGGTCACCGGAGTCGGCCGGGTCGGTGCCGGGCGGGGCGGTGTTGTAATGCGACAGCGGTTCGCTCACGCCGTAGAACATCAGGCCGATGCCCATGCCGGCGCTGAACATCATCGCGACCCAGGAGACCGTGCGGAACTCGGGCTCCTCGCCCTCCGCGCCCAGGTGGATCCGGCCGTAGCGGCTGATCGCGAGCCAGAGGGCGAAGACGACGAAGCCGGAGGCGGCGAGCATGAACGCCCAGCCCCCGTTGTGCATCAGCCCGCCGAGCAGGGTGGTGGAGACGTCTTCGAGCGAGTCGGTCGCGGTGGCGCCCCACACCACGAAGGCCAGGGTGAGCACCGCCGTGACGCCGAAGACGATGCGGTCGGTCTGCGGCCGGTCCTGACCGGGCAGCCCCGCTTCCGACCCCGGTAGCGCGGTTCCCTCCGGGGAACCCTTGTCGCTTGGTCGTTCTTGCGTCACAGGCGGCACCTTTCATCGGGACAGCGGCGAGGTGTTGCTTCTCCGTAGACGCTGCTACCACGACTGGCGCATTTTCACCCCTGTCAACATGCGGTTTCGGTTGATCCTCCGATCAGGTGGTACTCGGCCCGGTCGTCGAGCAGCAGCGGGACGAGGGCCCGCAGCGGCTGGCGCAGCGGGACGAGGACGCCCTCACGGTCCTTGCGCACGCGCACGCCGTGCAGGGCGAGTTCGTCCCCGACCTCGGCGTACTGGGCGGCGGTCAGGCGGTAGCCGCAGGGCGGGTCCTGGATGACGTCGGCCGGTTCGGGGGCCTCGTTGTCGGCGCCGCCCACGTAGACCGGGCCGGTGTCCGCCAGGCCGGCGAGCCGGGCCTTCGCCGTGGTGAGCGCGATCCGGGCCCGGCGCTGGTCGGTGTAGGCGAACAACCCGTCCAGCGCGTTCCGTTGCGAGCTCACACGGCGGCGGTTGTTGAGGGCCTCGTCGGCCTTCTCGGCGTCGGTGAGCGGGTCGACACGGCTCTCGATCAGCAGGCCCACCGCGTGTTTCACGCCGGACATGTTGCGAAGGATCCGCTCCTGTCCGTCCCCGGCGACCTGCCGCACGGGGTCGCCGGTGGCGGGGTCGGTCCAGATGCCGTAGGTGCCGATGGAGTGGCCGCCCCGCCGGGCGGCGGGGCGCACGTACGCCTCGGACAGGGTCCGCGCCTCGTCGTGGACGTCCTCGTCGGTGTTGAGGTTGCGCGGCCACAGGTCGAACAGGTCCTTGTCGTAGTACGGGGGTGTGGCGCCGTACTCGTGCAGGTCGTAGACGATGTCGGGGCGCCGGTCGCGGATGACGGCGGCCAGCGCGCGGCCCTCGGCGGTGCGCAGGGCGAGGTGGTCGCGGTTGATGTCGACGCCGTCGCCGTTGCCCCGGGTGTCGGCCGCGCGGCCGTCGGGGTTGGCGGTGGGCACGACCAGGACCGTGGTGCGGTCCAGGAACCGCCGGGTGCGGCTGTCGCGGGCGAGGGCGAGATCGCGGACGGTGGTCAGGCAGGCCTCGCGGCCGGCCGGTTCGTCGCCGTGCTGGCTGCACACGAGGAGCACCGAGGTGGGGCTCGCCGCCCTGCCGACGCGGACCAGCTGGAGCGGGCGGCCCTGCGCGGTGGTGCCGAAGCGGGTCACCGAGACGCGGCCGCTGGACCGGTCGACGGCGCGCAGGAAATCCTGCTCCTCGGGCTGGGTGGTCCAGCGCGCGCCGTCGGTCCGCTCGAAGCCGGTGCGCGGCACGGCGTCCGCGGACGCCTGGGCCGGTGGGGCGACCAGGGACGCCGCGAGCGCCGCGGTGGTGGCGATCAGTGCTCCGACGGCGGCGGTGCGGCGGCTCATCGGCCTCCCTCCGGGACGCGGTGGATGGTGCGCGGTTCCCGCACGCCGTCCAGGAGGCCCGCGTCGGGGCTCGCGGACGTGGTGCCCGAGGTGGCCCGGGCGAACGCGGCGGCTCCGCCGGCGAACGGGACGTGCGCCGAGGTGCGGGACAGGTCGAGGGTGAGCGTGGGCCGGTCGGCGGGAGGGTCGATCAGGCCCTGGTCGGTGCCGGCGACGATCAGCGCGAGGCGGTGGCCCTTGCGCACGACGTGGTCGGTGGCCGCCAGGTCGAGGGTGATCGTGTACCGCCGGCCCGGCGTGAGGGGCGAGCCCTTCCAGGCGGAGGCGTGGTTGCCGAGGTCGGCCCAGCCGCGGCTGACGACGGTGTAGTCGACGTCGGCGGTCTTCGCCCTCGTCTCCTTGAAGCAGGAGCTGTCGCCCGCGGTGCTCGCTCCCCAGCAGCTGCGCTCCGGGAGCGTGGTGATGCCCTCACCGGCGTCGGCGTAGTCGCGGACGGTGGCGGGGCCGACGTCCACGAGCACGGCCGACAGGTGCGCCGTCGGCGTGGAGGGCGTCGCGGTGACGGTGACCTTCGAGGAGCCGGCCAGGCGCAGGTCCCGGGTGAGCGGCCCGGTGGTGAACCCGGCCTTCTCCGGTGTCGGGTCGTCGAGGTGGGCGGCCCAGTCGGTCTCGTTCAGCCGCGGGTCGTCGGTGAACGTCTCGGTGCCGTGGCCGCGGCGCGGTCCGAGGGTGCCGACGCCTTCGCGGGTGCCCTCGCCGGGACGCAGGGTGACGGCGCGGGTGCCGCTCGGCGGCCAGGTCCGGGAGGTCTCCCAGGCGCCGGGGGCGCGCTCGACGTCGGCCATGGGCTCGCGGTCGACGCCGTTGTCGTAACCCATGAGCGCGTGGTCGAACCAGCGGTGCAGGGTCTCGACCCAGGCACCGCGCCGGAAGTCGAAGGGGTCGACGTGGCCGGTCTGGGAGAGCCAGATCTTGCGCTCGACGCCGTTCTTCGCCAGGGCGTCCCACCACTGGCCGACGTGCTTCATGCGGACGTTGAGGTCCTGCATGCCGTGGACGAGGAAGACGCTGGCCTTCACCTTGCGGGCGGCCCGCACGTAGTCGCGCTCGGTCCACAGGGGAGTCCGGTCGCCGGTGCGCGGGGCGCCGTCGATCAGCTTCTGCTGGACAGGACCGCACTTGGCGCGGGCCGCGGGGCTGTTGACGTAGTCCGACAGCCACTCGGGGCCGGAGTCGTAGAGCGGGGCGCCCTGCTGGAAGTAGTAGTCGTACCAGGAGGAGATGGCACTGATGGGGACGATGGTCTCCAGGCCCTCGACGCCGGTGGCGGCGACGCCGTTGGCGATGGTGCCGTCCCAGCTCTTGCCGATCATCCCGGTGCGGCCGTTGGACCAGCCCGCCGTGGCGCGGGTGGTGCCGGTGCGGGTGGTGTAGGCCCTGGCACGGCCGTTGAGCCAGTCGACCACGGCCTTGGCGGACCGCACGTCGGAGCGGCCGCCGACGTCGACGCAGCCGTCCGAGCGGTTGGTTCCGGCCAGGTCCACGCCGACGACGGCGTAGCCGCGGGGCACGAAGTAGTTGTCGTAGTAGAGCGGCATCTGCACGACGTCGCCGTTCGCGTCGTACGTCTTCTTCTGGCTCTCGTTGCCGCGCCCGCAGCAGGAGTAGTACGGACTGGCGTCCATGATGACGGGGACCTTGCGGCCCTGGCGGGCGGGTTCGCGCGGGCGGACGATGTCGACGGCGACCCGGTCGGCCTTCCCGTCGCGGTCGCCGTCGAGTCCGGTGTCCACCCAGACGGCCTCGCGGACGGCGTCGGCGTAGGAGTGGACCGGCCGGCTCTCGCGGGGGGCGGCGGACGCGGCGGCCGGGGTGAGCAGGGTGGCCATCAGGGCGGCCGTGGCCACCGTCGCGAGCGGTCTCCAGGTCGTGAAGCGCGTGCGTTTCGGCATGCGGCGGACGCTACATCGGTGAACTCCGGTTCTGAAGAGGGCAGCTGACGGGCCGGCGTGTCCGGGCGGGGCCCGCGGGGGTGGTGTCGCGTGTCGGCCGAATGGCGATCGTGTGACAGCAGGAGCCATGGACATGACGAGCGGCGCAGGGGGTGAATAGGTTCGTCACAGACTTTCGGGACCCTACGACTTGGAGCCTCGCGTGCACCGCAGAATCATCGCGCCGGGAGCCCTGGCAGCGGCCGTCACCCTGCTGGCGATCCCGGCATCGGCCGCCTCCCTCTCCCCCGGCGCACCGGGTGTCGGCGACCCCTACTACCCGGCCTACGGCAACGGCGGCTACGACGTCTCGCACTACGACCTGAGGCTGAAGTACCAGCCGGCCACCGACGAGCTGGAGGGCACGGCGACCCTCGTCGCCCGCACCACGCAGGACCTGTCCCGCTTCAACCTGGACTTCCTGCTCGACGTCACCGAGGTGCGCGTCAACGGCGCCACGGCCGCGTACCGCACCTCCGGCGAGCAGGAGCTGGAGGTCACGCCGAGGAAGCCGCTGGCGAAGGGCGCGCCCGTCACGGTCGTCGTGCGCTACCGGGGGGTGCCCTCCTCGAAGAAGGCGTTCGGGTTCACCAGCTGGCACCGCACCCCGGACGGGGGTGTCGCCGCCAACGAGCCCGAGGCGGCGGCGTGGTGGTTCCCCGCCAACGACCACCCGCTCGACAAGGCCACCTACGACGTGTCCGTGCTCGTCCCGGACGGCACCCAGGCCATCTCCAACGGCAGGCTGCAGTCGACGAGTTCACGGCTCGGCTGGACCCGCTGGAACTGGCGCTCGAACAAGCCGCAGGCCACCTACCTCGCCACCCTGGCGGTCGGGAAGTTCGACATCACCACCGGCACGAGCGAGAGCGGCATCCCGGTCCTCAACGCCTACAGCGAGGACCTCGGGGACAACGCGGGTGCGGCCCGGGCGAGCGTCGAGCGGACCGGGGAGATCGCGGACTGGCTGGCCGGGTACTTCGGGCCGTACCCCTACGACGCGCTCGGCGGGTACGTGCCGAACACGAACACCGGGTACGCGCTGGAGACGCAGACGCGGCCGTTCTACAGCCCGCGGCAGTTCGCCGGCGGGTCGAACGTGTCCGTCGTGGTGCACGAGCTGGCTCACCAGTGGTACGGCGACTCCGTGTCGCTCAAGGGCTGGAAGGACATCTGGATCAACGAGGGCTTCGCGCGGTACGCGCAGTGGCTGTGGTCGGAGCACGAGGGTGAGGGCACGGCACAGGAACTCGCCGACCACGTCTACGCCTCGCACCCCGCCGACGACCCGTTCTGGACGGTCCGGCCCGGCGACCCGGGCCCGGACCACCAGTTCGACATCGCGGTCTACGACCGGGGGGCACTGGCCGTCCAGGCCCTGCGCAACGAGGTCGGCGACGAGGCCTTCTTCGCGATCCTCAAGGGCTGGCCGCTCACGCACGCCCACGGCAACGCGTCAGTGGCCGACTTCCGGCGCTACGCCGAGGAGGTCTCCGGCAAGCCGCTGGCCGCGCTGTTCGACACGTGGCTGTTCCAGCCGTCAAAGCCGGGGGCGCCCGCGGCCCGGGCCGCGGCGGTGGCGAAGGGGCAGGCGGCCGTGAAGCAGCCGAGGTCCTGGAAGAAGATCGCCGCGACGAACGGCGTCCACGGGCGGTCGGAGCACCGGCACTGACGCGCCCCGCCGGGCGTCCCGGTCTACGGTGGGGCCATGCGCACCCGGTGCGGGTGGCCGGGGCGGGTGGACGCACCCGGCGTCACCGGCCCGGCGGCGCGTGGGCCCGCCGGTGACGTGGTGGCCGGGCGGTGAGTGGGACCGGCCGGGCAGGGGCCGGCCGGTGGAGGAGGCGCCGTGCGGGACGTGGCGATCATCGAGGCGCCGTCCGTGCTCGGGCTGCGGCCGACCGGCGTGGAGGAGCTGCCCGGGGCGCTGCTCGAAGCGGGGCTGGCCGAGGGGCTGGGCGCGCTGCGGGCGGGGCGGGTGGAGCCGCCGCCGTACGACCCGGAGCGGGATGCGGCGACCGGTCTGCTGAACGGGGACGGTGTCGCCGCCTACTCCGGTGCGCTGGCCGACGCCGTGGGGGCCCTCCTGGACGCGGGCCGGTTCCCCGTGGTGCTCGGCGGCGACTGCAGCGTGCTGCTGGGCGCCCTGCTGGCGCTGCGCCGCCGGGACCGGCACGGCCTGCTCTTCCTGGACGGGCACAGCGACTTCTACCAGCCCGCGGCGGAGCCGGCCGGCGAGGTGGCGTCCATGGAACTCGCCCTCGCCACCGGCCGGGGACCGCGCGTCCTGGCCGACCTGGAGGGCAGGGGGCCACTGGTCCGGGACGAGGACGTGGTCGCCCTGGGGTTCCGGGACGCGGAGGAGTCCGCGGCGTACGGGATGCAGCCGCTGCCGGACGCGCTGCACGCGATGGACCTGGACACCGTGCGCGCCCTGGGCGCGGGTGAGGCGGCCCGGCGCGCGGTGGGGCTGCTGACCGGCGGCGGCGCGGACGCGGGGTACTGGGTCCACCTCGACGTCGACGTCCTGGACGACGCGGTGATGCCCGCCGTCGACTACCGGCAGCCGGACGGCCTGTCCTGGCAGGACCTGGAGACCGTGCTCCGCACGGCGTTCTCGGGCGGCGGCGCGGCGGGCCTGACCGTCACCATCCTCAACCCCCGCCTGGACCCCACCGGCACGATCACCCGCGACCTGACCGCCTGCCTGCTGCGGTCCTTCGACGCGCAGGGCTGACGGCGGGGGGTCGCACGGCGACTCGGGCAGGGCGGCGCCCAGGCGAGAGGTCGAACGGCCTCGGTCCCGGCTACTTCGTCAGCCGCGACAGTTCCTGGTCCGTCGTCCGGGACACGCGGCGGCGGATGCCGAACCAGCCCGCGACCAGCATGATCGCGATGACCGGGACGAGCAGGAGGGTCTTGCGGCCGACCTCCGGGTCGTTCCCCATCATGCCGAGGCAGGCCAGCAGGAAGGCGATCGTGGCGATCTCCGTGACGGGGCTGCCGAACAGGCGGAAGGTGGGGCGGCTGATCAGGCCCGCCTTGGCACGGCGGACGAAGACCAGGTGACAGACCATGATGATCACCCAGGTGCTGATGATGCCGAGGGAGGCGACGTTCAGCACGATCTCGAAGGCCTGGGCCGGGACGAGGAAGTTCAGGCCGACGCCCAGCACGCACACCCCGCAGGTGAGCAGGATGCCGCCGTAGGGGACCTGGCTGCGGTTCATGCGGGCGGTGAACTTCGGGGCGGAGCCCGCCATCGCCATGGAGCGCAGGATGCGGCCCGTGGAGTACAGGCCCGAGTTCAGGGAGGACATGGCGGCCGTCAGGACCACCAGGTTCATCACGTCACCCGCGGCAGGGACGCCGATCTTCGACAGCACCGTGACGAAGGGGCTCTGGTCGGCCGAGTAGACCGAGCCGGGCAGCAGCAGGGCCAGCAGGACGACCGAGCCGACGTAGAAGAGACCGACCCGCCACATGATCGAGTTCACCGCGCGCGGGACGACCTTCTCCGGCTCCGCGGTCTCGCCCGCCGCGACGCCGACCAGCTCCAGCGCGGCGTACGCGAAGATCACGCCCTGCATCACGAGGACGACGGGCATCATGCCGTGCGGGAACACGCCGCCGTTGTCGGTGATCACGCTCAGGCCCGGGGTCTGGCCGCCGACCTCCCGCTGGGTGGCGAGCAGGAAGATGCCGATGAGCATGAAGCCGACGAGCGTCGCGACCTTGATGATCGCGAACCAGAACTCCATCTCACCGAAGATCTTCACCGAGATCAGGTTCACGGCCAGTACGACGGCGAGGGCGATCAGCGCGAGCACCCACTGCGGGATGTCGGTGAACAGGCTCCAGTAGTGCGTGTACAGCGCGATGGCGGTGATGTCGGCGATGCCGGTGGTCGACCAGTTGAGGAAGTACATCCAGCCGGCGACGTACGCGCCCTTCTCACCGAGGAACTCGCGCGCGTACGACACGAAGGAGCCCGAGGAGGGGCGGTACAGGACGAGCTCGCCGAGCGCCCGGACCACGAAGAAGGCGAAGACGCCGCAGACCAGGTAGGCGATCGCCAGCGCGGGGCCGGCGTTGTGCAGACGGCCGCCGGCGCCGAGGAAGAGGCCGGTGCCGATGGCGCCGCCGATGGCGATCATGTTGACGTGGCGGGCCTTGAGGTCCTTGCTGTAGCCGGCGTCGCCCGCGTCCGCGGGCACCTGGGCCGCATCGGTACGCGGCGTGGCCGCAGCCGTGTTCACGGCGTCCTTGCTCACGGGTGGTTCCACTCTCTGGATCGCCCCGGACGTCGTGGGCCCGGGGTCCGTACAGTGCGTTGGCCCGCACCACCCTTGTGACGCGGCACAGACCAAGGCAGCACCTTCCCACACGCCCCGGCTCGCACACGGTGACCGGGGTCACCAAGCGTGACTTCTCACAAGGTCCGCACACGGTGCCGGTGAGGTTTCACAGCATTGGTGAGACAGCGATACTGCTGCACATGACGACCGACACCGAGGAGCCGACCCTCACGATCGACGAGCTGGCCGCCCGGGCCGGTGTCACCGTGCGCACGGTCCGCTTCTACGGGACGAAGGGCCTGCTGCCGCCGCCGGTGCTCGGCCCCCGGCGCGTCGGGCACTACGGGCGGGAGCACCTGGCCCGGCTGGCGCTGATCGAGGAGCTGCAGCACCAGGGCATGACCCTGTCCGGCATCGAACGGTATCTGCACCGGCTGCCGCCAGGCCTGAGCGCGCACGACCTCGCCGTCCACCGGGCGGTGGTGGCCTCCTGGTCACCGGAGACCGTCGAGACGGTCACCCGGGAGGAGCTGGCGCGGCGGGCGGGGCGGCCGCTGGACGACGAGGACGTCGAGCGGCTCGTCGCCATGGGCGTGATCCGGCCGGCGGACGGCGGCTACGAGGCCGATCTGGGGCTGCTGCGGCTGGGCGTGGGCCTGCTGGACGTGCCCCTGTCGCAGCAGGCCATCTCCGCGGCGCGCACGGTGCTGCTGGAGCACGCGCGCGCCGCGGCCCGGGAGCTGTCCGGGCTCTTCCGCGGTGAGGTGGCGGAGCGGGACGCACAGGACGTGCGGTCCCTGTCCGCGCACATGCACCCCCTGGTGGTGCAGGCGCTGCTCACCGCGTTCCAGCGGTCGCTGAAGGAAGAGCTGGGCGAGTGGCTGACCGGCGCGTCCGACGGGTCAGCCGCGGGCTGAGTCGCCGAACCGCTCCCCCTTCTCGGCCTTCTCCACCAGCAGCGCGGGCGGCGTGAACCGGTCGCCGTAGCGCTCGGCGAGTTCCCGCGCGCGGGCCACGAAGCCGGGCAGGCCCCCCTGGTAGCCGTTGATGTACTGCAGCACGCCGCCGGTCCAGCCCGGGAAGCCGATGCCGAGGATCGAGCCGATGTTGGCGTCGGCGACGGAGGTCAGCACGCCCTCCTCCAGCAGCCGGACGGTGTCCAGCGCCTCGGAGAACAGCATCCGCTCCTGCATGTCCTCGAACGGGACGGTGTGCCCGGGCCGGGTGAAGTGCTCGCGCAGCCCCGGCCAGAGCCCGGCCCGCCTGCCGTCCTCGTCGTAGTCGTAGAAGCCGGCGCCGCCGCTGCGGCCCGTGCGGCCGAACTCGTCGACCATGCGGTCGATGACGGTCTCGGCGGGGTGGGGCGTCCAGGTGCCGCCCGCCTCCTCGACCGCGCGGCGGGACTCGGCGCGGATCTTGCGCGGCAGGGTCAGTGTCAGCTCGTCCATCAGCGACAGCACCTTGGCCGGGTAGCCGGCCTGGGCCGCGGCCTGCTCGACCGAGGCCGGCTCGACGCCCTCGCCGACCATGGCGACGCCCTCGTTGATGAAGTGGCCGATGACGCGGGAGGTGAAGAAGCCGCGCGAGTCGTTGACCACGATCGGCGTCTTGTTGATCTGCCGGACCAGGTCGAAGGCGCGGGCCAGCGCCTCCTCACCCGTGCGCTCGCCCTTGATGATCTCGACGAGCGGCATCTTGTCGACCGGCGAGAAGAAGTGCAGTCCGATGAAGTCGGCCTGGCGCTCGACGCCCTCCGCCAGCGCGGTGATGGGCAGGGTGGAGGTGTTGGAGCACAGCAGCGCGTCGGGGGCGACGACGTTCTGTACCTCCTGGAAGACCTTGTGCTTGAGGGAGGTGTCCTCGAAGACGGCCTCGATCACGGCGTCGCAGCCGGCCAGGTCCTGCACTTCGGCGGTGGGCGTGATGCGGGCCAGCAGCGCGTCGGCCTTCTCCCGGGTCGTGCGGCCCTTGGCGACGGCCTTGGCGCACAGCTTCTCGGAGTAGCCCTTGCCCTTGAGAGCCGACTCCAGGGACACGTCCTTGAGGACGACCTCGATGCCGGCGCGGGCGCAGGAGTAGGCGATGCCGGCGCCCATCATCCCGGCGCCGAGGACGGCGACCTTGCGGACCGTGCGGGGTTCGACGCCCTGGGGGCGGTTGGCGCCGGAGTTGACGGCCTGGAGGTCGAAGAAGAACGCCTGGATCATGTTCTTCGAGGTCTGGCCGGCGGCCAGTTCGACGAAGTAGCGGGCCTCGATGACCTGCGCGGTCTCGAAGTCGACCTGGGCGCCTTCGACGGCCGCGGCGAGGATGTTGCGCGGGGCCGGGTAGGGGGCGCCGCCCGTCTGCTTGCGCAGGGTGGCCGGGAAGGCGGGCAGGTTCGCGGCGAACTTGGGGTGGGCCGGGGTGCCGCCCGGGATGCGGTAGCCCGGCTTGTCCCAGGGCTGCTGGGACTCGGGGTGGGCGTCGATGAAGGCGCGGGCCTTGGCGAGCAGGTCCTCGTGGCTGTCGGCCACCTCGTCGACGAGGCCGTTCTCCCGGGCGCGACGCGGGGTGTACTGCTGGCCCTGGAGGAGGACCTTCAGCAGGGCGTCGGCGATGCCGAGCAGGCGGACGGTGCGGACGACGCCGCCGCCCCCGGGCAGCAGGCCGAGGGTGACCTCGGGGCAGCCGATCTTCGAGCCGGGCGCGTCCAGGGCGACGCGGTGGTGGCAGGCGAGGGCGATCTCGTAACCGCCGCCGAGGGCCGCGCCGTTGAGGGCGGCGACGACGGGCTTGCCGAGGGTCTCGATGCGGCGCAGGTTGCGCTTGATGGCCATGCCGCCGTCGAAGAGCTGCTGCGCGGTCTCCGGCGTGACGCGGATGAGGTCGCGCAGGTCGCCGCCGGCGAAGAAGGTCTTCTTGGCGGAGGTGATGATGACGCCCCGGATGGAGTCCTTCTCGGCCTCCAGGCGGTCGGTGACGGCGGCGAGGGAGTCGCGGAACGCCTGGTTCATGGTGTTCGCGGACTGGTTCGGGTCGTCGAGGACCAGGGTGACGAGGCCGGTGCGGTCCTGTTCCCAGCGGATGGTGGTGGGCTCAGTGCTCATGTGGAGGTGCTCCGTGTGATCCGTCGGGAGGGGGTCAGATGCGCTCGACGATGGTGGCGACGCCCATGCCGCCGCCGACGCACAGCGTGGCGAGGCCGTAGCGCTTGTCCTGGCGCTCGAGTTCGTCGACGAGGGTGCCGAGGATCATGGCTCCGGTGGCGCCGAGCGGGTGGCCCAGGGCGATCGCGCCGCCGTTCACGTTGACCTTGTCCAGGGACAGGCCCATGTCCTTGACGAAGCGCAGCACGACCGCCGCGAACGCCTCGTTGATCTCGACGAGGTCGATGTCGTCGATGGTCAGCCCGGCCTTGGCGAGGGCCTTGCGGGTGGCGGGGGCGGGACCGGTGAGCATGATGGTGGGCTCGGAGCCGGAGACGGCGGCGGAGATGATCCGGGCGCGGGGCGTGAGGCCGTAGCGCTCGCCGACCTCCCTGGAGCCGATCGCGACGAGCGAGGCGCCGTCCACGATGCCCGAGGAGTTGCCCGCGTGGTGGACGTGGTCGATCTTCTCCACCCAGTGGTACTGCTGGAGGGCCACGGCGTCGAAGCCGCCGAGCTCGCCGATGTCCGCGAAGGACGGCTTCAGCTTGGCGAGGGAGTCGGCGGTGGTGCCGGGGCGCGGGAACTCGTCGTGGTCGAGGACGACGAGCCCGTTGCGGTCCTTCACCGGGACGACGGACCTGTCGAAACGGCCGTCCTTCATGGCGGTGGCGGCCCGCTCCTGGGACAGCGCCGCGTACTCGTCGACGTCCCGGCGGGAGAAGCCCTCGATGGTGGCGATGAGGTCGGCGCCGATGCCCTGCGGCACGAAGTTGACCTGCAGGTTGGTCATCGGGTCGTTGAACCAGGCGCCGCCGTCGGAGGCCATCGGCACGCGGGACATCGACTCGACGCCGCCGGCGAGGACGAGGTCCTCCCAGCCGGAACGGACCTTCGCGGCGGCCAGGTTGACGGCTTCCAGGCCCGAGGCACAGAAGCGGTTCTCCTGGACGCCCGCGACGGTGTCGGGCAGCCCGGCGGCGATGGCGGCGATGCGCGCGATGTCGGAGCCCTGGTCGCCGACCGGGCCGACGACGCCGAGGACGACGTCGTCCACGGCGGCCGGGTCGAGGTCCGGGAAGCGGGCGAGGATCTCGTGGATGAGCCCGACGACCAGGTCGATGGGCTTGGTGCCGTGCAGGGCGCCGCTGGCCTTGCCGCGCCCGCGCGGGGTGCGGATCGCGTCGTAGACGTACGCTTCGGTGCTCACGAGGAGGCCTTTCACTGAGGGTTTCGGGACGCTGGGAGCAGCCCGGGCACGTCCCACTCCCGGGCGACGTCCGCGGTGTCGGCGCCCGGGCGGGCCGGGGCGCTGCGGACGGTGGTCGGGGTCGCGGAGAAGCGGGGGGCCGGGGCGGGCTGGGTGATTCCGCCGTGGTCGGTGAAGGTGCCGCGGGCGGCCAGGTGCGGGTGGAGGGGTGCCTCGCGCAGCGACAGCACGGGCGCCACGCACGCGTCGGTGCCGTCGAAGAGGGCCGTCCACTCGTCCCGGGTGCGGGCCTTGAAGCGGGCGGCGACCTCCTCGCGCAGTGCGTCCCAGCGGGTGACGTCCGCGTGGGCGCCGTCCTGGTCCCCGATGCCGAGCAGGGCCAGGAACTCCGTGTAGAACTGCGGCTCCAGGGCACCGACGGCCATGTACCGGCCGTCGGCCGTCTCGTAGGTGCCGTAGTAGGGGCAGCCGCCGTCCAGGAGGTTGGCGCCGCGGCGGTCCTGCCAGGCCCCGGCGGCGAGCATGCCGTGGATCATCGTGGCGAGGTGGGCGGCGCCGTCGACGACGGCCGCGTCGACGACCTGCCCGGTCCCGGTCGCCCGCGCGTGGTGGAGGGCGGCGAGGACGCCGACGACGAGGTAGAGGGAACCGCCCGCGTAGTCGCCGAGCAGGTTGGCGGGGGCCGGAGGCGGCGCGCCGGGGTCACCGATCATGCCGAGGGCGCCGGTGGGGGCGAGGTAGGCGATGTCGTGCCCGGCCCGCCGCGCGAGCGGTCCGTCCTGACCCCAGCCGGTCATCCGCCCGTAGACGAGGCGAGGGTTGCGGGCGTGGCAGGGTTCGGGGCCGACCCCCAGGCGCTCGGCGACGCCGGGGCGGTAGCCCTCGATCAGGACGTCGGCGCGGGCGGCGAGGTCGAGCACCCGTCCGGCGCCCTCCGGTGACTTCAGGTCGACGACCACCGAGCGCTTGTTGCGGTTGGTGACGTCGTACGCCGGGTCGATGCCGAGGCCCGGGCCGCCGGGCCGGTCCACGCGCACCACGTCGGCGCCGAGGTCGGCCAGGAGCATGGCGGCGAACGGGCCGGGCCCGATGCCGGCCAGCTCGACGACCCGCACACCGGTGAGCGGACCGTGCCCGGGCGTTTCTGCCGTGGTCATCCAGCCCCCAGTGCTGTGACACAACCGATGTAACACCAGTGATGCTAAGAACGTGTTCCACTCGGCACAAGCCTGAGCGAGCAAGCGCTTGGCAATCTGCCGTACGCGTCAGCCGGCGTCCAGTTCCGCGGTGAGCCGCTTGGGCGCGATCACCCGGTAGCTCTCCTCGACCCAGTCGCACAGCAGCTCCGCCGCCGGGGCGCCCTGCTCCTCCAGGGGGACGCTCACCCAGCCCGCCCTGCCCAGTCCGTACCCGGCGGGTTCGGCGCCCGGACAGGCCAGGGCGTGGGCGTGGGCCGTGTCGTCGGTGAGCTTCAGCGTCACTCCCAGGGGGTGACTGCCGTCGCCGACGCCGAGGAAGACGAACACCTTCCCGCCGACCTTGGCGACGGACTCGCCCCACGGGAACTCCTCGACGGCGCCCGGCAGCCCCAGCGCGAACGCGCGCACCTTCTCCCGCTTCTTCAGGGCATTTCTGGGCACGGCCATCGCGTTCCTCCGGGCTCGTCGTCGGGCTCCGCACCCCTCACGCTAGCCTCGGCCACCGACAGCGGCACGGGCTGCACGACCGAGGGGTGTCATGAGCAGGCAAAGCAGGACGGACCGTCCGTACGACATCGTGCTCTTCGGAGCGACGAGTTTCGCCGGCGCGCTCACCGCCGAACACCTCGCCGCGCACGCGCCCGAGGGCCTGCGCTGGGCGATCGCGGGCCGCAGCGCCGAGAAGCTGGAGCGGCTGGGCGAGCGGCTGCCCGCCGGGGTAGGTGTGGTTCGGGCGGACGCCTCCGACCCGGCCTCGCTGCGCGCACTGGCCCGCGACGCGCGCGTGGTGGCCACGACGGTCGGCCCGTACATCGCCTATGGGGAGGAGCTCGTGGCCGCCTGCGCGGACGCGGGGACGGACTATCTGGACCTGTGCGGCGAGCCGGAGTTCGTGGACCTGATGTACGTCCGGCACGACGCACGCGCGCGGGAGACCGGGGCCCGGCTGGTGCACGCCGCCGGGTTCGACTCGGTCCCGCACGACCTCGGCGTGTACTTCACCGTGCAGCAGCTCCCCGAGGACGTGCCCCTGAGCGTCGAGGGGTTCGTGACGGCGGACGCGGCGTTCTCGGGCGGGACCTTCGCCTCGGCCCTCAACCAGATCGCACGGCAGCGGCAGATGGCGGCGGCCGTGCGGGACCGGCGGCGGCACGAGCCGCGGCTGGTGGGACGGCGGGCGTCGGCGCCGCTCGGCGCGCCGCGCTTCGCCGGGGAGGTCGGCGCCTGGGCGCTGCCGATGCCGACCATCGACCCGCAGATCGTGCGGCGCTCGGCGGCGGTCCTCGACCGCTACGGGCCGGACTTCCGCTACCGCCAGTACGCCGCCGTCCGGCACCTGCCCGTGGCGGTGGGCGGGGTGGCGGCGCTGGGCGCGCTCGTCGCGGCGGCCCAGGTGCCGCCCGCGCGGCGCTGGTTGTCGGACCGGCTCAAGCCCGGCGACGGGCCCGACGCGCAGAAGCGGGCCAGGAGCTGGTTCTCGGTCCGGTTCGTGGGCGAGGGCGGCGGCCGGCGCGTCTACACGGAGGTCTCGGGCGGCGACCCCGGCTACGACGAGACGGCGAAGATGCTCGCCGAGTCGGCGCTGTGCCTGGCCTTCGACGACCTCCCGGAGACGGCGGGCCAGGTCACCACGGCGGTGGCGATGGGCGACGCCCTCATCGGCCGGTTGCGCGCGGCGGGCATCCGCTTCCGCGTGGCGGCGACCCGGTGACGGGACGCGCGGCTCACAGCGGCCACGCGGCGAGGGTGTAGATCATCCCGCCGATCCAGGCGAGCCCCGCCACCACGGCGAGGACGAGTCCGGCGACGACGGCCCGCTCGACGGGCTGGGCCGGGGCGGCGACGGGGTCGGGTGCACGATGTGTCGGCATGCGTCCAGCCTCCCGGCGACGGGCGGGGCGCACATCCGTACGGGTACTCAGCGCCCGTACTCAGCCCGCCCGCCGCCGGCCCGGATCCTCCACCACGGTTTGAGACTTCCGGCGCCCCGAGCCCGGCACGGCACACAGAAGTCCCCACGCGGCTTCAATGGAACGATGGAAGGCATGAGATTCCTTCTGGAAGTCACCATGGACGACGCGGCGTTGGCGAAGGACCCGGCGGGCGAGCTCGGCCGGATCCTGAGGTACTGGGGCGGCAATCTGCGCCACTACGCCCTCGCACCCGGGGACGGGGCGGCCGTGTACGACTCGGAGTACCGCGAGGTCGGTCACTGGCGGGTGACCGGTCAGGCGGAGTAGGTCTCCTTCAGCACCTTGCGGCACAGGGCGTCCGCCCGGCGCGTGGTCTCCGGGAGCCGGTAGCGCGGGGTCAGCGCGAGGGTGTGGGCGCAGGCGTTCTCCGGCGAGACCCGGTGGCCCACCGAGACGAAGACCGGCTTCACGCCGTCCCGGGTGCGCAGGGCGCGGCCGACCTCCTCGGCACCGTCGAGCAGCGCCGAGGAACTGCCGCGCGCGGCGCCCGGCTCGTCGTAGGTGAAGACGAAGGGATTCTTGGCCACGCCGATCGTGGGCAGGCCGGTGAGGACGCCGAGGTGGCCGGCCAGACCGAAGCGGCGCGGGTGCGCGAGGCCGTACCCGTCGCAGACGACCAATCCGGGCGGGCACGGCAGGGCGTCGAGGGCGGCGAGGACCGCGGGGATCTCCCGGAAGGCGAGCAGCCCGGGCACGTAGGGGAAGGAGACCCGGCCCACCGCCGTGGCCTCGGCGACGACGTCGAGCCCGGACGCGTCCAGGACGACCGCCGCCGCCACGACCACGTCCCGCTCGTCGTCGTAGGCGACGTCGACGCCCGTCACATGACCGGTCCCGGGGGGTGGTCCCGCCTCGTCGAGGATCACCCGCCCGCGCAGTTCGTCCTGCACGGCGCGGGCCTGCTCCTCGGTGGCGGGCCAGTCCTCGGGGATGCGTACGGTCGTCATGGTGAGGGGAAGCCTACGGGCCGCGCGAAGGCCGGCAGGACGCGGGAGTCCTGCCGGCCTCACGAGGGGCGGGCGTCACTTGCCGAGGGCGCGCTGCAACTGGCTCTTGTTCATACTGGAACGGCCTTCCACGCCCTTGCGCTTGGCCTCCTGGTAGAGCTGGTCATAGGTGGGGCCCTGGGAGCCCTGCCCCGAACGCTGGCCGCCGCGCTTGCCGGAGGACATGTCCTTGGTCGAGGTGCGGCTGGCCGTCTTCGACTCGCCGGACCGGGCGCGCTCCTTGTTGACCGTCCGCGCGGCGATCTCCTCGGCGCGGCCGGTGCTCTCGCCCCGGTCCTTCGCGCTCTCCTTGATGTGCTCGTACTGGCGTTCCCTCTTGGGGCTCGAACCGCGTGGCATGCCCGCTCACTTCCTTCCTCGATCAGTGAACGGGTACCCACACTGCCAAGGTTCAGCGCACCCCGCTCGCTCAGTGCTCCAGGCGGGCAACGCGCCCCTTCTCGCCCGCCGCCCAGCACCCCGCGCCGGGTGCGCAGTCGACGGTGTCGAAGGAGCCGGTGCCGACGGTCCGCCAGGTGCGGCCCGCGTCGGTGGTGACGTCGGTGCCGGTGGGGCCGACGGCCAGGGCGGTGGTCCGGCTGTGCGGGAGCCACGCGACGCCGGAACGGTAGGCGGCGGGCGGTGCGCCGGCGGCCCGCCAGGTGCGGCCGCCGTCCGCCGTGCGCGCGGCGGATCGCGGCGAGGGCTGGTCGGGGCGGTAGTCGCCGCCGACGGCGAGACCGTGGGTCCGGTCGCGGAACGCGAGGGCGAAGACGCCGCGCGCGGGATCACCCGCCGGGACGGGCGAGGTGGTGGCCGTCCAGGTGCGGCCCCGGTCGGCGGAGTGCAGCACGCGCGCGTGCGCGGCCCCGCCGGTGGCGAGCCACACGTCCCGCGGCCCGGACGTCACCAGGCACTGGCCGCTCGCGGCGAACCCGGCCTCGCCCTCCTGCGCGGCCGGCATGCCCCGGTCCGGCAGCACCTGCCAGGTCCGGCCGCCGTCGCCGGTCGACAGGATGCGGAACCTGCCGTCCACCGGGTCGCTCATGGCGAGGCCGTGCCGGTGGTCGAAGAAGGCCAGGCAGTCGTAGAAGGCCCTCGGGTCGGTGTTGCGGAAGGACTCCGTCCAGGTCGTTCCGCCGTCGTCGGTGCGGTAGACGCGGGACGCCTCGCCCTCCCCGATGGCCAGGACGACCGCGCGGCGCGCGTCGAACGCCTCCACGTCCCGGAACTGCAACTCCCCCGCCCCGGGCGGCGACACGTCCCGCCAGCTCTTCCCGCCGTCGGTGGTGCGCAGGACGGTCCCGGCGGTCCCGGCGACCCAGGCGGTGTTCCGGCCGGCCACGGCCAGGCCCCGGAACCGCACGTCGGGGCTGCCGGTGTCCTTCAGTTCCCAGTGCGGTGTCCCGCGCCCCGCCGGGTGCGCCTGCGCCGGTGCGGCGGTCAGCACGGCCAGTGCCGCCGCGCAGGCCGCGATCGCGGCGGCCGTGCGCCGTGCCGGTCCCCTGCGTGACGTGTGTCGCGTGTTCCCCATGCGCCTCATGGCGGGCGAAGCTAGCCCACCGCCCGGACGCCGTCCAGACGGCCTCGCGCACTCGTTCCCCCGGCCGCGCGGGTGCAACAAGTGCCCTGCGGGGCACACGAGGAGAGCCACGTCGGCGCGTGCAGGAACGCGGTGACGGAGGTCACTCACATCCCGGGTGCACGGATTGGCTCATTCCCACGTCTCTTCCAGTGCCCGGCCTCATACGCCCGGAAGTCCGTCCAGCCGTCCAGAGGGAGCAAGGCGTTGTCCATCGTCATCGAGCAGCCCGTGGAGGCCCGCCTCGTCGCCGCCGCGCCGCGTATGCCGAGCATCCCCGCGACGCTGCACTACGACCGGCGCGACCCGTTCGCCGTCCGCATGACCTTCCCGGCCCCGGCCACGCTGGAGGGCGTCGACGTCTGCTGGACCTTCTCCCGTGAACTGCTCGCCGCGGGCCTGCACGACTGCGAGGGCCACGGTGACGTGCGGGTGCGTCCCTACGGGTACGACCGCACCGTCCTGGAGTTCCACGCGCCCGAGGGCACCGCCGTGGTGCACGTCCGCTCCAGCGAGATCCGCCGGTTCCTGGAGGCGACGAGCGAGCTGGTGCCGGCCGGCCTGGAGCACCTCGACCTCGACCTCGACCACGGCCTGGCCGAGCTGATGCGGGACGCCTGCTGAGCGCCGCCACCCCGGCTCCGGCGGGCCGTCGGCCCCGGCGAGGCCGAGCCCGGCCGTGAGCGGCCATGAGCGGCCGTGAGCGGCGGCAAGTGGCGGAGAGCGGCCCCCGGCAGTGTGCCCGGGCCGGCCGCGACGTACAGCGGACCGTCCGCACCGGCTGCGACGTACAGCGGACCGTCCGCACCGGTCGCGCCTTGGCGGCACGGAAGACGGCGGCCCGCTCCCTCGTGGGATCTCCTCCCACGGGTCGATCCGTGCCGTCGACGGCGACGTGCGGGACGCGCAGGGCCGGCCTCCCGACCCACCGGGTGAGCGGGGTGGCCGGCGGGAATCGGCCAGGTGGTGACGGTGATTCCGGCTCCCCGCGTCGGCGTCCACCGCCGCGCGTCAGAGCGACGCCGGTGCCCTGACCGCCTCGGCCACCGCCGCGCGCACCGCGCGCACGATCCGGTGGAGCCCGGGTGCGGCCTCACCGGCCCGTCCGGTCAGCTCCTCGACCCGCCGCCCCGCCGCGGCCCCCTCCTCCCCGAACAGGCCCGCGGCGGCGGCCAGGGCGGCCACGGCGGCGTCCCGCTCGGAGAGCGCGGCGACCGGCAGCGGCCCGCGCAGCACCTGGCGGACCTCCTCGCGCAGCGCCTCCACGGCCGCGGGGCGGCCCAGGGCGTACTCCACCGACGGGAACACGCCGAGGATCCGCTTCTTCTCCGCCCGCAGGTACCCCCCGGCCACCAGCTGCTCCCGTACGGCGTCCAGGGTCACCCGGGACCGCAGCGTCACCCAGGTCCGCCAGGGGTGCGGGCGCGACTCGTGGACGAGTTCGAGCAGCCCGTCGAGGACCGCGTCGCCCGCGGCCGCGTCCGGGTCGGCCGGCACGGCGATGCCGTCCTCGTCCCGGAGCAGGCCGTGCCGGGCCAGCTCGACCAGCGCGCCGGCCCGCACCAGCCCGGGCAGCCGGACCGTGGCCCCGGACGGCGGCCGTGCGGTGTCCCAGCCCAGCAGGCAGAGCCGGGCCGGCAGCGGGAGCGGGCCGTCGGACGCGGGCACGGTGCCTCCTGAGGGTCGGGCAGCGGTCACTCGGCGCGGCACGGGGGCGGTCCGATAATGCGTTGACAGCCCCCGCGGCCACTCCTACGGTTGAAGCGGTCCTGTTGCCGTCGATTGGAGAAGGACGTTGCTCGTCTGAGGTCCTGAGACACCGCGTCACCCCCTCGGGGTGTGCGCCGCGTGCGACCTCGGCGTCCGAGCCGTCCTCCGGTACAGGGCTTTTCCCATGCCCGTGGAGCCCCCTTCCGGGTCGCAGGTGTCTCGACACGCGTTTGCCCCTGTCTGCTTCGAGCAACCGCGAGTGAGGCCGCCATGTCTTCATCCGTCACCGTCACGTCCCTGTCCTTCGCCTGGCCCGACGGCACCCCCGTCTTCGAGGGCCTGGACGCCGCTTTCGGCCCCGGCCGCACCGGTCTGGTCGGCGTCAACGGCTCGGGGAAGTCGACCCTGCTGAAACTGATCGCCGGCGACCTCCCGCCGGCCGACGGCACCGTCCGGGTCGCCGGGGAGGTCGGCCACCTCCCGCAGCACGTCACGCTCGACACCGGCCTGCGGGTCGACGAGGTGCTCGGCATCGCCGGCCGGCGTGCCGCGCTGCACGCCATCGAGGCCGGTGACGTGTCGGCGGAGCACTTCGAGGCGGTCGGCGACGACTGGGACGTCGAGGAGCGCGCCCTCGCCGCACTCGGCGAACTCGGCCTCGGCGACGTCGGGCTCGACCGCACCGTCGGCGAGGTGTCCGGCGGCGAGTCGGTGCTGCTGCGGCTGGCCGCGCTGCTGCTGCGCCGGCCCGACGTCCTGCTGCTGGACGAACCGACGAACAACCTCGACCTGTACGCGCGCCGACGGCTGTACGCGGCCGTCCGGGCCTGGCCGGGCGTCCTGATCGTGGTCAGCCACGACCGTGAACTGCTCGATCTCGTCGACCAGATCGCCGATCTGCGCTCGGGTGAGATCACCTGGTACGGCGGCACCTACTCCGACTACGAGGCGGCACTGGAGGTCGAACAGGAGGCGGCCGAGCGCATGGTGCGCGCCGCCGAGGCCGATCTGCGCAAGCAGAAGCGCGAACTGGCCGACGCCCAGGTCAAACTGGCCCGCCGCAAGCGGTACGGGCAGAAGATGTGGGACAACAAGCGCGAGCCGAAGATCATCATGGGAGCGCGCAAGCGCGCGGCGCAGGAGTCCGCGGGCAAGCACCGGATCATGCACGAGGAGAAGCTCGCCGAGGCCAGGGACCGGCTCGACGAGGCCGTGGAGGCCGTACGGGACGACGACGAGATCCGCGTCGAACTGCCGTACACGGCCGTCCCGCCGGGGCGCACGGTCCTCACCCTGCGGGATCTGCGGCTGCGCCACGGCGCCCGGGTCAAGGGACTCGACCTGCGCGGTCCGGAGCGGGTCGCGCTGGTCGGGCGCAACGGCGCGGGAAAGACGACTTTGCTGCGCACCATCGGCGGGGAGCTCGCCCCGGAGGCGGGCGAGGTCGCGGCGCACGTCCCGCTGCGGTTCCTGCCGCAGCGGCTCGACGTCCTGGACGGGGAGCTGACGGTCGCCGAGAACGTGGCCCGATTCGCACCGGACGCCACGAACAACCGGGTGCGGGCCCGACTGGCCCGCTTCCTGTTCCGCGGCGCCCGGGCCGACCAGAAGGCGGCGACGCTGTCCGGCGGGGAACGCTTCCGGGCGGCCCTGGCCGCGCTGATGCTGGCGGAGCCGGCCCCTCAGCTGCTCATGCTGGACGAGCCGACCAACAACCTCGACATGGCGAGCGTGCGGCAGCTGACCTCGGCCCTGGAGTCGTACGAGGGGGCGCTGCTCGTGGCCAGTCACGACCTGCCGTTCCTCGAGTCCGTCGGGATCACGCGCTGGCTGATGATGGAGGAGGGAGAACTGCGCGAAATCACGCCAGAAGCTGTCGGGTATACCGCCTAGCGTCGGCGGCATGCCCGATGTCATCACCCTCACCGCAGCCCGGGAGAACAACCTCAAGGACGTCACCCTCCGCATCCCGAAAGGCCGGCTGACCGTGTTCACCGGCGTTTCGGGATCGGGGAAGTCGTCCCTGGTCTTCGACACGATCGCGGTGGAGTCGCAGCGTCAGCTCAACGAGACCTACCCGTGGTTCGTCCGCAACCGGCTGCCGAAGTTCGAACGGCCGCACGCGGACGAACTGGCGGACCTCACCCCCGCGATCGTCGTCGACCAGCGGCCCGTGGGTGGCCACTCGCGGTCGACGGTCGGCACCATGACGGACGTCTACTCGGTGATCCGGGTGCTGTTCTCCCGGCACGGCACCCCCAGCGCCGGGCCCGCCACCGCGTACTCGTTCAACGACCCGTCCGGCATGTGCCCCGAGTGCGACGGCCTCGGCCGGACCGTGCGGCCCGACTGGGACCGCATCCTGGACCCCGCCCGCTCCCTGGCCGGCGGGGCGGTCCGCTTCCCGCCGTTCGCCGCCGGGACCTGGCAGGGCCAGGCGTACACCCACAGCACCGACCTCGACCCGGACAAGCCGGTCGGGCGCTTCACCGACGCCGAGCGCGCGTTCCTGATGCGGGGGCGGCCCGGCAGCAAGGTCACCGTCAGCGGCAGCGGCGGGACCTGGACCACCGACTACGAAGGGCTGGCGGACCGCTTCGAGCGGCTGTACCTGAAGCGGGACCTGTCCGCCATGAGCCAGAAGACGCGCGACCTGGTCCGGCAGTTCCTGGTGGAGGGCGTCTGCCCGCAGTGCCGGGGAGCCCGGCTGAACGCGGCGGCGCTCGCCACCCGCGTCGGCGGCCGGTCCATCGCCGACTGCGCCCGGATGCAGGTCACGGACCTGATCACCGTACTGAAGGAGATCGACGACCCGGTGGCCCGGCCGATCGCGTCGGCGGCCGTGGCCGCGCTGGAGCGGATCGAGGCGATCGGCCTCGGCTACCTCAGCCTGGACCGGGAGACGGCGACGCTCAGCGGCGGGGAGGGGCAGCGGCTGAAGACGGTGCGGCACCTCGGCTCCAGCCTGACCGGGATGACGTACATCTTCGACGAGCCCAGCGTCGGACTGCACCCGCGGGACGTCGGGCGGCTGGGCGAACTGCTGCTGCGCCTGCGCGACAAGGGCAACACCGTGCTCGTGGTGGAGCACGACCCGGACGTCATCGCGCTCGCCGACCACGTGGTCGACATGGGGCCGGGGGCCGGCACGGACGGCGGCACGGTGGTGTTCGAGGGCACCCCGGACCGGCTCGCCGCCTCCGGCACGCTCACCGGGCGCTGCCTGCGCAGCCGTACGGCGGTCAAGGACGCGGTACGCCGCCCCACCGGCGAACTGTGGGTGAAGGGCGCGGGCCGGCACAACCTGCGGAACGTGACCGTGCGGTTCCCGGCCGGGGTGCTCACCGCCGTGACCGGGGTGGCCGGGTCGGGCAAGAGCACGCTGGTCGGCGAGTTCACCGCCGCGCACGACGCCGTGGTCGTCGACCAGTCCGCCATCGGCATCTCGGGCCGGTCCACCCCGGCGACATACCTGGGGATCATGGACGGTGTCCGCAGGATCTTCGCCCGTGGAACGGGAGCGGACCCGGGTCTGTTCAGCTTCAACTCGGCCGGGGCGTGCGGCACCTGCGAGGGCCGGGGTGTCATCCACACCGACCTCGCGTTCATGGACCCGGTGACGACGACCTGCCAGGACTGCGAGGGACGGCGCTTCAAGGAGGAGGTGCTCGCGCTGACCGTGCGGGGCCGCTCGATCGCCGACGTGCTGGAGATGACCGCCGGGCAGGCCCTCGGCTTCTTCGACGACGCGGGCGTGAGGCGCCGGCTGCGGGCCCTGCGGGACGTCGGGCTCACGTATCTGACGCTGGGTCAGCCCCTGTCCACGCTGTCCGGCGGCGAACGGCAGCGCATCAAGCTGGCCACACGGCTGCACCGGACGGGCGCGGTGTACGTGCTCGACGAGCCGACGACCGGCCTGCACATGGCGGACGTCGCCGGCCTGGTCGCCCTGCTGGAGCGGCTGGTCGACGCGGGCAACACGGTGGTCGTGGTCGAGCACAACCTGGACGTCGTCGCCCGGGCCGACTGGGTGGTGGACCTCGGCCCGGACGGCGGCCGCGACGGCGGCGAGGTCGTCTTCGAGGGAACCCCGCGCGACCTGCTCGACGCGCCGGGGTCGTTCACGGCGGAGTACCTGCGCCGCGCGGTCCGGACGGGCGCGGTGGCGCCGGACTGAGAACCGGCCGTCAAGAGGCAGCCCACGCGGTGCCCCGTCGGGGTGGTTTGGGCGGCTACCGGCCGATCAGGAACGCGGCTGCGCGAACACTGGTCGGGAGGTGGCACGGGCCACCGACGACAGGGGGACGGCATGGACGGCGGCACGGTACTGGTGGCGGTGGCGGAGCACCCGCAGGACGGGGGCGCCGCCGCCGGGCAGCTGGCGCGCATCGCCGAGGCGATCCGGGACCGCGGCGCGCAGGTGCGCTGGGTGACGAGCGCCGCCGACGCCGAGGCGGTGCTCAGGACGGAGGCCCGGCTGGCCGCCGCGCTGGTCGCCTGGGACCTCGCGCCCGGCACCGGGGAGGAGCCGGGCGGGGCGACGGTACTGCGCGGCATCGGGCGCCGCTTCCGGGACCTGCCGGTGTTCCTGGTCATGGCGGACGAGGAGCTGCGCGAGCTGCCGCTGTGGGTCTCGCAGTCGGTCGTGGGCTACGTGTGGCCCCTGGAGGACACCCCGTCGTTCATCGCCGGGCGGATCACCACCGCGGCGCGGGCCTACCAGGACGCCCTGCTCCCCCCGTTCTTCAAAGCGCTGCGCCGCTTCGACGACGCGCACGAGTACTCCTGGCACACCCCCGCCCACTCCGGCGGCGTCGCCTTCCTCAAGTCGCCCGTAGGACGGGCGTTCCACGACTACTTCGGGGAACGGCTGCTGCGCAGCGACCTGTCGATCTCCGTGGAGGAACTGGGCTCGCTGTTCGAGCACACCGGGCCGATCGGCGAGGCGGAGCGCAACGCCGCGCGGGTCTTCGGCTCGGACCGCACCTACTTCGTGCTGCACGGCGACTCCACCTGCAACCGGATGGTCGGGCACTTCAGCGTCACCCGCGACGAGATCGCCCAGGTGGACCGAAACTGCCACAAGTCGGTCCTGCACGGCCTGGTCGTCTCCGGGGCCCGGCCGGTGTACCTCGTGCCGACCCGCAACGGCTACGGCCTGGCGGGCCCGCTGCCCCCGGCCGAGATCGAGGCGGCGGCCGAGCGGATCGCGGCGAACCCGCTCACGGCGGACGCGGTGTCCGCGCGCGCCCAGTACGCGGTGTTCACCAACTCCACCTACGACGGGCTGTGCTACGACGCCGGCGCCGCGGGCCGGGCCTTCGCGGCCGGCACACCCCGGCTGCACTTCGACGAGGCGTGGTTCGCCTACGCCCGCTTCCACCCGCTCTACGCGGGGCGCTACGGCATGTCCGTCGACGAGGACAGCTTCCCCGGGCCCGACCGGCCCACGATCTTCGCCACCCAGTCGACGCACAAACTGCTGGCGGCGCTGTCCCAGGCCGCGATGGTGCACGTCAGGCCCGGCCCGCGGGCGCCGGTGGAGCACGACCGGTTCAACGAGGCGCTGATGATGCACGGCACCACCTCGCCGCTGTACCCGATGATCGCCTCCCTGGACGTCGCCACGGCGATGATGGACGGACCGCAGGGGCAGTGGCTGGTCGACGAGGCCGTCACGGAGGCGGTCCGCTTCCGCCAGGAGATGGTGCGCATCGGGCGCCGCATCGCGGCCGCGGGCGACCGGCCGGCGTGGTTCTTCGGGGTCTGGCAGCCCGGCGAGGTGACCGACCCGGCCACCGGGGCGCGCCTGCCCTTCGACGAGGCACCGGCCGAGCTGCTGCGGACCGAGCCGTCCTGCTGGCACCTGGAACCGGGGGCGGACTGGCACGGCTTCCCGGGGCTGACCGACGGGTACTGCATGCTCGACCCGATCAAGGTGACCCTGACCTGCCCGGGCATCGGCGCCACCGGCGAGCTGGCGGGGCAGGGCATTCCGGCCCGGGTGCTCACCGCGTATCTGGCCACGCGGGGCATCGTGGTGGAGAAGACCGACAGCTACACCACCCTGGTGCTGTTCTCCATGGGCATCACCAAGGGCAAGTGGGGCACGCTGCTCGACGCCCTGATGGACTTCAAGGACCTCTACGACGGGGACGTCCCGCTCGACCGGGTGCTCCCCGCCCTCGTCGCCGAGCACCCGCGCCGCTACGCCGGGCTGACGCTGCGGGACCTGTGCCAGGAGATGCACGAGCAGCTGCGCGCCTCCCGCCTGGTCGAGCTCCTCGACACGGCCTTCCAGCAGTTGCCGGAGCCGGTCGCCCCACCGCAGCAGTGCTACCAGCGGCTGATCCGCGGCGGCACGGAGCGGCTGCGCCTGGCCGACACGCCGGGCCGGGTCGCCGCGGCGATGGTGACCGTCACCCCGCCCGGCATCCCCGTCCTCATGCCCGGCGAGAGCGTCGGCACGGCCGACGGACCGCTCCTGCGGTACCTGAGCGCCCTGGAGTCCTTCGACCGGCGCTTCCCCGGCTTCGGCAGCGAGACGCACGGCGTGACGCGGGACCCCGACACCGGCGACTACCTCATCGAGTGCCTGCGCGCCCCCGAGCCCGCCGCGACCGGCGCCACCTCGGCTCCGGCCCAGCGGCGGGACGCCCAGGACGCCGAGCCGGTGGGCTGACGGCGGACAGGGCGGCGGGGCCGGGGCTGTCCTCCCCGCCCTCCGCCCTGCATGATGGTCGGCCGACGCACGTCGGGTTCCGGCCGATCCAGGGAACTCCCTCGGTGCGGTCCACACGTCCCATCCGATACGGAGTCGTCCTCGTGCCCAGCAAGAAGGCCCTCGTCCGCCGTCCCGGCCCGCGTCTCGCCGAAGGGCTGGTGACGCACATCGAGCGGGAACCCGTCGACGCCGACCTCGCGGTGCAGCAGTGGGAGGCGTACGTGGCGGCCCTGCGCACGCACGGCTGGGAGACCGTCGAGGTCGAGCCGGCCGACGACTGCCCGGACGCGGTGTTCGTCGAGGACACGGTGGTCATGTACCGCAACGTCGCCCTGATCACCCGCCCGGGCGCGGAGTCGCGGCGGGACGAGACCGCCGGTGTCGAGGAGGCCGTGGCCGGTCTGGGCTGCTCGGTGAACTGGGTCTGGGACCCGGGCACGCTGGAGGGCGGCGACGTCCTGAAGATCGGCGACACGGTGTACGTCGGCCGGGGCGGCCGCACCAACGCCGCCGGGGTCCAGCAGCTGCGCGCCGCGTTCGAGCCGCTCGGCGCGCGGGTCGTGTCCGTGCCGGTGAGCAAGGTGCTGCACCTGAAGACCGCGGTCACGGCGCTGCCCGACGGCACGGTGATCGGGCACATCCCCAAGATGGACGCGCCCTCCCTGTTCGGCCGCTTCCTGCCCGTGCCGGAGGAGGCCGGGGCCCACGTGGTGCTGCTCGGCGGGGACAAGCTGCTGATGGCGGCCAGCGCGCCGAAGACCGCGGAGCTGTTCGCCGACCTCGGGTACGAACCGGTCGTCGTGGACATCAGCGAGTTCGAGAAGCTGGAAGGCTGTGTGACCTGCCTCTCGGTGCGGCTGCGGGAGCTGTACGTCTGATCCGGTGACGCGCCGTCCGCCGGGCCGCCGACCTGCGCATCCGGAAGCCGGGCACACACCTGGGCGACACCGCTGATCAGCGACCTTTACGAGGGTCTTAACCTACGGCTTCGTAACCTACGGCGACGTAGCCTACGATGCCGTAGGTTTCCGCTCACCGCTCGTCCGCACGTTCGCACGTCCCCCTGGAGAGTCCATGACGATCACCGCTCCCCATCTCGGCAGCCCCGCCGGCGCCTGGTCCGACGCTCAGCTGCTGTACGCCTTGGAGGAAGTGGTCGAGACAGAACTCAACCGGCATCTGAAGATCGCCAAGGACTGGATGCCGCACGAGTACGTCCCCTGGAGCGACGGACGCAACTTCCCCGGTCTCTTCGAGGACGGCCAGGCCTGGGAGAAGGAGCAGTCGAAGGTCACCGAGATCGGCCGTATCGCGCTGGTCGTCAACCTGCTGACCGAGGACAACCTGCCCAGCTATCACCACGAGATCGCCAGCCTGTTCGGCCGGGACGGCGCCTGGGGCACCTGGGTGCACCGCTGGACCGCCGAGGAGGGCCGGCACGGCATCGTGATGCGCGACTACCTGCTCACCTCGCGCGCCGTGGACCCGGACAAGCTGGAGCAGTTCCGCATGTCCCACATGAGCGAGGGCTTCGAGTCGGACAACCGCCACTCGATGCTGCACTCGATCGCCTACGTCGCCTTCCAGGAGCTGGCCACCCGCATCTCGCACCGCAACACCGGACACCAGTCCGGCGACCCGGTCTGCGACCGCATGCTGGCCCGGATCGCGACCGACGAGAACCTGCACATGGTCTTCTACCGCAATCTGCTCAAGGCGGCCTTCGAGCTGGCGCCCGATCTGACGATGCAGGCCGTACGGGACGTGGTGGTCGACTTCCGCATGCCCGGACACGGCATCCCCGGCTTCGAGCGGGCCGCCGCGCAGATGGCGATCGGCGAGGTCTACAACCTGCGCATCCACCACGACGACGTGCTGCAGCCCGTGCTGCGCTTCCTGAAGATCATGGAGATCGACGGACTGGGCCCGGAGGGCCGCAAGGCGCAGGAGGAGCTCGGTCTGTACATGCGCGGCCTCGACTCCGAGGCGGCCAAGTTCGACGAGAAGCTGGCCGCGCGCAAGGCCCGTATGGCCGCCCGCGCCGGCGCCTGACGACGCACCGCGCACCGTCCCGGCAGGGCCCGGCCGCCACGAGCGGCCGGGCCCCGCCCGCGTGCGGGGCTCACGCAGCACGCCGGGCACGCGCCGCACAGAGGGTGCCGCGCGGTCACCGCGCCACGCGCCGCAGCTCCAGGCGCTCCTTCTCCGACAGGCCGCCCCAGACACCGAAGCGCTCGTCGTGGGCCATCGCGTACTCCAGGCAGGCCGTGCGGATCGGGCACATGCCGCAGATCCGCTTCGCCTCGCGCACCGAGCTTCCCGGTTCGGGGAAGAAGAAGTCCGCCCCCGTCTGCGCGCACAGCGCCTCCTGCTGCCAGGCGAGTTCGGGCGTGGTCATCGTGTCGATGTGCATGGCCCGAGCCTCGCGGCAGGCGAAAAACGTTCGATCAACGCGGGATCAACACCTCGTTCACGGGCCCCGGGCCGCCTCGATGCTGCCCGCGCGGACGCCCGCGTGCACGGCGGCACGCGGAGCGGCGCGTCACCCGGGCGGACGAGGCCGGCGCCCGGCGCGCGGATCGGCGGCGTTCCGGCGGCGCCGGGCCGCGGGCGGTGCCAGACTCGGCAGTGCAGGCGAACGGGCCCCTGTGCGAGGAGGGCGAGGATGCTCACCACCCGTTATGTCACCGGCTCTCCCAACTGGATCGATCTCGGCGTGCCGGACATCGAGGGCGCGGCGGCCTTCTACGGCGATCTGTTCGGCTGGCGGTTCCAGCCGGGCGGGCCGGAGGTCGGCGGGTACGGGCTCTTCCGGCTCGGCGGGCGGACGGCCGCCGGGGGGATGCAGACCACCGCGGAGCAGGGACCGCCCTCCTGGACGGTGTACTTCCAGGCGCCGGACGCGGACGCCACGGCCCGGGCGGCCGAGCAGAAGCGCGGCGGGGTCCTGGTGCAGCCCATGGACGTCCAGGACCTGGGCCGCATGGCGATCCTGACCGATCAGGCCGGGGTGTCCTTCGGGCTGTGGCAGCCGGGCCGCAACGAGGGCCTGGAGGCGGTCCAGGAGCCCGGCTCGCTGTGCTGGGTCGAGCTGTACACCGCCGACGTCCCCGCCACGGCCGCCTTCTACCACGCGGTCCTCGGTCTGGAGACCAGCGGTGTCGACTTCCCGAGCGGCACCTACACCACGTTCAGCCCGGCCGGGGAGGGCGAGGAGGCCATGTTCGGCGGCGTGGTCCCGCTGTCCGAGGACCCGACGGAGGAGCAGGCGTACTGGCTGCCGTACTTCGAGGTGACGGACCCGGACGCGGTCGTCGCGCGGACCGGGGAACGGGGCGGCACGGTCCGCGTCCCGGCCACCGACGTGCCCGGTGTCGGCCGTCTGGCCAAGCTGGCCGACCCGTACGGCGCCCGTTTCGCTGTGGTCCGCAGCGAGCGGCCGGAGGGCTGACGAACCGGCGCTAGGCCGACCCGCGCCGCACCAGCGTCGTGGGGAGCACCACGCCGGACGGCGGGCCGGCGTCCTCGCGGGGGGCGTCCCGGTCCAGGTCGCGCAGCAGCAGGCGGGCCATCAGCCGGCCCATCTCCTCGATGTCCTGGCGGACCGTGGTGAGGGGCGGATCGGTCTGCTCCGCGATGGGCTGCATGTCGTCGAAGCCGATGACGGCCACGTCGTCGGGGACGCGGCGGCCGGACTCGCGCAGGACGCGCAGCGCGCCGGAGGCGGTGAGGTCGTTCGCGGCGAACACCGCGTCCACGTCGGGGCAGCGGGCGAGGAGTTCGCGCATGGCGCGCTCACCACCGGCGTAGGTGAAGTCGGCCTCGGCGATCAGCCGCGGGTCGGCGTCCCCCATGACGTCGCGGTAGCCGTCGAGGCGGTCGGCCGCCGAGGTCTGGTCGAGGGCCCCGGTGATGTGCGCGATACGGCTGCGGCCGAGGCCCGCCAGGTGGCGGACGGCGTCGCGGGCGCCGCCCCGGTTGTCGCTGTCGACGTAGACCACGTCCCGCCGGTCGCCGCCCCAGCCGGGCCGTCCGCCGAAGACGGTGGGCACGCCCGCCCGCTGGATCAGCTCCGGCAGCGGGTCGTCGAGGTGGAGCGAGAAGACGAGTGCGCCGTCGACGTGTCCACCGGCGAGGTACCGGCCGACCCGGGCGTGGTCGTCGCGGCCCTCGGTGAGCAGCAGCACGAGCTGGTTGTCGTGGGCGGTGAGTTCCTTGCTGATGCCGCGCAGCTGCAGCGCGAAGAACGGGTCGGCGAAGACCCGTGTCTCCGGTTCGGCGACGACCACCGCCACCGCGTCGTGCCGCCGGGTCACCAGGGAGCGGGCGGCCTGGTTGGGCACGTAGCCGAGTTCCTCCACGGCCTTGCGGACCCGTTCGACGAGGACGTCCCGCACCCCGTCCCCGCCGTTGACCACGCGTGAGACGGTGGCCCGCGAGACCCCGGCCCGGGCGGCCACGGCCTCCAGAGTGGGACGCGGCGCTGTGTCGGTCACTTCGGGGCTCCCTCTCTGCGGCTGCGGATCAGGATAGCCCCGGGCGCGATGCGCGGTGAGAGCGCTCTCCCCAGCCCGGACGCCCCTGCCCCGCCCGCACGCCCCCGCCGCCCGCCCGCGCGCCCACACGCCGAAGGCACCCGTGCGCGCGGTCCGGGTCCGTGTGCGCGACCTCGAGATCACGCCCGTGCCCGGTGCCGACCGGCCGGGGCCGCCACGCCCGCCCGCGGCCTGGCCGGTCATGCCCGCAACCCTCCGCACCTCCGCCCGGGCAACGCCCACCGCCCCGGGAAGCCCGTGCCGCGCTCCCGCGCCCTCAGTGCTC
Source organism: Streptomyces sp. NPDC026246 (assembly GCF_055567995.1). Classification (NCBI taxonomy): domain Bacteria; kingdom Bacillati; phylum Actinomycetota; class Actinomycetes; order Kitasatosporales; family Streptomycetaceae; genus Streptomyces; species Streptomyces sp. NPDC026246. The sequence continues at coordinate 535,524 of NZ_JBVHPJ010000001.1, read as the reverse complement.
GTGCTCGCCTCCAGCGGCGGCGCCGTGCTCGTGCCCGTCTCCGTCGTCGGGCTCCGGGCCGTGGTCGTGCGGGTCGTAACCGGGGATCGTGCCGTCCGGCTTCTTCACCAGGAACAGGCCCACCATCCCCATGTCGGAGTGGCTCTGCACATGGCAGTGGTACATCCAGGCACCGGCGCCGACCCCCTCCCCCGCGATCACCTGGAAGCCGAAGGAGTCGGCCGGGCCGGTGATCTTGTTGTCGATCACCTGGCTGGGGTCCTCCGGGCCGGTCAGCATGCCGGTGCGGTTGTCCGCCCAGCGGTGACCGTGCATGTGGAACGTGTGGTAGAACTCGCCGTGCGTGATCACCACGAACTCGACGCGATCACCCACCGTGGCCTCGAAGTTCGGTCCGGAGTGCGGCGCCTTGTTGTTGATGCGCATGTCGTTGAAGACGACGGTGTGCGTCCGGTCGGGCAGGACGTCGCCCTTGCGGCGGACGATGACCGGGCCGTACAGGCCCTTCTGCAGCCCTTGCGTACCGTGCTCCGTGCCCACGACGTGGTCGTGGTAGTGCCAGTAGCCCGCGCTGCCCGAGCGCCAGGTGCCGTCCTTGCGGCGGCCGGGGGCGTGGGTGCGCCAGGTGTAGGTGCGCGTGCCGCCCGGCTCGACGTGACTGCGGTTCAGCTTGGTGCCGTCGCTGGTGATCTCGTAGTCGAGGCCGTGGACGTGCAGGCTCACCGCGACGTCCATGGTGTTCTCGAACTCGATGTGGAGCGTGTCGCCCTCGTTGAGCTCGATCAGCGGCCCCGGGATGCTCGCCTTGCCCTTCTCCAGGCCGTAGCCCATCTGACCGTCCGCCAGCTTCTCGGCGTACAGCTTGATGCGCCTCACCTCACCCCCGGCGGGGGCCGTCTTCGCCGGCTTGTCGGCACTGAGGGCCTCCGGCGCCACGGACAACGATGTCGCGACGGCCGCGCCGCCCAGCAGGACCCGCCGGTTGAAGCTGCGTCTGTCCATGCGGAACTCCCCACACTGGTAAGGCATTTACGGAGGCGTACCTGAGATGAACCGGTGAGACGGTACCGGCCGCGCCGTCGTTTATCCACACTCAAGACAAAGTTGGTTCCATCCTGGTCATAGGTATTGGCGGGGCGGGCAAAGGGGTCTAGCTTCCTTGGCGGTGTTGCTGTGACCGAGGAGGTGCCCATGCACTTGCGAGGGGCGAGCAAGAGAAGACGCGTCTGGGCGGCCTCGGTGGCCGCCGCCGCCGTGACCGCCGGACTTCTGTCCGGACCCGCGGCGAACGCGCGCCCGTTCCCCGAACCACCGTTGACAACGATGTCGATCAAGTCGCCTCCGGGCGGCGCGAACGTACGAGTGCTGATCTTCCACGGTTCCGCCGCGGCCGGGGAGGAGTCCCCGGTGGTGAACGCCGGGATCGAGGCCATCGAGGACATCGGGCTGTCGGGACCGGCGGACCGCCGCTTCGCGGTGCAAGCCACCGACGACGCCTCGGTGTTCACCAACGGCAAGAAGCTGGGCCGCTTCAACGCGGTCGTCTTCCTGACCGGCGGGGGCGACGTCCTTGACGCGGAGCAGGAGGCGGGCCTGGAGGCCTACATGGAGGCCGGCGGCGGGTTCGTCGGCATCCACGACGCGGCACGCGCGGAGCCGTACTCGGACTGGTTCACCGGTCTGGTCGGGGCACGGCCGGCCGCGTCGAGCCCGGCGTCGGTGCAGCGGGCGACCGTGGAGGTCGGCGACCGCCGCCACCCGGCCACCCAGGAGCTCCCGGTGCAGTGGAAGCGTCCCGACAAGTGGCTCAACTGGGCCAAGAACCCCTCGGGTGAGGTCCACACGGTGGCCCGGGTACGGGAGTCGACGTACCAGCCGGGCACCGGCGCCAACGGCTGGGACCACCCGGTCAGCTGGTGCCGGGACTACGACGGCGGGCGCTCCTTCTACACCGGCATGGGCGGCACGGTGTCGTCCTACGACGAGGCGGACTTCCGCGCCCATCTGCGCGGTGCGCTGATGTGGACCACCCGGCTGGAGCAGGCCGACTGCAAGGCGACCATCAACGCCAACTACGCGGCCGAGCGCCTCACCAAGCCCAACCAGCCCGGGCAGAACGACCAGATCGGTGAGCCGCACGGACTGGTCACCGCCCCCGACGGCCGGGTCTTCTACATCGGCCGGGGCGGAGCGGACTCCTCGCAGCCGGTGGTCACCGACTGGAACGACCCCGCCATCGGCAAGGGCAAGGGCGAGATCCACGTCTGGGACCCGAAGACCGGGCGGGTCACGCTGGCCGGCGCGCTCGACGTCTTCGGCAACAAGGGCGGCGGCGACGAACTGGTCAAGGTCGAGGAGGGGCTGCTCGGCATCGAACTGGATCCGAGGTTCGAGCAGAACGGCTGGGTGTACCTGCACTACACGCCGCACTCGCGCATCGACCGTGACAGGCGGATGGCCGAGCGCCGCGTCTCCCGGTTCACGCTCGACCAGGCCACGAACAAACTGGACCTGTCCAGCGAGAAGGTGCTGCTGAAGTGGCCGGTGCAGATCCACAGTTGCTGCCATGCGGGCGGCGGGATGGCCTGGGACTCCAAGGGCAACCTGTACATCGCCACCGGTGACAACAACTCCAGTGGCTTCAGCGGCGGTTACTCGGGCAACAACCCGGAGCCCAACTACAAGGGCGTGTCCTTCGCGGACGCGCGCCGCACCGCGGGCAACACCAACAACCTCAACGGCAAGATCCTGCGCATCCACCCGGAGCCGGACGGCACCTACACGCTGCCCGAGGGCAACCTCTTCACGGGCGAGGAGACCGACGAGGGCGGCGGCAAGACCCGCGGCGAGATCTACGTGATGGGCGTGCGCAATCCGGCGCGCATCTCCGTCGACAAGTCGACGGACGTGCTGTACGCGGGCTGGGTCGGCCCGGACGCGAGCGCGCCCTCGACGACCTGGGGCCCGGCCAAGTACGACACGTTCGCCGTCATCACCAAGGCGAGCAACCGCGGCTGGCCGTACTGCATGGGCAACAAGCAGCCCTACCGGGACCGCAATCTGCCGGACCCGTCCAAGCCGCTGGGCTGGTACGACTGCGATCACCCGAAGAACGAGTCGCCGAACAACGACGGCCTGGTCAACCTGCCGCCGGTGACGGGCAACAACATCTGGTACTCGCCCTCGGGGGGCGCCCCGGACTTCCCGCGGGACGCGAACGGCGTGCCCTCGTACAAGGCGGCGGAGGCCACCTACAAGCTGCCCTGGCTCAAGGGCGGCGGGCAGGCGGCCATGAACGGGCCGGTCTACCGGTACGGCAAGGTCGCGGCGGACAGTGCCGTGAAGTGGCCCGCGTACTGGGACGGCAAGTGGTTCGTCGGCGACTTCTACGACGCCGACCAGCCGCGCAACGCGGTGGTCATGGACCCGAAGACGCAGGGTGACGGCGGTCTGCCGGTGCACTCGGAGTCGCTGAAGAAGATCGTGCCGATCGGCAACGACGGCATCAAGAACCTGATGGACTGGAAGTTCGGTCCGGACGGCGCGCTCTACGTCCTCGACTACGGGCGCGGCTTCTTCACCTCGGACTCCAAGTCGGCCCTGTGGCGGGTCACCTACAAGGGCGGCGGACCGACCCCGGCCGCCGGTCGGCTGGCGAGGGGGACCGAATGATGCACGCACGGAGAGTCTGGGCCGCGCTGCTGGCAGCCCTGCTGATGATGCTCGGCGTGCAGGCGCTGCCCGCCGCCGGGCAGCCCGCGAAGGAGGCCGCCGAGCAGGTCCTGACCTGGACCGCCGGCGACGCCATCGACAAGTACGCCTCGGCGCCCACGACCGCGGTCGCCGGGGCCGCGACGATCGTCTTCGAGAACAGCGCGGCGACCGGGAACACCACGGGCATGCCGCACACGCTGACGTTCGTGACCAGCGACCCCGAGTTCAACAGCGACGTACAACTCAACATCCTGGCCAACCCCAACGACGCCGAGGGCGGCAAGCACACCGCCCAGGTCACGCTCACGCCCGGCCGGTACTTCTACCACTGCACGATCCCCGGCCACGGCCAGATGCAGGGCATCCTGACGGTGACCGAGGGCACCGGCGAGGACACCACCGCGCCCGAGGCGTCGGCGCACGTGAGCGGCACGCAGAACGCGCAGGGCGAGTACGTCGGTTCGGCGAGCGTGGCCCTGCACGCCACCGACGAGGGCGGCTCCGGCCTGGACCGGATCGAGTACGCGATCGGCGAGACGGGTGCCTGGCAGCCGTACACCGCGCCGGTCGTCGTCGACCAGGTCGGCAGCCACACGGTCCGCTACCGCGCGTTCGACAAGGCGGGGAACGTCTCCGCCGAGAAGAGCGCCGGGTTCACGGTGGTGGCGCCGCAGTCGGACGACACCACCGCGCCGGAGACCTCGGCGACCGTCAGTGGTGAGCGCGACGCGAACGGTGCCTACATCGACATGGCGACGGTCACCGTCTCGGCGTCCGACACCGGCTCCGGGGTGAACACCATCGAGTACGCGGTGGGTTCGGGGGCCTGGCAGGCGTACACCGCGCCCGTCATGGTGCACCAGGTCGGCACGCACACCGTCCGCTACCGCGCCACCGACAAGGCGGGCAACGTGGCGGCGGAGAAGAGCGTGCGGTTCACCGTGGTCGCGGCGCCGCCGCAGGACACCACCGCGCCGGTGACGGGTGTGAGCGTGGAGGGCACGAAGAACTCCGCGGGCGCGTACGTCAACAGCGCCCGGGTGACCGTCACGGCGACCGACGAGCACGGCTCGGGCGTCGAGCGGATCGAGTACTCGCTCGACGGCGGTCCCTACCTCGCGTACTCGGCGCCGGTGGTGGTGGACCGGGCCGGCGCGCACACCGTGGCGTACCGCGCCACGGACAAGGCCGGCAACACCGCGGCGGCCCGCACGGTGTCCTTCACCGTCGTCTCCGGGCAGGTCCCGGCGCCCGACTGCCCCGAGTACGACGAGCGGCTGACGGTGATCGTCGGCACGGTCGACTCGGGGGTGCGCAACCGGGTCACCGACAACCGGTGCCGGATCGGTGAACTGATCGAGGACGAGAAGGAGTGGACGTCCCAGGCGCTGTTCCTCAAGCACGTGGACTCCGTCCTGGACGCGCTGTTGAAGGAAGGCGTCATCGACCAGCGGGAGTCCAGGGCGATCCGCAAGGCCGCCCGCCAGTCGGGCATCGGCAAGCCGGGGCAGACCGAGGGCTACCGGGCGCTGTTCGACGGCACGGCGGAGTCCCTCGCCAAGTGGCAGCAGGTGGGCGGCGGTTCGTTCGCGCTGAAGCCGGACGGAGCGATCACCTCCAGCACCACGACGCCCGGGATGGGCATGCTGTGGTTCCCGCAGCGCAAGTACGGCGACTTCTCGCTGAAGCTCCAGTGGCGTGACGACGCACCCGGCACCGGCAACGCCAACGCCGGGGTGTTCGTGCGCTTCCCGTGGGTCCACGACCACCCGGAGGAGTCCCGGCCCGAGTGGGTCGCCATCAAGTACGGGCACGAGGTGCAGGTGTTCGACCGGCCCGACGGCGACATGTACAAGACGGGCTCGCTCTACGGGTTCGACCGCGTGGGCCTGGCCGGCGCGGGCGTGACGCAGAAGGGCACCTGGAACGACTACGAGATCCGGGTGGAGGGCCAGCACTACTCGGTCTTCCGCAACGGCGTGCTGATCAACGAGTTCGACAACACCGGCGGCCAGGAGTTCACTCCACCGCGCTCGGACGACCCGGGCACGGACGGGCGGCGCTTCGCCTCCGGTTACATCGGGCTCCAGGTGCACGGCACGACGGACGTGGTCTCGTACCGCGACATCCGGATCAAGGAGCTGTAGGCCCTCCAGAGGTCTTCCTGGCCCTGCTCGGCTGTACCCGTCTGGGCTCCCCCGGCATCTTCGGATACTCGGGCGGGTACGGCAGGTCGCCCAGTCCGTGGTCGTGCTCGTCGCGGCGGGCGAGGTCGAGCAGGGCCTCCAGCGAGTAGCGGTGGTCGTCCATGTCCGCGTGCACGTCGCCGAGTTCGGCGAAGCGCGCGGGCATGGTCGCGAGGTCGAAGTCCTGCGGGTGCGCCACCCCGACCTCCTCCCAGCGCAGGGGCGCCGAGACGGGGGCGTGCGGGCGGGGGCGCACGGAGTAGGCGGAGGCGATCGTGCGGTCGCGGGCCGTCTGGTTGTAGTCGATGAAGATCCGCTTCCCCCGCTCCTCCTTCCACCACTTGATGGTGACCTGCTCCGGCATGCGGCGTTCCATCTCCCGGCCGACGGCGATGGCCGCGCGGCGGACCTGGGTGAAGGTCCAGCGTGGTTCGATGGGCACGAAGACGTGCAGGCCACGGCCGCCGGAGGTCTTCGGGAAGCCGCGCAGGCCGCCGAACTCCTCCAGCACCGCCCGCAGTTCGTGGGCGGCCCGGGCGGCGTCGTCGTAATCGGTGCCCGGCTGCGGGTCGAGGTCGATGCGGAGCTCGTCCGGGTGGTCGACGTCGTCGCGGCGGACCGGCCAGGGGTGGAAGGTGAGGGTGCCGAACTGGGCGGCCCAGACCACGGCTCCCGGCTCGGTGGGGCACATCTCGTCGGCGCTGCGGCCGCTGGGGAAGGTGATGTGCGCGGTCGGGATCCAGTCGGGCATGTTCTTCGGCGCCCGCTTCTGGAAGAAGTTCTCCCCGCTCACGCCCTCGGGGTAGCGCTCCAGGGTGGTCGGCCGGTCGCGCAGGGCGCGCAGGATGCCGGGGCCGACGGCGATGTAGTAGCGGGCGAGGTCGAGCTTGGTGAAGCCGCGCTCGGGGAAGAAGATCTTGTCCGGGCTGGACAGCCGTACGGTCCGGCCGTCGACCTCCAGTTCCACCGCGTCACCCATGCGAGCCACGGTAGGCGTACCCCGCATACCTCGCACATCGGGCGTCACCCGGCATGCGGGCGCAGAATCGACGCATGGATCTGCCGGTGATGCCCCCCGTCCTGCCGATGCTCGCCAAGTCGGTCGCGTCGATTCCCGCGGGCATGCAGTACGAGGCGAAGTGGGACGGTTTCCGGGCGATCGTGTTCCGCGACGGGGACGAGGTCGAGCTCGGCAGCCGTACCGGCAAGACGCTGACCAGGTACTTCCCCGAGCTCGTGACGGCGGTGCGGGAGCGGCTGCCGCGGCGGTGCGTGGTGGACGGGGAGATCGTCATCGCGCGGGAGGGGCATCTGGACTTCGACGCGCTGACCGAGCGGATCCATCCGGCGGACTCGCGGGTGCGCACGCTCGCGGAGCGGACGCCGGCGTCCCTCGTGGTGTTCGACGTGCTGGCCCTCGGGGACGAGTCGCTGCTCCAGGCTCCGCTGACGGAGCGGCGGGAGCGCCTGGAAGGGGAGCTGTCGGGCGTGGCGCCCCCCGTGCACCTGGCCCCGGCGACCACCGACATCGAGGTGGCGCGGCAGTGGTTCGAGCAGTACGAGGGGGCGGGCCTCGACGGTGTGATCGCCAAGCCCCTGACCGTGCGCTACCGGCCGGACGAACGCGCCATGTTCAAGATCAAGCACGAGCGGACGGCGGACGTGGTGGTCGCCGGGTACCGCCTGCACAAAAGCGGCCCGGTGGTGGGCTCTCTGCTGCTCGGCCTGTACGACGACCGGGGGACGCTCCAGCACGTGGGCGTGTCCGCGGCGTTCACGATGAAGCGGCGGGCGGAGCTGGTCGAGGAGCTGGAGCCGCTGCGCCTGGACGACGTCTCGGGGCATCCGTGGGCGGCCTGGTCCGAGGAGTCCGCGCACGAGACGGCCCGGCTGCCGGGGGCGCCGAGCCGCTGGTCGGGCCGCAAGGACCTGACGTGGGTGCCGCTGGCGCCCGAGCGGGTGGCCGAGGTGGCGTACGACCACATGGAGAACGGGCAGCGCTTCCGGCACACCGCCCGCTTCCGCCGCTGGCGCCCGGACCGGACCCCCGAGAGCTGCACGTACGCGCAGCTGGAGGAGCCGGTCCGCTACGACCTCGCGGAGATCCTGGGCACGTGAGGGTGCCGGGCGGCCCGGGCGCTCAGGGCTGCATCAGCACCTTGACCGCGCCGTCCTGCTTGCGCTGGAACATCTCGTAGGCGCGCGGCGCGTCCGACAGCGGCACGCGGTGCGTGGCGAAGTCGTCGACGCCGAGCGGGTCCTCGTCGGTGAGGTACGGGATGATGTCGTCGGCCCAGCGGCGGACGTTGGCCTGGCCCATCCGCAGCTGGATCTGCTTGTCGAACATGGTCAGCAGCGGCAGCGGGTCCGCCATGCCGCCGTAGACGCCGGACAGCGAGATGGTGCCGCCGCGGCGCACCAGCTCGATGGCGGTGTGGAGGGCGGCGAGCCGGTCGACGCTGAAGCGCTCGGCCATCGGGCCGCTCAGCTTGCGCGGCATCACGGCGGCCGCGTTCTGCACCAGCTTGGCGACGGCGCTGCCGTGGGCCTCGGTGCCGACCGCGTCGATGACGGCGTCGGGGCCGCGGCCGTCGGTCTGGTCGCGGATAGCGGCGACCAGTTCCTCCTCGCTGTCGAAGGACCTGAGGTCGAACGTCTCCACGCCCCGGGCGCGCGCCCGGCTCAGCCGCTCGGGCACCAGGTCGACACCGAAGACCCGGTCGGCGCCCTGCACCCGGGCGACGCGGCAGGCCATGTCGCCGATCGGCCCGAGGCCGAGCACGGCGACGCTGCCGCCCTTGGGGACGGCCGCGTAGGCGACCGCCTGCCAGGCGGTGGGCAGTACGTCGGACAGGTAGACGAACCGGTCGTCGGCCGGACCCTCGGGCACCTTGATGGGGCCGAACTGCGCCTGCGGAACGCGCAGGTACTCGGCCTGGGCGCCCGGCACCGCGCCGTACAGGCGGGTGTAGCCGAACAGGGGAGCGCCCATGCCCTCGCCCTTGACCTGGGTGGTCTCGCACTGGGTGGGCAGTCCGGTCAGGCACATCCAGCAGGTGCCGCAGGCGATCTGGAACGGGACCACCACGCGGTCACCGACCTGGAGGTCCGGGACGCCCGCGCCCACCTCCTCGACGATGCCCATCGGCTCGTGGCCGAGGATGTCCCCCGGGGTCATGAACGGTGTCAGCACCTCGTAGAGGTGCAGATCGGATCCGCACAGTCCCGAGGAGGTGATCCGGATGATCGCGTCCGTGGGTTCCTCGATCTTGGGGTCGGGCACCTCGTCCACCCGCACGTCCCGCTTGCCCTGCCAGGTCACTGCCTTCATCGCCTCGGGTCCCTCCGTCGGTCGGTCGGCGCGGCCCGGGTACCCCTGCCGCCCGGGCCGAATCTTGGGCCGATCGGCGGATACCGGCCCGACACCGACTTGCCAGATTCGTTCCACGGTGGGCGGCGATGTTCAGATAAGCGCACAATCTAGACACATCGATGACATGAGGCGCGATGACGACGGTGGGCAGAGGACGGGGCGTGCGCGGTCGGCGCACCGCGACGACGGCGGCGCTCCTGGCCGCCCTGGCGACGGCCGCCCTGGCGGGCTGCACGGGCGGGAACGGCCCGGGCGATGACGGCCGGGGAACGGACCGCGGGAACCATCGGACGGCCTCCCCCGGAGCCACCGGCCCGTCCGTACTGGCCGTGAAGATCGACAACGCCCCCGCGGCCCGCCCGCACACGGGTGTCGACGCGGCGGACGTCGTGTACGCCGAGCAGGTCGAGGGCGGCCTCAGCAGGCTGATGGCGGTCTACGCCACCCGGCTGCCGAAGGTGGTCGGGCCGGTGCGCAGCGCACGCGAGTCGGACCTGGAGCTGCTGCGGCAGTTCGACCGCCCGACGCTCGCCTTCTCCGGCGCCCAGACCAAGCTGCTGCCGCTGATCGACGGCGCTCCGCTGCGGGCCGAGACCCCGTCCGACGCCGCCGCGGCCTACTTCCGCGCAGACGACCGGCCCGCCCCGCACAACCTCTACCTGCGGCCCGGGCGGCTGGTGCCCGAGGCCCCGGGCCGGGCGGCGCTGACCACCGGCTTCCACTACGGCCCCGCGCCCTCCGGTGGCACGGCGACGGACACGCGGACGGTGCGCTACCCGGCGGCCCGCTTCACCTTCACCTGGTCGGAGTCGCGCGAGCGCTGGCTGGTCGGCATGGACGGCGGCCCGGCGGCCACCGCCGACGGCAGGCCGCCGGCCCCGGCGACGGTCGTCGTGCAGTACGTGAAGGTGCGCGAGTCCGCCTTCCGGGACTTCCTCGGCAACAACACGCCGTACACCGAGACGGTGGGCGCGGGCAAGGCGGAGGTGCTGCGCGACGGCCGGTCCTGGGACGCGCGCTGGCGACGCCCGGACGCGGCCGACGGCACGGCGTTCACCACCCCGGACGGCACCCCGGTGAACTTCGCCGAGGGCCAGGTGTGGGTGGTGTACGCCGAGGCGTCCTGACGTGCCCGTGCGTATCCGGGCGACGGCGAACTACTCGATGCCACCGTCGAGTTCGGCCCGCGCCCGGGCCGCCAGCCCGTCGGCCCCGCAGGAGACCGCCAGGTCCAGGCCCCGGCGCAGGTCGCTCGCTGAGCGGGCGGCGATGCCGTACTCGATGCGCGCCGCCGCGTGCTCGTACTGGCAGGGCGAGGCCTCCAGGTAGGCGACCGCCTGCGCGTGGAGCCGGACAGCGCGCTGGCCGGTCTCCAGCGCGGCGGCACAGCGCAGGGCCTCCCCTATGGCGGTGTCCGTGCCGAAGCGCTCCGCCTGCCGGCGGACCTCGACGGCGAGCCGGGCGGCACGGGCGGGGTCCTCGGTGCTGAGGGCGCGGGCCAGGTCCGTGGCCCACGGGACGAGCACGGGGTTGTGGTGGCCCCGTGCTGCCGCCGCCTTCTCCGCGGCCTCCAGCTCGTTGATGCCGTCCTTGGTGCGTCCGACGGCCAGCAGCAGCCGGCCGCGTACCGAACGCGGGTCGGGCAGCACGATGGTGGAGGGGTACGGCGGGGCGAAGCCGTACCGCTCGGCGACGTCCCAGGCCTGGTCGACGTGGTCACGGGCGAGGAGGGTGTCGACCAGGTTGCAGGTCGCGGACCAGTACAGGGGCAGTCCGCGGCCGACGCGCTCGGCCAGGCGCAGCGACTCGCGCAGGGACGCCTCCGCCTCGCGCAGACGGCCCCGCCTGCGGTGGCCCAGCCCGACGTAGGCGTGGGCGAGCGCCAGGTGGCCGCCGCTCCACCCGGCCGTCTCATAGGCGCGCAGGGCCTCGTTGTAGAGGGCCTCGGCCCGGTCGAGACGGTCGGTGAACGCGTACGCGTTGGCCAGCATCAGCAGCAGTTCGATGCCCCACTCGGTGTCGGTCCAGCCGAGGCCGGGCGCCAGCCGGCCGTTGACGAGGGCGCGGTCGCACAGTTCGGCGACCTCCTCGGCGTTCTCGCCGTGCATCAGGGCGTCGAAGCCGCGCAGGATGAGCAGGGCGCGTTCGGAGTTGTCCCGGCCGGTGCAGGTGCCCGCGAGATCGGCGAGCCGCTGCGAGCGGCCGGGCGAGGTGGCCTCGCCCGCGTGCAGGCCCTCCCACATGAAGTGCACGGCCTGCAGCCGCATCCGGGCGGGCCCGGGCTGCAACCGGGCGGCCTCCGCCTCCACCGTGCGGACGGCCTCCTCCAGCTGGTCGTTGTGCAGGAGCGCCTGGGACAGCCGGAAGACGGCGTCCACGCGCTGGTCGCCGTCGAGGCCGGGCATGCCGAGCGCGCTGCGCAGATGGCCGATGGTGCGGGCGGGCGCGGTGAGGAAGGTGGCCTGGGCCAGTTCGTACAGCACGTGCGGGTGCGACTCGGGCCGGGGCGGTTCCTCCAGGGCCCGCTCCAGGCAGCGGCGGGCCGCGTCGGGCGCGCCGACCGCCAGGTGCTCGCGGGCCGCCTCGCGCAGTTGCCCGACGAGTTCCTCGTCGTCGTCCGGGTGCACCTCCATCAGGTGGCGGGCGGCGGCCGCTGCGCCGTGGCCCTCGTCGGTGACGATGCGGGCCGCTATGCCGTGCATCGCGGTGCGCAGGGCGTCGGGGATGGAGTTGTAGACGGCCGTCGCGATGAGCGGGTGGACGAACTCCAGGTCGCCGTCGGCGACGTGGCCCGTGCTCGGGTCCGGCTCGGTGAGGATGCGGGCGGTGCGCAGCAGTTCGGCGCAGCGGCGGGCGTCCTGCGGCCGCAGGGTGGCGAGCTTGGCGACCAGGTCGATGGAGATGCCGGTGCCGAGGATGGCGGCCGCCCAGGCGAACCGCGTGGCGTCGATGCCCAGTTCCTCCAGGCGGGCGACGAGGCCGCCACCGCGGGCGGAGCGGTTCAGTTCGCGCAGTTCCCCGGCGCGGGCCTCCACCGGTTCGACTTCGCTGTCCTGGACCCGGGCGAGCAGTTCCACGGTCTCGTAGGGGTTGCCCGCGGTGACGGCCCACACCTCGCGGCAGAACGCCGCGTCGGCGTGCCGGCCGAGGGTGGCGCGGGTGAGCCCGGCCGTCGCGTCCGGGGTGAGGGCGCTCAGGGTCGCCACGGGGCCGTCGGCGGCCGCGGCGACGGTCTCGAGGTGCCGGGCGCTCACGTCGGGGACGTCGTCCGGCCGGCGGGTGACGACGACCAGGACGGACGTCTCGTCGAGGCGTTCCGCGAGCCCGGCGAGCCAGTGCAGGGTCTCCTGGTCGGCCCAGTGGGCGTCGTCGATCAGCAGCACGAGGGGCCAGTCGCGGCGGGCGAGCCGGCGCACCGCGGCGACCAGACCGTCGCACACGCCCTGCGGGTCGGCCTGCCGGGCGCCGGGCTCCGCGATGCCCAGGGCGGGTCCGGCGATGTCGTACCAGTCGCCCAGGTACTCGCGGGCCTCCTCCGGCAGCATCGACACCAGGGCCGGCTGGAGCAACTGCCGCACCACGTTGAAGGGGACCGACCTGAGGGTCTCACCGCCGCGAGCCGACCAGACCGTACAGCCCCGTGCCTCGGCGACGCGGCGGGTTTCGGCCAGCAGGGCCGTCTTGCCGAGTCCCGCCTCGCCGCGGAAGACCAGCAGTCCGCCGGACGAGGAACGGTCGGTGCAGAGTTTGTCGACCGCCTGTGCGATGGCGGCGACTTCCTCGTCGCGCTCCCACAGGGAAGCCGAGGCGGCGGCCGTGGGCCGTACCTCCGTCATCCCGCTACCTCCCCAAGTCGCCCGAACGACGTACAGACGTCGAGCCTAGCCGTCCGCTTGCCTCGGTGGAGGGTGGTCGCGGCACCTGTTGCCGTGACGGGTGACACCGGGTGCAGCCGGGCGACGCACCCGGCCCGCCACCAGCCACCTTCGGGTCAACAGGGCGTAAAAACAAGGGAGGTGACGTTCATTCACGGCGAACGGCACACACGGGACGGACGGCGGGCGCTGCTCGCCGGGTCCGTGGGCAACCTCATCGAGTGGTACGAGTTCGGCGTCTACGGCTACTTCGCGACGATCATCGCAGCGCGGTTCTTCACACCGGAGGGCGGCAGCGCGGCCGAGGCCCTCGTGAAGACGTACGCCTCGTTCGCCCTCGCGTTCTTCTTCCGTCCGGTCGGGGCGGCGCTTTTCGGCCGTCTGGGCGACCGGCTCGGCCGGCGCCCGGTGCTGATCCTGGCGATCACGCTGATGACGGTGGCGACGACACTGATCGGGGCCCTGCCGACGCACGCCCAGGCGGGTGCCGTGGCGCCCTGGCTGCTCACGTTCCTGCGGGTGCTCCAAGGGCTCTCGGCGGGCGGGGAGTTCGGCGGCGCGGTGTCGGTGCTGACGGAGTCGGCCCCGCCGGGGCGCCGGGGGCTGTACGGGTCGTGGCAGTCGTTCACGGTGGCGCTGGGGCTGCTGGCCGGGGCGGGCGCCGCGGCGCTGCTCGCCACCCTGCTGACACCGGGGCAGTTGGGTGCGTGGGGCTGGCGGCTGCCGTTCCTGCTCACGCTGCCGCTGGGCCTCGGGGCGCTGTGGCTGCGCCTGCGGCTGGACGAGACCGCGGAGTTCGAGGCGGAGCGGACCCGAGAGGCACCCGCCCGGCGCGAGGTGGCGCGGGCCGTCGTACTGGGGGCGGGCCGGATCATGGGCTGGGCCGCGGCGGGCTACACCTTCCTCGTGGTGCTGCCCACGTACCTGCAGAGCTCGCTGGGCGCGACCTTCCGGCAGGCGCTGGTCGCCACGGTCCTGGCCAATGTCGGTTTCGCGGCGGCGATCGTGCCGGCGGGGCTGCTCAGCGACCGGCTCGGGCGGCGGGCGGTGATGCTGACGGGGGCGGTCCTCGTCGTGGTCCTCGCCGTGCCGCTGCTGGATCTGCTGCAGGACCCGGGCGTCCCGGCCGCGGTGCAGGGGGCGGCGGTGCTCGGCGCCGGCGCGGTGGTCGGGCTGCTGGCGGGACCGGGGCCGGCGATGCTGTCGGAGATGTTCCCGGCCCGGGTGCGCTGCACAGGCCTCGGTCTGGCCTACGCCCTGTCCAACGCGGTGTTCTCCGGGTGCGCGGGGCTCGTCATCACGGAGACGGTCGAGCGGACGGGGAACCTGGACGTCCCGGCGTACTACGCGGCGGGCGCGTGCGCGGTGAGCGTCGCCGCGCTCGTGTCGCTGCCGGGAAGGGGCGTGCGTGGGGGCAAGGTAGTTCCGGAGGAAGCGAGTTGACCCTGGGCGGGCCGCGTCCGGCGCCTCGGACCGGGTCGGCCGGATGCGGTGACGGGACAGGGGTGAGGTCATGCGGGTGATCGGTCTGATGTCCGGTACGTCCTACGACGCGATCGACGCGGCGGCCGCGGATCTCCGGCTGACCGGCGACAGCCTCGTGCTCAGACCGCTCGGTCTGGTGCGGGAGCCGTACGACGGGGAGCTGCGCGCGTCCCTGACCGCGGCGCTGCCGCCGGGCACCACCAGCCTGGCCGACGTGTGCCGCCTGGACACCGGGATCGGCCGGGCCTTCGCCGCGGCCGCCGTCCGGGCCGACCGGGAACTCTGCGGCGGCGGGGCCGAGTTGGTCGCCTCGCACGGGCAGACCGTCTACCACTGGGTCTCCGGGGGCCGGGCGCACGGGACGCTGCAGCTCGGACAGCCTGCCTGGATCGCCGAGGCCACGGGGCTGCCCGTGGTGGCGGACTTCCGGCCGCGCGACGTCGCCGCCGGCGGGCAGGGCGCCCCTCTGGTCAGTCTGGTCGACCTGCTGTGGCTGCGCGGCCGCCCGGGCCGGCCGGTCGCGCTGAACATCGGCGGGATCGCCAACCTCACCGCGCCCGACGGCACCGCGTTCGACACGGGCCCGGGCTGCGCCCTGATCGACGCGGCGGCCCAGGGGTTCAGCGGCGGGACCCTCCTCTACGACACGGACGGGGCCCTGGCCGCCCGCGGCCGGGTGCACGAGCCGCTCCTGGCACGGCTGCTCCGGGAGCCGTACTACGCGCTGCCGGCGCCGAAGACGACGGGCAGGGAGCTCTTCCACCTGGGGCATCTGCGGGACGCGCTGGCCGGGTTCGGGACGCTGCCGGCCGAGGACGTGGTGGCCACGCTGACCCGGCTCACGGCCCGGACGGTGGCGGACGCGGTGCGGCGGGTGGGTGCGACGGAGGTGATCGCGTCGGGCGGCGGGACGCGCAACCCGGTGCTGATGGCGGTGCTGGCGGAACTGCTGCCGGGCGTGCCGGTGCGGGTCTCGGACGAACTCGGGCTCGCCTCCGACGCGAAGGAGGCGTACGCCTTCGCGGTGCTCGGGTTCCTGACGCTGCACGGCCTGCCGGGCACGGACCCGGCGAGCACCGGGGCCCGGCATCCGAGTGTGCTGGGTTCGCTGACGCCGGGCCGCGACGGACTGCGGCTCCCGCCCCCGGTCGCGCGGGGGCCGGTCCGGCTCCTGCTGGAATAACTGCTTCCGACTCCTCTCATGCCTCTTTCACCGACGCCTCATACGGTGGGGGCATGACGCGCGAGACTCCTTCCGGGTGGTACCCCGATCCCGGACAGACAAGTGACGGGCCCGCCACGGAACGCTGGTGGGACGGCAGGGCCTGGACCGACCGCATCCGCCCGCGACAGCAGCCCGCGTCCTGGGGTCCCCCGGCCGGGCCGGACCAGTCCCCGGCGGCGCAGGACAGCCCGACGCGGGCCGACGCGCCTCGCGCGGAGGGCAGCGCTCCCGTGGGGAACGAACCCGACTCCGGGAGCCGGGCCGCGTCCGGGGGCGAGAGGTTCCAGGACAAGGATCGCCCCCAGGAAGAGGATCGACCCCAGGACGAAGGTCCCTCCGGGAACGGTGTCACCTCGGGCGGGGTGGCCGCCTCCGGGCACGAGGCCGTCTCCGAGGACCAGGGCGCTTCGGGAAGCACGGCCGCGGCGCGGCCGGCCGGGGCCGGGGCGCCGGAGGTCGCCACCTCCGACCGGACGGACGGCGGCGCCGCCGCGTCCGCCGCCTCACCGGCGGACCCAGTCGGCACCGGGCAGACGGGCCCGGGCACGTCGGGTGAAGCACCCGGCCCGTCCCCCGCCTCCGGCGAGCCGGCCGGCACCGCGCAGCTTCCCCACGCGGGTCTGGCGGCCGGAGCCCCGTATCCGCCTGCCGCCGGGGCCCCGTACCCACCGGGAGCCGGACACCCGTCCGCGAGCCCGGCCCCGCCGGGAACCGGCCACCCCGCCGCAGCGCCGTACCCACCCGGAGCCGGACACCCGTCCGCAGCTTCGTTCCCGCCCGGAGGCCCGTATCCGCCGGGAGGCGCGTACCCGCCCGGCGCCGCGTACCCGCCCGGCGCCGGATATCCGGTGGCGCCGGGGTATCCCGCCCACCCGGGCGGTGTTCCGCCCCGCAAGGGCCGCGGGCTGCGGATCGGGGCGGCCGTCGCCGCGGCCGTCGTGGTGCTCGCCGGTATCGGCGTGGGCACCTATGCGCTGACCGCCGACGACGGCTCGGGCGGCCCGTCGGTCACCTCGCGGGGACCGGGCGGCAACCCGGGCGAGGAGGGCGGCCCCGGCGGCAAGAGCCCGCAGCCCCGCCAGTCCGAGCCGCCGAAGATCAGGAGCGGCTCCGTGACCGACCGGGTCAGCGGGATCAGCCTGCCGATACCCGAGGGCTGGTACGGGCAGCAGGGGAACGCGGGCGCGCAGGTGACGTCCGAGGACTCCTACAAGTGCCCCGGCGACACGTCCTCGACCTGCACGAAGGGCGGCGCCTACTCGGCCCCGGCCGTGGCCCTCGGCACCAAGGGCGCCACACCCGAGGAGATAGCGAAGGCGGACATCGAGGCGAACGCCGAGGAGTCCTACGGCGGCAAGTCCTACGGCGGGATCACCCAGCACGACGTGCTGGCCTCCCGGGCCGTGACCGTGGCCGGGCAGAAGGGCTACCTGGTCCGCTGGAAGGCCGTCACCAGCAAGGGCGCCGACGGCATCGTCGAGTCGCTGGCGTTCCCCTCCCCCGCGAACGCCAAGCTGATGGTCGTCGTGCGGTTCGGCGTCGACGCCGACCAGAAGGAGAAGGTCCTCGACGACATCACCGAGGGCATCAAGGTCTCGACCGGCAGCGGCAACGGCCAGGACGTGTGACCGTCCCGCCCCGCCGGCGTGGAGCCACGGCCGGGTGGGGCGCCCCTGCCGCTCACAGGGGCACCCCACCCGGCCGCGGGGTGCGCGCCGCCCCGTCCCCACGGGTCGGCGCGATCGGGTCACCGTCCGGTCATCCGGCGGACGGCGGCCCGGGTCTCAGGTGAGGCCGAGCGCGGGCAGCACCGCGGCCTCCACGAAGCGCACCAGGTAGTCCGGGTCGGCGGGCCGGCCCTCCAGCACGGGCCGCAGGCGCAGCACGCCGAGCATCTGCGCCGGGATGTACTCCAGCGCCGGGTGGTCGGCGGGCACCTCCCCCCGTTCGACCCCGCGCCGGATGATCTCCTTCAGCGCGGCGATCTCCGGTTCCACGACCGCCTCACGCAGGGCCCGCTGCAGCTCCGGGTCCTGGGTGGCGGCGTGGGTGAGGGCGTGCAGCAGCTTGGTGTCCCGCCCCGACAGGTCGCCCGTGATGCGGGCCGCCTCCCGCAGGTCGTCGGCGAGGGAGCCGGTGTCGACGCAGCGCGTCCGCCGGTACGAGCGCAGCGCCGCCGCCACGAACTGCGGCTTGGTCTTCCACTGACGGTAGAGCGTGGACTTGCTGCACCGGGTGCTGGCGGCGATCCCCTCCATGGTGAGGGAGTCGTATCCGCACTCTCGGAGCTGTTCCAGCACGGCGTCGAAGAACTCCTGCTCACGCTCCGGCGTGATCTTGGAGCGGCGCGAGGTACCGGCCGGCTCGGGCCCGTCCGCAGCCTGCGACGTCATGGTCGGTGCTCCTCGCTTCCGTCGGGAGGCCGGACATTCCCGGCCGGTGGTGTGTCGTTCGTCTATCGATACGCCAGTGTACCGGTACGCCGACGTATCGGTACACTGGCGTATCGGTACGCTACCGTACCGATAACAGCACCACCGTCACCGAAGGGGCCGGGGGATGAATGCCCGCACCGAGCCTGCGCCGGCGAAGCCCGACGCGATAGCGCGGCCACCGCTTCTCAGGGAGTTCCTGCTCGTCGCGGGTCTCTTCGTCGTCTACAAGCTGGGCCGTCAACTGGCCACGGGCCACACCGGTGAGGCCTTCCGCAACGCGCACGACGTGTGGGACGCCGAGCGCGCGCTCCACCTGCCCGGCGAGGGGGCGGTGCAGTCCCTGCTGCTGCACGGCGACGGCGTGGTGCACCTGGCGAACACCTACTACGCGGCCGTCCACTTCCCCGCCACCGCCGCGTTCCTGCTCTGGCTGTACCTGCGCCGCCCCGCCCACTACCTGCGGGCCCGGCGGGTACTGGCCGCGCTCACGGCCGCCGCCCTGGTGCTGCACCTGCTGTTCCCGCTGGCCCCGCCGCGCATGCTCGCCGCGACCGGCCTGGTGGACACCGCGCGCGAGTTCGGCCCCTCGGTCTACGGCGATCCCGGGGCGGACTCCCTGTCGAACCAGTTCGCGGCGATGCCCTCGCTGCACTTCGGCTGGGCCCTGATGGTGGCGGTCGGCCTGATCGCGGCGACCCGGTCCCGGTGGCGATGGCTGTGGCTGCTGCATCCGGCGCTGACCCTGCTGGTGATCGTCGGCACCGCCAACCACTACTGGCTGGACGCCCTGTTCGCCGCCGCGCTGCTGGGGATCGCCCTCGCGGTGGTGCCCACCGGGACCGCGTCGGTGCGGACCCTCCTGCCGTTCCGCTTCCCGCACCGCGCCGCGGGCACGGCGGGCCGAGCGCCGGACCGCTCCGTCGCCGGCCGGCCGGCCGTCCCCTCGCAGGAGGAGCAGACGCTGGTGGGGGCGGGCCGGTGAACGCGATCCTCGTCGCCGTCGCCCTGTCGCTGGTCTCCGCCGTCGCGTACGCGGCCGCGGCCGTCGCCCAGGAACGGCTCGCCTCCCACTCCTCCGGCTCGGGTGCGCTGCGGCTGCTCGGCCGCGGCGCCTGGTGGTGCGCGGTCGGGCTGAACGCCGCCGCCGCGCTGCTGCACGTCGTGGCGCTGAAGTACGGGCCGCTGACGGTGGTGCAGCCGCTCGGCGCGCTCACGCTGGTCGCGGCGGTGCCCCTCGGGGCGCGGCTGGCGGGCCGGCGGGTGAGCGGGGCCGAGTGGCGGGGCACCGCGCTGACGCTGCTGGGCCTCGCAGCGCTCCTGGTCACGGCGTCCGGCCCGGCCCCGGACGATGTGCTGAGCGTGCCCGAGGCGCTCGCGGTGGCGGGCGCCACCGCCGCCCTCATCGGGATGCTGTCCCGGCCGGGGGCCCGGCCCGGTCTGCGGCACGCGACCGCGTCCGGCCTGGCCTCGGGGGTCGCCTCCGCGCTGACGCAGACCGTGACGGTGGCCGCGACGGACCGGTCCGGACCGGTGCTGAGCGTGCAGGTCGTCGGCGTGGCGCTGCTGGTGGCGGTGTTCGCGGCCGGGGGGCTGCTGCTGTCGCAGACGGCCTACCAGGGCGGCCTGGGCGGGCCGTTGGCCGTGGTGACCCTGGCCAATCCGCTGGCCGCCGCGGTGATCGGGCTGTCGCTGCTGGGCGAGCGCCTCCAGGGCGGCCCGGCCGGTGTGCTGCTGGCGCTGGGCGGCGCGGGACTGGCCGCCTGGGGCGTGGTGCTGCTCAGCCGGGCGGCGCCCGCGGCCCAGCCGCAACCGCAGCCGCAGCCGCAGCCGCAGCCGCGCGGCGACGACCACCCGGTGGCCGCCGTGCTGGCCCTGGAGCCCGGTTCGGCCGCGGCCGAACCGGGCTGGATGCCCCGGCCGCACGATCCGGGGCACCTCACGGGCGTCAGCCCGTGAGGATGGCCGGGTCGCTCACGCCCGGCGTGCCGTTCTCGACGTGACCGGCGAAGCGCCGCAGGAAGGCCGCGTCGCCCTCGACGGTGACGGTCAGGTCGTACCAGCGGTGGGCGGCGGCTGTCTCGACGCGCCGGCGCACCGTGGCGCCCGGGCGGACGGTGACGGCCGTGGGCCGGCCGCCGTAGCCGCTCGCCACCTTCAGCCGGGCCGTGCCGGAGCCCTTGTTGGTGAAGGTCAGCTCGACGTCGTCCCCGATGTGGCGCGCGGTGACCTCGCAGCCGGCCGCCCGTCCTGAGCCCTTGAAGACCCGCACGAAGCCGTTCGGCCCGTGCACCGTCAGGTCGTAGGAGCCCGCCGAGTACGCCGGGTTCCACGTGTCCGAGAGGGTCTTGCCCGCCTCGGTGGTGTACGTCCAGGGGCCGTCGGCGCGGTTGCCGGAGGTGACGTGGAAGGCGCCGCCCGCCTTCGCTCCGGTGGCGAAGGTCAGGGTGAGCCTGCCCGAGCCGGTGTCGAGGGAGGCGTCCACGTGCGGCGCGTACCGCAGGGGCCGGGTGCGGCGCAGGCCGCGCTCCTGGCGGGGCATGCGCGGGTCGGCGGGCGGGGTGGGCCGGTAGTCGGGGTGCCGCTCGCGGTCCTGCGGCTCGTAGGCGTCGGTGCCGGGCAGGGCGGCGGGGCGGACGTCCCTGCGCGAGAAGTCGAACGCCGCGGTGAGGTCGCCGCAGACGGCCCGCCGCCAGGGCGAGATGTTGGTCTCGCGCACCCCGAAGCGGCGTTCCATGAACCGCAGGATCGACGTGTGGTCGAGGGTCTCGGAGCAGACGTAGCCGCCCTTGCTCCACGGGGAGACGACCAGCATCGGCACCCGCGGGCCGAGGCCGTAGGGGCCGGCCGTCCTGCGGCTGTCGCCGGGGAAGAGGTCGAGGGAGACGTCGACGGTGGACAGGCCGCGGGAGGCGTCCTTCGGCGGCAGTGGCGGCACCACGTGGTCGAAGAAGCCGTCGTTCTCGTCGTAGGTGATGAACAGGGCGGTCTTCGACCACACCTCCGGGTTGGAGGTGAGGGCGTCCAGGACCTGGGCGATGTACCAGGCGCCGTAGTTCGACGGCCAGTTGGAGTGCTCGGAGAAGGCCTCCGGGGCGGCGATCCAGGAGATCTGCGGGAGCCTGCCGGCCTTGACGTCGGCGCGCAGCAGGTCGAAGTAGCCGTCGCCGGCCTTGGCGTTCGTGCCGGTGCGGGCCTTGTCGTACCAGGGGTCGCCGGGCTTGGCGTCGCGGTACCTGGTGAAGTAGAGCAGCGAGTTGTCGCCGTAGTTGCCGCGGTACGCGTCCTCGATCCAGCCCCAGGAGCCCTGGGCGTCCAGGCCGTCGCCGATGTCCTGGTAGACCTTCCAGGAGATGCCCGCCCGCTCCAGGCGCTCGGGGTAGGTCGTCCAGCCGTAGCCGAGTTCGGCGTTGTCCAGGACCGGGCCGCCGCCGGTCCCGTCGTTGCCGGTGTAGCCGGACCACATGTAGTAGCGGTTGGGGTCGGTGGAGCCGATGAACGAGCAGTGGTAGGCGTCGCACACGGTGAACGCGTCGGCGAGGGCGTAGTGGAACGGGATGTCCTCGCGGGTCAGGTAGGCCATGGTGGTGGTGCCCTTGGCGGGGACCCAGCGGTCGTACTTGCCGCCGTTGTAGGCCTGGTGGCCGTCGGGCCAGGAGTGCGGCAGACCTTCGAGGAACTGCATGCCGAGGTCGTCGGCCTCCGGGCGGAACGGCAGGATCTCCTCGCCGTCCTTCCGCTGGTGCCAGACCGGCCTGCCGTCGTCCAGGGTGACAGGCCGCGGGTCGCCGAAGCCGCGGACGCCTCGCAGGGTGCCGAAGTAGTGGTCGAAGGACCGGTTCTCCTGCATGAGGACGACGATGTGCTCGACGTCCTCGATCGATCCGGTGCGGTGGTTCGCCGGGAGGGCGGCGGCGCGCTGGATGCTCGCGGACAACGCGCTGAAGGCCGTGGTGGCCCCCGCGAGTTGGAGGAAGCGGCGCCGGTTGACGTCGGGCATGAAGGACAGACCTCTCATCCTGAGGTGCGGGAGGGCCGGCAGGTGACGGAAGCTGCGCGGAAGGAGTGTTTCAGGGACACCGAACGCCGAGGAAGGGGCCGGTGACGCTCGTGTGAAAGTCGCCGGTACGCCGGGTGAGCCGTCGCTCTTCGGGGGGAGGGTGAGGGGCGTGACGCAGACGCAGACGGCTCCCCCGCCGACGAAACGGCCCGTTCGCCAGCTCCTCGCCGCCTCCGTGGGCAACGCGGTGGAGTGGTACGACTGGTACGCCTACACGTTCCTGGCCACCTACATCGCCGGCCAGGTCTTCCCGAAGGGCGCGGACAGCTCGCTGGTGCCGCTGCTGTCCACGTTCGCGGTGTTCGCGGTGGGGTTCTTCATGCGGCCCGTCGGCGGGCTGCTGATGGGCGCGGTCGCGGACCGGCACGGACGGCGGGCCGCGCTGACCGTCACCATCCTGCTCATGGGCGGCAGCAGCCTGCTGGTGGGCCTCACTCCGACGTACGCGTCGGTGGGCCTGCTCGCGCCGGTGGTCCTCGTCCTCGCCCGGCTGCTGCAGGGGCTGTCGGTGGGCGGGGAGTTCGCGGCCTCGACGACGTTCCTGGTCGAGTCGGCGGCCCCGGGCCGGCGCGGGCTGTTCTCCAGCTTCCAGTACGTCTCGACGACGGTGGGCCAGCTCGTCGCCTCCGGCGTCGCGACGCTGCTGGTGGACACGCTGAGCGAGGAGCGGATGAACGGCTGGGGCTGGCGGGTCCCCTTCGTGCTGGGCGCCGTACTGAGTCTGGTCGGCTTCTGGATCCGGCGCGGCGCGCAGGAGACCCGCAGCGCCGAGCAGGAGAAGGCGCCCCGCCCGGGCCTGTTCGAGGCGCTGCGCCGGCATCCGCGCGAGTCCCTCCTCATCGCCGGCATCACGGCGGGCGGCACCCTCGCGTACTACACGTGGACGTCGTACCTGCCGACGTACGCCGAACTCAACGCGGGCGTGGAGAAGGCGGACGCGCTGCTCGCCGGCACCCTCTCGCTGGCGTTCTTCGCGCTGCTGCAGCCGCTCGGCGGGCTGCTGTCGGACCGCCTCGGCCGCCGTCCGCTGCTCCTCTTCTTCGGCCTGGGCTTCGCCCTGCTCGTGGTGCCGTTGCTGCACACGTTGCGCGACTCCTTCGCCGTGCTGCTGCTCGTGCAGTGCTCGGGCATGGTGCTGCTGACCGGCTTCACCTCGATCAGCGCGGCCGTCAACGCGGAGATCTTCCCGCCCCGCGTCCGCGCGGCGGGCATCGGCTTCCCCTACTCGCTGACGGTGGCCGTCTTCGGCGGCACGGCTCCCTACCTGGGCACGCTGTTCAAGGAACTGGGCCACGCCGGCCTGTTCCCCTGGTACGTCGCCGCGCTCTGCCTGGGGTCGTCGCTGGTGTACCTGCGGCTGCCGGAGACGGCTCACGCTCCGCTGCGGCGCTGAGGTCCGTTCCCGGGAGCGCGCGTGCCCCGCGCCCCGCCGCCTCGCGTGTGCGGGCGGCGGGGCGCGGGGGTGCCGGGAGGTCAGGACAGGTACGCCTCCACCTCGCTGAACTGGGCGGCCGGCCAGCCGGTGTTGGCCGTCACCTGGAGCCGCAGGTGCCGCAGGTTCGTACCGGCGGGCAGGGCCACCGTGACGGCGTTGCCGGTGGCCGGGTCGAAGCGGTGGTCCTTCGCGGCCACCACCGTCGACCAGGCCGAACCGTCCGTGCTGCCGAGCACGGACACGGTCTGCGTACGGGCCTGCCAGGCGGCCTGCGGGGGCAGCTTGAGCACCAGGCGCCGGACCGCCTGCGCCGAGCCGAGGTCGACGGTCAGGGACTGCGGGAAGGCGCGGTTGGCCGACTCCCAGTAGCTGTTCGCGTCACCGTCGACCGCCTTGCCGGGCGTGTAGACGTCCTGGGAGCCGGTGGCCGTGGCCGGGCGGCCCTTGGCGAGGTTGCGGTCCGGGTCCGGGTCGGGGTTGCCCTGGCCGGGCTGCGGCCAGCTGGAGCAGTCCGACCAGGTGCTGCTCCAGCCGGAGTTGCCGCCGCCGTCGGTGAGGGTGAAGGTGCCCGAGCCGTTCGGGTAAGGGCAGTTGTAGACGCCCGCGGCGCCGACGCCGGAGGCCGTGACGTTGCGGAAGGTGGCGGCACCCTGGGTCTCGGCCTGGACGACGACCGTGCCCGTGTTGCGCACGGTCGCCCCGTCGACGGTGACGTTCTTCGCCGCGAGGCCGCGTCCGCTGCCGGAGACGAACTCGAAGGCGCTGTACGGGCTGTCGATGATGGTCGTGTCGGTGACGCGCACCTGCGCCTCGATGGCGCTGTCGTAGGAGTCGACGCGCAGGGCGCCCATGGGGTGGTTCCAGTTGGGATTCATCGCGCCGGTGCGCACGAGGGTGTTGCCGTCGACCGTGATGGTCCCGGCGAGCGGGTGGAAGGGGTCGAGGAACTTCTGGTTGGAGATGGCGATGCCGCTGCCGAGCGCGTTGGTGTCGGAGACGAGGTTGCCGCGCACGGTGATGTCGGTGCCGCCGTAGATCGCGATGCCGTTGGCGAGGTTCGGCTGGGTGATGGTGTTGTTCTCGAAGCTGCTGTCGACGTCCGGCGCGTTCAGCGACCACATGGCGAGCGCGTCGTCGCCCTGGTTGCGCAGGAAGTTCTGGCGGACGCGCACGCCGCGGGCGCTGCCGTTGAGGTTGAGTCCGTCGGCGGTCATGTCGAGGAAGCGGTTGTTCTCGACGACGAGGTTGTCGTTGTTGCCCATCAGCCACAGCCCGACCTTCAGGTGCTGCAGCCACATGCCGGAGACGGAACTGTTCGGCCCGAGTGAGCCGTTGACGAAGTTGTCCGGGGTGGCGTCGACGCGCTCGGTGACCTCGCCGATCACCGCGAAGTCCTTGATGTGGACGTTCCCGGCGGAACCGGACTGGTCGATGAAGCGGGAGGTGCGCACCACGGAGTGCCAGTGCCCGGCGCCCCGGAGGGTGACGTCCTGCACGCCGCCCAGGGACTGGGTCAGCCGGTACTCCCCCGGCGGGATCCACACCACCCCGCCCCGGGCCGCCGCGATGGCGTCCCGGAAGGCCTGGGTGGAGTCGCCCCGGCCGCTGGGGTCGGCGCCCTTGGAGGTGACGGAGACCGAGCCCGCGGGCTGGGACGCGGCCCCGGCGGCCTGCTCGAAGTCGGCCACGTCCACGGTCACCTGGACGTCCGTGGCCTGGAAGGCGACCTTGTCGCCGGCCTGGACGTTCTCCCCGAGCAGCATCCGGGCGTTGTCGTAGAAGTGGTGCGTCTTCGCACCGGGGATCCAGGGCGTGTCGACGTACGAGTACTTCGAGGTCACCGGGAGGGTCCGGGCGAGCTTGCGGCCGTTGACGTACACGTCGAGCGAGCCGGACTGGCCGTCGGGGACGCTGTAGGCGACGTTCACCGCGTCGGCCGCGCGGGGCACCGTGAACTCGACGCGCTGCCCGGGCGCGAGGCGCACGGCCCGGCGTCCGGAGGCCTCGGAGGCGAGGGTGCCCTGGGTGTGGTCGGGGCCGATCCGGGAGCCGGTGCCGGCCGCCGACTCCGCCTCGACCGACGTGAACGGCAGGGTGGCGCCCGCCGCGGCCTGTGCGGGGGTGGGGGCGAGGGCGACCAGGGTCCCGGCGGCGAGCACCACGGCCGTCGCCAGGGCTGGCATGCTCCTGACAGTTCTCTGAGTGTGCATGTGCTGATCCCTTCGGGGGTGGGGGTACGGGGACAGCGCGGTGCCGCGGTCTCAGGCGCGCAGCCAGACCGCGGTGTCCTCGGGCAGCCGCCCCTCGGCGTCCAGCGGGCCGCTGGCGAGGAGGAGCCGGGTGCGGGCGGGCAGGGGGACGGGGATGCCGGCGAGGTTCACCAGGCACCGGGCGTCCGCCCGGGCGAAGGCGAGCACGCCGTCGGGGGCCGGAAGCCAGGTGAGGGGGCCGTCGCCGAAGGCCGGGCGCAGCCGGATCGCCTCCCGGTACAGATGGAGCATCGACTGCGGGTCGCGGGCCTGCCGGTCGGCGGCGTAAGCGGCCCAGCCGTCGGGCTGCGGCAGCCACGGCTCGCCGCCGAACCCGGCGTGGGGTGCCCCGGCCGTCCAGGGCAGCGGCACGCGGCAGCCGTCCCGGCCGGGGTCGGTGCCGCCGGAGCGGAAGTGCATCGGGTCCTGGATGCGGTCCGGGGGGATCTCGGCCTCGGGCAAGCCCAGTTCCTCGCCCTGGTAGACGTAGACCGCGCCGGGCAGGGCCAGTGACAGCAGGGCGGCGGCGCGTGCCCTGCGGGTGCCCAGGTCCGGGTCGGAGGGGATGCCGAAGGCCTTGGTGGCGAAGTCGAAGCCGGTGTCCTGGCGGCCGTAGCGCGTGACGGTGCGGGTCACGTCGTGGTTGCACAGCACCCAGGTGGCGGGCGCGCCCACCGGGGCGTGCTCGGCCAGGGTCTCGTCGATGGAGCGGCGCAGCCGTCGCGCGTCCCAGGGGCAGGTCATGAAGGAGAAGTTGAAGGCGGTGTGCAGTTCGTCGGGGCGGAGATAGCGTGCGAAGCGCTCGGTGTCCGGCAGCCAGACCTCGCCGACGAACACGGCGCCGTACTCGTCGGCGACGGCCCGCCAGGAGCGGTAGACGTCGTGCAGTTCGTCGCGGTCGACATAGGGGTGCGGGTCGCGGCCCGGGGTGAAGTCGGGCAGCCGGGGGTCCTTGACCAGCAGCGCGGCGGAGTCGATGCGCACCCCGGCGACGCCGCGCTCCATCCAGAACCGCAGGATGTCCTCGTGCTCCTGGCGGACCGCCGGGTGGGCCCAGTTCAGGTCGGGCTGCTCGGGGGCGAACAGGTGGAGGTACCAGGAGCCGTCGGCGACTCGGGTCCAGGCGGGGCCGCCGAACTCCGAACGCCAGTCGTTGGGCGGCAGCTCGCCCTCCGCGCCCCGGCCCGGGCGGAAGTGGAACAGCTCCCGCTCGGGGCCGCCGGCGAGGGCGGCGCGGAACCAGGGGTGCTGGTCGGAGACGTGGTTGGGGACGATGTCGACGATGGTGCGGATGCCCAGGTGCAGCGCTTCGGCGATGAGCTTCTCGGCCTCGGCGAGGGTGCCGAACGCCGGGTCGATCACCCGGTAGTCGGCGACGTCGTAGCCGCCGTCCTTCATCGGGGACAGGTACCAGGGCGTGAACCACAGGGCGTCGACGCCGAGTTCGGCGAGGTGGGGCAGCCGGGCGCGCACACCCGCGAGGTCGCCGGTGCCGTCGCCGTCGCCGTCGGCGAAGCTGCGGACGTACACCTGGTAGATGACGGCGGAGCGCCACCAGTCGGCGGGCGAGGAGGAGGACGGGGAGGCGGGGGTGGGCTGTCCCACGGTCGGTGCCTTTCGTCGTAAGGGGGGGCGGCGGTGTCAGCCCTTGGTGCTGCCCGCGCTGATCCCGGCGATGATGTGCCGCTGGAAGACCAGGAACAGCGCCACCATGGGGATGCTGGCGATCACCATGGCGGCGATGAGCACGGTCAGCTGGATGTTCTGCGACAGCTGGACGAGGGCCACGCTGATCGGCTGCTTGCCGGTGTCGGAGAAGACCATCAGGGGCCAGAGGAAGTCCTGCCACACGGCGACCAGCGCGAAGATCGACACGACGCCGAGCACCGGACGCGACATGGGCAGGACGACCGACCACAGGGTGCGCAGCCTGCCCGCCCCGTCGATCTCGGCCGCCTCCAGGACGTCCGTCGGCAGCTGGTCGAAGAACCGCTTGAGCAGGTACAGGTTGAACGCGTTGGCGACGGCCGGGAGCCAGATGGCCAGGGGGTCGTTGAGCAGGCCGAGGTCGGCGACGGTCAGGTACTTCGGCACGACCAGGGCCTGGGCCGGGACCATCAGGGTGGCGAGGATGCCGCCGAGGATCAGGGAGCCGAAGGCGGGCCGCAATCTGGACAGCGCGTAGGCGGCGGCCGTGCAGAACACCAGCTGGAACGCCCAGGCGCCGGCCGCCTGCACCACGGTGTTCCACAGGTGGGTGGGAAGCTGCATCAACTCCCAGGCGTCGGTGTAGGCGCTGGTGCTCCAGCTCTCCGGGACCAGGGTCGGCGGGGTGCGCGCCACCTCGTCCGGCGACTTCATCGCCCCGCTGACCATCCAGTAGACGGGGAACAGGAAGGCGAGCGCGAAGAGCAGGACGACGCCGGTGAAGACGGTCCAGTAGGCGGCCTTGCCTCGCGGGCGGGCGAGGACGGCCGGGGAGACGAGGGTGCGGGGGCTGCTCATGCGGTCTCCTCCCCGGAGCGTGTGAGGCGGAGGTACAGGGCGGAGAACGCGCCGAGCAGGACGAGGAGCATCACGCTCAGCGCGCAGGCGCCGCCGAAGTCGTTGTAGAGGAAGGCGTACTTGTAGATCAGGTAGAGCACCGTGACGGTGGAGTTCTCGGGTCCGCCTCCGGTGATCACGAACGGCTCGGTGAACACCTGCATGGTCGCGATGATCTGCAACAGCATCAGCATGAGGATCACGAAACGGGTCTGTGGGATCGTCACGTGCCGCACGCGCTGGAGCAGGTTCGCGCCGTCCAGTTCGGCCGCCTCGTACAGCTCGCCGGGGATGGACTGGAGCGCGGCGAGGTAGATGAGGACGGTGCCGCCCATGGTGGCCCAGGTGGCCACGATGACGAGGGAGACGAGAGCGGTGTCGGCGCCGTTGGACCAGTTGGAGGTGGGCAGGTGCAGGAACCGCAGCGCCTCGTTGGCGAGGCCCGCGCCCGGGTCGTAGAACCACTTCCACAGCAGGGCGCTGACCACCGGCGGGATCATCACCGGCAGGTAGACCACGACCCGGAAGAACGCCTTGGCGTGCCGGAGTTCGTTGAGGACGAGGGCGAGGACGAACGGGACCGCGAAGCCGAGCAGCAGGGCGAGCACGGTGAAGGTGAGGGTGTTGCGCCAGGCGGCGCCGAACTCCGGATCGTCCAGGACCCGGGTGAAGTTGGCGGTGCCGACCCACTCGGGGTCCGAACCGGGCGTGTACTTCTGGAAGGCGATCACGACGGCGCGGATCGCCGGGTACCAGGAGAACAGCGCGAAGCAGACGAGGCCACCGAGCAGGAAGCCGTAGGCGCGCACGTGGTCGCCGGGGCGGCGCCGCCTCCGGTTCCCGGCCGGGGGCGGCTCCTTCACCGGGCGGACGCGCGGGGCCGCCGCCCGTTCAGCCGTCTCGGTCACCGTCAGCTCCGGGCCAGGATGCCGTCGATCTTGTCGGAGGCGTCCTTCAGCAACTGGTCGATGTCCGCGTCCTCCTTGGTGAGGACGGCGGAGACGACACCGTCGAGGACGGAGTAGAGCTGCTGCGCGTGCGGCGGCTCGATCCTCATCTCCAGCTTCTCGTTGCCGTCGAGGAAGGGCTGGTAGTTCTCCACCGGCACGTTGGCGTTGGCCTTCTTGACCTGCTGGTCCCTGGCGTCGGCCGCGCCGGTGAAGAGGCGGGGCTCGGGCAGGCCGACCGGCGCGTCCTGCTTCTTGGCGCGGGCGTAGTCGCCGAGGAAACCGTCGCCGGGGGTGAGGAACATGTGGTCGAGCCACTTCAGGCCGGCGCGGATCTGTTCGGGGGTGGCCTTCTTGCTGAACATGTAACCGTCGCCGCCGATCAGCGTGCCCTTGCCGCCGGGCATGGGGGCGAGGGCGATGTCCTCGTAGTCGGCGCCCTTCTCCTTGACCAGGATCGGGATGTTGTCGGGGGCGGCGAGGTACATGCCGAGCTTGCCCGAACCCATCATCTGCTGCACGTCGTTGATGACGAGGAGCTGCTTGCTGCCCATCGACTCGTCCGTCCAGCGCATGTCGTGCAGGGTCTGCAGGACGGCGCGGCCCTCGGGGCTGTCGACGGTCGCCTGCTCGCCGTCGGCGTCGACGACTTCGCCGCCCTGGGAGTACAGCTCGGCGGTGAAGTGCCAGCCGCCCTGGTTCTGGGCGCTGTAGTCGGCGTAGCCGACGGTCCCGCCGCCCAGGCCGGCGATCTTCTTCGCTGCGCTGCGGACCTCCGGCCAGGTCGCCGGGGGCCGCTCGGGGTCGAGGCCGGCCTTCTCGAAGAGGGCCTTGTTGTAGATCAGGCCCATCGAGTAGCCGGTGCGCGGGACGCCGTAGACCTTGCCGTCGACGGTGTAGATGTCGCGCAGCTGCTTCTGGAGGGTGCCGTAGCTCTTCAGCTCCTTGACGTACGGCGTGAGATCGGCGGCCTGGCCGATGTCGACGACGTGCCGGGCGTCGGTGAAGTAGGTGTAGAAGACGTCCTCCATCTGCCCGCCCGCCAGTTTCGCGTCGAACGTCTTGGGGTCCTGGCAGGGGAACGCGTCGTGCGGGACGACGTCGACGTCCGGGTTCTGCTTCTCGAAGGCGGCGACGTCCTCCTCGAAGAACGCGCGGTCGACCTTGGCGCTCTTGGGCGGCATGCAGTTGACCGTGATGCGGGTCTTGCCACTGGCGGAGTCGCCGTCACCGCCGGCGCAGGCGGTGAGCGCGAGTGCGCTGACGCCGATCACGGCGACGGTACGGCGGATCCCGGTGCTTGTCATCGGTGGACCCCTTAGGGCAGGAACGGGCGGACGCCTCAGGACAGGAGCGGGGGCGCCGCACACTCAAGCACCGGCGACATCTGTGTGCAAGATGTCGCGCAGAATCTGTAATTGTTCGACAGACGCGTGGATCTCAGGTGCGCGGCGCCTGGGCCGTCGATCCGCGCACCACCAGTTCGGGCTCGAACAGCAGCTCCTCGGCGGCCACCGAGCCGCCGCTGATCTGGGCGTTCAGCAGCTCCACGACGGCCTTGCCCATGGCCTCGATGGGCTGGCGGACCGTGGTGAGCGGGGGCTCGGTGCAGTTCATCAGCGCGGAGTCGTCGTAGCCCACGACGGAGATCCGCGAGGGCACGTCGAGTCCCTTGCGGCGGGCGGCCCGCACGACGCCGAGGGCGAGCGGGTCGCTGGCGCAGATGAAGCCGGTGACGCCCCGGTCGATGAGCCGGGCCGCCGCCGCGTGTCCGCCCTCGATGGAGAACATGGCGCGCGCGACGAACTCGTCGGGCACGTGCCCCACGGCCCGTACGGCGGCCAGTTTGCGTGCCGACGGGACGTGGTCGGCGGGGCCCAGCACCAGCCCGATGCGCTCGTGCCCGAGGGAGGACAGGTGCCGCCAGGCCTGTTCGACCGCCACCGCGTCGTCGCAGGACACGCCGGGGAAGCCCAGGTGCTCGATGGCGGCGTTGACCAGCACGACGGGGATGTGCCGCTCGGCGAGCTGCCGGTAGTGGTCGTGCGGGGCGTCGGCCTGGGCGTACAGCCCGCCGGCGAAGACGACGCCGGAGACCTGCTGCTGGAGCAGCAGCGCCACGTAGTCCGCCTCGGAGACACCGCCGCGGGTCTGTGTGCACAGCACCGGGGTCAGGCCGAGCTGGGCCAGGGCCCCGCCGATGACCTCGGCGAACGCCGGGAAGATCGGGTTCTGCAGCTCGGGCAGGACCAGGCCGACCAGACGGGCCCGCTCACCGCGTAGCTGCGTGGGGCGCTCGTAGCCCAGGACGTCCAGGGCGGAGAGCACCGCCTGCCGGGTCGACTCGGAGACCCCGGGTTTGCCGTTGAGCACCCGGCTGACGGTGGCCTCGCTGACCCCGACCTTCTTCGCCACCTCGGCAAGTCGTCGCGTCATGTGCGCAAGACTAGCGCAAGAAACGCAAGCTGCTTGCGTAACTGCGCAAGGCGAGGATCAGGGCGCGGCCCACATGCCTCTGACGTGCCCGAGATGCCGGGTCATCACCGCCCGTACGGCCTCCTCGTCCCGCGCCAGCAGGGCGTCCAGGATCTCCAGGTGCTCCTCGGCGGACGCACGCAGCCGTCCCTGCTCCACCAGCGCCGTCAGTCCGTAGAGCCGCGAGCGGCGCCGGAGATCGCGCACCACGTCGACGAGGTGGCCGTTGCCGGCGAGGGCCAGCAGGCCGAGGTGGAAGCGCAGGTCGGCCTCGACGTAGGCGATGAGGTCGCCGTCGGCCGCGGAGCTGACGATCTCCTCGGCCACCGGGCGCAGCGCCCGCAGGGCGACCGGGTCGGCCGTCGCCGCGAGCCCCGCCGTCGTGGGGATCTCGATGAGCCGCCGGACGTGCGTGTACTCGTCGAGCTGCCGCTCGGAGACGGCGGTGACCCGGAAGCCCTTGTTGGGCACGGTGTCGACCAGTCCCTCCTTGGCGAGGTCGAGCATGGCCTCGCGCACCGGGGTCGCCGAGACGCCGAAGCGGGCGGCGAGGCCGGGGGCCGAATACACCTCCCCGGGACGCAGTTCACCGGCGATCAGGGCGGCCCGCAGCGCGTCCGCGACCCGCTCCCGGTGACTGGGCTTCCTGCTGCCGAGCACGGGCAGGGCGGGGTTGTGCTGCGGGGCCATGTCGGTCGTGGTTCCTCTCGGGTGTGCGGGGTGTTCCCGGCCTACAGGACGAAACCCGCGGGGAACGGGTCGTCGGGGTCGAGCAGGTACTGGGCGGTGCCGGTGATCCATGCCCGTCCCGTGAAGCTGGGCAGGACGGCCGGCCGGCCGGCGACCTCGGTCGTGCCGAGCAGTCTGCCGGTGAAACGGGTGCCGATGAAGGACTCGTTCACGAACTCGGTGTGCAGCGGGAGTTCACCGCGCGCGTGCAACTGCGCCATCCGGGCGCTGGTGCCGGTGCCGCAGGGCGAGCGGTCGAACCAGCCCGGGTGGATGGCCATGGCGTGCCGGGAGTGGCGGGCGGTCGAGCCGGGGGCCGCCAGGTACACGTGGTGCAGTCCGCGGATCGAGGGGTCCTCCGGGTGGACGGGCGGGTCCTCGGCGTTGACGGCGGCCATCAGCGACAGGCCCGCGGCGAGGATCTCCTCCTTGCGGGAGCGGTCGAAGGGCAGCCCGAACTGCTCCAGGGGCAGGATCGCGTAGAAGTTGCCGCCGAACGCCAGGTCGTAGGTCACCGTGCGGCCCTCGGGCAGGACGGCCGTGCGGTCGAGGCCGACGGCGAAGGAGGGCACGTTGCGCAGGGTGACCGCCTTGGCGGCCCCGTCCTCGACGGCCACCTCGGCCAGCACCGGGCCCGCCGGGGTGTCCAGGCGGATGGTGGTGACGGGTTCGACGGCCTCGACCATGCCGGTCTCGACGAGCACGGTGGCCACGCCGATGGTGCCGTGCCCGCACATCGGCAGATAGCCGGAGACCTCGATGTAGAGGACGCCCCAGTCGCAGTCGGGGCGGGTGGGCGGCTGGAGGATCGCGCCGCTCATGGCGGAGTGGCCGCGCGGCTCGTTCATCAGCAACTGCTTGACGTCGTCGCGGTGTTCGCGGAACCACAGCCGCCGCTCGTTCATCGTGGCACCCGGGACGGTGCCGATGCCGCCGGTGATCACCCGGGTCGGCATGCCCTCGGTGTGCGAGTCGACGGCGTGCAGGACGAGTCTGCTGCGCATGGCCCTACGCCCATCCGGCCGCGACGGCCTTCTCGGTGGCGGCCCGTACGGCGGCCTCCTGCTCGGGCGGCAGCGCCACGCGAGGCGGCCGGCAGGGGCCGCCGTGGCGGCCGACGACGTCCATGGACAACTTGATGGCCTGCACGAACTCCACCCGGGAGTCCCACCGCAGCAGCGGGTGCAGCTGCCGGTACAGCGGCAGCGCGGTCCGCAGGTCGCCGGCCACCGCCGCCCGGTACAGCTCGACCGAGACCCGGGGCAGGGCGTTCGGGTAGCCCGCGACCCAGCCCTTGGCACCCGCGACGGCCAGCTCCAGCAGGACGTCGTCGGCCCCGGCCAGCAGGTCGAGGTCCGGGGCCAGTTCGGCGATCCGGTAGGCCCTGCGGACATCGCCGGAGAACTCCTTGACGGCCCGGATGTGTCCCTCGCCGTGCAGCCGGGCGAGCAGTTCCGGCACGAGGTCGACCTTGGTGTCGACGGGGTTGTTGTACGCCACGACCGGCAGGCCGGCCTTCGCGACCTCCGCGTAGTGGGCGAGGACGGACCACTCGTCGGCGCGGTAGGCGTTCGGCGGCAGCAGCATCACCGACCGGCAGCCCGCCTCGGCCGCGTGCTCGGCCCAGCGCCGGGACTCCGCGGATCCGTAGGCGGCGACGCCCGGCATCACGCGCTCCCCGCCGACCGCCGCGACGGCCGTCTCGACGACCCGGGCGCGCTCCTCGGGCGTGAGCACCTGGTACTCGCCGAGGGAGCCGTTGGGCACGACGCCGTCGCAGCCGTTGTCCACCAGCCAGGCGCAGTGCTCGGCGTAGCGGTCGAAGTCCACGGAGAGGTCGGGGTTCAGAGGGAGCGCGGTGGCGACGAGGACGCCCCGCCAGGGGCGGTGTTCGGTCATGACTGTCCCTTCTCGGTGTGTTGCCGTGCGAGGACGCCGAGCGGCACGGGCCGGGCGAACGGCCGTCCGGGCGGGGTGGGCGGGCGGCCGGCGAGGGCGGCGACCGCCGTGTGGCACATGCGGCCCTGGCACCAGCCCATCCCCGCCCGGGTGAGCAGCTTCACGGTCCGCTCGTCGTCCGCCCCGAGGTCCAGGGCGCCGCGGACGTCGCCGGCGGTGACCTCCTCGCAGCGGCAGACCACCGTGTCGCCGGTGAGCTGCTCGGCCCAGTGCGCGGGCGGGGCCCAGGCGGTGTCGAGGACGGTGGCGGAACTCCTCTGCCGGGCCCGGGATCTGACGGCGGCGGGTGCGGGGGCGTGGCCGGCGCCGCGCAGACGGGCCGCGGCGGAGCTGCCGGCGATGTGCCCCTCGGCCAGGGCGAGGGCGGCGCCCCCGATGCCGGTGGTCTCCCCGGCCGCCCACACGCCGGGCACGTCGGTGCGCTGCTCGGCGTCGACGGCCACGCCGAGTCCGTCCAGGCGGCAGCCCAGGGCCCCGGCGAGGTCGGTGTGCGGGACCATGCCGTGGCCGACGGCCAGGGTGTCGCAGTCCAGTCGCCGTTCGGTGCCGGGCCGGACGCGGTCGTCGGGTCCGAGGGCGGCGATCGTGACGCCGGTCAGCCGGTCCTCGCCGTGGGCGCGGACGACGGTGTGGCGGGTGAGGACCGGCACACGGTGGCGCAGCAACCGGGCCGCGTACCCGGCGCCTTCGGAGGCCTTGGCGGCCAGGGCCCGGGCGTGGCGGGCGAGCCGCCGGGGGCCGGTGGACTCGACGAGGGCGGCGACCTCGACCCCGGCCGCGGCGAGGCCGGTGGCCACGGGCAGCAGCAGCGGCCCGGTCCCGGCGACGACGGCCCGGCGGCCCGGCACCGCCAGCCCGCCCTTGAGCATGGCCTGCGCTCCCCCGGCGGTGACGACGCCGGGCAGGGTCCAGCCGGGGAAGGGCAGGACCGTCTCGTGACCGCCGGTGGCCAGCAGCAGGGCCCGCGCGTGCACCTCGGCCGGCTCCTCCTGCCCGGGGCCGCACAGGGCGTGCACGGTGAAGCCGCCGGAGACCGGTTCCACGCACCAGACGTGATGCTCCGTCAGGACGTCCACGGCAGCGGCGGCGAGGCCGTCGCGCAGCCGCTGCCACGTCCGCCGGCGGTGGTGCAGCGCCTCGGGCCGGGTGGCGCCGAGGCCGGCCGCGGGCTGCCGGTAGAACTGCCCGCCCGGCCCGGGCGCGGCGTCGACGAGCGCCACCCGCACCCCGCGCGCGGAGGCGGCCAGGGCGGCCGCGAGACCGGCGGGTCCGGCCCCGATCACGGCAAGGTCAGTACGCACGACACGCCTCCCGGTGGGCGGTTCGGTGCCGGGGGGCGGTTCGGCCCCAGAGGGTGGTTCGGCTCCGGTGAGCGGTTCGATCCCGGTGGGCGGTTCGAACCCGGTGAGCGGTTCGGTCCAAGGGGGCGGTTCGGCTCCGGTGAACAGTTCGATCCCGGTAGGCGGTTCGAACCCGGTGAGCGGCTCGATCCCGGTGAGCGGCTCGGCCCCGGTGAGCGGCTCGGTCCCAGGGGGCGGTTCGGTCCCAGTGAGCGGCTCGAACCCTATGAGCGGCTCGATCCCGGTGGGCAGCGAGATCGGTGTGCGGGGCGCCGAACGGCGCGGGCTCAGTCCTCACGGCGCTCCTCCCCGTGACCGGACCCGACTTGGGTGACGATCGTGTCGCCGGGGTGCACCGGCACCAGGCAGGCGCGCTGGCCGGGCCGGTCGTTGACGGTCACCAGGCAGTCGAAGCAGACGCCGATCCCGCAGAACACCCCGCGCGGGCGGCCCTCGCGCCGGGTGGTCCGCCAGGAGGTCACGCCGGCCGTCCACAGCACGGCGGCGACCGTCTGCCCGGGCAGGGCCTGCACGGGGCGGCCGTCGAAGGTGACGGTGAAGGCGGGGCCGGGTCGGGCGCCCGCCAGCTCCAGGGGGTTCACGGGGCCTCCTGCGGGAAGCGGTCGGGCCGGAACGGCCCGAGGTCCAGGTCGGGCGGCTCACCGGTGAGCGCCCGGGCGATCAGCCGCCCGGTGCCGGTGGCGAGCCCGATGCCCGCGCCCTCGTGCCCGCAGGCGTGGAAGAGACCGGGCAGCCGGGGGTCGGGGCCGATCGCGGGCAGGTGGTCGGGCAGATACGGCCGGAAACCGGCGTAGGCGCGCAGGGCGCGGACGCGGGCGAGGAACGGGAAGAGCGCGGTGGCCCCGGCCGCGAGGGCCCGGACGGCCGGGAGTGACAACGTCCTGTCGAAACCGACCCGTTCGCGGCTGGCGCCGATGAGGACCGGCCCCGCGGGCGTGCCCTCCACCACCGGGGAGGTCTGCAGCGACGCCGAATCGCTGGCCACGTCGGCGACGTAGTCCGCGGCGTACACCTTGTGCCGGATCCGGGGCGGCAGCGGCTCGGTGACCAGGACGAAACCCCGCCGGGGCAGGACGGGCAGGCGGACTCCGGCGCGGGCCGCCACCTCGGCGCCCCAGGTGCCCGCCGCGTTGACGACCGCGGGAGCGTGCAGCTCGCCCCGGTCGGTCCGCACGCCGCGCACCGCACCACCGGATCCGCGCAGCACCTCGGTCACCTCCCGGCCGGTGAGCAGCCGGGCTCCGGAGGCGCGCAGGAGGTGCGCGGCCGCGAGGGCGGGCATCACCTGGGCGTCCTGCGGGTAGTGCATGCCGCCCGCGAGGCCGGGGGCCAGGTCGGGTTCCAGGTCGCGGAGCCCGGTCGCGGGCACCGGCACCGCCGCGACCCCGGCCGCCCGCTGCCCGGCGGCGAGCTTCTCCAGCCCGGCCAGGGCCGTGTCCCCGCCGGCCACGACCAGACCGCCCTTCGGTTCGTACTCGACGGCCCTGCCCAGCCCTTCCTCGGCCAGTTCGGCCCACAGGCGGGCGGACAGCAGGGCCAGTTCGAGTTCGGGGCCGGGTTCCTTGTCGGAGACGAGGAGGTTGCCCTCCCCCGCGCCGGTCGTCCCGCCGGCGACCGGGCCGCGGTCCACGACGACCGGACGCAGGCCGGCCCGGGCGGCGTACAAGGCGCAGGCGGCGCCGACCACTCCGGCACCGATCACCACGACATCGCAGGTCAGCGGCTTGCTCACGCCAGTACTATGTCACACACCACTCTGTCTGAGAAGGGGTCCGGCACGGGGAGGATCCGCGAAGAGGCCGGCTCCGGATGCTCCCGGCCGCGCGAGGTCAGCCGGTGGCCGGGACGACCCGGAGGTGGGAGGCGGCACGGCGGGGGCGGCGGTCCCGGGACGGGGTGCGACGCGCGTCACGCAGCACGAACGTGAGCCGGGTGCAGCCCAGTTCCTCCAGCGTGCGGGAGGTCTCGGCGACGATCCGGCACTCGACGGCGCCCCGCCGCGGGTCCGGGTGCAGCAGCGGCCGTACGGCGCCGTCCTGCTCGACGGCGTCCTCACCGACCGAGCGGATCCAGTGCGGCAGGCCGTGCCGGTAGGCGGCCTCCATGATCGGGTCCTGGGCGATGTCCCGGCGGACGGCCTGGAGCCCGTGATCGGGTCCGTGCGTCTCCACGGTCCGGGCGAAGTGCGCGAGCATCGGCAGACACCAGCTGGACTCGTGGTCGCCGAGGACCGCGGGCGCGTCGGGGTGGAAGAGCACGAACCGCAGGAAGTTGTCGCCCGGCATGGCCGTCGGGTGCGGTCCGACGGCGGCGAAGAGTGACCGGAAGGCGCTGTTGGCCAGCACCACGTCCCAGCGGTGGTCGACGACGAGCGACGGGGAGGCGACTGTCTCCAGCAGCCCGGCGTAGTCCTCCAGGTAGGCCTGGATCTCGGGAGTCTCGGCGACGGGCCGCGGTGCCGGCCGCTGCCCTCCTGCGTGATATGCCATCGGGAGGTCACCCCTCTTGCCTGTGCGGCCCTGACGCGGCGCCCCGATCCTGCTGCCCGCAGCCGAGGCGTGTCAACTATCGTGGCATTTCGCGGCTGTTGACGGCTGAAATTGGCCACAGTTGTGGCGAGACCTGGATGTGAGTTCGAGGCACCGGCTACGCTCCGGTCAGTTCACGCCGGGGTAGGTCACGGCATCTATATGTGAGAAGCCTGTGAGAGACGTAGGAGATCTGTCGGTGACGGGTGGCTTCGTCGAAGGTCCGGGCGCCACGCAGGCTGTTGTGCTGCCGGCCGTCGTCTCCCGTGTCACCGCGCTCGCCGACCGGCTCGGCGTGCCGCACGCCGAGGTCTTCGACACCGGCCGGCTGTCCGCGGCCTCCGGGGTGCCGGAGTCCGTGGTCAAGGCCCTGCTCGGCGGCCGGCCCGCCGGTGAGCCGGATGTGCAGGCCCGGTTCCTGCAGCGTCTGGACCTGCTGCGCCGCACCCGGCTCAAGCCCAACGGCCGCAGATACACCCAGCAGGAGATCGCCGACGGCGCGGGGATGTCCCGGCAGCAGGCCGGCGCTCTCATCAACGGCGACCGGCGGCCGACCATGGAGCACTGCGACGCACTGCAGCGGTTCTTCCGGGTGCACGCCGGGTTCCTGACCGCCGAGGACCCCGAGGCCCTGGTGAGCGCGTTGCAGCACACCGAGCAGGAGTTGCTGCAGAAGCTCGCCGACCGGGAGCGTCAGGCTGCCGCGGCGGTCGACGACCCGCTGGAGCGGCTGCTGCAGGACCACGGCGTGCGCGGCATCGCCTGGCGTGCCGCGCAGCTGCCCACCGACCAGCACCGCGACAAGGTCGCGGAGTGGCTGGACATGCTCCTGGAGAGCGTCAAGCGGCCCGAGTCGTGACCGTGGGGAGAACTGTGGGCATCGGTAGGGAAATGCGCCGCCTGTGCGGCGAACTGGTCGCGGAGCTGACCCTCCCCGCGCCGGCGCGTCCGGAGGAGCTGTACGCCGCGCTGTGCGACGGCATGAGCAGACGCCGCGGCCGCCCCGTGCGCTTCCGCACGGCCGCCTTCCCACCCGGCACCGCGAGCGGGCTCTGGCTCGACATGGCCGAGCAGGACCTGGTGGTGATCGAGGAACGCACGGCCCCCGAGCACCAGTTGGTGATCCTGGGGCACGAGCTGTGGCACATGAAGGCGGGGCACTGCTCCCACCACGTCGAGGGTGCGGCGGTCGCCGCCCGGCTGCTCGACGACCGCGCCGATCTGCAGGCGACCGTGCTGAAGGTCGCCGCGCGCACCCGCTTCGACCTCGACGACGAGCGCGAGGCGGAGAGCTTCGGACTGCTGCTCGCCAGCAAGTGCCGGGCCTGGCTGGCCGGTTCCGCCTCCCGCGCCCCGGTGCAGCGCGACCACCTGGCCGGGCGTATCGAGGCGTCCCTGGGGTACCGCGGCCCGCAGGGCTGACGGCCCCCCGCGGGTGTGGCACGGGGCGGTCGCGTCTGCGCCGAGCGGGCGAACCGGAGGGCGGCGGGACCGGATTGTCAGTGGTGGGCGGCAAGCTGGGGGTGCGCACCGCTGTGCGGGGCGTCGTGCCCTGGCGGGCGCGGGACCGATGACGCCGACACGGGGAGAGCCGACCGATGCCGACCGCCGTACTGACCGACCGTGAACGCACCGCCGTCCAGGCGTACCTGCGTCTGCTGCACACCGTCCGGGCGGCCTTCGACCGGG
Source organism: Streptomyces sp. NPDC026246 (assembly GCF_055567995.1). Lineage (NCBI taxonomy): Bacteria > Bacillati > Actinomycetota > Actinomycetes > Kitasatosporales > Streptomycetaceae > Streptomyces > Streptomyces sp. NPDC026246. The sequence continues at coordinate 495,258 of NZ_JBVHPJ010000001.1, read as the reverse complement.
ACGGCGGCCCGCCCGTCGTGCCGCCCGCGGTGCTCGCCGAGGCGGAACAGGCCCTTCGGGAGGCGGGCCTGACCGGCAACGAGGAGGCGTTCTTCCGCCTCCTCGAGAGCTGGTGCCCGGAACCGGGGCCCTGAGCCGGCGAGTCCCGGGGAGCCGCACCGCAGGTGCTCGGGTTCGTGAAGCGGTCCCCGGGAGCCGCACCGGCAGGTGCTCGGGTTCGTGATGCGGTCCCGCTCAGGCGTGCGGGACCGCCACGGCCGTGGCGATCAGGCCCCGCCCCGTCGTCCAGCGGCCTTCGAAGTGGTCGAGGCGGCGGCCGCCCACCCGGGGGCCGGGGACGAGGAGCGCCGCGCGGAAGCTGCCGTCCTCGGCGAGTTCGACGTCCGCCTCCGTGAAGTCGAGCCACTCCCGGGTGAGGGGGAACCACGCCTTGTAGACGGACTCCTTCGCGCTGAACAGCAACCGGTCCCAGTGCACGTCGGGGCGCCGGTCGGCGAGTCGCCGCAGCCGCTCCGCCTCGGCCGGCAGGGACACGGTCGACAACACCTCCTCGAACAGCGGCTCGTGGACCTCGGCGTCGATGCCCAGGGAGGCCAGGTCGCAGGCGCGGACCAGTGCCGCGGCGCAGTAGTCGTCGCAGTGGGTCATGCTGCCGACCAGCCCGGCCGGCCAGCCCGGGGCGCCCCGCTCCCCCGGGAGGACCGGCTGCGGCGGCACTCCGAGCTTCTCCATGGCACGCCGGGCGCAGGAGCGCACGACGGCGAACTCCCGCTGCCGCTTGGCGACCGCCCGTGTCAGGACCGCCGCCTCCTCGGGGAAGAGCTCGGCGGCCGCGACGTCCCGGCCGTACGCTTCCACCGTCACCACGGCGGGGGGCAGCAGTTCCTCGATCACCGTTCCTCGCTCACTCGGGGCGCCGCGGCACATCCGTCCGGCGCCGGGGCGGCGGACGGCGGTTGACGGCGATCACGGGCGGCGGGCAGCCGGCCCGCGGACAGGCCGCCGGCGGACGGCGACCGCCCCGCGCCCTCGACCGTCGACGTCACCTTCGCCCCCCTGAATGCCCCTGCGCACGCCTGCTCAAGAGATCACATCACGGGCCGCGGCGACAAGGCCGGCCGGGTGCCCGGCGGGCGGCGCGAACGTTCACACGGGCGTTGCACGACGGGGCTCGCGGAAGCCGTATGATCGCCCCGACACCACCGCCGTGAACTTCCCTGTGAACAGGGCGGTTTGGTGACCCTCCCTCCTCCTGCCCGGGCACGGGCCGCCGAGCCCTGCCCGCGAACCATGAAAGGCGGCCCGGATGGTCTCTCGCGTACGCGTCTGGCTCAACCGCACGTACGCGGAGAACGTGTTCTTCATGGATCAGCTGCGGAGGAATCCCGGCGACCGGGCCGTCGAGATCCACGCCACGCACGGCGACCCGGACTCCCCCGTGCTGGCCGCCGCCGACACCGCGGAGCTGGAACCCGAGAACCTGTCCCCGGCCGGGTACGTCGAGTACGCGCTGGACCAGTGCGCCCGGCGCGGCATCGACGTGTTCGTGCCCCGGCTCCACCAGGCGGCGATCGTGGCGCACCGCGCCGAGTTCACGGCGGTCGGCACCGCGCTGCTGGCGCCGCCGCCCGAGGCGGTGGCCCTCTTCGAGGACAAGGTGGTCGCCTACGAGGCGGTCCAGTCGATCGGCGTGCCCGTACCGCCCTGGTGGAGGGCCCGGACCGCGGACGAACTCCTCGCCGCGGTCGGGGAGCTGGAGGCGGCCGGGCACCGGGCCTGCTTCAAGCCGGCCTCCGGGGCGGGCGGGGTGGGCTTCCGTGTGATCACCCGCAGCCCCTTCTCGCTGGCGCAGCTCGACGGGTTCCCCAGTCCGTACGTGCCGCTCGACCTGGTGCTGGAGGCGCTGCGCGGGGCCGAGGAGCCGGTCGACTGGCTGGTGATGCCCCGCCTGGAGCAGCCCGAGGTGTCGGTGGACTGCCTGACCGGCCCGGACAACCGGGTCCGGCTGGCCGTCGGCCGCACCAAGAACGGCCGGCGCCGCGGCTTCACCCTGCACGAGCAGTGGCTGGAGCCGGCCCGGCGGATCGCCGAGGGCTTCGGTCTGCACCACCTGTCCAACATCCAGTTCCGCATGTTCGGCGAGCGGCCGGTGCTGATGGACGTCAACACCCGCCCGGCGGGCGGGCTGCACCAGCTGTCCCTGTGCGGGCTCAACGTGCCGTGGGCGGCGGTGCGGCTGGCCCTCGGCGAGGACCCGGGCGAGATGGACCCGCCGTTCCTGGGGCAGGATTACACGGTGGTGTCGGGGTTGCGCCCGCTGCGGCCGGTGTCCGTCCCGCAGCAGCGGCAGGCGGCCTCCGAGCCCCTCCCGGCGGTACCCGCCCCGGCGGGGCCGGTCGACGCGGGCGCAGCGGCAGCGGCGCCCCTTCAGGACCTCGCCGCGAGCGCCTCGCGCCAGACGGGGCTGTCCACGTAGTGGTTGTCGAAGCGCTCCGAGGAGGCCGCGATCTCCTCGGGGCCGGCTTCGCCGCGCATCACCCGGCCCAGCAGCCGCAGGTAGTCGAACCGGCCCGCGCCCGGGGTGAAGACGAACAGCACGTCGGCCGTCTCTCCGGGCGCGGCGGCGAAGGCGTGCGGGGTGTGCGGCGGCACCAGCAGGAAGTCACCGGCCCGCAGCACGGTGATCTCCTCGCCGACCAGGACCTGGAGCGCGCCGTCGAGCACGAAGAACAGCTCGGCCGCCTCGGTGTGCAGATGGGCGGGCGCGCCGGCCGCGCCCTCGGCGAAGGTCGACCGGTAGCTGGTGAGCCGGCCGCCGGTGTCCCCGGAGTCGGCGAGGAGGGTCATCACACTGCTGGGGTCACGGGTCTGCTCGGCCTCGGCGGCGCGGGTGAGGACCGGCGGGAAGTCAGGGGTGGGGGACGTCTGCTGCTGATGCGTCGTCATGGTGACGAGCCTAGACAGCCGGGTGACCCGGGGCAGGGGGCATTCCGCCGCCGGTTTCGTGGGTCAATCCGGTGTGATCGGCGGCGGCCCGCCTCCCGGTTCGGCTCCGGGTCCCGGTCATCGTCCAGCGGCTTCTCACCGGCGTTCACCTGAGGTACGCGAGCCCCGGGTGGACCTCGGTGTAGCCCTCGACCAGCTTGCGGGCGACGTTCACGGAGTCGACGAGGGGGTGCAGCGCGAAGGCCTTCACGGCCGTCGCGCGGGATCCCGTCCGGGCGGCTGCCAGCACCTCGCGCTCGACGGCCTTGACCGCGCAGACCAGCCCGGTGGCGTGGCCGGGCAGCGGGTCGACGGCGACGGGGTGGGCGCCGTTGGCGTCGACGAGGCAGGGCACCTCGATGACGGCCTCGTCGTCGAGCACCGACAGGGTGTGCCGGTTGCGGACGTTGAGGATCAGGGTGGTGCGCTCGTCGCGGGCGATGGCCCGCATCAGGGCGAGGGCGACCTTCTCGTAGCCGCCGGACAGGTCGTCCTCGTCGCGCTCGCCCGCGCCGGCGCTCTCGCGGTTCTCGGCCATGTAGGTCGCCTCGCGCTCGGCGCGGGTGTCGTCCCATGCCTTCAGGGCGGAGGTCCCCGGGTCCGCGACCTGGGCGTAGAAGCGGGCCTGCTGGTCGCGCAGGAAGGCGCCGCGGGTCTTCTCCGCCTGCCGGTAGGCGCTCACGGCCTCGCGGTTGAAGTAGTAGTAGTGCAGGTACTCGTTGGGGACGGCGCCCAGGGAGCGCAGCCAGTCGGCGCCGAAGAGCTTGCCCTCCTCGAAGGAGCCGAGCAGTCCCGGGTCCGCGAGCAGGCGCGGCAGTTCGTCCCGGCCGGCCACGCGCAGGCCGCGCACCCAGCCGAGGTGGTTGAGGCCGACGTAGTCGATGAACGCCTCGCCCGGGTTGCGCACGCCCAGTACGCGGGCGATGCGGCGGCCGAGGCCGACCGGGGAGTCGCAGATCCCGATGACGCGGTCGCCCAGGTGGCGGGACATGGCCTCGGTGACCAGTCCGGCCGGGTTGGTGAAGTTGATGACCCAGGCGCCGGGGGCGAGCCGGGCCACGCGCGCCGCGATGTCCTCGGCGACCGGCACCGTGCGCAGTCCGTAGGCGATGCCGCCCGCGCCGACCGTCTCCTGGCCGAGGACGCCCTCGGCCAGGGCCACGCGCTCGTCGTCCGCCCGGCCCTCCAGGCCGCCGACGCGGATCGCCGAGAACACGAAGTCGGCGCCGCGCAGCGCCTCGTCGAGATCGGTGGTGGCGCTCACCTCGGGGGCGTCGGGGACACCCGCCGCCTGTTCGGCGAGGACGCGCGTCACCGCCGAGAGCCGTCCGGCGTCCAGATCGTGCAGGACCACACGGGTGACGCGGCCCTCGGCGTGGTCGGTCAGCAGAGCCCCGTACACCAGCGGCACACGGAAGCCTCCGCCGCCCAGAATCGTCAGTCTCACCGGGTTCCTCCGCCTCCGTACGCCGCGCGCGGCGCGCCGGGGACCCCGGGCACGCGCCGCCTTCTTCGACTTGTTCGCCCGCGGGCCCACTCCGGCCCGCCGTCCCGGGGTCCGGGCCCTGGCGGTGCACCGCGCCCGGCGGGCGTCCGGCCGCGCGTCCGGTCCGCTGCCGGACGGGCGTTCACGTCCGCGCGGACCACGACCCGGTCGGTGTGCACCTGCCGGGCCGGGCGGTGGGCGGTCGTGCCGATGCCGAGCAGGACCGATGGGCCGTCGGTGATCGGCGCGGCGGCGCTGTCGGCTGTCGCGTCCCTCTCGGAGACGCGCACCTCGACGTCCGTCACGGCCGCGGGGCCACCCGAGCGCAGGGCGCGCAGGATGCATCGGTGTCGCCGTTCAGCCAGCACGCCGTGCACCTTACTCGTCACCTCCGCCCACCCTCGTGCTCGTCTCTGGGCACGATCGCCCGGGTCGAACCCCTCGCACCCGGTGAGGCGGGCTCACCTCTCCTGGGGCGGTGGGGTCATGGCCCAGCGGATGGTCCGGGTCAGGGCGACGCCGGCGGGCCGTACGGCGAGGTCCTCGACGACCGGGACCCGGGGCAGCCACAGCAGGGAACGGGCCCAGGGGGGCAGCGCGGTGACGGCGTTGACGACGAGCCCGCCGTAGAAGGGCCGAACGGGCAACGGCAGGGGCGGCCGGAACAGCAGGAAGCGGGCGGCGGCCCGCGCCTCGGGCGTGGCCCGCAGCTCGGGCCGGTAGGCGGCCAGCCGCCCGGCCAGTTCGCGGCGGTCGCGCGGCGGATCGACCGCGCCCAGGGCCTCGGCGACCCGCGCGGTGTCGGCGATGTAGGCGTCCTGGCCGGCGGCGTCCAGGGGCCGGGCACCGTAGCGCGTGTGGGCGCGCAGGAAGCTGTACGCCTCGGCGGCGTGCACCCAGCCGAGCAGGTGCGGGTCGGCCGCGTGGTACGGCTCGCCGTCGGCCGTGGTCCCGCGGATCCGCTCGTGGATGGCGCGCACCTGGTCGACGGCCCGTTGCGCGTCGTCGGCGGTGCCGTAGGTCGTCACCGCCAGGAAGGTGCTGGTGCGCTGCAGCCGCCCCCACGGGTCGCCGCGGTAGCCGGAGTGCCCGGCGACGGCCGCCATCGCCAGCGGGTGCAGGGACTGCAGGAGCAGCGCGGTCAGCCCGCCGATGAACATGGAGGCGTCGCCGTGGACCGTGCGGATCGGCCGGTCGGGGCCGAACCAGCGCGGTCCCGGTGTGTCGTGGATGCGGGCGCGGGTCTGCGGTCCGCCCGGGCCGGCGACGCGCCGGAACAGGGCCCGGCCCAGCTGCTCACGGACCTCGGTCAGCACGGTCGGCCTCCCTTCTCCCGCTCTCCAGTGTCCGGCAGGGGCCCGCCCGTCCGGGAGGGGCGGGCCGCCGCTGTCAGGAGCGGTGGTCCGCCGCCCGGCGGTCGGCCTCGCCCCCGGCCCCGAGCGGCCCGGTGGAGCGGAGCGGCTCCCGGGCCTCCAGCCGGGGCAGCGTGCGGCGCGTCACCCGAAGCACCACCGGCGGCAGGGCCGGGCGCACCGGCTGCGTCAGCCGCAGCCAGGCCGGCGCGTAGACGGCCGTGCGGCGGCGCTCCATGGCCCGCACCACCCGGGCGGCCACCACGTCCGCCGGGTACACGCGGCGGGCCGGCGCGGGCATGTGACCGCGCAGTTCCCGCAGGACGTCGTACCGGTCGAAGTCGCGGATCATCTCGGTGTCGGTCCAGTTGATGTAGGCGATGCCCACGGCGACGCCCCGGTGCGCCACCTCCGCCCGCAGGGAGTGCGCGAAGGCCTCGACGCCCGCTTTCGAGGCGCAGTAGGCGCTCATCAGCGGGGCGGCGCCGATCGAGGCCAGGGAGGCCACCTGAAGGTGGTAGCCGGCCGTCTCCAGCAGGTCCGGCAGGAACACGCGGGCCGTGTGCGCGCTGCCGGTGAGGTTGACCTCGATCACGCGGCGCCAGGAAGCCGGGTCGGAGGCGAGGAACGCACCGCCCTCGGCGATTCCCGCGTTGGCGACCACGGCCGAGGGGCGGCCGAGGGCGGACCGTACGGTGTCCGCGGCGGTGTGCAGGGCGTCCAGGTCGGTGACGTCCGCCGCGACGGCCAGGGACGGCCCCGGCAGGGACGCGGCGACGGCCTCGAGGGCGTCCTTCTCGTGTCCGAGGAGCGCCACCCGGGCGCCGCGCCGGGAGGTCTCGAGCGCCAGCGCGGCGCCCACCCCGCGGGCGGCCCCGGTGATGACGACCGTGCGTCCGGCCAGTGGGCTGCTGTGCATGAGGGCCTTCCTTCCCGGCCGCGTCGCCGCGGCCGGATCAGCGCCGGCTTCCGGTGCGATCGCGGCGGGTCAGGATCCGCTGCACGCCCGCCAGCCCCGGCGCGCGGTGGCGGCGCAGCGCGGCCCGGGCGGCGTTGGCGCCGGGCGCGCCGTGCACTCCGCCGCCCGGGTGGGCCCCGGAGGAGGCGAGGTACAGGCCCGGCACGGGGGTCTCCGGGCGGCCGGTGCCCGGCAGGGGGCGGAAGAAGAGCTGCTGGTGCATGGCGGTCGTGCCGCCGTTGATGGCGCCGCCGGCCAGGTTGGCGTCGAGCGCCTGGAGGGTGGGCGGCGCCAGGATGCGGCGGCCGCGCACGAGCGCGCGGAAGCCGGGTGCGAAGCGCTCCACCTGGCGCTCCACGCGGTCCGCCATGAGCTCCTGCTCCTTGGCGTCCCAGCTGCCGGTGATGCCCTCGTCGGCGGCGTCGGCGCGGACGTCGTGCGGGAGGTGGGTGTAGGCCCAGGCCGATTCGGTGCCGCGCGGGGAACGGGAGGCGTCGGAGGTGGTCATCTGCCCGAAGATCAGGAACGGGCGGTCCGGGACCTGCCGCATGGCGATCTGCGCGGCGAAACGGGTCAGCTCGTCCACCCCGTCGGCGAGGTGCACGGTCCCGGCCCGGGACGCCTGCCCGGCCTGCCAGGGCACGGGGCCGTCCAGGGCCCAGTCGACCTTGAAGGTGGCGAAGTCCCACTGGAAGTTCCGCAGGTCCCGCAGCAGTTGGGCGGGCAGGTGCTCGGCTTCGACGAGCTCGCCGAACAGGGCGGGGGCCGACACGTCCGCCAGCACGGCGTGCCGGGCCCGCACGGCGTCACCGCCCGCCGTCCGCACGCCCAGCGCCCGCCCGCCGCCGATGACGACCCGCTCGACGCGCTGTCCGCACCGCACCCGCCCGCCCCGGCTCTCCAGGCGCCGCACGAGGGCCGCGGTCAGCGCGCCGGAGCCGCCGGCGGGGACGGGGAAGCCGTAGGTCTGCCCGAGCATGGCCATCAGCCAGCCGAAACCGCCGCTGCCCGCCGACTCGGGGGCGAGGTCGGCGTGCAGCGCGTTGCCGGCGAGGAGCAGCCGGCCTCCCTCGCCGCGGAACTCCTCCTCGCCGAGCCGGCGCACCGGCAGCACCAGGGAGCGGGCCATGCGCAGCCCGCCCGCCGCGCGCAGCCGCACCCCCAGGCGCGCCACGGCGCGCACCGGCGGGAACGGGGTGAACAGGGCGTCCACGATGTCGCCGCGCAGGCTCTCCCAGACGTCGTGCAGCCGCTGCCAGGCCTCGCCGTCGCCCGGCGCGAAGGCTTCCAGGGACGCGGCGGTGGTCCCGGGGTCGCGGTCCAGCAACGCGCAGCGTCCGTCGGAGAGCGGATGCGCGACCACGCTGGGCGCGTGGCTCCACCGCAGGCCGTGCTCCTCCAGGCGCAGCCCCGCCACGATGGGCGAGGCCGCGGCGAGCGGGTAGAAGGAGCTGAACATGTCATTGACGTAGTCGGCGTGCACGCCCCGGTCGTGGCGGACCGCGCCGCCGGGTTCGGGCTGCTCCTCCAGGACCTCGACGCTCCACCCGGCGTCCGCCAGGACGTTGGCCGCGACCAGGCCGTTGGGGCCCGCGCCGATCACCACGGCATCAGGCACGGCCGGCTCCGCCCGCCCCGTCGGCCGCGGTGACCTGGCCGAGCGGGCGCCGGGTCTCGTACGCGTCGTCCTTCTCGTCCGTGCCCTCGCACAGCCGGGCCAGCCGGGCCAGCATGGCGCGGTGGCGGAGCTGGATCAGGGCCTCGAAGCCCACGTTGTGCAGCCGGCCGCCGGCGCCGCGCAGGGGGTGTTCGTCGACGATGACCAGGCAGTTCTCGCCCCACGGCCGCAGCTCGATGGCGATGCGCGCGGTGCCGAGGGCACCTGCCTTGGCCTCCAGCTCCAGCCGGCTGCCCTCCTCGCAGACGCGGACCACCGTCTCGTTGTCCAGTTGCACCGGTCCGAGCCGGACCTGGTAGGCGATGGCCGCGTCCTCGTGCGGCCACTTCCCGCGCACGGGGTGGGACTCGGAGGTGCCCACCACCCATTCCGCGTAACGGTTGCCGTCGGCGAGGACCTCCCACACCGCGCTCGGCGGGACTCGGATCAGGTGATGGCGTACGGCCACGGGAACCTCCTGCTGCCTGGACCGGTCGGTCAGTCGTCCCTCACGGGTTCCCCGGCGAGCCCGGTTCAACAGCGTCGGCTTCCTCCCCTCAGCCGGATGGAGGAGGGTCCGTCGAGCGTCCCCTGCGGTTCGTTTCCCAACTCCGCCCACCTTCGCGCCCCTTCGCCCCGTCCAGCCGAACACCGGTTCCGTGTTTTCGTGGCTTCACCTCTTGACGACCCGCGCACCAAGGAGCACATTGGCGGCACTTTGAGAGCGCTCTCAGCCCTCCTCCCCAAGCGCTCTCCCCCCTCCCGTACCGAGAGGCCCCACATGAGCGAAACCTCCGGCACCTCCCCCGGACCCCGGCGCCTGCGGCGGGCGCTCGTCGCCGTCACCGGCGCCCTCGGCCTCGCGGCGGCCGCCGCCGGTGTCGGCGCGCCCTCCGCGAGCGCCTCCGCCCCACCTCCCCCGTCCGGCTGGACACAGGTGTTCGCGGACGACTTCAACGGCCCCGCCGGCAGCGGCGTCAACACCTCCGACTGGCAGTACGCCACCGGCAAGGGCTACCCGGGCGGCCCCGCCAACTGGGGCACCGGCGAGATCGAGACGATGACGAGCAGCACCGACAACGTCTCCCTCGACGGCAACGGCAACCTGCGCATCACGCCCCGCCGGGACGCCTCCGGCAACTGGACCTCAGGCCGCGTCGAGACCCGGCGCACCGACTTCCAGCCCCCCGCCGGCGGCAAACTCCGCGTCGAATCACGCATCCAGGTGCCCAACGTCACCGGAGCCGCCGCCAAGGGCTACTGGCCGGCGTTCTGGATGCTGGGCGCGCCCTACCGCGGCAACTACTGGAACTGGCCGGCCGTGGGCGAGCTGGACATCATGGAGAACACCCAGGGCATGAACACGTTGTTCGCCACGATGCACTGCGGCACCTCACCCGGCGGCCCCTGCAACGAGACCAGTGGGATCGGCGGTTCCACCACGTGCCCGGGCACGACCTGTCAGGCCGGCTTCCACACCTACCGGATGGAGTGGGACCGCTCGACGAGCGTGGAGGAGATCCGCTTCTACCTGGACGGCGCCAACTTCCACACGGTGCGCGCCAACCAGGTCGACGCGACGACCTGGCGCAACGCCACGGACCACGGCTACTTCATCATCCTCAACGTGGCGATGGGCGGCGGTTTCCCCGACGCGTTCGGCGGCGGCCCCGACGGCGGCACGCAGCCCGGGCACGCCATGGTCGTCGACTACGTCCAGGTGCTGTCGTCCGGCGGGGGCACCACGCCCCCGCCGACCGGCGACCGCGACGCCTACGGCACCATCCAGGCCGAGTCGTTCGACGGCCAGTCCGGCGTCATCACCGAGACCACCTCGGACGCCGGCGGCGGCCGGAACATCGGCGCGATCGCCAACGGGGACTGGGTGCAGTTCAAGGGTGTGAACTTCGGCTCCACCGCGGCCCGGCAGTTCAGCGCCCGGGTCGCGAACGGCGCGGCGAGCGGCGTCAGCGGGCTGGTCGAGGTGCGGCTGGACAGCCGCGGCAACGCGCCCATCGGGAGTTTCGCGGTGGGCAACACGGGCGGCTGGCAGTCGTGGCGGACGATCCCCGCGAACATCAGCGGCGTGACGGGCACGCACGACGTGTATCTGACCTTCGCCAGCGGTCAGCTCGCGGACTTCGTGAACGTCAACTGGTTCACCTTCGCTCGCTGACCGGATCCGGCCGGGGGCTCCACGCACGCGTGGGGCCCCTTCGCGTTCCCTCAGCGCAGTTCCGCGCGGAAGGCCGCCGGGGTGCGGTCGGTGTGCTGGTGGAAGAACTTGGAGAAGTTCGCCGCGTCGGGGAAGCCGACCGCCGCGCCGATCCGGCCGATGGGCAGATCGGAGTGGGCGAGGAGCCGCTTGGCCTCCAGGACGACGCGTTTGTCGATGAACGACTTGGGGGTCTCGCCGGTGGCGGCCCGGACCGCGCGCACCAGGGTGCGCCGGGAGTAACCGAGCGCGTCGGCGTAGGCGCTGACGCTGTGGTTGGAGGCGAAGCCCCGCTCGACGGCGTCCCGGAACAGGGTGAACGTGGAGTCGGAGCGCTGCCGCAGCGCCTCGGCCGAACTCGCCGCGAGGTGCGCGAGCCGCAGCAGGAACGCCGTCAGGCTGTGGCGCAGCACGGCGGTGTGCAGGCTGAGCGGCAGCGTGGTGGTGTCCTCGTACTCGCGCCGCAGCTGGTCCAGCGCGGCCCGCAGACCGGCGAGTTGCGCCGGGTCGGGGTGCAGCAGCGGCGGGAGGTCGTAGCGGTACAGGCCCGTGGCCTCGACGGTGGAGCGCGGCAGGAAGCCGGGTTGCATGGTCAGCACCGTTCCGCGGTACTCACTGCCGGGCGAGAAGCGGTGGACCTGCCCGGGGCGGATCCACAGCAGGTCCCCGGCGCCGGCCTCGTACTCGGTGAAGTCGACCATGTGCCGGACCGGGCCCGCGCCGAACAGCAGGACGACGTGGAAGTCGATGCGGTGCACGCGGTCCAGCGGAACGCCCGTCGCCCACGCGTCGCCCATCGGCGCGACCTGCACGCCGACACCGCCGACGCTCAGCTCGACCGGGAAGGGGAACGTCGCGATCCCGTCGCCGCCTTGGGGGGTTCTGTCTGCCATGTCCGCCTCGTGCCGCCCGTCCGCACGACGTGCCGCCGTCCGGTGTCCCACTTTCACCACAGGCTGGCACACCGTGACCTTCCTTCGAAAAAGTCAGACTTTTAGTTTTGAACACGTCAGAGCAGAACCTTCGCTCCCATCGAGGATCTCTTGAAGATGAGCACGCAGACAGCGGACAGCTTCGAATGGACCGAACTCGACCGGCGTGCCGTCGACACCGCCCGTCTGCTGGCGGCGGATGCGGTGCAACGGGTCGGCAACGGCCACCCGGGCACCGCGATGAGCCTGGCTCCGGCCGCCTACACGATCTTTCACAAGGTGATGCGGCACGACCCGGCCGACCCCGAGTGGGCGGGCCGTGACCGCTTCGTCCTCTCCCCCGGCCACACCTCGCTGACCCTGTACACGCAGCTGTACCTCGCGGGCTACGAGCTGGCGCTGGACGACCTCAAGGCGTTCCGCACCCAGGGCTCCAGGACCCCCGGCCACCCCGAGTACGGACACACCGCGGGTGTGGAGACCACCACCGGCCCGCTCGGCCAGGGCGTCGCGAACGCCGTCGGCATGGCGATGGCCGCCCGCTACGAGCGCGGCCTGTTCGACCCGGACGCGCCCGATGGGGAGTCGCCCTTCGACCACACCGTCTGGGCGATCGTCTCCGACGGCGACCTCCAGGAGGGCGTGTCCGCGGAGGCCTCCTCCCTCGCCGGCCACCAGAGGCTCGGCAACCTGGTCTTCCTCTACGACGACAACCACATCTCCATCGAGGGCGACACCGCGACCGCCTTCTCCGAGGACGTGCTGAAGCGCTACGAGGCCTACGGCTGGCACGTGCAGCGCGTCGCACCGCGCGAGGACGGCGACATCGACGTCCCCGCGCTGTACGCAGCCCTGAGGGCGGCGCAGGCGGAGACCGGGCGCCCCTCGATCATCGCGATGCGCACCGTCATCGCCTGGCCCGCCCCGAACGCCCGCAACACCGAGGCCTCCCACGGCTCGGCCCTCGGCGAGGACGAGGTCGCCGCCACCAAGCGACTCCTCGGGTTCGACCCGGAGCGTTCCTTCGAGGTCGCCGACGAGGTGCTGGCCCACACCCGCGGGGCGCTGGACCGGGGCGCGGAGGCGCACGCCGACTGGGACAAGCGGCTCGCCGCCTGGCGCGGTGACAACCCGGAGCGGGCCGCCACGTTCGACCGTGTGAGCAAGGGCGAGCTGCCCGAGGGCTGGGAGGACGCCCTGCCGGTGTTCGAGCCCGGCAAGGCGGTCGCGACGCGTGCCGCGTCCGGCAAGGTGCTGCAGGCGCTCGGCCCGGTCGTCCCCGAGCTGTGGGGCGGCTCGGCCGACCTGGCCGGCTCCAACAACACCACCATCGACAAGACCAGCTCCTTCCTCCCGGCGGGCAACCCGCTGCCGGAGGCGGACCCGTACGGCCGCACCGTCCACTTCGGCATCCGCGAGTTCTCCATGGCCGCGACGATGAACGGCATCGCGCTGCACGGCAACACCCGCATCTACGGCGGCACCTTCCTGGTGTTCTCCGACTACATGCGCAACGCCGTACGCATGTCGGCGCTGATGCAGCTGCCGGTGACGTACGTGTGGACGCACGACTCCATCGGCCTGGGCGAGGACGGCCCGACGCACCAGCCGGTCGAGCACCTCGCGTCGCTGCGCGCGATCCCCGGCCTGAACCTCGTGCGCCCGGCCGACGCCAACGAGACCGCTCTCGCCTGGGCCGAGATCCTGCGCCGCCACACCACCGCCCCCGCGCCGCACGGTCTGGCCCTGACCCGGCAGGGCGTGCCGACCTACGAGCCGGACCCCGACGTGGCGCGCGGCGGCTACGTGCGGTTCGAGGCGGAGGGCGGCACGCCCCAGGTGATCCTCATCGCCACCGGCTCGGAGGTGCAGCTCGCCGTCGAGGCGCGCGAGCAGCTCCAGGCGGCCGGCGTGCCCACGCGGGTGGTGTCGATGCCGTCCGTGGAGTGGTTCGAGGAGCAGCCGCGCGCCTACCGGGAGAGCGTCCTGCCGCCGTCGGTGACGGCCCGCGTCGCCGTGGAGGCCGGGATCGGCCTGACCTGGCACCGGTTCGTGGGCGACGCCGGCCGCATCGTCTCGCTGGAGCACTTCGGCGCCTCCGCCGACGCGAAGACCCTGTTCGCCGAGTACGGCTTCACGCCCGAGAACGTCGTGGCCGCCGCGCGCGAGTCCCTCGCCGCCGCCCGTGGCTGATCCGGCCGCACGAAAGAAGATGATCACTGTGAACGAAGCGACCGCATCCGCGGGAGCCCTGCAGCGCCTGTCCGACACGGGCGTGTCGATCTGGCTCGACGACCTGTCGCGCCCGCGGATCGAGTCCGGCGACCTCGCCGGCCTGGTGGCGCGGCGGAACGTCGTCGGCGTCACCACCAATCCCTCGATCTTCCAGGCCGCCATCGGCTCCGGCGCGGGCTACGAGGAGCAGCTCGCCGACCTGGCGGTGCGGGGCGTGGGCGTGGACGAGGCCGTCCGGATGCTGACGACCGCCGACGTCCGGGCCGCCGCCGACGTCCTGCGGCCGGTGTACGACGCCACCGGCGGACGGGACGGCCGCGTCTCCCTGGAGGTCGACCCCCGGCTGGCCCACGACACGGCCGCCACCGTCGCCGAGGCCCGGCAGCTGGCCTGGCTGGTGGACCGCCCCAACGTGATGATCAAGATCCCGGCGACGAAGGCCGGCCTGCCCGCGATCACAGAAGTGACCGGAGCGGGTATCAGTGTCAACGTGACGCTGATCTTCTCCCTGGAGCGCCACCGCGAGGTCATGGACGCCTACCTCGCGGGGCTGGAGCGGGCGCGGGCGGCCGGGATCGACCTGTCGGCCGTCCACTCGGTCGCGTCTTTCTTCGTCTCGCGCGTCGACGCCGAGATCGACAAGCGGCTGACGCTGCTGGGCACGGACGAGGCCCTCGCCCTGCGGGGCAGGGCGGCTCTGGCCAACGCCCGGCTCGCCTACGAGGCGTACGAACAGGCTTTCGACGGGGAGCGCTGGGAAGTCCTGGAGCGCGCCGGAGCCAACCGGCAGCGCCCCCTTTGGGCCTCCACCGGTGTGAAGGACCCCGCCTACAAGGACACCCTGTACGTGGACGGGCTGGTCGCCCCCGGCACGGTGAACACCATGCCGGAGGCCACGCTGAACGCCGTCGCCGACCACGGCGACGTCCGGGGCGACACCGTCACCGGCGGTTACGACCGGGCCCGCGCGGACCTGGCGGCCGTCGAACGGCTCGGCATCGCATACGACGAGGTGGTGCGGCAACTGGAGGACGAGGGAGTGGCCAAGTTCGAGGTGGCCTGGCAGGAGCTGCTGGACGCGGTCACCAAGTCCTTGAACGACGAGGGAGTTGACGCCGGATGAGCGAGGACATCCACCGGACGGCCGAGCAGGAGACCAAGGGGACCAAGGAGGAGAAGGAGGCCCTGGCCGCCCAGGAGGCCGCGGGGGTCGAGCGCACGGGAGCGAGCGGCGAGGAACGGGCCGCCCCGCCGGCCCGGCGCGCCGACGCCCCCTTCGACAACCCCCTGCGCGACGCGCAGGACCGCCGGCTGCCCCGGATCGCGGGCCCCTCGGGGCTGGTCATCTTCGGTGTCACGGGCGACCTGTCCCGCAAGAAGCTGATGCCGGCCGTGTACGACCTGGCCAACCGCGGCCTGCTGCCGCCGGGCTTCTCCCTGGTGGGCTTCGCCCGCCGGGACTGGGAGGACCAGGACTTCGCGCAGGTGGTGCACGACGCGGTGAAGGAGCACGCGCGCACCCCCTTCCGCGAGGAGGTCTGGCAGCAGCTCGCCGAGGGCATGCGGTTCGTCCCGGGCGACTTCGACGACGACTCGGCGTTCGAGCAGCTGCGCTCCGCCGTGGAGGAGCTGGACGCCTCCCGGGGCACCAGCGGCAACTACGCGTTCTACCTCTCGGTGCCGCCGAAGTTCTTCCCCAAGGTCGTCGAGCAGCTGAAGAAGCACAAGCTGGCCGACGCGCCGGAGGGATCCTGGCGCCGCGCGGTCATCGAGAAGCCGTTCGGCCACGACCTGGAGTCGGCCCAGGAGCTCAACCGCGTCGTGCACGAGGTGTTCGACCCGGAGCAGGTCTTCCGGATCGACCACTACCTGGGCAAGGAGACCGTCCAGAACCTGCTGGCGCTGCGCTTCGCCAACACGATGTTCGAGCCGATCTGGAACCGGTCCTTCGTGGACCACGTGCAGATCACCATGGCCGAGGACATCGGCATCGGCGGCCGGGCGGGTTACTACGACGGCATCGGCGCCGCCCGTGACGTCATCCAGAACCACCTGCTCCAGCTGATGGCGCTCACCGCGATGGAGGAGCCGGCCGCGTTCGACGCCCCCTCACTGCTCACGGAGAAGCTGAAGGTCCTCAAGGCCGTGCGGCTGCCGCAGGACCTGGGGGCGAACACCGTGCGCGGGCAGTACGCGGGCGCCTGGCAGGGCGGTGCGAAGGTGCGCGGCTACCTGGAGGAGGACGGCATCGACCCCGCCTCCACGACCGACACCTACGCGGCGATCAAGCTCCAGGTGGACAACCGCCGCTGGGCCGGGGTGCCGTTCTATCTGCGTACGGGCAAGCGGCTCGGCCGCCGGGTGACGGAGATCGCGGTCGTCTTCCAGCGGGCCCCGCACTCCCCGTTCGACTCGACGGCCACCGAGGAGCTCGGCTCCAACGCCATCGTCATCCGCGTCCAGCCGGACGAGGGCATGACGGTCCGCTTCGGCTCGAAGGTGCCGGGCACCTCCATGGAGATCCGGGACGTGACCATGGACTTCGCCTACGGCGAGTCGTTCACCGAATCGAGCCCCGAGGCGTACGAACGGCTGATCCTGGACGTCCTCCTGGGCGACGCCAACCTGTTCCCCCGTCACCAGGAAGTGGAAGAGTCCTGGAAGATCCTCGACCCGATCGAGCAGTACTGGGCCACGCACGGCCGGCCCGCGCAGTACGCCTCGGGCAGCTGGGGACCCGAGGAAGCCGACGAGATGCTCGCACGAGACGGACGGAGCTGGCGCAGGCCATGAAGATCGACCTGACCGACACCACGGCAAGCAAGATCAACAAGGCGCTGGTGCAGGGCCGCCGCGCCATCGGCACGCCCGCCGTGGGCATGGTCCTGACGATGGTGATCGTCACGGACGAGGAGAACGCCTACGACGCGATCAAGGCGGCCGAGGAGGCCTCGCACGAGCACCCCTCGCGCACGCTGGTCGTCATCAAGCGGCACGCCCGCACCCCGCGCGACCGCCAGTCCTCCCGGCTGGACGCCGAGGTCCGGGTGGGCGCCGACGCCGGCACCGGCGAGACGGTGATCCTGCGGACCTACGGCGAGGTGTCCGAGCACGCCGACTCCGTCGTCCTGCCGCTGCTGCTGCCGGACGCGCCCGTGGTCGTGTGGTGGCCCATGGACGCCCCCGAGGTGCCCTCCAAGGACCCGCTCGGGGCGCTGGCCCAGCGGCGCATCACCGACCTGTACGCCGTCGGCAACCCGCTGGAGGTCCTGGAGAGCCGGGTCCGGGCCTACGCGCCCGGCGACACCGACCTCGCCTGGACCCGGCTGACGCCCTGGCGGTCGATGCTCGCCGCGGCGCTCGACCAGGCCCGGGAGAAGGTGACCTCGGCGGCCGTGGAGGCCGAGGCCGAGAACCCGGCCGCCGAACTGCTGGCCCGCTGGCTGGAGGCCCGGCTGCACGTCCGGGTCGACCGCGTGGTCACCGCCGGACCGGTCGTCACGGCCGTCCGCCTGGGTACCGGGAACGGCGAGATCGTCATCGACCGCCCCGAAGGACCGCTGGCCACACTGACGCTGCCCGGCCAGCCGTCCCGGACCCTCGCCCTGAAGGTCCGTGCCACCTCCGAACTCATCGCCGAGGAGCTGCGGCGCCTCGACGCGGACGAGATGTACGCCATCGCCCTGAACGGCGAGGCAACCGAGGAGACCCCTGCCCATGTCTGACTCCCCCGCCGGCACCCCCCGGCTCACCGCGCGGCCCGAGTGGACCGCCCTGGCGGAGCACCGCGCCGACGCCCTGCCGCAGCCGAGCCTGCGCGAGCTGTTCGCGGCGGACCCGGGGCGCGCCGAGCGCTACGTCGTGCGCGTCGGTGATCTGCGCATCGACTACTCCAAGCACCTGATCACCGACGAGACGCTCACCCTGCTGCGGGAACTGGCCGTGGCGACGGACGTGTTCGGGTTGCGGGACGCCATGTTCCGCGGTGAGCGGATCAACACCACGGAGAACCGGGCCGTGCTGCACACGGCGTTGCGCGCTGCGCGGGACGCGGTGATCGAGGTCGACGGCGAGAACGTGGTGCCGGGTGTGCACGCCGTGCTCGACAAGATGGCCGCCTTCGCCGAGCGGGTGCGCTCGGGGGAGTGGACCGGGCACACCGGCCGGCGGATCCGCAACGTCGTCAACATCGGCATCGGCGGCTCCGATCTCGGCCCCGCGATGGCCTACGAGGCGCTGCGCGCTTTCACCGACCGTGAGTTGACGGTGCGTTTCGTGTCGAACGTGGACGGCTCCGACTTGCACGAGGCCGTGCGCGACCTGGATCCGGCGGAGACGTTGTTCATCGTGGCGTCGAAGACGTTCACCACGATCGAGACGATCACCAACGCGACCTCGGCCCGTTCCTGGCTGCTGGCCGGGCTGGGCGACGACAAGGCGGTGGCCCGGCACTTCGTCGCCCTGTCCACCAACGGCGAGAAGGTCGCCGGCTTCGGTATCGACCCGGACAACATGTTCGAGTTCTGGGACTGGGTGGGCGGCCGCTACTCCTACGACTCCGCGATCGGCCTGTCGTTGATGATCGCGATCGGCCCGGACCGGTTCCGGGAGATGCTCGACGGTTTCCGCATCGTCGACGAGCATTTCCGCAACGCCCCGGCCGAGGCCAACGCCCCGCTGATCATGGGCCTGCTGGGCGTCTGGTACGGCAACTTCCACGACGCCCAGTCGCACGCCGTGCTGCCCTACAGCCACTACCTGTCGAAGTTCACCGCCTACCTGCAGCAGCTCGACATGGAGTCCAACGGCAAGTCGGTGGACCGTGAGGGCAACCCGGTGCAGTGGCAGACGGGCCCGGTGGTGTGGGGCACACCCGGCACCAACGGCCAGCACGCCTACTACCAGTTGATCCACCAGGGCACCAAGCTCGTCCCGGCCGACTTCATCGGCTTCGCCCGGCCGGTCGCCGAGCTGAGCGGCGAGCTGAAGGCCCAGCACGACCTGCTGATGGCCAACTTCTTCGCGCAGACGCAGGCGCTCGCCTTCGGCAAGACGCCCGAGGAGGTACGCGCGGAGGGCGTGCCCGAGGAGCAGGTGCCGCACAAGACGTTCAAGGGCGACCACCCCACCACCACGATCCTGGCCACCGAGCTGACCCCGTCCGTACTGGGCCAGCTGGTCGCGCTCTACGAGCACAAGGTGTTCGTGCAGGGCGCGGTGTGGAACATCGACTCCTTCGACCAGTGGGGCGTCGAGCTCGGCAAGGTCCTCGCCAAGCGCGTCGAGCCCGCCCTGACCGAGGGCGCGGACGTCCCCGGTCTCGACCCGTCCACGGCCGCACTGGTGGCCGCCTACCGCAATCTTCGGGAAGTGAACTGACATGCAGATCGGTCTTGTGGGTCTCGGCAAGATGGGCGGCAACATGCGCGATCGCCTGCGCAACGCCGGCCACACGGTCGTCGGCTACGACACCGACCCCGAGAAGTCCGACGTCGCCGGCCTGGCCGAACTGGTCAACGCGCTGGAGGCGCCCCGGACCGTCTGGGTCATGGTTCCGGCCGGCGGTGCCACCCAGCACGTCATCGACCAGCTGGCGGGCCTGCTCAAGCCGTACGACACGGTGGTCGACGGCGGCAACTCCCGCTGGACGGACGACGAGAGGCACGCCGAGGAGCTGGGCAAGCGCGGCATCGGCTTCGTCGACGCGGGTGTCTCGGGCGGCGTGTGGGGCCTGAAGAACGGCTACGCGCTGATGGTCGGCGGCGAGAAGGAGACCGTCGACCGGCTGCAGCCGATCTTCGACGCACTCAAGCCGGAGGGCCCCTACGGCTACGTCCACGCCGGCCGGGTGGGCGCCGGGCACTTCGCCAAGATGGTCCACAACGGCATCGAGTACGCCATGATGCAGGCCTACGCCGAGGGCTGGGAGCTGCTGGAGGCCGTGGACTCGGTGGACAACGTCCGCGAGGTGTTCCGTTCCTGGCAGGACGGCACCGTCATCCGCTCCTGGCTGCTGGACCTCGCGGTCAACGCGCTCGACGAGGACGAGCACCTGGAGAACCTGCGCGGCTACGCCCAGGACTCCGGCGAGGGCCGCTGGACCGTGGAGGCGGCGATCGACAACTCCGTTCCGCTGCCCGCCATCACGGCCTCGCTGTACTCCCGGTTCGCCTCGCGGCAGGACGACTCGCCGCAGATGAAGATGATCGCGGCGCTGCGCAACCAGTTCGGCGGGCACGCCGTCGAGTCCGCGAAGAAGGCGTAGGCGTGGGCGATCTGCTGCTGGTCCGCCACGGCGAGACGGAATGGAGCCGGAGCGGACAGCACACCAGCTTCACCGACCTGCCTCTCACCCCGCGCGGTGAGAAGCAGGCGGCGTCGCTGGCGCCGCTCCTGAGGGACCGCTCCTTCACCCTGGTCCTCACCAGCCCCCTCGGTCGCGCCGTGCGCACGGCCGAGCTGGCGGGGGTGACCGGGGCGGAGCGGGACGCGGACCTGCACGAGTGGTACTACGGCGCCTACGAGGGCGTCACCACCAAGGAGATCCACCGCACCCGCCCCGACTGGGACCTGTGGACCGACGGCGGTCCGCCCGGGCCCGACGGCGAGCCCGGCGAGTCCCCGCAGGAGGTCGGCGCCCGCGCCGACCGGGTGCTGTCCCGGGTGACGGACGCGTTGCCGGGCGGCGATGTGCTGCTGGTGGCGCACGGCCACTTCCTGCGCGTGCTGACCGCCCGCAGGCTGGGCCTGTCCCCGGCGGAGGGCCGGCTGTTCCGGCTGGAGACGGGCACGGTGTGCCGGCTGTCGACGGAGCACGGCCGTCCGGTCGTCGCGGAGTGGAACACCCGGCCGTGACACCCCCTCGCCGGAGGCGGAATCACCGCCTCCGGCCAGGTGGGTGGAGCCCGCCCGGGCTGGGTATGCCGGTTCTCACCTCGACGGACGCGACGGAGGAAGAGCGATGGCACAGCTACGGCAAGAGGTCGGACCGGAGTCGGTGGGGCTGGATCCGCGGGCGCTGGACCGCCTGGACGAGCACCTCGCCCGCTTCGTGGACGCGGGACGTCTGGCGGGCTTCCTCGTGTCCGTCGCCCGCGGCGGGCGCGTCGCCCACCTGACCACCCACGGCCTGCGCGACATCGCGGCCGATCTCCCCGTCGAGCCGGACACGCTGTGGCGCGTCTACTCGATGACCAAGCCGGTCACCGCGGTCGCCGTGCTGCTGCTCGTGGAGGAGGGCCGGCTCTCCCTGGACGACCCGGTCGCCGCCCACCTGCCGGCCTTCGCGAATCCCCGGGTGTACGTCGGCGGCTCCGGCCCCGACGTCACGACCCGTCCGGCCGACGGCCCGATACGCGTCCGGCATCTGCTGACCCACACGGCGGGCCTGACCTTCGGCTTCTACCACACCCACCCGGTCGACGCCCTGTACCGCGCGGCCGGTCTGGAGTCGTCGGTGCCGCCGGGCGCCGACCTGGCCGAGACGATCGAGGTGTACGCGAGCCTGCCGCTGCAGTTCGAGCCCGGCACCCAGTGGAACTACTCGGTGGCCAGCAACGTCCTGGGCCGGGTCGTCGAGGTGGTGTCCGGGCAGCCGCTCGACGCGTTCTGCGCCGAGCGGATCTTCGGCCCCCTCGGCATGACCGACGCCGGTTTCCACGTCACGGACGAGCAGGCGCCCCGGCTGTGCGAGATGTACGGGGAGAAGGAGGGCGGCGGTATCGAACCGGCCCCCGGACTGCCGCTGCGCGGCCGGCCCCGCTTCCTCTCCGGCAGCGGCGGCATGGTGTGCACGGCCCACGACTACCACCGCTTCATGGAAATGCTGCGCCGCCGGGGCGAGTTGGACGGTGTGCGCCTCCTGGCCCCGCGGACGGTGGACCTGATGACCCGCAACCACCTGCCCGGCGACGCCGACCTGCGCGCCTTCGGCAGCCGTCCCGCCCACGACGAACCGGGCAACGACGGCATGGGCTTCGGCTTCAACTGCTCCGTGGTCATCGACCCCTCCCGCACCCGGGTGCCGTCCGGGCCCGGCGCCTACGGCTGGAGCGGTGTGGCCACGACGACCTTCTGGGTGGACCCCGGCCGCGACCTGACGGTGCAGTTCATGTCGCAGGTACGCCCCAGGACGTCGCACACGGTCTTCCAGGACCTCAAGAGGCTCGTCCACGAGGCCCTGTCGGACTGACCCACGGACGGCCACCCGTCCGCCCGGCCGACCGTCCGCCCGCACGTGAACCCGAACTCCTGTCACTCCCCCCGGTCGAGGCCGTGCGCGCGCACGGCCTCGCGGAAGCGGTCCAGGCAGCGCCCCCAGGGCCCGGACACACCGAAGTCGAGCAGGTGGGGCAGGAGAGCCGCGGAGAAGTCGGTGCTGGACTCCAGCGGCAGCAGGGAGGGCAGGTTGTCGATGGCGATGAGGTCCAGCGGCGGGGTGCCGCGCAGCCGGCGTACGGGCGCGTCCCAGTCGGTGGTCTCGTCGTAGACCGGCAGGACGTTGAGCGGTGAGCCGACGTCGCAGGTCACGTCGCACAACGTGCGCAGACGCCGGCCGGGTTCGTCGAGGTCCTGCTCGCGGACGAAGGGCGGGACGGGGGTGGTGGCGAGCACCGCGTTCACCATCACGTCGTGCCGGAGCAGGGCCGGGCGGTCCAGGTCCCGGGTCTCGGCCAGGTCCCAGCAGGTGGGGTCGGCGCCGGCCGCCGCGAAGGCCAGGCGGGCACCGCGTCCGCTGCGCCCCAGCGCACCGACGACCAGTCCGGTGAACTCCTCGTCACCGGAAGCGGGTTCCAGCCTCTCGTCGAGTTCCTTCTTCGTCGTGGGCGTCAGCGGCGCCCGCAGCCGCCCGCGATGCTGCAGGACGGCCAGGGCGGCCCCCAGGTACCCGGCCCAGAAGCCGAAGGCCGCCAGGCGCCGCCCGGTGTCGTCGACCAGGTATTCCAGGTCGTACAGCGCCCCTCCCCCGGCGGTGAAGCGGCGCAGCAGTGGGGCCGCCTGGGGCTGGCCCTTGAAGGCGTGGCCGAAGAAGATGTGCCGGTGGGTCAGCTCGGCCGGCTCTTCGGACAGTTCCTTCAGTCCGAGCACGACGGCGTCCGGGGGCGCCGTCACCCAGGAGCCGGCGGGTGCTACACGGCAGCCGGCCGCCGCGTAGTCCTCGATCGGGAAGACGCGCTGCGGGGACTCCTCGACGGTCAGTTCCACCCCGTTCCCGACGAGCCGCCGGGCGTCGTCGGGAACGATCGGTGTGCGTCGCTCGGTCGTGCGGGCCTCGTGGCGCAGCCACAGGTGAAGCTCGGTCATACCGGGTGGGCCTCCGGACGTGAGGTGCCGGCCGCGCGAGGCCGGCGCTCAAGGGGCGGACGTCCACGAAGCGTACGCGGCCGCGCCGCCGGTACGTGCCGATCGAACCGGGTCGCCCCGCCTACCCGGGGCCTTGCCGTCCGGCCGGTCAGGAGGAGCTGACCACCGCGTCCAGGTGGGGCAGGTGGTGGTCCAGCCGTTCCCGCTTGGTGCGCAGGTAGGTGATGTTGCTCTCGCACGGCGGGATCAGCAGCGGCACCTGCTCGGCGACCGCGATGCCGTGGTCGACCAGTGCCTCCCGCTTGCGCGGGTTGTTGGACATCAGCCGGACCGAGCGCACGCCCAGGTCGTCGAGGATGCGGGCGGCCACCCCGTAGTCGCGGGCGTCGACCGGCAGACCGAGGGCCAGATTGGCCTCCACCGTGTCCAGGCCCTCCGCCTGCAGGGCCATGGCGCGGAGCTTGGCGAGCAGGCCGATGCCCCGGCCCTCGTGCCCTCTGAGGTAGACCACGACACCGGCGCCCTCCGCGGCGACCGCGCGCAGGGCGGCGTCCAGCTGGTCACCGCACTCGCAGTGCTGCGAGCCGAACGCGTCACCGGTCAGGCATTCCGAATGCAGACGGACCAGGACGCCGTCCGTGCCTATCTCGCCGTGGACGAGGGCCACCTGTTCGTCCCCGCGGTCGTGGTCGAGATAGCCGACGGCCTGGAATTTCCCGTAGACGGTGGGCAGAGGGGCATTCACGACGCGTTCCACGCCGGTCCGCTGCGGGGACTTCTTGCCGAGTACGCCCATTTTTTCTGTCATGATTCTCGAGTTCCTAAGCAGAGACGAAAGGCCGTGACGTGATGAGTGATCTGGTGCCGGCGGACACCACGGAAGACGTACGGATGCGGGGGGCCGGTGTCTCACGGCAGGTCGCGGTGCTTCCCGTGGGGAGCTTCGAGCAGCACGGTCCGTACCTTCCGCTGGCGACCGACACGCTCGTCGCCTGTGCCGTCGCGCGGGAGATAGCCGGCGCGTACCCGGTGCACCTCCTTCCTCCGGTGACGATCTCCTGCTCGCACGAGCACGCGGCCTGGCCGGGGACGGTGAGCATCTCCGCGGTGACCCTCCACGCGGTGGTGCGGGACATCGCGGCCTCGCTGCGCCGCTCCGGGGTGGACGCCCTGGTGGTGGTCAACGGGCACGGCGGCAACTACGTGCTGGGCAACGTCGTCCAGGAGGCCTCCGCCCGCGGGGAGCGGATGGCCCTCTTCCCGGCCCCGGAGGACTGGGAGGCGGCGCGGCAGCGGGCGGGCGTGGTCACCTCGCTGCTGACCGACATGCACGCGGGGGAAATCGAGACGTCCGTCCTGCTGCACGCTCATCCCGAAATGCTCCGACCCGGTTACGAGACTTCCGATTTCGTCGCTGACGACCGTCGTCATCTACTCACCCTCGGCATGTCCGGCTATACCGATTCCGGTGTCATCGGGCGTCCTTCACTGGGTTCGGCGGAAAAGGGGAAAGAACTCCTGGCGAGCCTGGCGGAATCCTTCGGGACGTATTTCTCGATGATGACCTCCGACGCGTAGCCGGCCGCCGGTACGTGACCGGGTACCGGGCCGGCCGGTACGTGACCGGGTACCGGGCCGGCCGGTGCGTGACCGGGTACCGGGGCCGCCTCGGCGGACCGGGACCCGGCGCGCAGTCCCGCGTACCAGCGGGCCACGAGCACGACGACGCCGGGCAGGCTCGCCACGAGGCTCAGCACCCCGTAGACCACCGCGACGGCGAGTCCCCGGCCGGCGCCCAGACCGGCGGCGCCGAACGCCCAGGCGGTGACGCCCTCCCGCGGGCCCCAGCCCCCGACGTTCAGCGGCAGGCCCATCGCCAGCAGGGCGAGGACGGCCAGGGGCAGCAGGACGGCTACGGAGGCGGCGGTCCCGGCGACGCGGGCGGCGAGGACGAACATGGCGACGTAACCCGCCAGCACCACCACGGAGGAGACAACCACCGCGGGCCCGTTGCGCCGGGACAGCAGTCCCTCCCGGGCTCCGGCGAGCGTCGCCCACAGCCTTCCGCCCCGGCGCGGAGACGACGCGCGGTTCGTCCGCAGGGCGAGCACGACGGCGAGCGCGCCGAGTGCGGCCAGGCCCGCGAGCGGGGCGGCGTGCCGGGCCTTGTCCAGGACCGGGGACGGCATGGTCAGCAGCACCACGGCCCCGAGGACGACCAGGGCGGCCTGCCCGGCCGTCCGTTCCAGCACGACCGCTTTCACGCCCCGCCGTACGTCGCCTTCGCTCTGCCCGTGCCGCACGGCCCGGTGCACGTCGCCGAGGATGCCGCCGGGCAGGGCGGCGTTCAGGAACAGCGCACGGTAGTAGTCGGCCACGGCCGCCCCGAACGGCAGCCGGATCCTCAGGCCCCGGGCCACGGCCATCCACCGCCAGGCACTGCACACGGTGGTGACGAGCCCGATGCCGAGCGCGAGCATCACGGCGCCGGCGTCGATCCGCCGCAGCCCGTCCAGGAAGACCCCGGTTCCCAGGCGCCAGAACAGCACGCCGAGGATGGCGACGCCCGCGGCGGTCCCCAGGTGCGTACGGACCTGGGGCGAGGCCAGACGCGCCAGGGCGGCACGGCGGGTCCGCGACACCGTCGCCGCCCCGCCCGACGGCACCGCGCGCACGCCCGGGGCCTGTGCGGTCATGACGCTCCGCCCACCGCAGGGCACAGGGCCAGGAGGTCGGTGTGGTGGACGGTGACCCGCAACTCGCCCGCGGCGCACGCTTCCAGCCGGTCGGCCAGATAGTCGTCGGCCTGCGCCTTCAGTCCGGGCCGTTCCTCGACGGCTGCGCCGACCCAGCCCCGCAGCCACTGCTCGGTCAGCGCGGCCTGCTCCGGCCCGAGCCGCCAGGGACTCGGATGCAGCCGTACGGTCGCGCCGTGCTCGGAGAACGCCTCTGCCGCCACCGTCACCGCGTCGGGGCCGAGCAGACCGTCCCGGCGCTGGTGGTCGTTGAACGCCTGGGCGATCTCCTCGTCCAGCGGGTGGGACGGCGTCAGCTCCACGCGACCGGCGACGGACAGGGTCAGCAGTGCGGGGCACCCCGCTCCGGCACACGCGGCGGCGAGCGTCCCGACCTCCTCGCGCGTGAGGACGTCGAGCAGAGCGGACGCGGTGACCAAGGACGCCCCCTGGAGGGCGTCCGGGGTGAGGCGGGCGACGTCGCCGCGCCGCGTCTCCACCGAGACCCGGCTGCCGTCGGCGGCCGAGCGCGGGGAGCCCACGGCGGCGAAGTGCAGCAGGTAGGGGTCGCGGTCGTGCAGGATCCAGTGCTGCGCGCCGTCGAGGCGGGGCGCGAGCCAGCGGCCCATCGAACCGGTGCCGCAGCCCAGGTCGTGGACGACGACCCCACCCGGCCGGCCGGGCATGTCGGCGAGCCGGATCCGCAGCGGGTCGAGCAGATCGTGCGCCCGTGCCGCGGC
Source organism: Streptomyces sp. NPDC026246 (assembly GCF_055567995.1). Classification (NCBI taxonomy): domain Bacteria; kingdom Bacillati; phylum Actinomycetota; class Actinomycetes; order Kitasatosporales; family Streptomycetaceae; genus Streptomyces; species Streptomyces sp. NPDC026246. The sequence continues at coordinate 468,660 of NZ_JBVHPJ010000001.1, read as the reverse complement.
GTCGGCCGGTTCGCGCAACTGCAGCCACTCCGGCGCGTAGCGCGGCGGGTCGTCGGGGTCGGCCTCGCGCAGCTTCAGCGTGGGCCGCGAGCCCGGCTTGCCGCTGGGGCCCGCGCCGGGGATGACCCCGCCGGGGGACGTCCGCGGGGCGGCGGGCACGGAACCGTGACCGGCCTCCGCCCGCGCGGCACGTTCGCTGCCCGCACCCTCGTCGTCCATCACCTCGACCGCCTCCCTGGGTCCCGGCTGCGCCGGTATCGTCCCGCTGTTCCGGGTCGTCGCCGGGTTCGTCATGCGGCCCTCCGGGGCTCGGTCGGCAGCCGGTGCAGCACCGTCGCCAGGCTCTGTGCGGTGGCCGCCCAGCCGCCGAGGGCGGCGCGGCGGCTGCGGGCCGCGGCCTTGAGCCGGCGCCGTACGTCCGCCTCGCCGAACCAGCCGCGCAGTTCGGCGGCGATCGCGACGGGGTTCTCCGGCGGCACCAGGATGCCGGGCACCCCGCCGTCGGGAGCGCGCCCGACCGCCTCCGGCAGCCCGCCCACGTCCGTCGCCAGCACGGGGATGCCCCGGGCCAGCGCCTCGGTCACGGCCATGCCGTACGTCTCCGCGTAGGAGGTGAGGACCATCAGGTCGGCGGTGGCGTAACTCGCGTCGAGCGCGGCACCGGTCTTCGGCCCGGCCAGCTCCAGCCGGTCCTCGAGCCCGTGCCGGGCGATCAGGGACCGCAGGTGCGCGACGTACTCCGGGTCCTGGTTCAGTCCGCCGACGCACACGCAGCTCCACGGCAGGTCGGCCACCGCGGCCAGGGCCTCCACCAGCCGGTGCTGGCCCTTGCGCGGGGTCACGGCGGCCACGCACAGCAGCCGGGAGACCCCGTCGGTGCCGGGCGCGAGCGGCGCGATGTCGGCACCGGGGGCCGCGACGTGCACCCGCTCGGGGGGCAGTCCGTGGTGCGCGACGAGCCGGCGGACGGCCCAGTCGCTGGTGGCGACCACCGCGGGCACCGCCCGCAGCACGGTCCGCTCCCGGGCGTCCAGTTCCGCGGCCACGGCCGGGTCGAGGCCGGTCTCGTCGCCGAGCGGCAGGTGGACGAGGACGGCCATGCGCAGCCGCTCCGTCTCCGGCACGACGATCTCCGGCACCCCGCAGGCCACGAGCCCGTCGAGCAGGACGACGGCCCCGTCGGGCAACGCGGCCAGCGTGCGGGCCAGTTCCGTACGGGCCTCGGCCGCGGGCCGGGGCCACTCACCGGCGACCGCGTGCTTGGTCACCTGCCAGCCGAATCCGGGCAGATCGAGGCAGACCCGGCGGTCGTAGGCGTTGCCGCCGCTGGGCGCCGCGGGGTCGTCGACGCCGCCCGGCAGCACGAAGTGCACGGTGCGCAGGGACATGGGGATGATCTCGGCGTTCTTCAGGGGGGCGTGCTGCACGGGAACATAATTCAGCCGCGCGGGCGCCGGCCCGCTCTGCCCGGGCCGTTCGACGGTCGTGTCGGTCACAGCGCACGCTCGTAACTCGCCCAGGCGATGTGCGACTCGTGCAGGGTGACCGTGAGGCCGGCGATGCCCTTGGCGCCCTCGCCCAGGGCCCCCTTGTGGATGCGCTCGGCGAGCCGGTCGGCGATGACCTTGGCGAGGAACTCCGTGGAGGTGTTGACCCCGGCGAAGTCCGGCTCGTTGTCGAGATTGCGGTAGTTCAGCTCGCTGACCACCGCTCCCAGTTCCTGGGTGGCGAGCCCGATGTCGACGACGATGTTGTCCTCGTCCAGCTGTTCGCGCCGGAACGTGGCATCGACGAGGAACGTGGCCCCGTGCAGGCGCTGCGCCGGTCCGAAGACCTCGCCGTGGAAGCTGTGGGCGATCATGATGTGATCGCGGACGGTGATGCTGAACAACGGACGACCCTCCAGGTGCGGCGCGTCTGCTCCCCTGCTGATGGCTGCCGGGGATGCCGAGTAGTACGGCTCCTTCCCTTCCCCCGTTCAGCCTCCGCTACGTCTTTTCTCAAGGTCAGGCACCGGTGTGCCCGTGACGCCCCGCCCGGCGGGACGGACGGGCGGGCGCCGGACCTGCCGGGCCCGCTCGTCCTGCGGTTGTACTTCAGTCACCCGTGCCGTAACGGATGCGGTGGCACAGCGCCGGGATCTCGCCCGAGGCCAGCTTCGGCAGGACGTCCGGCAGGTCCTCGAAGGCCGACTCCCCGGTGATCAAGGCGTCCAGGGCCGGGTCGGCGAGCAGGTCGAGGGCGAGGGCGAGACGGTCGGCGTAGGTGCGGCCGGGCCGGGCCGGCGAGACGGTGCCGACCTGGCTGGAGCGGATGGCCAGACGCCGCGAGTGGAAGCCCTCGCCGAGCGGCAGGCTCACGGTCCGGTCGCCGTACCAGCTCAGCTCGATGACGGTGCCCTCGGCGGCGAGGAGTTCCAGGGAGCGGGCCAGGCCCTGCTCGGTGGCGCTGGCGTGCACCACCAGGTCGCAGTCGCCGAGGGCGTCCTGCGGGGCCGCGAAGCCGACGCCCAGCGCCTCGGCGGTGCCCGCGCGGGACGGATCGGCGTCGACGAGCTGGACACGCACGCCGGGGAACCGCCCGAGCAGGGCGGCGACCGAGCAGCCGACCATGCCGCCGCCGACCACCGCGATCCGGTCGCCGAGCAGGGGCGCCGCGTCCCACAGGGCGTTCACCGCGGTCTCCACCGTGCCGGCGAGCACGGCCCGTTCGGCGGGCACCCCGTCGGGCACGGGCGTCACGGCGCTCGCCGGCACGACGTACCGGCTCTGGTGCGGGAAGAGGCAGAACACCGTCCGGCCGGCGAGCGACGCGGGGCCCTCCTCCACCACGCCGACGCTGAGGTAGCCGTACTTGACCGGCCCCGGGAAGTCGCCCTCCTGGAACGGCGCCCGCATGGCCGTGTGCTGTCCGGCGGGCACGCCGCCGCGGAAGACGAGCGTCTCCGTGCCGCGGCTGACCCCGGAGTACAGCGCGCGGACCAGCACCTCGTCAGGGCCAGGCGCGGGCACCTCGACGTCCCGGACGACACCTCGCCCGGGGGCGTCGATCCAGAACGCGCGTCCCGTCTGCTTCATCGAAGTCCTCCTGAACGATCGGCAACCGGCTTGCGTACCGAGGGGTGCACGGGCCGCGCACAAGGTAGCGGCCTTGATCGACTCTGTCACACGGCCGGAGGGTGTTCGGTGGCCCTGAACAACACGTACGACGCGAGGCTCGTCCAGCAGGAGACCGCCCTGGGGGCGGGTGTGCAGGTGCTGCTGCTGGCCCTGATCGGCACGGCGATCGGGATGGGCCCGGCGGGCTGGCTGAGCGGCCTCGCGTTCGCGGTCGCCACCTGGGCGGTGCTCTCCCGGGCCCTGCACCGGTCCGGTCTGCGCAGCTTCGGCGCGGCGAACCGGGTCACCCTCGGCCGGGCCACCCTCGTCGGCGGTGTGACCGCCCTGGTGGCGGACTCCTTCCAGAGTTCGCCGCCCGTGTCGCTGTTCGTCGGCCTGACCGCGGTGGCGCTGATCCTGGACGGTGTCGATGGCAAGGTGGCCCGCCGCACCGGCACCTCGACCCCGCTGGGCGCGCGCTTCGACATGGAGGTGGACGCCTTCCTCATCCTGGTGCTGAGCGTGTACGTGTCGACGCAGCTCGGCCCCTGGGTCCTGCTGATCGGCGGCATGCGGTACGTCTTCGTCGCCGCTGCCCGTGTCTGGCCCTGGCTGACGGCGGCGCTCCCGCCGAGCACCGCGCGCAAGACGGTCGCCGCGCTGCAGGGGGTGCTCCTGCTGCTGGCGGGCGCCGGACTGCTGCCGTACGCCGCGAACTTCGCGGTGGCCGCGCTGGCTCTGGCCCTGCTCGTCTGGTCGTTCGGGCGGGACGTGCTGTGGCTGTACCGCCGGCAGCGCACCACGACCTCGCGGCCCGGGCAGTCGCCGGTAGCGCGCCCGGTACCGGAGCTGGTCGCGGGCTGAGGGCCGGCTCCCGAACGGCCCAAGCGATTTGACAGCATCGTCGCTCACTCCCTAAACCTGTCGACATGACATCCATTTTCAAAAAGGTGGAACGGTCGTGAGGGTCGCGTTCGTCGGCAAGGGCGGCAGCGGCAAGACCACGCTGTCGGCGCTCTTCTCCCGCCACCTGGCGCGCTCCGGTGCCCCGGTCCTCGCCATCGACGGCGACATCAACCAGCACCTGGCCGAGGCCCTCGGCGGCGAGGAGGTGGCCGCCCCTCCCCTCGGCGCGCACCTGACCGAGATCAAGGACCATCTGCGCGGCAGCAACCCGCGCGTCCCGTCCGCCGAGGCGATGATCAAGACGACCCCGCCGGGCCGCGGCTCCCGTCTGCTGCGCCCGCTCGGCGACGACGACCTGCACGCCCGCCATGTGGGCCGGGCCGGTGGCGTCCCCCTCATGGTCACGGGCGAGTTCGACGACTCGGACCTCGGCGTGGCCTGCTACCACTCCAAGCTCGGCGGGGTGGAGCTGTACCTGAGCCACCTGGTGGACGGCCCCGGCGAGTACGTCGTGGTGGACATGACCGCCGGCGCCGACGCCTTCGCCTCCGGCCTGTTCACCCGCTTCGACCTCACGTTCCTGGTGGCCGAACCGACCCGGAAGGGCGTGTCGGTCTACCGCCAGTACCGCGACCACGCCGAGCAGTTCGGCATCCGCATCGCCGTCGTCGGCAACAAGGTGACCTGCGAGGACGACCTCCTCTTCCTCAAGCAGCAGGTCGGGGACGACCTGCTGACGCACTTCGTGCAGTCCCCCTGGGTCCGCGCGGCGGAACAGGGCCGCACGGAGCCGGGCCTCGACGCCCTGGCCTCCCTGGAACCGCACAACCTCCACGCCCTGCGCGTGCTGCGCGAGACCGTCGACGCCGAGGTCCGCGACTGGGACCGGCTGCACCGCCACGCGGTGGAGTCCCACCTGCGCAACGTCCGCGCATGGGCGGACGCCCGCACAGGAGAGGACCTGGCAGCGCAGGTCGACCCGGAGTACGTCCCGGGCCCGGCGGCCTTGGACTGAGACCCGCGCTACTCGATCCCGGTGGCGTCGAGGAGCCGGACCACGTCCTTGCGCCGGTAACCGAGCAGCCGGGCGCGGCCGGCGGCCATGAGCACCAGATGCGCGACGATCTCGGCCGCATGTCCGTCCTTGTGGCCCGAGTCGAACCACTCCTGGGGTTTGTCGACGCCCAGGCTGTTCATCACCAGCCCGTGCTCGCGGCGCACCTCCGCGACGGTACCGGCGACCGCGTCCACGAGCGTCTTGCCCGGCCGCTCACACTCCAGGGCGAACCACCCCCGGTCCACGGCGACGCACCCCTCGGGCGGACTCGCCCGCAGCCCCGCATACCGCTCGTCGCCGCACGGCGGGTCCCGGAACTCCTCGTGCACCAGGGTGAACCGGTGGAACCCGGAGGGCACCGGAGGCGGTGGCGGGCTGTACTCCCACCCCGCGTCCTCGTACAACTGCCGCTTCACCTCTTCGGCGTCGGCCAGCGTCACGGTGAACCCGTTCGCCTCGTTGCGCCCGGTCGTCGTGCCGTCCGGGTTCCGGTGGAAGTGCAGGCCCATGATGTGCTCCCGTCGCTGTGCTGGTGAGGGGACGGCAAGTCCCGTCACCAGCACGAACGGCTCACGGGGCGGACGGGTGCCCGCCCCGCGACGCATCACCCGAACGTGTGGTCGCCCCGGTGGGCGGCGGGCATCAGCCCTTCTGCTCCACCCGAACCCAGTCCACCTCCGCCCGCACTCCCCCACCGGCGATCCGGTCCACGCTCGACTGCGGCAGGCCCCAGTACGGGGTCGTGACCTTGTTCCAGCCGGCCGGGTACGCGCCGCCCAGGGCCAGGTTGAGGATGACGTACTGGTTGTGGTCGAAGACCCACTGGCCGCGGGTGGACTCCAGCTTGTTGCGGGTCGTCTCCTGGACCAGGCGGTCGTCGACGAGGAAGCGCATCGTCGTCGGGGTCCATTCGACCGCGTACGTGTGCCACTGGTCCGCCCGGCCGCCGCCGGGATACGTCTGGCGGGCGCCGATGTTGCCGTCGGCCGAGTAGCCGGGGCCGTGCAGGGCGGTGCTGGTCCAGTCCGCGTAGCCGATGTTCTCCATGATGTCGGTCTCGCCGGAGGACGGCCAGCCGACCGAGGGGTCGTCGACGTCACTGCCCAGGAGCCAGAACGCCGGCCAGAAGCCGTCGCCGACGGGGAGTTTCATGCGGGCGCTGACCTTGCCGTAGGTGAAGTCGAAGCGGGTGTGGGTGTCGATGCGGCCGGAGGTGAAGTCGTAGGTGGCGCCGCCCGCCCGGGTGCAGCCCTTGCAGTACTTGGCCGACAGCACCAGCGCGCCGTTCTCGGTGCGGATGGTGTCCGGCGAGTCGACGTACGCCTGCGCCTCGCCGTTGACCGAGCCCATCTCCGTGCCGGTGCGCACCACCCGCCACTTGGAGCGGTCGAGTCCGGAGGTGGTGAAGTCGTCGAAGAACGTGGTGCGGTAGCTGCCCGGCCGCTCGGCGGGCAGCGGCGGGTAGGCGGCCGTCGCGCTGCCGCCGGTGCCCCAGACCTCGAACTCGTAGAGGGAGTAGCCGAACTGGGCGGTGGCGGGGGCGGGGTTGAAGAAGGAGCGGCGTTCCTTGCCGAGCATGCGGACGTAGCGGCCCGTGACGGGTTGCGGAAGGCGGATCGAGTCGTGCAGGCCGACCGCCTCCGCCGGTGACTTCACGTTCGCGCGGCGCGTGGCGACCTCGGCGGACGAGGGGCGGTACACCGTGCGCCAGGTGCGGTTGTCGTCGGACACCTGGACTTCGTAGTCGACGGCGTAGGCCGCCTCCCAGTAGAGGTCGACCGTGTCGATCGTGGAGGTGGCGCCCAGGTCGACGGAGACCCAGCGGTCCGCGTTCCAGTCGCTCGACCAGCGGCTGATGTCGGCCTTGAGGTCGGCGGGCCGGCCGCCGTCCGTGACGTACGCCGGGGAGTTGCCCGCGTGCTGGTGGTAGTTGGCGTACGCCGGGTGGTGGAGGGCGAGGTTGGTGCGGGTGGTGGAGGCGGGGGCCGGTTCGCCGCCGTAGATCTTCATGGACCACAGCGAGTAGCCGTAGGGGGTGGCGCGTTCGACGCCGCGGAGGCGGACGTAGCGGGCGGTGACCTCCTGGGGGTGGGTGTGGGCGGTGACCGAGCCGCCGGTGCCGGCCGTCTCGGTGAAGAAGGGCGTCCAGTCGGTGCCGTTCCTGGAGGACTCCAGGACGTAGCGCTTGCCGTAGGCCGCCTCCCAGTCCAGGACGACGCGGTCGACCCGGATCGTGGAGCCCAGGTCGACGCGGATCCAGGCGTTGTCGGCGAAGTCGCTGGACCAGCGGGTGGAGCCGTTGCCGTCGAAGGCGCGGCCCGGGGCGGTGTCGGGGTTCTCGCTGCCGGAGGCCGTGACGGCGGCCGGGTTCACGGCGTACGCGGCGGCAGCGCGGTCCGTGTCCCAGGCGGCGGCCGCGGCGGGTGCCGGCGGGGCGGGGGCCGCGAAGGCCGGGCCCGCGGAGAGCAGGGCCAGTGCGGCGAGGGCGGTCAGGAGGGTGCGGGGCGTACGGGACGGCATGGCTTGCTCCTCCGGTGGGGGGACGTGCCTACAGGGTGTACTGACGTGCACCTGACAGTCGCGGGAGGTGAAGCCGGGGTGGGCGTGGACTCCCGCGTTCCTCGCCCACCCCGGCGTTCGTGGTTCAGGCCGCCTTGCGCGCCTGATGGCGGTGGGACCGGACCACGTCGGCGTACCGGTGGCCCGTGCCCTTGATCGTGCGGCGCTGCGTCGCGTAGTCGACGTGGACCAGGCCGAAGCGCTTCTCGTAGCCGTAGGCCCACTCGAAGTTGTCCAGCAGGGACCAGGCGAAGTACCCGGCCAGCGGGGCGCCCTTGCGGGCGGCCGAGGCGCAGGCGGCCAGGTGGCCCAGCAGGTAGTCCTGCCGTTCGGGGTCGTCGACGGTGCCGTCGGGGCGGACGACGTCGGGGAAGGCGGAGCCGTTCTCCGTGACGTACAGCCGGCGTGCCCCGTAGTCCTCGGTGAGGCGCAGCAGCAGCGTCTCGATGCCGCTCGCGTCGATCTCCCAGTCCATGCCGGTGCGCGGGACCCCCTCGCGGCGCACGGCACGGGCGTACGGCGCCGGGCCCTCGGGGTCGTCGGCGACGGTCTGCGGGAAGTAGTAGTTCAGGCCCAGCCAGTCCAGCGGCGCCGCGATGGCCGCCGAGTCGCCCGGCTGCTCCGGGAGTTCGACGCCGTAGACCTCGCGCATGTCGTCCGGGAAGCCGCGGCCGTGCACCGGGTCGAGCCACCAGCGGTTGGTGTGGCCGTCCATGCGGCGGGCGGCGGCGAGGTCCTCGGGGCGGTCGGAGGCGGCGTGGATGGTGGAGAGGTTGTTGACGATGCCGACCTGGGCGTCCGGAACCGCCGCCCGGATCGCCCGGGCCGCGAGGCCGTGCCCCAGCAGCAGGTGGTAGGAGGCGCGGACGGCGGCGGTCAGGTCCGTCCAGCCGGGGGCCATCTTGCCTTCGAGGTGGCCGATCCACGCCGAGCACAAGGGCTCGTTGAGGGTGGCCCAGTGGCTGACGCGGTCGCCGAGCCGCTCGGCGACGACCGAGGCGTACTCCGCGAACGCGTGGGCCGTGTCACGCTCCGGCCAGCCTCCGCGGTCCTGGAGCGCCTGCGGCAGGTCCCAGTGGTACAGGGTGACGGACGGGGTGATGCCGGCCTCCAGCAGCCCGTCGATCAACTCGTCGTAGAAGGCCAGGCCCTTGGCGTTGACGGGGCCGTCGCCGCCGGGGACGACGCGGGGCCAGGCGACCGAGAGGCGGTAGGCGTTCACGCCGAGCCGGCGCATCAGGCCGATGTCCTCGCGCCAGCGGTGGTAGTGGTCGCAGGCGACGTCGCCGTGGTCGCCCCCGGCGGTCTTGCCCGGGGTGTGCGAGAACGTGTCCCAGATCGACGGCGAGCGGCCGTCCTCCGCCACGGCTCCCTCGATCTGGTACGCCGAGGTGGCCGTGCCCCACAAGAAGTCGTGCGGGAGTGCGGCGAGGTCGATGGTCACGGAAGTCCCTTCGAGAACGGGCGAGTCGGTCACTTGACGGCCCCTGCCGTCAGGCCGGCCACGAGGTAGCGCTGGAGCAGCAGGAAACCCGCGACCACGGGCACGCTGACGACCAGCGAGGCGGCCATGATCTGGTTCCAGTACACGTCGTTGAGAGTGGAGTAGCCCTGGAGGCCGACCGCCAGGGTGCGGGTGGTGTCGTTGGTCATCACCGAGGCGAACAGGACCTCGCCCCACGCGGTCATGAAGGCGTAGACGGCGACGGCGACGATGCCGGGGACCGCGGCCGGCACGACCACCCGGAACAGGGCGCCGAGCGGCCCGCACCCGTCGACCAGGGCCGCCTCGTCCAGGTCGCGCGGGACCGAGTCGAAGTAGCCGATCAGCATCCAGATCGAGAACGGCAGCGAGAAGGTGAGGTAGGTGAGGATGAGGCCGCCGCGGGAGCCGAACAGGGCGATGCCGGTGGCGTTGCCGATGTTGACGTAGATGAGGAACAGGGGCAGCAGGAAGAGGATGCCCGGGAACATCTGCGTCGACAGGACGGTGACGGTGAAGACGCGTTTGCCGCGGAAGTCGTAGCGGCTGACGGCGTACGCCGAGAACACCGCGATGACCACGGAGCAGACCGTCGCCGCGCCCGCCACCACCAGGGAGTTGACGAAGTAGCGGGCGAGCGGGACCGTCGACCAGATGTCGATGTAGGGGCGGATCGTCAGCTCGCTCGGCAGCCAGCGGAACTCGCCGGTGACGTCGGCGAGGGGCTTGAGCGAGCTGGAGACCATGACGTAGACGGGCACGAGCACGAAGCCCGTCAGCAGGGTGAGGAAGATGCGCCGGGACCACTGGAAGGACCGCGGCGGGGCCAGGGGGGAGCTCATGGGGCGGCCCTCCGTCCGCGCGAGGTCAGGGCCAGGTACCCGCCCGTCACCACCAGCAGGAACAGCAGCAGCAGGACGGACATGGCGGAGCCCGTGCCGAAGTTCCAGGTGACGAACGAGGCCTGGTAGATGTGCACCGAGATGAGGTCGGCGGCCGCCGGGGCGGTCCGGCCGAACAGCACGTACGGGGTGTTGAAGTCGTTGAACGTCCACAGGAACAGCACCAGGACCAGGACCTGGTTGACGGGCCGCAGCGACGGCAGGGTGATCCGGCGGATCTGCTGCCAGACGCCGGCGCCGTCCAGGGCGGCCGCCTCGTACAGCTCGCGCGGGATGTTCTGCAGTCCGGCCATGACGATGAGGAAGGCGAACGGCCAGCCCTTCCACACCGACACGACCAGCAGCGCGATGAAGCTGTTGTCGCCGATGAGCCAGAACGACGGCTTGTCGGTGAGGCCCAGCTGGTCGTGCAGGACGTGGTTCACCAGGCCGTTGTCGTGCTGGAACATGAAGACCCAGGTGATGACGGCCGCGTAGACGGGCAGCGCGTACGGGATGAGGAACAGGGCCCTGAGCAGGCCGCGGCCCCGGAAGGTGTCCTGCATGCAGACGGCCGCCGCGGTGCCGATGAACCAGCACAGGCCCACCGACAGCAGGGTGAAGGCGACGGTGACGAGGAAGGAGTGCAGCAGCGCCTCGCCGACGGGGGCGTCGAAGTCCACCGACACCTTGTAGTTGTCGAGGGCCGCCCAGGGAGCCGCGCTCCAGTCGCGGATGTAGAACTGGGTGAGCTCCTTGAAGCTCATGACGATGCCGATCACCATCGGCACCAGGTGGACGAGCAGTTCGAGCAGCAGCGCGGGCAGGAGCAGCAGGTAGGGCAGGCCGACGCGGTGGATCCGTCCGGGGCGGCGGCGCGGGCCGCGCGCCGCTCCGGACGGGCTCTTGCGGACCGGCGGCGTGCCGGCTTCAACCGTGGTGGTCATGTGCGTCAGGCCGCCGGCATCTGCTGCTGGGCCTTCTCCAGCGCCGCCTTGACGGAGGCGGTGGTGACCGCGCGTCCGGCGGCCGCGTCGGCGAACAGGTCCTTGATGGCGGTGCCGACGGCCGTCTCGAACTGCGACTCGTCGGCGACCTGCGGCAGCGCGGCCGCGCTCTTGGCGAGGGTGTCCTTGAGGACGGCGGTGGCGGGCGTGCCGAACGCGCTGTCGGACTGGGCGGACTTCACCGGCGGTATGGAGCTGTAGGCCTTGTTGAGGATCTTCTGCTCGTCGTCGCTGGTCATGAACTTCACGAACTTGGTGGCGCCGTCGAGGTTGTCGGTGTTCTTGAAGACGGCCAGGTTGATGCCCGCGACCATCGAGTTGACCTGCTTGCCGGTTCCGGGCGTGCCGGACTGCACGGGCACGGGAGCGATGCCGTAGTCGTCCTCGCTCATGCCCTGCGAGGTGAGGTTGGCGGAGGCGGACTGCCACAGCAGCATCGCGGTCTTGCCCTTGGCGAAGTCGCTCACCGACTGGTTCTGCGCGTACTCGGCGTTGCCGGGCGCGATGACCTTGTCCTTGGCCATCAGGTCGACGTACTGCTTCACGGCGGTGACCACACCGTCGTCGGTGAAGTCGGCCTTGCCGTCGGGGGTGAAGAAGTCGGCGCCGTGCTGCTTGGCGAAGACGAACGCGTGGTGGATGTTCTCGGACGGGTTCGACCCTTCCGCCCCCAGGCCCCACTTGCCGTCCTTGGAGACCTTCTTGCCGTCGGCGACCAGCTCGTCCCAGGTGGCCGGCGGCTTGGAGATGCCCGCCTCGGCGAACATCTTCTTGTTGTAGTAGAGCGCGTACGACATCGAGTACAGCGGGACCGCGGCCGGGTCCTTGCCCTCGGCGCCGGTCGAGCCGAGGGCCGAGTCGACGAACCGGTCCCGGCCGCCGATCTTGTCGAAGTTCTTGGCGTCCCAGGGCAGCAGGGCACCGGTGGCCTGGAGCGAGGCGCTCCAGGTGTTGCCGATGTTCAGCACGTCGGGGCCCTGGCCGGAGGTGGTGGCGGTGAGGATCCGGTTCAGGAGGTCGGACCAGGGGACGACCTCCAGCTTGACCTTGATCCCGGTCTGCTTCTCGAACTTGTCGAGCTCGGGCTGGAGGACCTTCTTGTCGATCTCGATGCTTGCGCCCTGGTTGGAGGCCCAGTAGGTCAGGGTCTTGGGTGAGTCGTTCGACCCGCCGCCCGTCGCGGAGCCGCCTCCGCAGGCCGTGGCCGCGAGGGCGAGTGACAAGGTGACGGCGCCTGCCGCCGCGGCTCGGATGCTGCGCATGGCTGCTCGTGTCCCTTCCGGGAAGTACGGGGGGACGTGTCCCCCGGCCGCCTCCCCGACCCGCGGGTGAGGCGTCATGGCTTAATTTAGAACGTGAGTTAATCCCTGGAAGCCAGTTCCGTCAAGGGTTTGGGCACAGTCTTCGAACTCTGGTCGCAGCCCTTGACGCATCTGTTGCGGGGATGAACCATTCAGCGGCGAGAGAGCGCTCCCCAGACCCCACTCCGTTCACTTCCTGAACCAGGAGAGCCGCCCCATGCCTGCTGACTCCCCGTCCTCCCGTCCGTCCCTGCCCGGCCGCCGCTCGGTGCTCGGTGCCGCCGCTGCCGCGTCCGCCCTCGCGGCGCTGCCCGGCACGGCGGCGGCCGCCCCGGCCGACCGCCGGCGGCCCGCCCGCGGGAAGCCGCGCGCCCTTCCCGGCGGCGGCGACCTCGGCCCGAACGTGCTGGTCTTCGACCCGTCCACACCGGACATCCAGGGCAGGCTGGACGAGGTCTTCCGCCGCCAGGAGTCGGCCCAGTTCGGCACCGGCCGCTACCAGTTCCTGTTCAAGCCCGGCACCTACCACGGCCTCAACGCGCAGATCGGCTTCTACACGTCGATCTCCGGCCTCGGCCTCTCCCCCGACGACACCACCATCAACGGCGACATCACCGTGGATGCCGGCTGGTTCAACGGCAACGCCACCCAGAACTTCTGGCGTTCGGCGGAGAACCTGGCCGTCGTGCCCGTCAACGGCACCAACCGCTGGGCGGTGTCCCAGGCGGCGCCCTTCCGCCGGATGCACGTGCGCGGCAACCTCAACCTGGCCCCCAGCGGCTACGGCTGGTCCAGCGGCGGCTACATCGCCGACAGCCGGATCGACGGCCAGGTGCAGCCGTACTCGCAGCAGCAGTGGTACACCCGGGACAGCTCGATCGGCGGCTGGCTCAACGGTGTGTGGAACATGGTGTTCTCCGGCGTCGAGGGCGCCCCCGCGCAGGGCTTCCCGAACCCGCCGTACACGACGCTGGCCACGACGCCGGTCTCCCGCGAGAAGCCGTTCCTCTACCTCAGCGGCAGCGAGTACCGGGTCTTCCTGCCCGAGAAGCGGACCGACGCCCGCGGCGTCACCTGGGGCGGCGGCACCCCCAGGGGGACCTCGCTGCCCCTGTCGCGGTTCTACGTCGCCAAGCCGGGCGTGTCCGCGGCCACCCTCAACCAGGCCCTGGCCCAGGGACTCCACCTGCTGCTGACGCCGGGCGTCTACCACCTGAACGAGACGATCCGGGTGGACCGTGCCGGCACCGTGGTGCTGGGCCTCGGATACGCGACGCTCATCCCCGACAACGGCGTCACCGCGCTGCGGGTCGCCGACGTCGACGGCGTGCGGCTGGCCGGGTTCCTCGTCGACGCCGGGCCGGTCAACTCCGCGACGCTGCTGGAGATCGGCCCGCGCGGCGCCTCCCGGGACCACTCGGCGAACCCCACCACCGTGCAGGACGTGTTCGTGCGCATCGGCGGCGCGGGCCCCGGCAAGGCCACCACCAGCATGGTCGTCAACAGCCGCCACACCATCGTCGACCACACCTGGGTCTGGCGCGCCGACCACGGCGAGGGCGTCGGCTGGGAGACCAACCGCGCGGACTACGGCGTGGTCGTCAACGGCCACGACGTCCTGGCCACCGGCCTGTTCGTGGAGCACTTCAACAAGTACGACGTGCAGTGGTTCGGCGAGCGCGGCCGCACGATCTTCTACCAGAACGAGAAGGCGTACGACGCGCCGAACCAGGCCGCGATCCAGAACGGCTCCGTCAAGGGGTACGCGGCCTACCGGGTCGGGGACGCCGTGACCACCCATGAGGGCTGGGGTCTGGGCAGCTACTGCTACTACAACGTCGACCCGACGATCGTCCAGCACCACGGGTTCGCGGCGCCGAACCGGCCCGGGGTGCGCTTCCACGACCTCCTCGTGGTCTCCCTGGGCGGCAACGGGCAGTACGAGCGCGTCATCAACGACACGGGCTCGCCGACGTCGGGCACGTCCACCGTGCCGTCGACGGTGGTGTCCTACCCGTGACGAGACGGCCCCTCCCTCCCCGTGAGCGGAGGGAGGGGCCGCGGCGCTAGCGCGCCGGTGTCACGGCCGGAGCCGGGGCGTAGCCGGTGGGCCGGACGGTGAAGGTGCCGCGGCCCTGGGTGCGGCCGCGCAACCGGGTGGCGTAGCCGAACAGTTCGGCGAGCGGCACGGTGGCGGTGACGACCACCGCGCCCGCCCGGGTGGCCGACCCGGTCACCCGGCCGCGCCGGGCGGCGAGGTCGCCGAGCACCCCGCCGACCGCTTCCGCAGGCACGGTCACCGTCACCTCGACGACCGGCTCCAGCAGGACCATGGCGCAGGAGCGCAGCGCCTCGCGCAGTCCCAGCCGGCCGGCCGTGCGGAACGCCGTGTCCGAGGAGTCCTTCACGTGGGTCGCCCCGTCGGTCAGCGTCACGCGCAGCCCGGTCACCGGGTGCCCGCCGAGCGGCCCCTCGGCGAGCGCGTCCCGGCAGCCGGCCTCGACCGCCCGGACGTACTCCTGCGGCACGCGCCCGCCGGTCACGGTGGACCGGAACACGAAGTCGCCGTCGCAGGCCTCCACGTCGAGGACGACGTGGGCGAACTGGCCCGCCCCACCGTCCTGTTTGACGTGCCTGAACACCACGCCCGACACGCCTCGGCCGACGGTCTCGCGGTGACTGACCCGCGGACGGCCGACGTTGACCTCCAGCGCCGCTTCGCGCCGCAGCCTCTCCACCGCCACCTCCAGGTGCAGTTCCCCCATGCCGGACAGCACGGTCTGCCCGGTCTCCGGGTCGGTCCGCACCGCCAGCGAGGGGTCCTCCTCCGCCAGCCGGGCCAGTCCCGCCGCCAGCCGTCCGGTGTCACCGGCCCTGCGGGGCTCGACGGCGACCGACACCACCGGCTCGGGCACACCGGGCGGTTCCAGCACGAGCGGCGCGTCCGGCGCGCACAGCGTCGAGCCGGCGCGGGCGGACCTCAGCCCTACGACGGCCACGATGTCACCGGCGACCGCGCGGTCCAGGGGTGCGTGCCGGTCGGCCCGGACACGCAGGATCCGCCCGATCCGCTCGGCACGGCCCGCGGTCGCGTCCCACAGGGTGTCCCCCTTCCCGACGGTCCCCGAGTAGACCCGCAGGTAGGTGAGCCGTCCGGTCGGGGTGGCGTGCACCTTGAACGCGAGCGCGGCCACGGGCGCCACCGGGTCGGCGGGCCGTCGCTGCTCCTCACCGGCGTGCGTGCCCGTGACGGGCGGCACGTCCAGCGGGGAGGGCAGATACGCCCCCACGGCGTCGAGCAGCGGTTCCACACCGCGGTTGCGATAGGCCGATCCGCACAGCACGACCACGCCGTCGCCGTCCCGGGTCAGGTCCCGCAGCGCCGAGCGCAGGGTGCCCTCGGTGAGCGCCCCCGTCGCGCAGAACTCCTCCAGCGCGCCCGGGTGGAGCTCCGCCACGGCCTCCTCCAGCACCCGGCGGCGCGCAGCGGCCTCCTGCCGCATGCTCTCCGGCACGGGCTGCTCGTCGACCGTGTCACCGTCGCGCCACAGCAGTGCGCGCATGCGAACGAGGTCGACGACGCCGGTGAAGGCCTCCTGCACGCCCACGGGCAGCTGCACGAGCAGCGGAGCCGGATGCAGTCGCTCCCGGATCGACGTGACGGCCGCGTCGAGGTCGGCGCCCGCACGGTCCATCTTGTTCACGAACGCGATCCGCGGGACGCCGTGCCGGTCGGCCTGCCGCCACACCGACTCGCTCTGCGGCTCCACGCCGGCCACCGCGTCGAACACCGCCACCGCCCCGTCGAGCACGCGCAGCGCACGCTCCACCTCGTCGGCGAAGTCGACGTGGCCGGGGGTGTCGATGAGGTTGATCCGGTACCCGTCCCACACGCAGCTCACGGCCGCGGCGAAGATGGTGATGCCCCGGTCCCGCTCCTGCGGGTCGAAGTCCGTGACGGTGGTGCCGTCGTGGACCTCGCCGCGCTTGTGCGTGGTCCCGGTGGCGAACAGGATCCGTTCGGTGACGGTGGTCTTGCCGGCGTCGACGTGGGCGAGGATGCCGAGGTTGCGGACGGCGGCGAGCGGGTTGCGGTGGTTGCGCACGGCCCAGGGCCTTTCGGTGCGAATCGGGAGGACGGCAGCGCGATTCGCCGGGTGAGCGGGCCGGCATCGACCTGACGTGACGTCAGGTCGAGGCCGGCCCTGGGTTCGTCCCGGTCAGCCGGTGCCGCCGCGCAGCGGGCACCGGGACGACCGGGACACGAGCATCACCTCGTGGCGCGGCAGGGAGACGGTGGCGGTGTGGTCACGCACGGCCGTCCCCCTTCGTTCGTCGCGTCGGTGCACCGGGCCGGGTCGTGGACGGCGCGGGTACGTGCGTGAGTGTAGGGAGGGACGCGGGCCGGGAGCGAGGGATTATCTCCCGGGGGGGGCCGGCCGCTGACGGAGGGCGGTGTCCTCGCGCTCGGCGGTGTCCGCGTCGCGCCACGGCCCCGGACTCACGGCTGCGGAGGGCTGAGAGCCGTCAGGTCGTCCGGGAGCAGCTCCGGATGGAAGGTGGCCAGGGCGGCGCCGCCGAGCCACCAGCCGCGGTGCACCAGGGCCCGGCACAGACCGGTGTCGAGGCGGTCGAAGACGGTCGGGACGAGGGCGAGGTGCCGCCCCTCGAAGGCGGGTCGTTCGGGGAAGGCCGCGCGCCAGCGGCTCAGGGCCGCGGAGCGGTCCGCGGGGAAGTGGGTGGAGAGCTGGACCAGGATCCCCCGCCGCGCACCGTGCGGGACGGCTTCGTCCGGGCCCACCGTCCGGGCACGCTCGAACCGCTCGACGACGGCCCGGGTCCGCAGTGTGGTGCTCTGCCGGTACAGCAGCGAGTTGGCACGGGCCAGGTCGCGGACCACGGGGACACGGCCGTAGACGCCGGGGCGCAGCAGTCCGCCGGCGTTGAGGACGCACAGGAAGGTGTGGCGGTAGCGGTCCCCGTCGACGGCTTCCAGGCCGGTGTTGTCGTACGTGCCTCCGTCGAGCAGGGCGGGTGGGTGGGTGGCGCACGGGAAGGGGCGGGGGTCCAGGACGACGGGCGGGAACGCGCCGGGCACGGCGGCGGAGGCCGACACGGCCCGGCTCAGCCGCAGTCCGGTGCCTGCGGTGGGTGCCAGGCCGATGGTGTAGTCGCCGTACACGTCGCGTTCGAAGGTGAAGCGGGCGCCGGTGGTCTGGTTGGCGGCGTTGACGATCCAGCGCACCTGCGCGTCCAGCCGCTCCAGTTCCGTCCCTCCCAGGAACCACTCGTCCAGGCGCCGGGCCAGCAGGTCCGTGCGGGTCGTGGGACCGAGGGTGCGCCACAGGCCGCCGACCAGTGCGTGCTTCAGGGAGTGGTGGGAGACGCGGTCCACGACCGGTGCGATGAGGACCTCGTCGACGGCGCGCGCGGTGAACCCCGCCTCGCGCAGGGCCGGCCAGGCGGTGGCCAGGCAGCCGTTGGCGACCGAACCGCCGGACACGGACGAGGAGTACCGCAGCCGGGGCAGCAGCCCGGCGTCGGCGAGCAGCCGGACGAAGCCCAGCGCGGCGAGGGTGGCGCGGAACCCGCCGCCGGACAGGGCGAGGGCGACCGGCCGTGTCGTGGCGGGCGGCTCGGCGGGGCGCAGGCTGTCGCCGCAGGGGCGCGCCGTCAGGCCGGTGCCGACGGCAGGTGAGTCCACGGTCCACTGCGGATCGGCGGCGGGCAGGGCGCCGGCCGGGTCCGCGGGCGGGGCCGGGGCGTGCCGGAAGGTCGTCATGGCCGGTCCCCGATCGTGATGAGGAGGGCCTGCGCGGCGGGGTCCCGGACGTCGACGCCGAAGGAGCGGCCCTCGCCCAGCCGCGCCAACTCCTCCTCGGCGAAGGGGATGTGGTTGGTCAGGTGGATGTCGTACTCCTCGTCCGGGTCCCGGGAGCCGACGAGCATGCGCAGGGTCTCCTCGTCGGGGTGGTGGTGACGGACGCCGTCGGCGGAGATCACGTAGTGGTCGGCCCGCACCTGCTCGAAGAAGTCCGTGTCCACGTTGCGGCCGCTGCCGTGGTGCGGGAGCTTCAGCAGGTCGACGTGGAGGGGCTCGGCGCCGTCGAGCAGGCCGAGTTCGCGCAGCCCGGCCAGGACGCGGTCGCCGCGGGCGTCACCGGTGAGCAGGGCGGTGCGGCCCTCGTGGCGCAGCAGCAGCACGATGCTGGACAGGTTGGGCACCGAGCCGTCGGTGTACCCGGCCGTGATGACCCCGGGGTCCTCGCGCGCCTTCGCCTCGCGCCAGCGTTCTTCCAGCTCCCGCACGGCCTGCTCGTCGGGGGCGACGACCGTGACGTCCAGGTCGGCGAGTTCGGCCTCCGCGCCCTCGGTGAGCGGGCCGCCGAAGGGGACGTTGCCCTCCAGCCGCAGCGGGCCCGCCGCGTCGCGGATGTCGCGGCCCTGCAGGTAACTGGCCCCGACGGCGGCGTCGGCGGCGGCGCGTTCCATCAACGGCCGTACGGAGGCGCTCAGTCCGGGGGCGCGCCGGTCGACGAGTTCCTCCACGGAGTTGAACCACAGCGCGTCCACCGCGTACGGCGGGGCCTCCCCGTCCTGCTGGGCCTGCCGCATGTCCCGGAAGAGCCGTACCAGCCCGCCGGCGTGGTCGTCGTCGACGTGGGAGAGGCAGACCACGTCGACGTGCGGCGGGTCGCCGAGCTGCCGCAGCCGGCCGCGCAGGGTGGCCCGGTAGACACCGCCGGGACCGCCGTCGACGAGCATGACCCGCTCACCGGAGGGGCCCCAGTGGACGAGGAAGCAGTCGCCGTGCCGGGCGTCGAGGAAATCGAAGGTGAGCATGTCGGCTCCTGACGGGTGGGGCGGTGCGTCACACGGACTGGATGGCGCGCAGCACGTCGACCAGTCCGTGGCCCTGGAAGTGGCGTTCGCGGGCGAGGTCGGTCGCCGTGGCGCACAGGATGTCCTTGACGCGTTCGGGGCGGCCGAGCAGTTCCCGGTGGCGGGCCAGCAGCATGGCCGCGGCGCCGCTGACGTGGGCCGCGGCCTGGCTGGTGCCGTGCATGGCGGCGATGCCCTCGCCGGGGATGGGCCCGTCGATGTCCTCTCCCGGGGCGACCAGGTCGGGCTTGGGCCGGCCGTCGCCGGTGGGGCCCCGGCTGGAGAAGTAACTGACGCCGTGGCGGTGGGGGTTGCTGCGGTGGGTGGAGCCGACGGTGATGACGGACTCCGCGTTGCCGGGGTCGGAGATGCTGATGTTGCGGTAGTCGGCGCCGAGGGTGCGCGCGGTGCCGGCGAAGCCGGAGTTGCCCGCGGCGGTGACGACCACGACGCCCGACCGCGTCAGGCGGTCGCACTCGACGCACACGGGCGTCCACCCCGTGGAGTGGCCGGCGACGTCGTGCGGCACCGACAGGCTGATGTTGACCCCGGCGACGATGAACCGCCCGGCCTGCTCGTTGAGGTGCCGGATCGCCTGCAGCGCGGTGACGATGGAGAACTCGTCGCCCGCACCCGCGTCGTCCAGGACCCGGAAGTCGTAGAGCCGGATGCGCGGGCAGATGCCCCGGAACTCCAGCTCCGGCCACCAGCCGCCGATGATCCCGGCGATGTGGGTGCCGTGCTGGTCGCCGGGCGGTGGCCGGGGCGGCTGCCCGGGGGACGGCGTGGTGTCGAGGGACGGCAACGCGGCCGCCCAGTTGACGAGTCCGCCCACCAGGACGTCGGCGCCGAGTGTGCGCCGCACGTCGGTGAAGTCGAAGGCGCGGGCGATGCGGGACTCGAGTTGCTCGGGCACCGGGCCGGTGGTGTCCCAGTCGTGGAAGGCGGGGTGGCGCGGGTCGATGCCGCTGTCGACCACCGCCCAGCCGATGGAGGCGGTGTCGACGGAGAAGACCTGTTCGGCGGCGTCGGCCTTGATGGTGCGGCGCGACCGGACGACCGCGACCGTGGCCGGCCGGTTCGTCGTCACGGAGACGACCGGGTACTTCTGCCGCCGGTCGGAGCCCCGGCCGCCGGGAGCGTGGGGCCTGCGCACGGGCGTGTCGTCGATGACGACGGCGTCCAGCATGTCGACGAGCACCGCGGTGACGGCCGCGTGCCCGCCGAGGTCCGGCCGGGAGCCGTCGACGACACGGTGCAACAGCCGCAGCAGCCAGGTGACGTGCCGTCCGCGCTCCTGCCGGCGCTCCATGCTGTCGTGGATCTCGCTGGTGGCCGGGGTCCTGACGTGTCCGGCGAGGGCTGCCTCGATGCCCTCCGTGCCGCTGTTCAGGGCCAGTTCACGGGCGACGCGCACGGCTCCGGCGAGGCTGGTCAGGGGCAGCATGTCGCTGACGAGTTCCTTCAGGGTGAGCTGCGCCGCGACGAAGCTGCCGGCGGCGATGGGACGGCACGTCCGGGTCAGCGCGCGGCTCTGGAGACGGTCCAGCACCTGCTCCACGCCGAACTCCTCACGGATCGCGAGGATCAGGTCCCGCCGCGGCTGCTCGGCCCCGGAGGTGCCGTCCACCGTCCCGAAGGCGTCCTGGCCCGTGCCGGAGGCCTCGTCACCCGTACCGGAGGCGTCGTCGCCCCGGCCGGCCGGCGGCTGGGAGAAGGCCAGCCACACGTCGAAGTGGACCGGGCAGTAGGTGGCCCACAGAACGGGTACGGGGCCTTCCCCGTAGAACACCGCTGAGAGGTCGGCTCGGTCCATGAGGATTCCCGGTGTGCCGGTGTGCGGCCCTGCGCGAGGGGCTGGAGGACGGTGACGACCGTCGAGGGCCTGATTCCATCGTCGGTCCGGATCATGGCCGCTGCAACCGCGTCGGGGACACGGACGCACGACAGCCCGGGCGGGCCGGGATGATTCCCGGCCCGCCCGGGCTGGTCTGTGTCCGAGGGGGGACTTGAACCCCCACGCCCGATAAAGGGCACTAGCACCTCAAGCTAGCGCGTCTGCCATTCCGCCACCCGGACGAGGTGTCCGCCGCCTTGCAGGGGTGCTCCCCGCGGCGACACGGACAACCATACCAAGCTTTCGGAGCGCCTTTCACCTGCGTTTCCGTCCGCCGGGCGGGGGTCCGGGACCTCGCGGCCCGATGCCTCTAGGGTCGCACCATGAGTGACTGGATGGTGACGCAGAGCCCCTCCCGCGGGCGCCGCCCCCGAGCCCTGTCACCGCTCCGGGAGCATCTGCGGGACACGTTCTGGTTCGCCCCGACCGCGGCCATGGTGTGCGTCTTCGTCGTCTGGGCCGGGGCGCAGCTGCTCGACACCGCCCTCGTCGAGGCGCTGCGGGAGGACCGCGACTACGACACCCTCGACGAGCTGCTGCGCTTCGCGGACGACGCGAAGACCGTGGTGAACGCGGTCAGCTCCGCGATGATGACCTTCATCGGCGTGGTCTTCAGCATCTCGCTGGTGGCGGTGCAGATGGCGAGCGGGCAGTTCACCCCGCGGGTGGTGCGGCTGTTCGTCCGGAGCCGGATCACCAAGGCGACCTTCGCCGTGTTCCTGGCGACCTTCGTGCTGACCCTGCTGGTCCTGACGTCCTTCGACAGCGTCGACGATCCCCGTGCCGTGACGTCGGTGCCCCTGCTGCAGTCGGTCCTCACGCTGTGCATGGTCGCGCTGAGCCTGCTCCTGTTCGTCCTGTACGTGAACAGCACGCTGCGACTGATGCGGATCAGCCATGTGATCGCCCGGATCGCCACGGAGTCCTTCCGGGTGGTGGCCTCGATGCCGGTGCCGGTGGAGGACGGTGACCCGGCCGGGCTCGGCCCCGAGACCGCGTGGGTGCCGCACGAGGGCCGGGCCGGGGTGGTGCGCGACGTCCACATCGCGCGGCTGGTGCGCGTGGCGCGCAAGCACGGGGTGGTGCTGCGGCTCATCCCGCGCATCGGGGACTTCGTGGTGCCCGGCATGCCGGTGCTGGCGGTCCACGGCGGGCCGGTCCCGCCGCGCAGGGCGCTGCGCGGGGTGGTCTCCGTGGGCGTGGAGCGGACCTACCACCAGGATCTCGGCTTCGGCCTGCGGCAACTGGCGGACATCGCGCTGCGCGCCCTGTCGCCCGCGATCAACGATCCGACCACCGCGGTGCAGGCCCTGGACCGGGTCGTGCAGTTGCTGGCCGCGCTGAGCCGGCGGCCGCTGGACGCCGCCCGCCACCGGGACCGCGGTGGCGCGGTGCGGCTGGTGCAGCCCCTGCCGGGGTGGACCGAGCTGGTGGACCTGGGGTTCAGTGAGGTGCGGGGCTGTGCGACGGGAAGTCCGCAGGTGTGCCGCCGGCTGCTGGCCGGCTGGGACGACCTGCTCCTGCTCGCGCCGCCGGAGCGCCGCGAGCCGCTGCTGCGCCACCGTGAACTGTTGCGGCAGGCCGTCGACCTGGCCGCTCCCGCTCCGGCGGACCGCGCGTTCGCCCTGCACCCGGACCGGCAGGGGATCGGCTGACCGGGGCCCGGGGCAGGTGCGCCCCGGGCCCCGGCCCGAAGGGCCGCGTCACGGAAGCAGCTGGTACTCCGGGAAGTTCCCGGGCAGCCGCTCCCCCGCCGGGCCCCGCGTCACCGCGCGGACCAGCAGCTCCCCGCCGACGAACGCGCCGCGCCAGGAGGCGCCGAGTCCACCGAAGAGTTCGTCCCGGTCACCCCGGGAGCGGGGCGTGCCGTGGCCGACCTTGAACGCCCGGATGTGCGGGGCGAGACGGTCGTAGGTCGCCCGGTCGTCGGTGGACAGCGTGGCGACGAGCGCGCCGTTGGAGGCGTTCATCGCGGCCAGCAGCTCCGCCTCGGTGTCGACCAGGACGACGGTGTCGACCGGGCCGAACGGCTCCGCGTGGTGCAGCGGCGAGGACGGCGGCGGGTCGAGCAGCGTGACGGGCTGGACGTAAGCGGAGGTGTCCTGGCCGGCCAGGAAGCGGGCGGCGGCCGGGTCGCCTCGGTGCAGCGGCACGGCGCCGCGCTCGACCGCCTCGGCGACCTGGTCGCGCAGTTCCTTGGCCTTGGCCGCGTGGATCAGCGGCCCGAGGTCCAGCTCCGGCAGCGGGTCGTCCGGCCGTTCGACGGCGAGCGGGTGCCCCACCCGCAGGGTGCGCACCGCCGGGAGGTACGCCGCCAGGAACGCGTCGAACAGGTCCCGCTGGACGACGAAGCGCGGGTAGGCCGTGCAGCGCTGTTTGCCGTAGTCGAAGAGCTTGGGGACGAGGGCGGTGAGGGTGTCGAAGCCCGAGTAGTTCCAGATGCCCCAGGTGTTGAGCCCCTCCTGTTCCAGTACGTGGCGTTTGCCGAGGTCGGCGACGGCGGTGGCGACGGCGGCGCCGGTGTCGCGTCCGCCGACGAAGGAGACGCAGCCGATCTCGGGGGCCCGGACGAGCGCCTCCGACAGTTCGCTGCCGCTGCCGCTGAGCAGGGTCACGGGCAGTCCCTCGCGGGCGGCCAGCGCCGCGGCCAGGGTCAGGCAGGCGACCCCGCCGTCGGTGGGCGTCTTCGCGACGACCGCGTTGCCCGCCAGCGCCTGCACCAGCAGGGCGTGGACGAGCACGCTCATCGGGTAGTTCCAGCTGGCGATGTTGGAGACCGGTCCGTCCAGCGGCGCCCGGCCGTCCAGCATCGGCTCGATGCCGTCGACGTACCAGCGCACTCCGTCGATGGCGCGGTCGACGTCCGCCTGGGCGAGCCGCCAGGGTTTGCCGATCTCCCACACCAGCAGCAGTGCGAGCAGCCGCCGGTGTTCGGTGAGGGCGTCGAGGGTGGCCGTGACGCGGGCGCGGCGTTCGGGCAGGGGGACGTGCCGCCAGGCGCGGTGCTGGTCGAGCGCGGCGCGCACGGCCCGGTGCGCGGTGCCGCCGTCGAGCCGCGGCGGGCCCGCGACCGGACTGCCGTCGACGGGGCTGACGGCGGGCAGGACGCGGCCGTCGGGCTGCCAGCCGGCGTTCCAGAGGTTGAGGACGCGGTCGTCCCGGAAGGCTTCGGGGGCGACGGCCAGACAGCGCTGCCACGCGTCGGACCAGGCCGTGCCCGGCTTGAGGATGAGGGTGGGGGTCATGCGAGGGCTCCGCTCTCGGTGCACGGTCGGTGCGGAAGGGGAGGTCGTGGGCGACCCGCGACGAGTACGGTTCGGCTTGCGTCTCAGGCGGCTCGCCGCCTGTCCTCGAGCAGCGTGAGCACGAGCTTCGCGGTCTCGGTCGGGGTGCGGCCCACCCGTACTCCGGCCGCCTCCAGGGCCTCCTTCTTCGCCTGCGCCGTGCCGGAGGAGCCGGAGACGATGGCTCCGGCGTGGCCCATGGTCCGGCCCTCGGGTGCGGTGAATCCGGCGATGTAGCCGACGACGGGTTTGGTGACGTGCTCGCGGATGTAGGCCGCCGCCCGTTCCTCGGCGTCGCCGCCGATCTCGCCGATGAGGACGACCAGATCGGTGTCGGGGTCGTCCTGGAACGCCGCGAGGCAGTCGATGTGCGTGGTGCCGACGACGGGGTCGCCGCCGATGCCGACGCAGGTCGAGAAGCCGATGTCGCGCAGCTCGTGCATGAGTTGGTACGTCAGCGTGCCCGACTTGGAGACCAGCCCGATGCGGCCCGGCCTGGCGATGTCGGCCGGGATGATGCCGGCGTTGGACTGGCCCGGGCTGATGAGACCCGGGCAGTTGGGGCCGACGACGCGTGTGCCGCTGCGGCCGGCGTACGTGGTGAAGGCGACGGTGTCGTGCACCGGGATGCCCTCGGTGATGACGACCGCGAGGCCGATGCCGGCGTCGGCGGCCTCGACGACGGCCGCCTTGGCGAAGGCGGGCGGGACGAAGACGACGGTGACGTCCGCGCCGGTCGCGTGCATCCCCTCGGCTACGGAGCCGAAGACGGGGACGGCGACCGAGGCGCCTCCCGTGCCGCTCGGCCCCTCGGGGACGGCGAACTCGACGGTGCGGCCCGCCTTGCGGGGGTTGACGCCGCCGACGACGTTCGTGCCGGCCGCCAGCATCCGCCGGGTGTGCTTCATGCCCTCTGCGCCGGTCATGCCCTGGACGAGGACCTTGCTCTCCTTGGACAGGTAGATGGCCATGGCGTTCCCTCTTCTCAGGCCGTGACGGCGAGTCGGGCGGCACGGGCGGCGGCGCCGTCCATGGTGGTGACCTGCTCGACCAGCGGGTGCGCGCACCGGTCGAGAACGGCGCGGCCCCGGGCGGCGTTGTTGCCGTCGAGCCGTACGACGAGCGGTTTGGTCAGCCGGACGGTGTCCAGTGCCCGGACGATGCCGTCGGCGACCGCGTCGCAGGCGGTGATCCCGCCGAAGACGTTGACGAGGATGGAGCTGACGGCCGGATCGGAGAGGACGACCGACAGTCCGTCCGCCATGACCTGGGCGCTCGCTCCGCCGCCGATGTCGAGGAAGTTCGCCGGGCGGGCGCCGCAGCCCGCCACCACGTCCAGGGTCGACATCACGAGGCCGGCGCCGTTGCCGATGATGCCGACCTCGCCGTCCAGCTTGACGTAGTTGAGGCCCCTGGCGGCGGCCTCGGCCTCCGGACCGTCGCCGTGCCCGATGTCGTCCGCGCCCCAACGGGCCTGTCGGAAACGGGCGTTGTCGTCGAGGGTGATCTTGCCGTCGAGGGCGAGGATCTGTCCCTGCCGGGTGCGCACGAGCGGGTTGACCTCGACGAGGACGGCGTCCTCGCGGACCAGTACCTGCCAGAGGCGGACGAGGACGTCGGCGGTCTGCGGCGGCAGTCCGGCCGCTTCCGCGATCCGGCCCGCCGTGGCGGAGGTGACCCCGGTGGCCGGGTCGACGGGGATGCGGGACACGGCCTCGGGCCGGGTGGCGGCCACCTCCTCGATGTCCATGCCCCCCTCGGCGGAGGCGATCGCGAGGAACCGGCCGGCCGCGCGGTCCAGCACGTAGGAGACGTAGAACTCGGCCTCGATGTCCACGGGCTGGGCGAGCATGACGGTGCCGACCTGGTGGCCCTTGATGTCCATGCCGAGGATCTGACGGGCCGTGAGCTCCGCCGCGGCCGGGTCGGCGGCGAGCTTCACCCCGCCGGCCTTGCCGCGCCCGCCGGTCTTCACCTGGGCCTTCACCACGACCCGGCCGCCGAGCCGGCGTGCGATCTCGCGGGCCTCCCTGGGCGAGTCGGTGACCTCGGCCCGCGGCACCACGATGCCGTGTTCCTCGAAGAGTTCCCTTGCCTGGTGTTCGTACAGGTCCATTCCGGCTCCTGACTCGAAAGTGCCGCACGCCCCCTGGACACCACCCACCGGATGCGGGATAACAAGCTTCATACAGTATTCGTCGACTGTATGCAATGTACCGCGAGCCGCCCCAACCCCCTACGAAGGGACAGGACTTCGCCATGCCCGACGACACCCAGGACGTGATCTCCGGTGGTCATCTCGTAGCCAAGGCGCTGAAGGCCGAAGGGGTCGACCGCATCTACACGCTGTGCGGCGGCCACATCATCGACATCTACGACGGCTGCGTCGACGAGGGCATCGAGGTCGTCGACGTCCGCCACGAGCAGGTCGCCGCCCACGCCGCCGACGGGTACGCGCGCATCACCGGCAAGCCCGGCTGCGCGGTGGTCACCGCCGGCCCGGGGACGACCGACGCCGTCACCGGTGTCGCCAACGCCTTCCGCGCGGAGTCCCCGATGCTGCTGATCGGCGGCCAAGGCGCCCTCACCCAGCACAAGATGGGGTCCCTGCAGGACCTGCCGCACGTCGACATGATGACGCCGATCACCAAGTTCGCGGCGGCCGTGCCCGACACGGCGCGCGCGGCGGACATGGTGTCCATGGCGTTCCGCGAGTGCTACCACGGCGCGCCCGGCCCCTCCTTCCTGGAGATCCCGCGCGACGTGCTGGACGCCAAGGTGCCGGTGCCGAAGGCCCGGGTGCCGCGCGCCGGGGCCTACCGGGCCTCCACCCGCTCGGCCGGCGACCCCGAGGCGATCGAGAAGCTCGCCGACCTGCTGGTGCACGCCGAGAAGCCGGCCATCCTGCTCGGCAGCCAGGTCTGGACGACCCGGGGCACCGAAGCCGCCGTCGAGCTGGTGCGCGCCCTCAACGTCCCCGCGTACATGAACGGCGCCGGCCGCGGCACCCTGCCGCCCGGCGACCCGCACCACTTCCAGCTCTCACGGCGGTACGCCTTCTCCCACGCCGACGTCATCGTCATCGTCGGCACGCCCTTCGACTTCCGCATGGGCTACGGCAAGCGGCTGTCGCCGGAGGCGACCGTCGTGCAGATCGACCTCGACTACCGCACGGTCGGCAAGAACCGCGACATCGACCTCGGCATCGTCGGCGACGCCGGGCTGGTGCTGAAGTCGGTGACCGAGGCGGCCTCCGGACGCGTCAACGGCGGTGCGTCCCGGCGCAAGGAGTGGCTGGACGAACTGCGCGCGGCCGAGCAGACGGCCCTGGAGAAGCGGCTGCCGAGCCTGAAGTCCGACGCCTCGCCGATCCACCCCTACCGGCTGGTCGGCGAGATCAACGACTTCCTCACCGAGGACTCGATCTACATCGGCGACGGCGGGGACATCGTCACCTTCTCCGGCCAGGTCGTGCAGCCCAAGTCGCCCGGCCACTGGATGGACCCCGGGCCGCTCGGCACGCTCGGCGTCGGTGTGCCCTTCGTGCTCGCGGCCAAGCAGGCGCGGCCCGACAAGGAGGTCGTCGCGCTGTTCGGCGACGGGGCGTTCTCGCTCACGGGCTGGGACTTCGAGACCCTCGTGCGCTACGACCTGCCCTTCGTCGGCATCGTCGGCAACAACTCCTCGATGAACCAGATCCGTTACGGCCAGGCCGCCAAGTACGGCAAGGAGCGCGAGCGGGTCGGCAACACCCTCGGGGACGTCCACTACGACAAGTTCGCGCAGATGCTCGGCGGTTACGGCGAGGAGGTCCGCGACCCCGCCGACATCGGCCCCGCCCTCCGGCGCGCCCGCGAGTCCGGCAAGCCGTCACTGATCAACGTCTGGGTCGACCCCGACGCGTACGCCCCCGGAACCATGAACCAGACCATGTACAAGTGAGGTGCCCCCGATGACAGGAACCAAGGCCCTCGAAGGTGTCCGCGTGCTGGACATGACCCACGTCCAGTCCGGGCCGTCGGCGACCCAGCTGCTCGCCTGGCTCGGCGCCGACGTCGTCAAACTGGAGGCGCCGACCGGCGACATCACGCGCAAGCAGCTGCGCGACCTGCCGGACGTCGACTCCCTCTACTTCACGATGCTCAACTGCAACAAGCGGAGCATCACCCTCAACACCAAGACCGAGCGCGGCAAGGAGATCCTCACCGAGCTGATCCGGCGCTCCGACGTGATGGTGGAGAACTTCGGCCCGGGCGCGGTCGACCGGATGGGCTTCACCTGGGACCGCATCCAGGAGATCAACCCGCGCATCGTCTACGCCTCCATCAAGGGCTTCGGCGAAGGCCCGTACACCGGCTTCAAGGCGTACGAGGTCGTCGCGCAGGCCATGGGCGGGTCGATGTCCACCACCGGCTTCGAGGACGGGCCGCCGCTGGCCACGGGCGCCCAGATCGGTGACTCGGGTACGGGCGTCCACGCCGTGGCGGGCATCCTCGCCGCGCTCTACCAGCGGGAGCACACCGGACGCGGGCAGCGGGTCAACGTGGCCATGCAGCACGCCGTGCTGAACCTGTGCCGGGTCAAGCTGCGGGACCAGCAGCGCCTGGCCCACGGGCCGCTCGCCGAGTACCCCAACGAGGACTTCGGCGACGAGGTCCCCCGGTCCGGGAACGCCTCCGGCGGTGGCCAGCCCGGCTGGGCGGTCAAGTGCGCGCCGGGCGGCCCGAACGACTACGTGTACGTCATCGTGCAGCCGGTCGGCTGGCGCCCGATCAGCGAGCTCATCGGCCGGCCCGAACTGGCCGACGACCCCGAGTGGGCCACGCCCGAGGCGCGGCTGCCCAAGCTCGGCAAGCTGTTCCAGCTGATCGAGGAGTGGTCCTCGACGCTGCCCAAGTGGGAGGTGCTGGAGCGGCTCAACGCGCACAACATCCCGTGCGGGCCGATCCTGTCGACCCGGGAGATCATCGAGGACCGGTCACTGGTCGCCAACGAGATGGTCGTCACCGTGCCCCACCCCGAGCGCGGCGAGTTCGTGACCGTCGGCAGCCCGCTGAAGCTGTCCGACTCCCCCGTGGAGGTGACCAGTTCACCGCTGCTCGGCGAGCACAACGAAGAGGTCTACGTCGGTGAGCTCGGCCTCGGTGACGAGGAAGTGCGCCTGCTCAAGTCGAACGGGGTGATCTGAGGTGATGGCCGAAGACCGTCTCGCCCGCGTGCGGTCCCTGCTGGACTCCGTACGGGCGGAGGGCCGGACCGCGCTGACCGCGCCCGAGGGCAAGGTGATCGCCGACGCGTACGGCATCGCCGTCCCCGGCGAGGAACTGGCCACCGACGTCGAGGAGGCCGTGGCGTACGCGGCGCGCTTCGGCGGGCCGGTCGTGATGAAGATCGTGTCGCCGGACATCCTGCACAAGACCGACGCCGGCGGTGTGGTCGTCGGGGTCGAGGGAGCGGCGGACGTCCGGGCGGCGTTCCACCGCATCGTCGAGAACGCGCGTGCCTACGACGCGGACGCGCGCATCTCGGGTGTGCAGGTGCAGGAGTTGCTGCCGCGGGGCCAGGAGGTCATCGTCGGTGCGGTGACCGACCCGACGTTCGGGAAGGTCGTGGCCTTCGGGCTGGGCGGGGTGCTCGTCGAGGTCCTCAAGGACGTCACGTTCCGGCTGGCGCCGGTGGACGCCGACGAGGCGTTGTCGATGCTGGACTCCATCCGCTCGGCGGAGGTCCTGCGCGGGGTGCGCGGGCAGGCCGGTGTCGACCGGTGGGCCGTCGCCGAGCAGATCCGCCGGGTGTCCCGGCTCGTGGCGGACTTCCCCGAGATCGCCGAGGTGGACCTCAATCCGGTGATCGCGACGGCGGAGGGGGCCGTCGCGGCCGACATCCGGGTGATCCTCGCCGAGTCGCAGCCGGCGCCGCGCCGGACGTACACGCGCGAGGAGATCCTCACCTCGATGCGCCGGCTGATGCAGCCCGGCTCGGTGGCCGTGATCGGCGCCTCCAACGAGCAGGGGAAGATCGGCAATTCGGTGATGCGCAACCTCGTGGACGGGGGTTTCGCGGGCGAGATCCACCCGGTGAACCCCAAGGCCGATGACATCCTGGGCCGCAAGGCGTACAAGAGTGTCACGGACGTTCCCGGTGAGGTGGATGTGGCGGTCTTCGCGATCCCCGCCAAGTTCGTGGCCTCGGCCCTGGAGGAGGTGGGACGCAAGAAGATCCCGAACGCCGTGCTGATCCCCTCGGGGTTCGCGGAGACCGGCGAGCACGAACTCCAGGCGGAGATCGTGTCGATCGCCGAGCGGCACGGCGTGCGGCTGCTGGGACCGAACATCTACGGCTACTACTCGACCTGGCAGGACCTGTGCGCCACGTTCTGCACGCCGTACGACGTCAAGGGCGGGGTGGCGCTGACCTCGCAGTCGGGCGGCATCGGGATGGCCATCCTCGGTTTCGCGCGGACGACGAAGACGGGCGTGTCGGCGATCGTCGGGCTCGGCAACAAGTCGGACCTGGACGAGGACGACCTGCTGACCTGGTTCGGGGAGGACCCGCACACCCAATGCATCGCGATGCACCTGGAGGACCTCAAGGACGGGCGCGCCTTCGTGGAGGCCGCCCGGGCGACCGTGCCGAAGAAGCCGGTGATCGTGCTCAAGGCGGGCCGTACGGCCGCGGGTGCGAAGGCGGCCGGGTCGCACACGGGCGCCCTCGCCGGTGACGACGCCGTGTACGACGACATCCTGCGGCAGGCCGGCGTCATCAGGGCGCCCGGACTGAACGACATGCTGGAGTACGCGCGCGCGTTGCCGGTGCTTCCCGCACCCAAGGGCGGCAACGTCGTGATCATCACGGGCGCGGGCGGCAGCGGCGTGCTGCTCTCCGACGCGGTGACGGACAACGGCCTGTCGCTCATGGAGATCCCGCCCGACCTGGACGAGGCCTTCCGGAAGTTCATCCCGCCCTTCGGGGCCGCGGGCAACCCGGTGGACATCACCGGGGGCGAACCGCCGTCGACGTACGAGGCGACGATCCGGCTGGGGCTGGAGGATCCGCGCATCCACGCGCTGGTGCTCGGCTACTGGCACACGATCGTCACTCCCCCGATGGTCTTCGCGGAGCTCACCGCGCGCGTGGTGGCCGAGTTCCGGGAGCGCGGGATCGAGAAGCCCGTGGTGGCGTCGCTCGCGGGTGACGTGGAGGTCGAGGAGGCCTGCCAGTACCTCTTCGAACGCGGGGTCGTGGCGTACCCGTACACGACCGAGAAGCCGGTGGCCGTGCTCGGTGCGAAGTACCGCTGGGCGCGGGAGGCGGGGCTGCTGGGGGGCGGTACATGAGGTGAGGCAGCGGGGGGCCGGCCGACGGTGCGCGTCGGCCGGCCCCGGGACCCGCACGCGCACGAAAGGCATGGGACAGGGGGCGCTGGCCAGATCTTTCGACGCAAGGGGTGCGACACGACATGACAACGACCGATCTGCCCACCACGGTTCCCCACCGGGAGGTCACCGACGCGAACGGCCGCGTCTACCGGTTGGGTGAGACCGACATCGACATCATGGGGCGCAAGCGCAAGTGGATGGTGATCCTGCCCTGGATCGGCATGATGGGCATCTCCTCCGCGGAGTACGCGTTCGCGTCCGCCGAGGACACGCTCCACGAGGCACACCACTGGTCCAGCGGCAGCATCTACTGGATGATGACCACCTGGATCTTCTGCCAGGCCGCGGTCGCCTTCCCGGCGGGGCGGCTGCGCGAGAACGGCAAGCTGCCGGCGCGCTGGGCGATGATGCTGGGTTCGGCCGGCACTCTGCTGGGTTATCTGTCGCTGGCGTTCGCGCCGCATGTCGCGCTCGCCTTCATCGGGTTCGGCGTCTTCAGCGGCATGGGCGCGGGCATGGTGTACGCGACGTGCGTCAACATGGTCGGCAAGTGGTACCCGGAGCGCAGGGGCGGCAAGACCGGCTTCGTCAACGGCGGCTTCGCCTACGGCTCGGTGCCCTTCGTCTTCATCTTCCACGGCTACATGGACGGCACCAACTTCCGCTGGGTGCTGGTCTCGGCGGGTGTCTTCCTCGCCGCGATCGTGGCCTTCGCCGGCTTCTACTTCAGGGACCCGCCGAAGAACTGGTGGCCGGCCTCCGTCGACCCGCTGAACCCGCCGGAGGATCCGCGCGCCCGGCGTTCGCTCGAGAAGAACCCCCCGGCCACCAAGCAGTACAGCCCGCTGGAGGCCTGGAGGACCGGCCGGGTGGCGCTGATGTGGTTCTGTCTCGCCTGCACCTCCGGCGTGAACATCTTCGGCATCGCCTTCCAGGTCGACATCGGTGAGGAGGCGGGCTTCGCGGCGGGCGTCGTGGCCACCGCGATGTCGCTGAAGGCGATCGTCAACGGCACCGGGCGCGGCGTCATCGGCTGGCTGTCCGACCTCTACGGCCGCAAGCAGTGCCTGCTCTACGTGTGCGCGATCCTGGGTCTCGCCCAGTTCGGCATCATCTGGTCGGCCGAGATCGGGAACCTGCCGCTGTTCCTGATCTTCTCCGCCGTCTCCGGCTTCGGCGGCGGGGCCATCTTCCCGATGTTCGCGGCGATGACCGCGGACTACTTCGGCGAGAACAACAACGCCACCAACTACGGCATGGTCTACAGCTCCAAGCTCGTCTCCGGACTGGGCGCGGGCATGGGAGCCGTGGTCGTCGGCGCCTGGGGCTACAACGGCGCCTTCACCCTGGCCGGCTGCATCTCGCTGTTCGCCGGCCTCGTGGCGCTGTTCCTGCACCCGCCGGGACGATCCAAGGACAGGCGCGTGACGCCCAACCCGCGGCCGCTCGGGGAGGAGTGACCCGGGGAGACCGGGCCGGCACGGACCGGGGCCCCTCCCGCGTGGTGCGGGAGGGGCCCCGGTCCGTGTCCGCGGTCAGCGGCGCCGCTTGCGCAGGGCCGCCATGTTGTCGTAGCTGATCTTGGCCTCGCGCAGCGACTGCGCGGGGTCGGTGGCGCTCGGCGAGTTGTCGTCCTCCACCATCGGGTTGCGGTAGTGGGTCTGCCCGACCCGCGAGAAGAACGTCGCGTAGTCGATGTCTCCGGTGCCGAAGGGCACCATGTCCCAGCCCATGCCGTTGGTCGTGCTGACGACGCCGTCCTTGGCGTGGAACAGCGGGTAGCGCTTGTTGTGGCGGGTGACCAGGGCGGCCGGGTCGAACACGCTTGTGCGGGTGGTGCCGTCGTGCGCGGTGTAGGTGCGGAACTTGTACTGGGCGACGTGCGCCCAGAAGATGTCCATCTCCAGCCAGACGAGCCGTGGGTCGGTGACCTTCAGGAAGTACTCCAGCTTGCGGATGCCCGAACTGCGCGTCGGCCGGCCCTGGTCGTCCAGCGGGCCGCCGTCGAGCAGGAAGCCGTAGGCGCTGTCGTGGTTGTGGGTGTAGAGCTTGATGCCCTCACGGCGGGCGATCTCACCGAGGGCGTTCCATTTGTCGGCGGCGACGTCCCAGTCGGCGCGGTAGGAGCTTCCGGTGGGGTCGCCGCCGGTGCCCATGTGGTCCATGCCGAGGATGTTGGCGATCTCCAGGTGCTTCTTGAAGGTGTCCTTGTCCGCCGCGGTGAGCGGCCAGGAGGACGGGATGAAGCCGTGGTTGCCCTGGGCGCGCAGGCCGTGGTCGTCCAGCCAGGAGCGCAGCAGCCTGGCGCCCTGGACGGTCTCCAGGTTGTCGCCGCCGGGCGCGTTCGCGTGCTGGCGGTAGCCGGCGAACTCCACCTGCCGGTAGCCGTGGCGGGCCAGCTGCTTGAACACCTCGCGGAAGCCGGAGGGCAGGTCGCTCGCGAGGGGGTCGCGGGCGGTGGCGTCACGGACCGTGTAGAGGATGATGCCCCGCTTGTGCGGCGGGACGAGCACCTGGCCGCGCCCGTGGTCGTGGCCGTGGTCGTGGCCGTGGTCGTGGTCTCTGCCGCGGTCCTGGGCCAGGGCGGGGGCCGCGCCGAAGACGGGGGCCGCCACGGCTCCGGCCGCCACGGCGGTGCACGTGGTGAGGAAGCGGCGCCGGCCCACGCCGAGGCTGCGGCGCAGTGCCTCGTCCGGGGCGGCGGCGGTGGCGGCATCGGTGCGGGAAGGGTCGGGGTACGGGGTCACGGGTGGCCTGCCTTCTCGGTCGTGGCCGGTTCCGGTGCCGCCGGGACCGGCCGTTGTCAGTGCCGTGTGGTTCACTCTCGGTAGTCGGAAGTCGGCGGCTGCGCGTGGCGCGGTGTCAGCCGAGTCCGGCCAGCCGGAGCAGGAGTTGTTTCACGTCGGTGGCCGCGAGGCGGTCGCCGACGGCGCGGGGGGTGGAGCAGATGAGGAGCGGACCGTCGTCGTCGCTCAGCGGGAGGCGGCCGTGGCTGCCGCGAAGAGGTGAGGGGTCCAGCGGGACCACAGCCATGCGGTAGCGCATGCCGAGCTTCTTGCGCGCCAGCG
This sequence comes from Streptomyces sp. NPDC026246, assembly GCF_055567995.1. NCBI lineage: Bacteria > Bacillati > Actinomycetota > Actinomycetes > Kitasatosporales > Streptomycetaceae > Streptomyces > Streptomyces sp. NPDC026246. The sequence goes on along the minus strand of NZ_JBVHPJ010000001.1, from coordinate 433,858 downwards.
CGGTGGCCGCCTTGACCTTCACGTAGGGGTCCTGGGGGTCCATGAAGAGCTCGACCGGGTCGTAGCCGGGTTTGCGGTGGATCTCGACGAGCCGGGCGAAGTCGGGTGCCCGGTCGTCGTCGAGCCAGTAGTAGTACGTGAACCAGGCGTCCGGTTCGGCCACGGCGACGAGTTCACCGGCGCGCGGGTGGTCGAGGTGGTGGGCCTTCTTGCCCTCGTCGTCGAGGAGTTGCTCGATGCCGGGCAGGCCGTCGAGGGCCGCACGGGTGGCGTCGAGGTCCTCGGGGCGGCGCACGTAGACGTGGGCGATCTGGTGGTCGGCCACGGCGAAGGCGCGGGAGGCCATCGGGTCGAGGTACTCCATGCCGTCCTGCGTGTGCACCTCGAGCAGTCCGGCGCGGCGCAGGGCGCGGTTGATGTCGACGGGCCGGCTCACGCGGGTGATGCCGTACTCGGACAGGGCCACGACGGTGCGGCCCTCGGCGCGGGCGTCGTCCAGGAGCGGGGCGAGCGCGGTGTCCAGGTCCGTGGCCGCCTTCAGGGAGCGCGGGTCGTCCGGGCCGAAGCGCTGCAGGTCGTAGTCCAGATGAGGGAGGTAGCAGAGCGTCAGGTCGGGGTGCCGGGTGCGCATGATGTGGCGGGTGGCGTCGATGATCCACCGGCTGGAGACGAGGTCGGCGCCGGGTCCCCAGAAGTGGAACAGGGGGAAGGTGCCCAGTTCTTCGGTGAGTTCGTCGTGGAGCGCGGGGGGCCGGGTGTAGCAGTCGGGTTCCTTGCGGCCGTCGGCGTAGTAGACCGGGCGGGGGGTGACGGTGATGTCGGTGTCGGCGCCCATGGCGTACCACCAGCAGATGTTGGCCACGGTGTAGCCGGGGTGGGCGCGGCGGGCGGCGTCCCAGAGTTTGTCCCCGGCGACGAGGCCGTTGTGCTGGCGCCACAGCAGGACGTCGCCGAGCTCGCGGAAGTACCAGCCGTTGCCGACGATGCCGTGTTCCGAGGGCATGGTGCCGGTGAGGAAGGTGGACTGCGCGGTGCAGGTGACGGCGGGCAGGACGGTGCCCAGGGCGGCACGGGAGCCGGACTGTCCGAGGGCCTTGAGGTGCGGCATGTGGTCGAGCAGGCGGGGGGTGAGACCGACGACGTCCAGGACGAGGAGCGGGACGGGGCGGCCTGGTTCCGCGCCGGCCGGGTCCGGGGGCTCAGGGGTGCTCATGGCAGCTCCTTCAGGCCGAGGTCCGTCAGCAGGTCGCGGGCGAGGGTCAGCTCGGCGGCGATTCCCTCGGCCAGCTGGGCCCGCCCCTTGGGGCGCAGCTCGGGCGGCAGGGCCTGCCAGGTGTAGGTCTCGACCTCCAGGTGGTGGGTGAGGGGGGCCGGGCCGCCGACGAGCCGGCTCAGGGCGGCCTTCAGGACCGGGAGGGTGGAGGTGAGCGGGGCGGCGGGGGCCGCGTGCAGCGGGACGTGGAAATGGGCGCGCCAGGGGGCGGCGTCCGGCAGGGCGTGGCCCGCGAGGGCCTCGTCGAGGTCGTCGGTGGCGCGCAGCCCGGCGGCGGTGGCCGTGCGGGTCTGGTGCAGGAAGCGGGGTTCGGCGAAGGCGGCGAGGGCTTCGCGGACCTCGGGCAGATGGGGGTGTTCGGCGTGCAGGGCGGCGGAGAGCTGGGATTTCACGACGGGGACGCCGGCGGTGGTGAGGGCGTCCAGGGCAGTGTGCGGATCTTCGAAGGAGGTGGCGAGATGACAGGTGTCGACGCAGATGCCGATGCGGTCGTGGCCGATCGCGGTGAGCGGGGCGATGGCGTCGCGGGTGGTCTCGACGACGCAACCGGGCTCCGGTTCCAGGCCGATGCGCAGGGAGCGGCCGGTCAGCTCCTCGATGGCGTCGAGACGTTCGGCGAGGGTGCGCAGGGCGGTGCGGGCCCGCTCCGCCCGCTCCTCGTCGTGGGCGGTGCGCCAGGCGAGGGGCAGGGTGGAGATGCTGCCGTCGGTGACGTCGTCGGGCAGCAGCCCGGCGAGTACGCGGGCCAGGGCGGTGGTGTGCTCCAGACGCTCGGGATCGGCCCAGTCCGGCTTGTAGACGCGGTACTTGACCTCCTCGGCTCCGAAACCCTCGTAGGGGAAGCCGTTGAGGGTGACGACCTCCAGGCCGCGCCGGTCGAGCTCACTGCGCAGGGCGCGCAGGGCGGAGGGGTCGGTGACGAGGGCCTGGGCGGCGTCCCTGGCGAGCCACAGCCCGATGCCGAGCCGGTCGCGGCCGAGGCGCCGGCGGACGGGTTCGCAGTGGTCGCGCAGCTGGGCGAGGACGCCGTCGAGGGTCTCCGCGGGGTGGACGTTGGTGCAGTAGGCGAGGTGGACGGTCGAGCCGTCGGGGTGGCGGAAGCGCATGGCTCACGCCTCCGCGGCGGGGACGCGGGCCGGTGCGTCCGGGCCGGGGCCCTGCGGGTCCCTGGGGACGCCGCGCAGGACGGAGTTGCCCTCGTGGGTGGCGCCGGTACTGGTGACATCGAGGCGCAGCCGGCCGCTGAGCCCGTAGAAGGCCACGGGATTGCGCCACAGCACCTGGTCGACGGTGTCCTCGTCGAAGCCCTCGGCCAGCATCAGGTCGCCGACCTTGCGGGTCTTCAGGGGGTCGCTCCTGCCCCAGTCGGCGGCCGAGTTGACCAGGACCTGCTCGGGGCCGTAGGCGCGCAGGACGGCGACCATGCGCTCCTCGTCCATCTTGGTGTCCGGGTACACGGAGAAGCCGAGCCAGCAGCCGCTGTCCTTGGCCTCCTTGACGGTGGTCTCGTTGAGGTGGTCGACCAGGACGTGGCCGGCGGGCAGGGCGGATTCCCGGACGACGTCGAGGGTGCGGCGCAGGCCGGCGAGCTTGTCGCGGTGCGGGGTGTGCACCAGGGCGGGCAGGCCGTGGTCGGCGGCCAGCTGGAGCTGCGCGGCGAGGGCGGTGTCCTCGGCGGGGGTCATGGAGTCGTAGCCCACCTCGCCGACGGCGACGACGTTGTCCTTGACGAGATAGCGGGGCAGTTCGTCCAGGACGGGCGTGCAGCGCGGGTCGTTGGCCTCCTTGGGGTTGAGGGCGATCGTGCAGTGGTGGGCGATGCCGTACTGGGCGGCGCGGAAGGGTTCCCAGCCGAGCAGGGCGTCGAAGTAGTCGCGGAAGGAGGCCGGCGAGGTCCGGGGCTGGCCGAGCCAGAAGGACGGCTCGACGACGGCGCGCACACCGGCGGTGTACATGGCCTCGTAGTCGTCGGTGGTGCGGGACGTCATGTGGATGTGGGGGTCGAAGATGCGCATCAGGATTCCTTGCCGTGGGGGTGGTCCGTGCCGGGGGCGCCGGGCACGGACTCGGTCAGGTCCAGGACGCGGTGCAGGTCCTCGGGGACGGCGCGGCCGGCGGCGGTGCGCTCGGCGGCGTAGTCGGCCAGCATGCGGGCGAGTTCGCCGTCGCTGCGGGCGCGTTCCGGCAGCTCCGCCACCTCTTCGACGGGGACGCCGGTGAACAGGCACTTCAGTACGGCGTGGCGCCAGGCGTGCGGGTCGAGGTGCCGGGCGGCGTACGGGCCGACGGCGGCGGCGAGCAGCCGGGCGTCGTTGGTGCGCAGGGCGTCCTCGACGAGCGGGAGGGCGCCGGGGCCGGACACGAGGTGCGGCAGGGCGTGCAGGACGGCCCGGCGTTCGTCGGCGGTGCCCTGGAAGTACACCCGGGTCAGGGCGTCGGTGTCCGCGCGGGCGGCGTCCAGGATGAGGACGCGGGCGGCGTCGGCGTGGGCGGCCCCGCAGCGGCGCCCGGCCTCGGCGAGGCGCAGTTCCCACGCGGAGATGGGTCCGTGGATGCCGGGGTGGGCGGCGGCTTCGTCGAGGGCGTGGTCGAGCCAGGCGCGGGCGGCCGGTTCGAGGTGGGCGGTGAGGTCTCGGCGGAGGTCGCCGAGCGAGGGGGAGGCGGTGGCGCCGGTGCCGGCGGTTCTCGCCGTGTGGGTGGCGCGGGTGCCTGTCATCTGCTGCTCCCATCGGAGGATGCGGAGGGAGCGCCGTGGGGTGGCGCGGACTGCGGGGAGGCCGGGGCGGGCCGGTGCGGTGGGTGGGCCGCGGCCCGCTCGGCGTGGCGGAGGAACGGGAGGGACCGCTCGGCCTGCCGGGGCCCCTCGTGGGAGTGGCGGGGCAGTTCGACGACGGTCAGGCCCTGGTAGCCGGTGGCGGCCAGGGCCGCCAGGACCGGCGGGAAGTCGATCTCCCCGTCCCCGAACGGGAGGTGTTCGTGCACCCCTCGGCGCATGTCCTCGATCTGCACGTGCCGCAGCCAGGGGGCGGCCTCGCGTACGCACGCGGCGGGCGACCGGGGTTCCAGGCACTGGCAGTGGCCGATGTCGAGGGTGAGTCCGAGGGGTTCGGGGTCGCCGAGGGCCGTGCGCAGGCGGTGGAAGTCGGCGAGGGTGGCGAGCAGGTGGCCGGGCTCCGGTTCGACGGCGAGCGGGACGCCGGCGGCGGAGGCGGCTTCCAGGACGGGGGTGAGGGCCTCGGCGAGACGCTTCCACGCGGTGTCCGGGTCGGTGCCGTCGGGCACGACGCCGCTGAAGCAGTGGACGGCGAAGGCCCCGAGGTCGGCCGCGACCCGGACGGCCCGGACGAGGAGGTCGACGCGGCGGGCGCGGGCGCCGGGGTCCGGGTCGAGCAGGGACGGGCCGTGCTTGCGACGCGGGTCGAGCACGTAGCGGGCCCCGGTCTCCACGGTGACGTCCAGGCCGAGCGCGTCCAGCCGCTTCGCGACCCGGTGGGTGCGGGCGGCCAGGTCGGGCGCGAGGGGGTCGAGGTGCATGTGGTCGAGCGTCAGCCCGACCCCGTCGTACCCGAGGTCGGCGAGCAGGGACAGCGCGTCGACGAGCCGGAGGTCGGCGAGCCCGTTGGTGCCGTAGCCGAAGCGGAGGGAGGCGGGCGCGGCGTCGGGAAGTGCGGCGGGAGCAGCCGCCGTACCGTTCCGGCTGCTGTCCGGCCCAGGGACCTCGGGGCTCATGTGACACTCACCTTCTTCGCGAAACGGGCACCGAGGGGGGCGAGGGCGGCGATGAGGACCGCGCACAACGGGCCCTTGGCGCGGGCGGCCAGGGCGGCCTGGAGGGGGATGGTGGCCCGGATGCCGGCCCCCACGGCGCGCTGGGTGAGCGGGGGCGAGGGGTTCAGCGCGGCGTGGAAGTAGGGGCGGGCGGTGCCGGCCGCGTAGGCGGCCGCGAGGGCGGTGGTGAGCAGGGCAGCGGGGTCCGGACGCCCTGGGCGCCCGGTGAGGGCGGTGGTCGTCGACGGTGCGGGGCTCCTGAGCTCCGGCTGCCCGGTCCAGGCGGTGGCGAGCGACGCTGCCGGGCCCCGGCCCGCCGGGCGTCCGGTCGGCCCGGGGCGTGGTCCGTGGCCGGCGGGCCTCGCGGGGTCGGGTACCGGCGGGCCGGGCCGGCGGGCCGTGCGCCGGGTCAGCAGCGCGGTCGTCGCGAGGGCCGCCAGGGGGGCCAGGGGTGAGCCGCCTTGTGCCTCCTGGCGGGAGACGGTCGTCACGGCCAGGGTGTGGGTGCCCAGGAGGGCCGCCGAGGGCACGGCCGGGCGGGTGCGGCCGGTGGTGGCCGCGGCTCCCATGAGCAGGTCCAGGCCCCGGGCCGCGCCCATGGCCACGGGCCCGGCGGGTGTGTGCTTCAGGCCGAGGTCGTACGCCCAGACGGTCGCCGCCAGGGGGGCGGCGACGGCCAGGGCGGGGCGTCCGGCGCCGGCGGCCAGGGCCAGCCCGGCGCCGGTGAGTGCGCCAGCCGCCGCGAGCGCGGCGGCCGGGCGGACCCGGCCGGAGGGCAGGGGGCGGTGGGGGCGTTCGACGGCGTCGACGTCGCGGTCCGCCCAGTCGTTGAGGGCCATGCCGGCCTCGTAGAGGCAGAGGGAGGAACCGATGGCGAGCAGCGTGCGCCCGTTGGGCGCGGCCCCGGCCGCGGCGGCACCGGCCAGGGCGTCACCGGGGACGCTGAACAGGGCGGGCAGCCGCAGCAGTTCCCCCCAGGCGCGCCGCCGGTGCGCACGCCTTGCACGGACTCGGGCGCGGGGGGTCGCGCCGGGGGCGGGAGCTGCGGCGACGACGGTTGCTGGTCGGCCGCCGTGGGACGGGGCGGGGGACGGGTTCCGGCGCAGGGTCACCGGGTCTCCCCCGTTCCCCCGGCGCCCCTCACCGCCCGAGCGGCACGTCTCTGCCCGCCCGCAGACGTCCCACCCAAGACACCGCGGCCCTCCCCGCCGGCCGGCGCCGCACCCTCCGCCTCTCCGCTCTTTCCGCCAACCGGCGCCGCACCCTCCGCGCCTCCGCTCTCTCCGCTCTCCCCGCGGGCTCGTCCGGGCACCGGCGTGTCGCCGTCGGCCCCCTCGGACCGCCCCAGGCTCCGTGCGAAGCGCGTCAGTTGCTCGTACTGCTCGGACAGTCCGGAGGGTCCCTCGCCCACCGGGTCCTTGAAGTAGAAGCCCAGGGGGCCGAGAGGGCCGGTGAGGCCCGTCTCGTGGGCCCGGGCGGTGAGCCGGGCGAGGTCCAGCACCAGGGGTGCCGCGAGCGCCGAGTCGCAGCCCTGCCAGATGGTCTGCAGGACCATGCGGGTGCCGAGGAAGCCGTCGAAGGCGATGTGGTCCCAGGCGGTCTTCCAGTCGCCGAGGGCGGGGACGTCGTCGATGTGGACCTCCCCCTCGGGGACGGTGCCGAGGGTGTCGGCGAGGACGCGTTCCTTGCCGGCGTTCTTCGCCGCGGCGGCCGCCGGGTCGGCGAGGGCCGCGCCGTCGCCGCCGCCCAGCAGGTTCGTACCGGACCAGGCCCGGACCGCAAGCGCGCGCTGCGCGAACATCGGTCCGAGGACGGCCCGCAGCAGGGTCTGGCCGGTCTTGCCGTCCCGGCCGGCGTGGGGCAGGCCGCTGCGCCCGGCCTCGCGGGCGGCGACGGGGTGGTGCATGCCCTCGGACGGGGTGAAGTTGACGTAGGGGCAGCCGGCGCGCAGGGCGGCCAGTGCGTACAGGGTGCTGGCGGGGAGGGGGGTGCCGGGGCCCGCGGAGGCGGGTTCGGTGGAGGCGACGTTGACCACCACGGTCCGCTCCAGCTCGTGGCGGCGGGTGAAGTCGCGGATGTCGTCCGCGAAGGCCGCGATCAGTTCGGCCTCGCTCCGGGTGTCGCCCGGTGCGGGGCCACCGGGCCTGATCTCCTGGTCGGCGGCAACGAGTTCCGCGGCGACGGCGGTGGCGACGCCCGGGGGCAGCACACCTCCCGCGGTGAGGGACTCGGCGCGTTTGGGCAGGGGGCAGTCGAGGGTGTCGTGGCCGCCGAAGACGAGATCGGACAGGGCGGGCAGGCCGCTGCCGGCGAAGGCGGGTGTCTCGGTGACCATGCCGGTGGGCGGGTGCAGTCCCGCGGTGACGGCGGCACACCCCGTGACGACGGTGGTGGCGACGGAGCCGCGGGCTCCGATCAGCCACACCCCCACACGCGGTCGGGAGAGGGACGCGGACATGGGCAGCCTCCTGGTCGTGCGCGAACCCGGTGGGGAGGGAGACGGCGGGCGGGGGTCCGGCGTCCCCCGCCCGCCGCCGTTTCAGTCGCCCTTGACGGGCAGTTCCTTCAACTGGATGTTGCGGAAGGTGACCTTGTCGCCGGCACCGTGGTTCTGCAGGCCGATGTAGCCGTCGGTCAGGCTCCGCTCGGGGTCCTTGTTCGTGAAGTCGTTGATCTTGACTCCGTTGAGGAACACCTGGAGGCGTTCGCCCTGGACCTTGATCTCGTAGGAGTTCCACTGGCCGGGCGGCCGCAGGACCTGGTCACGGGCCTTGATGTTGGCCGACTTGAAGGAGTAGACGGAGCCCGTGGTGCGGTCGGGCGCGTCCGTGGCGTCGATCTGGATCTCGTAGCCCTTGTTCACCGCGGACCAGGGGTCGTCGGAGGCCGGGAAGCCGACGAAGATCCCGGAGTTGTCGTCGCCCCGCATCTTCCAGTCGAGCTTGAGCGAGTACGACTTCAGCTCCTTGGCCTGGTACCAGAGCAGGCCCATGCCGCCCTGGGACTCCAGGGTGCCGTCCTTGACGTCGAACGTGCCGGGACCGGCCTGCTTCCAGCCGTCCAGGGTGTGGCCGTTGAAGATCTTCCGGTAGTCCTTGCTCGGCTTGCAGTCCGCCTTGACCTGGCCGGTGGCGTACTGCAGGCCGCCGAGCAGGTGGGCGCGGAACGCCTCGTCGGTGTAGGACTCCTTGGTGTGGCCGCCGCCGGTGTAGAAGGAGCGGCCGCCGCCGTAGCTCTGGCACCAGGCGATCGGGTGGTCGCCCTTCATGTTCCCGCCCTGGTAGGTGGTCTCGTCCAGGGTGGCGAGGACCTTGGCCTGCTCACGCGGGTTGGTGCGGTAGTTGTACCACTCGTCGGTGCGCTCCCAGGCGTCGCCGAGGTGCGTGGTGGACGGGTGGTCGTGGTCCTCGACGCGGACGGTGGCCTTCTGGATGGCCGGGTGCGAGTGGAAGTAGGCGCCGACGAGGCCGCCGTAGAACTCCCAGTCGTACTCGGTGTCGGCCGCCGCGTGGATGCCCAGGTACCCGCCGCCGCCCGCCACGTAGTCCTCGAACGCCTTCTGCTGCTCGGCGTCGAGCACGTCACCGGTGGTGGACAGGAAGGCCACCGCGTCGTACTTGGCGAGGTTGGCCGTGGTGAACTGCCTGGCCTCCTCGGTGGCGTCGACCGTGATGCCGGCCGGGGCGCCGAGTTCCTTCAGCGCGGTGATGCCGGCCGGGATGGAGTCGTGGCGGAAACCGGCGGTCTTCGAGAAGACCAGGACCTTCTTGCCGCCCTTGAACGGCTGCTTGGAGAACTCGAAGTCGTCCACGTCGAACAGCGCGCCCTCACCGCCCCTGAAGACCAGGTAGATGTCGGTGGTCTTCTTGGGCAGCGCCCTCAGGGGCACGTCGACGTTCTGGAAGGTCTCCCAGCCGCCGGTCGGCGGGATGTAGGCCGAGCCGTGCAGCGGTCCCTCGGGGGAGCCGGTGCGCAGTTCGACGAAGCCGCCCGCGCCGCCGGAGGAGGCCCGTACGGTCACCTTCTTCTGCCCGTCGAAGCGGTAGGGGCTGAAGGAGATCCAGTCGCCGTCGTGGACGTCGCCCACGGTCTTGCCGCCGTTGGCGCCGGTCTTGTCGATGACGGACACGCCGGACTGCTCGGTGAAGTGCTCGGCCTGGCGGTGCAGCGGCTGGAGCACGGTGCGGGCGGTGCCGGTCAGCGCCTCCTGGCCGTTCGCGCCGGAGTCCGTGTAGCTGGCGCCGACGACGCCGTAGATGTTGGCGTTGGGGTCGTGGCCGCCGTCACCGGGGGGCGGCTTCAGGGTGCCCTCGCAGCCCATCTCGCTGGTCAGCTCGTGGGCGTGGGAGTCGTGGCCGAGGCTGTAGGCGACCTTGACCTTGGAGCAGTCGATCGTCTCCTCGGGGTCGGTGACGGTCACCTTGAACGGCACGGGCTCACCGAAGGCGGCCAGGGAGCCGTTGCCGGGCACGTCGATGCGCACCTTGGGCTCGGTGTTGCCGACGACGATCCGCACGCTGGCGTTGCCGGTGTTGCCCTCGGGGTCCTTGGCGGTGAAGGTGGCGCTGTAGGTGCCGACCTTCCTGTACGTGTGGGTGGGGGTGAGGCCCTCGCCCTTGGTGCCGTCGCCGAAGTCCCAGCTGTAGGTGAGCTGCGGGGAGTCGGCGTCCTTGGCGGAGGCGGTGAACCTGACCTTGAGGCCGGCCGCGCCGGAGGTCTTGTCGGCGCTCACCTCGGCGATCGGGGAGAAGCCGTCCTCGGCGTTCTCGATGCGGTACAGCGCGGAGTTCTCGTCGCCCTGGAACCAGGAGACGCCGTAGTCGAGGACGTAGAGCGCGCCGTCGGGACCGAACTCCATGTCCATGATCTGGGTGCCGGTCCACGGGAAGTCGTTGATCTTCGCGACCGTGCCGTCGTCGGTCTGCCCGATCCGCTTGATCCAGCGGCGGCCGAACTCACCGGCGAAGAAATCGCCGTCGTAGGCCTCGGGGAACTTCACGCCGGAGTCGAGGTCGGGGTCGTAGCGGTAGACCGGTCCGGCCATCGGGGACTCGGAGCCGCTGCCGAACTCGGGTACGGACCCGCCGTCGTAGGGGATCCAGGCGGCCTGCGCGGGCGGCAGGTCGACCAGACCGGTGTTGTGCGGCGAGGTGTTCTTCGGGGCGGCGCAGTCGAACGCCTCGCCGGACTCCTTGGTGGCGAAGTCGTAGTCAACATACGGGTCGTTGTCGCCGGTGCAGAAGGGCCAGCCGAAGTTGGCGGCCTTGGTCACCTTGGCGAACTCGACCTGTCCGGCCGGTCCGCGCCTGGGGTCGGCGGCGCCCGCGTCGGGGCCGTAGTCGCCGACGTAGACGGTGCCGGTCTTGTCGTCGACGCTCATCCGGAACGGGTTGCGGAAGCCCATCGCGTAGATCTCGGGACGGGTCTTGTCGGTGCCGGGGGCGAAGAGGTTGCCCTCCGGGACGGTGTACGAGCCGTCCTCGGCGACCTTGATGCGCAGGATCTTGCCGCGCAGGTCGTTGGTGTTGCCGGCGCTGCGGCGGGCGTCGAAGGCCGGGTTGCGGTTCGGCCGGTCGTCGATGGGGGTGTAGCCGTCGGAGGCGAAGGGGTTGGTGTCGTCGCCGGTCGACAGGTAGAGGTTGCCGTCCGCGTCGAAGTCGATGTCGCCGCCGACGTGGCAGCAGATGCCCCGGGAGGCCGCGACGTCCAGGACCTTCTTCTCGCTGGCCAGGTTCAGCGTGCCGTTGGCGTTCAGCGTGAAGCGGGAGAGGCGGTTGACGCCGTCGAACTTCTTGAAGTCCTCGGCGGTGCCGGTCTCCGGTGCGTCGCCCGCGGGGGTGTCGAGCGGCGGGGCGTAGTAGAGGTAGATGGCCCGGTTGTTCTTGAAGTCCGGGTCGATGCCGACGCCTTGGAGGCCCTCTTCGTCGTGGCTGTACACGTCGAGCTTGCCGGCGACCTTGGTGACGCCGCCCTGGTCGGTCAGGCGCAGCGTGCCGTCGCGTGAGGTGTGCAGGACGCTGCGGTCCGGGAGCACGGCGAGCGACATGGGCTCGCCCATCTCGGGTTCGCCCTTGGCGAGCGGAACCTGCTGGAACTGTCCCTCGGCGGCGGCCGGTCCGTCGTGCTCGGGGTGGCCGGGGTGGGCTCCGGCCACACCGGCCGGGGTGCCCACGGCCAAGAGCAGGCCGGTGAAGAGGGCGAGAGAGGTGCGAAGCCTGGGCCGCCTGGGGGTGCGGGTGGTGCTGATTCTGCTTCTGTGCACGAAGTCCCTCCGGGAACGGGGTGGGCCGTACGGGGTGGGTCGAAGACGTGCGGTGCGGGCGCCGGGGTGCGCCGTCACCCCGGAAGTGCGTGTGTCCTGAACACTTCAAGGACGGTAACCGGGTCCGTCCGGCGCGAACACCCCTTGCGCCAGGATCGGTTGAACTTTTTCCCATCGCTGGACAAAGCGGGGTCCGCGCAGGTCGGAGGGGGGACCGGCGGGTGCTGCCGGTCCCCGGCCTGCGCCGGTGCCCCGATCAGCTGTTGAACGCCGCGTCGAAGGACGCGCTGGGCGGCTCGAAGTCGAAGGCTTTCAGCCGGGTCAGGGCCTCGGGCGCCCCTTGGAGCCGGTCCATCCCGGCGTCCTCCCACTCGACGGAGACCGGCCCCCGGTAGTCGATGGAGCGCAGCATCCGGAAGACGTCCTCCCAGGGGACGTCGCCGTGCCCCGCGGAGACGAAGTCCCAGCCGCGCCGCGGGTCGCCCCAGGGCAGGTGCGAGCCGAGCCGGCCGTTGCGTCCGTCGAGGCGCTTGCGGGCCTCCTTGCAGTCGACGTGGTAGATCCGGTCGCGGAAGTCCCACAGGAAGCCCACCGGGTCGAGGTCCTGCCACACGAAGTGCGAGGGGTCGAAGTTCAGGCCGAACGCCGGGCGGTTGCCGACGGCCTCCAGGGCCCGCTGGGTCGTCCAGTAGTCGTAGGCGATCTCGCTGGGGTGGACCTCGTGCGCGAAGCGCACGCCCTCGGCGTCGAAGACGTCCAGGATCGGGTTCCAGCGGTCGGCGAAGTCCTGGTAGCCGCGTTCGATCATCGCGTCGGGCGCGGGCGGGAACATGGCGACCAGGTGCCAGATGGCGGAGCCGGTGAAGCCGATGACGGTGTCCACACCGAAGGCGGCCGCCGCGCGGGCGGTGTCCTTCATGCGCTCCGCGGCCCGCTGCCGGACCCCCTCCGGGTCGCCGTCGCCCCAGACCGCCTCCGGCAGGATCGCCTGGTGGCGTTCGTCGATGATGGCGTCGCAGACGGCCTGGCCGACCAGGTGGTTGGAGACCGCCCAGCACTTCAGGCCGTACTTGTCGAGGAGTTGGTGCCTGGACTCGACGTACCCGGGGTCGCTCAATGCCTTGTCGACCTCGAAGTGGTCGCCCCAGCAGGCCAGTTCCAGGCCGTCGTAACCGAAGTCACGGGCCAGTCGGCAGACCTCCTCCAGGGGCAGGTCCGCCCACTGGCCGGTGAACAGGGTGAAGGTGCGCGGCATCCTGCGGGCCTCCTCAGAGGGCGATCGGCGTGTAGACGGAGTTCTTCTCTGCGCTCTCCTCGACCGCGGCGAGCACCCGCTGCACCTGGAGCCCGTCGGTGAAGGACGGGTCGGGGCGGCGGCCCTCGGCCACGGCGTGGACGAGGTCGCGGGCCTGGTGGACGAAGGTGTGCTCGTAGCCGAGGCCGTGGCCCGGCGGCCACCAGGCGTCCAGGTAGGGGTGGTCGGGTTCGGTGACCAGGATCCGGCGGAAGCCGGCCTCCGCGCCCGGCCCGGTGCCGTCGTGGAAGGACAGTTCGTTCAGCCGCTCCAGGTCGAAGGCGAGCGAGCCGCGCTCGCCGTTGAGTTCGATGCGCAGGGCGTTCTTGCGGCCCGTGGCGTAGCGGGTGGCCTCGAAAGAGGCGAGGGCGCCGGAGGGGAAGCGGGCCGTGAACAGGGCCGCGTCGTCCACCGTCACCGCTCCGGCTCCGGCGGCCGTCACGGCGGACAGTCCGCTGCTGGCCCCGGTGGGCAGGGGCCGTTCCCGTACGAAGGTCTCCGTCAGCGCGGACACCCCCGCCAGCGGCTCCCCCACCAGGTACTGGGCGAGGTCGACGATGTGCGCGCCCAGGTCGCCGAGCGAGCCCGATCCGGCCTGCTCCTTGCGCAGCCGCCAGGTCAGCGGGAACTGCGGGTCGACCAGCCAGTCCTGCAGGTACGTCACGCGCACGTGCCGCAGCCTGCCCAGGCGGCCGTCGGCGACCATCCGGCGGGCCAGCGCGGTGGCCGGCACCCGGCGGTAGTTGAAGCCGACCATGGCGATCTGGCCGCGCCCGTACGCCTCCTCGGCCGCCCGGGCCATCGAGGTGGCCTCCTCGACGGTATTGGCCAGCGGCTTCTCGCACAGCACGTGCTTGCCCGCGGCCAGGGCGGCCAGCGCGATCTCGGCGTGGCTGTCGCCGGGCGTGCAGATGTCGACCAGGTCGACGTCGTCCCGTTCGACGAGGGCGCGCCAGTCGGTCTCGGTGGACGCCCAGCCGTGCCGGCCGGCCGCCGCCCGGACGGCGCCGGCGTCCCGGCCGCAGATCACGGCCATCACGGGATCCATCGGCAGGTCGAAGACGCGGCCCGCGGTGCGCCACCCCTGCGAGTGGGCGGCGCCCATGAAGGCGTACCCCACCATCCCCACGCGCAGGGGTGGCTTCCCTGCCTCGGTCCCTTCCGGCTGCGCTTGCGGCTGTCCCATACGGGTGTCCTCCTCGTCCTGGTCGGGGTGGCGCACGTGGGGGGTGCGGGTGGAACTACTTGAAGCCGGTGGACATGTACTGGTCGATGTTGGTCTTGTCGACGACCGCCGAGTAGAGCGTGAGCGACGACGGGATCTCGAACTCGGCGAGCCCGCCGATGCCCTTGCCCTGGCCGAGGGCGCGGGCGAGGTCGATCGCGGAGGCGGCCATGGTCGGCGGGTACAGCACGGTCGCCTTGAGCACGCCGTCGTCCTGCTTGATGGCCTGGAAGGCGGACAGCGCCCCGGCACCGCCGACCATCAGGAAGTCGTCGCGCCCGGCCTGCTCGATGGCCCGCAGCGCGCCCACGCCCTGGTCGTCGTCGTGGTTCCACAGCGCGTCGAACTTGGACTGCGCCTGGAGCAACTGGGCCATCTTGGCCTGCCCGGACTCGACGGTGAACTCGGCGGCCTGGCGGGCGACCTTCTTGATGTTGGGGTAGTTCTTCAGGGCGTCGTCGAAGCCCTGCGTGCGCTGCTTGGTCAGCTCCAGGTTGTCCAGGCCGGCCAGCTCGATGACGCGGGCGTCCTTCTTGTCCTTGAGCTTCTCGCCGATGTAGTGGCCGGCGTTGAGCCCCATGCCGTAGTTGTCGCCGCCGATCCAGCAGCGGTAGGCCTGCGGGGTGTTGAAGATGCGGTCGAGGTTGACGACCGGGATGCCGGCGCGCATGGCCTTCAGGCCGACCTGGGTGAGGGCCTTGCCGTCGGCGGGCAGCACGACCAGGACGTCGACCTTCTTGTTGATGAGCGTCTCGATCTGGCCGATCTGCTGGGCGGTGTCGTTGGAGCCCTCGGTGATCTCCAGGGTGACGTCGGAGTACTTCTCGGCGCGGCTCTTGGCGTTGTCGTTGATGGCGTTGAGCCAGCCGTGGTCGGCCTGCGGCCCGGCGAAGCCGATGGTGACCTGCTTGCCCGGCTTGTCGTCGGCGGCCGGCTGGTTGTTCCCGGCCGGCTCGTCCTTGGACTCGGACGGCTCGTTGCTGGTGCACCCCGTGATGAGGGCCCCGGCGGAGACGGCGGCGGCCCCGAAGAGCAGCCCTCTGCGGCTGGTGATCTCTGGCATGGCGGTGAACCCTTTCCTCAGGTCGTGCTCGCGGTACGGCGCTGGACCAGCACGGCGGCGACGATGATCGCGCCCTTGGCGATCTGCTGGACGTCGCTCTGCAGGTTGTTCAGGGCGAAGATGTTGGTGATCGTGGTGAAGATCAGGACGCCGAGGACGGAGCCGGTGATGGTGCCGCGGCCTCCGGTGAGGAGCGTGCCGCCGATGATCGCGGCGGCGATGGCGTCGAGTTCGTAGAGGTTGCCGTTGGTGTTCTGGCCGGAGCCGGACAGGATGATCAGCAGGAAGGCGGCGATGCCGCAGCACAGCCCGGACAGCAGGTAGAGGTAGAGCCGCTGGCGGCGGACGTCGATACCGGCGAGCCGGGCGGCCTCCGGGTTGCCGCCGACGGCGACCGTGCGGCGGCCGAACGTGGTGCGGTTGAGCACCAGCCAGCCGATCACGGTGACGACGGCGAACACCAGCACCAGCGGCGGGACACCCAGGACGTAGGCGTCGCGCTCGCCGAGGTCCAGGACCGACGGCACGGTGACGATCTGCGTCTTGCCGTCGGTGAGCTGCAGGGCGAGGCCCCGGGCGGAGGCCAGCATGGCCAGGGTCGCGATGAACGGCACCATCGCGCCGTAGGCGATGAGCATCCCGTTGACCAGGCCGCAGCCGACGCCGACGACGACCGCCGTGAAGAGGATGCCGATGAAGCCGTACTCCTGGGTGGCGACGGTCGTGGCCCACACCGAGGCGAGGGCGACGATCGCGCCGACCGACAGGTCGATGCCGCCGGAGACGATGACGAAGGTCATGCCGACGGTGACGACGCCGATCACGGACGCCTGGGTGAGGACGAGTTGGAGGTTGCGGGTGTCGAGGAACTCGTCGGGCTTGGTGATGCCGCCGATGAGGACCAGCACGGCGAGGACGCCGAGCAGGGACAGGGTGCGGACGTCGGCGCGGGCCATCAGGCCGCGCCAGGCGGGGGGCTGGGCCTGGGACACCTTGGTGGTGCTGCTGTCCCGCGGCGGGGAGACGGGCTGCGTCATGACGCCGGGCTTCCTTCCATGACCAGGTCGAGTACGCGGTGTTCGTCGAGTTCGCGGGCGGGTGCGGTGTGGACGACCCGGCCCTCGCGCAGGACCAGCACGCGGTCGGCGAGGCCGAGCACTTCCGGCACCTCGCTGGAGACCAGCAGGACGGCCAGCCCCTCGTCGGCGAGGCGGCGGATGACCGCGTACAGCTCGGCGCGGGCGCCCACGTCGACGCCGCGGGTGGGTTCGTCGAGCAGCAGCACCTTGCAGCCGCGCAGCAGCCAGCGCGCGAGCACGGCCTTCTGCTGGTTGCCGCCGGACAGGGTGCGCACGGGCACGGAGGGGTTGTCGGGCCTGAGCGACAGTTCGCGGGTGGCGGCCCGGGCGGCACCGAGTTCGGCGCCCCGGTCGACCCAGCCGCCGCGGGAGAAGCGGGACATGGAGGAGACCGACACGTTGCGGGTGACGGACTCCAGCATCAGCAGGGCCTGCGCCTTGCGCTCCTCGGGGGCGAGCCCCAGTCCGGCGCGGACGGCGGCCCGCACGCTGCCGGGCCTCAACGCCCGTCCCTGGACGAGCACCTGACCGGTCGTCGGCTTGCGGGCGCCGTAGACGGTCTCCAGGATCTCGGAGCGGCCCGAGCCGACGAGTCCGGCCAGACCGACGATCTCACCGGGCCGCACCTCCAGGTCCAGCGTCTCGAACTCGCCCTGCCGCGACAGCCCCCGCACCGTGAGGACGGGTTCGGCGGCCGGCGGGGAGAGGGGCCGGTCCGGGAAGACGTACTCGACGTTGCGCCCGGTCATCAGAGCGACGACCTCGCGGGTCGGGGTCGATTCGGCCGGCAGTCCGTTCGCCACGGCCCGACCGTCCTTCAGCACGGTCACCCGGTCGCCGATGCGGCGGATCTCCTCCAGGCGGTGGGAGATGTAGACGACGGCGACGCCCGCGGCGGTCAGGTCGCCGACGATGCGGAAGAGGTTGTCGACCTCGTCCGGGTCGAGGGCGGCGGACGGTTCGTCCATCACGATGAGCCGCACGTCGTGGGAGAGCGCCCGGGCCATGGACACGATCTGCTGCTGCGCCGCGGACAGGTCCCCGACGAGCCGGGCGGGATCGATCTCCCCGTGGCCGAGCCGCTTCAGCAGTGCGGCGGTCGACTCCTTCGCCACCCTGCCCCGGACGACGAAGCCGGCCGCGGTCGGCTCGTGCCCGAGGTGGACGTTCTCCGCGACGGAGAGGTGCTCCACCAGGTCGAGTTCCTGGTAGATGGTCGCGATGCCCAGCCGCATGGCGGCGATGGGCGACCGGAGGGTGACCTCCTCGCCGCGCCACCGGATGACGCCCGTGTCGGGCTGGTGCGCGCCGGCCAGGACCTTGATGAGGGTCGACTTGCCGGCGCCGTTCTGGCCGAGGAGACAGTGGACCTCGCCGGCCAGGACGTCGAGGTCGACGCCGTCGAGGGCCCGGACTCCGGGGAAGGACTTGGTGATGCCGGACATGCTGAGCAGCGGTGGTTCTGGTGCCATGCGGATTCCCCTTGGCGGGCGGGCCGGTGACAGGGCGCTTGCCGGGCAGACGTGGTGCGGCGCAGGGCAGGGCGAAGCAGGGCGCTGTGCCGGGTGAGCCGTGCCTGGGCCGGGTGCGGTGCGGGCGGGTGCGTGCGTGCGGTGGGCCGGACTGGTGCGGTGCGGTGGGCCGGACTGGTGCGGTGCGGTGGGCCGGACTGGGATGCGGTGGGCTGTGCCGGGTGCTGTGCTGCCGTGCTGTCGGGAAGGACTACGCGGGAGAGAACAGGTGGTCGCTGATGAGCCGGGCCGCGCCGATCACTCCGGCGGCGGGCCCCAACTCCCCCAGGACGATGGGCAGGTTGCCGGTCGCCAGGGGCAGCGACTGGCGGTAGACCTGGGTGCGGATCGCGGCGAGCAGGGTGTGGCCGAGGCCGGTCACCCCGCCGCCGATCACCACCAGGCCCGGGTTGAAGAAGCTGACCAGGCCGGCGATGACCTGGCCGGTGCGGTTGCCGCCCTCACGGATCAGTTCGAGGGCGGTGGCGTCCCCGGCGGCCGCGGCGGCGGCGACATCGGCGGCGGTGAGGCCGCCGGCGGTCTCCAGCCGTGAGGCCAGTTCGGGGGAGAGCCCCTGCTGGGCGGCCTCCAGGGCGTCGCGGGCGAGGGCCGCTCCGCTGAAGTGGGCCTCCAGGCAGCCTCGGTTGCCGCAGGCGCACGGGCGGCCGTCGGGCACGGCCTGGATGTGCCCGATGTCGCCGGCGCTGCCCGTCGTACCGCGGTAGACCTCACCGCCGACGACGATGCCGCAGCCGATGCCGGTGCCGATCTTGACGCAGAGGAAGTCGGCGACGGTGCGGGCGACGCCCGCGTGCTGCTCCCCCATCGCCATCAGGTTCACGTCGTTGTCGACCATGACCGGGCAGCCGAGGTCCTGGCTGAGCGCCTCCCGCACGGGGAAGCCGTCCCAGCCGGGCATGATGGGCGGCGCCACCGGGATGCCCTCGGGGAAGCGGACCGGGCCCGGGACGCCGATGCCGGCGCCGTCGAACCCCTCCGCGAGCCCGGAGGCCCGCAGTTTCGCCGCCATCGCCAGGACCTGCTCGAAGACCGCGACCGGCCCCTCGCGCACGTCCATGGGCTGGTTGATGTGCCCGAGGGTCTCCAGTTCGGCGTTGGTGACGGCGACGTCGATCGATGTCGCGCCGATGTCGACGCCGAGGAAACGCAGTTCGGGGTTGAGCCGGATGTTGTGGCTGCGGCGCCCGCCGCGCGAGGCGGCGAGACCGTCGGCCACGACCAGCCGCGTCTCCAGCAGCCGGTCCACCTCCACGGCCAGCTTGGACCGGGAGAGGTCCACCTGGTCGCCCAGCTGGGCGCGGGAGTTGGGACCGCCGTCGCGCAACAGCCTGAGGAGTCGGGCCTGGTGAGCGTTCCCGGGTCGTGCGGTCATACGTCTCACGAGCCCCTCCCCGCCTCTTTCGGCCTCTGCGCGCCGGTTTTCCGCCACCGTCGGTGGCGTGCTTTCGGAGGGAACGTAGCAGTGGCTGCCGGGGCTGGGAAGAAGTCGCGCAGGAATTGCCGCTCACTTTTTCCACTCACAGGACAAAGCCGGGGAGACGAGGCTCCCTCATCCGGCGAAGAGGACATTCCGGCAAGCCCGCACCCGGCCCGCGGCTCCGCTCCGCCCAACGGCGAGGCGGAGCCGCCCGGTCCCTACGAACGCCCCCGCGCGTGGTACGACCGCCGGGTGTGCTCGGTGTGTTCGCGCATCAGGTGCGTGGCCCGCTGCTCGTCCCGCGCGGCCACGGCGGCGATGAGCTCGCGGTGCTCGATCCAGGACTGCCCGCCGCGCTGCCGGGCCACCGGCGTGTAGTACCAGCGCACGCGCCGGTCGACCTGGGCGGCGAGTTCGGCGAGGACCGCGTTGCCGGCCAGCTCCATGATCTTGGCGTGGAAGCGGGCGTTCATGGCGACGGCGCCGTCCACGTCGTCGGCCTCGACGGCCTTCTCCCCCTCCGCGCACAGGGCTTCCAGGTCGGCGATGCCGGCGCTGTTCGCGTTCACCGCGGCCAGCCGGGCCGCCTCGGCCTCCAGGAGCGTACGGACCGTGAGGAGCTGGTCGGCCTCCTCCTCCGTCGGCTCGTGCACGAACGCGCCCTGGGCGGGCCGCAGATCGACCCACCCCTCGGTGTTGAGCCGCTGGAGTGCCTCGCGCACGGGCTGCCGCGACACGCCCAGGTGCCCGGCGAGTTCGCTCTCGACGAGGTGCTGGCCGGGCTGGAGGGCACGGGTGGTGATGAGCTCGAGCAGCGCCTCGTAGACGCGGTCGCGCAGCGGTCCCGGGCGTTCCAGCTTGGGTACCGCCCCCTGGGGCAGTCCTGTCGACAGCATCGCGGTCCCCCTCCTCGGCTGAGCCGTGCGGAGCGCGGCGGAGAGCCCGTGTCGCCGCGGATTCGGTATCGATTGTCTTTCGTCTACAGTCTACGGCGCACCAGTGCCAGGGCTGCGGGGAGTCGACCGCGTCACATCGCCCCGCCGCTCAGGGACAGCGCACGACCTGTCCCGCGTACGACAGGTTCCCGCCGAAGCCGAACAACAGGACCGGGTCGCCCGAGGTGAGCGCGCCCTGTTCGACGAGCTTGGAGAAGGCCAGGGGGATGCTCGCGGCCGAGGTGTTGCCGGACTCGGTCACGTCGCGGGCGACGACCGCGTTCACGGCGCCGATCTTCTCGGCGAGGGGCTCGATGATGCGCAGGTTCGCCTGGTGCAGCACGACCCCGGCGAGGTCGGCCGGTGCGAGCCCGGCGCGCTCGCAGGCCCGGCGTGCGATGGGAGGGAGTTGGGTGGTGGCCCAGCGGTAGACGCTCTGCCCCTCCTGGGCGAAGCGCGGCGGGGTGCCCTCGATCCGCACGGCGTGCCCCATCTCGGGCACCGACCCCCACAGCACCGGCCCGATGCCCGCCTCATCGGCGGCCTCCACCACCGCGGCCCCGGCCCCGTCGCCGACCAGCACGCAGGTGCTGCGGTCGTTCCAGTCGGTGACCTCGGACATCTTGTCGGCGCCGATGACCAGCGCCCGGCTCGCGCCTCCCGCGCGGACGGCGTGGTCGGCGGTGGCCAGGGCGTGGGTGAACCCGGCGCACACGACGTTGAGGTCCATGGTGGCGGCCTGCGGCACGCCGAGGCGGGCGGCGACCCGCGCGGCCGCGTTGGGCGAGCGGTCGACGGCGGTGGAGGTGGCGACCAGCACCAGGTCGATGTCGGCCGGGGTCAGCCCGGCCGAGGCGAGGGCCTTGGCGGCGGCGTGCGCGGCGAGTTCGTCGACGGGCTCGTCGGGTCCGGCGATGTGGCGGGTACGGATGCCCACCCGGCTCCTGATCCACTCGTCACTGGTGTCCACCAGACCCGCCAGGTCCTCGTTGGTGAGCACCTTGGCGGGCTGGTAGTGGCCGACGGCGGCGATGCGCGAGCCGTTCATTGGGCGGGTCCCCCTCGTTGCCTTGGGTAGCGGGTCCACCAGTCTGAACAGTGACTCACGGGTACGACGGCACCCGAGGCGACAGGAAACGGTCCCCCGGGTTGTCGGCTTCTGTCAGCACCTCGGACGTCCGGACACCTGTCGAACGACCTCCCGGAACGGCCGGCCGGCCCGGCCGGACGACCGTCCCTAGCCGGTGAACAGCTGGCTCGCCTTCCGGACCAGTTCGTACAGGCCGTAGGCGAGCGGTACCCCCACCCACGCCCAGGCGAAGGCGATCAGCCACCGACGGCCCGGGCTAGGCGGACTCTGACTGCTGGTGTTCGACATGCGCGGCCTCCCTCTGTGCCGGGATGTGATGACGCGGGGCGACGGGCCGGACCAGTTCGTTGGCGACGAAGCCGACGACGAGCAGGCCGATCATGATGACGAAGGACAGTCCGTACAGGGACGCCCCGTGCCGGCCCGCCTCCTCCTGCCGGTCGGCGATCCAGTTCACGATGAGCGGCCCGAGCACCCCGGCCGTGGACCAGGCGGTCAGCAGCCGCCCGTGGATGGCGCCCACCTGGTACGTACCGAACAGATCCTTCAGATAGGCGGGGATCGTGGCGAATCCGCCTCCGTAGAAGGACAGGATGACCAGCGCGCACAGGACGAAGAGGGGTTTGGAGGAGTCGCCGAACAGGGCGATGAGGGTGTACATCAGCGCGCCGACACCGAGGTAGACGCGGTAGATGTTCTTCCGTCCGATCAGGTCGGACGTGGAGGACCAGCCGAGGCGGCCGGCCATGTTCGCCGCGGACAGCAGCGCCACGAAGCCGGCGGCGGCGGTCACCGACACCGGAGTGGAGGTGTCCGCGAAGAAGTCCGAGATCATCGGCGCGGCCTTCTCCAGGATGCCGATGCCGGCGGTGACGTTCAGGCAGAGCACCACCCACAGCAGCCAGAACTGCGGGGTGCGGACAGCCTGTTGCGCGGAGACCTGCGGGCCGGTCGGGGCCTGCGTCGCGGCGGCCCGCTCCTCGGGGGCATGACGCGGGACCCGGACCAGAAGCACACCCAGCAGCATGAAGACGGCGTACGACAGTCCGTGCACGAGGAAGGCCAGCGCGATGCCGGAGCTGTCGGAGCCGAAGGACTCCAGCATCTGCGCGGACCACGGCGAGGCGATGAGCGCGCCGCCGCCGAACCCCATGATGGCGATGCCGGTGGCCATGCCGGGGCGGTCCGGGAACCACTTGATGAGGGTGGAGACCGGGGAGATGTAGCCGATGCCGAGTCCGATGCCGCCGACGAAGCCGTAGCCGAGGACGATCAGCCAGTACTGCTCCAACGACGCGCCCAGCGCGGACAGCAGGAAGCCCGAGGAGAAGCAGAGCAGGGCGACGGTCATGGCCCAGCGCGGGCCGTTGCGCTCCACGAGCGTGCCGCCGAACGCGGCGGACAGTCCCAGCATGACGATGCCCAGCTGGAAGGGCAGCGCGCTCTGCGTGCCGCTGAGGCCGAGCGCGGACTCCAGCGGGGGCTTGAACACGCTCCAGGCGTAGGCCTGGCCGATGGAGAGATGGACCGAGAGAGCGGCGGGCGGGACGAGCCAGCGGCTCCAGCCCGGGGGTGCGACGGGGGGACTCATGAACCCCGGACGGTAGGACTCCGCACAGTCGTTGAGAAAGCGGTCCGCGGTCCGTGTGCGACGAGCGGTACCCGGCATGCGCCGAACGGTCGGCGCGCGGACCCTTGCCGCTGCAACTTCCATACTGTAGACAATATTTCGTCGACACAAGTCGTGCACGAGCCGACGGCGGGCCGTACGGCCGCCGTCGGCCCCCACCTCCGCGGTATCCCTCAAACCGAACGGAGTGCCTTCGTGAAAGTCGCAGTTCTCGGTGCCGGTGCCATCGGCGCCTATGTCGGCGCCGCGCTCCACCGCGCGGGCGCCGACGTGCATCTCATCGCCCGTGGACCGCATCTGGCGGCCATGAGGCGGCACGGAGTCCGGGTGCGCAGCCCGCGCGGTGACTTCACCGCGCACCCCCACGCCACCGACGACCCCCGCGAGGTCGGCCCGGCCGACTACGTCTTCCTGGGCCTGAAGGCCAACGCGTACGCGGCGTGCGGGCCGCTCGTCGCGCCCCTGCTGCACGGTGGCACGGCCGTGGTGGCGGCCCAGAACGGCATTCCCTGGTGGTACTTCCACCGGCACGGCGGCCCCCACGACGGCCGCCGGATCGAGAGCGTGGACCCGGGCGGCGCGGTCAGTGCGGTGCTCGCGCCCGAACGGGCCGTCGGCTGCGTCGTCTACGCGGCGACCGAACTGGAAGGGCCGGGCGTCGTACGGCACTTGGAGGGCACCCGGTTCTCCGTCGGCGAGCCCGACCGCAGCCGCTCGGCGCGCTGCCTCGACTTCTCCGAGGCCATGCGGGCGGGCGGCCTGAAGTGCCCGGTCGAACCGGACCTGCGCAGTGACATCTGGGTCAAGCTGCTCGGCAACATCTCCTTCAACCCGATCAGCGCCCTCGCCCGCGCGACCATGCGGCAGATGTGCCTGCACGGCGGCACCCGCCGGGTCATCGAGATCATGATGACCGAGACCCTCGCGGTCGCCGAGGCCCTGGGGTGCGAGGTCGGGGTCTCCGTCGAGCGCCGGCTCGCGGGCGCCGAACGGGTCGGCGACCACCGCACCTCCACGCTCCAGGACCTGGAACGCGGCAAGCCGCTCGAACTCGACGTCCTGCTCGCGGCCGTCGTCGAACTGGCGGAGATCACCGGCGTGGACGTGCCCACCCTGCGCACCGTGCACGCCATCTCGGACCTGCTCGCGCTGAGGAGCGCCGCATGAGGAAACGCGACCGGACCCCCAGGACCTACACACGGCTCACCCACCCGCTCGTGAGGGACTCCCGCGAGGAGCCGTTCCGCCGCGCCACCTGGGAGGAGGCCCTGGACCGGGCCGCCCGCGGGCTGGAGCGCAACCGCGGAGCCTTCGGCATGTTCTCCTGCGCCCGCGCCACCAACGAGATGAACTACGTGGCGCAGAAGTTCGCCCGGGTCGTCATGGGCACCAACAACGTCGACTCCTGCAACCGCACCTGCCACGCCCCGAGCGTGGCGGGGCTGTCGGCGGCGTTCGGCTCGGGCGGCGGCACGTCGTCGTACGAGGAGATCGAGCACACCGACGTGATCGTGATGTGGGGCTCCAACGCCCGCTTCGCGCACCCCATCTTCTTCCAGCACGTGCTGAAGGGGATCAGGAACGGTGCGCGGATGTACGCGGTGGATCCGCGCCGGACGTCGACCGCCGAGTGGGCCGAGAGCTGGCTCGGCCTGAACGTCGGCACGGACATCCCCATGGCGCACGCGATCGGCCGCGAGATCATCCACGCGGGACTCGTGAACGAGGCGTTCGTCGAGCGGGCCACGACCGGCTTCGAGGAGTACCGGGCCCTGGTCGAGCCGTGGACGCCGTCCCTCGCCGAGAAGGTGACGGGCGTGCCGGCCGCGGCGATCCGGGAGCTGGCCCACGCCTACGCCCGGGCCGAGCGCGCCCAGTTGTGCTGGACGCTCGGCATCACCGAGCACCACAACGGCACCGACAATGTGCGCGCCCTGATCAACCTGTCCCTGCTCACCGGGCACGTGGGCCGCTGGGGTTCGGGGCTGCAACCGCTGCGCGGGCAGAACAACGTGCAGGGCGGCGGTGACATGGGCGCGATCCCCAACCGCCTGCCCGGCTTCCAGGACCTGCTCGACCCGGACACCCGGCGCAAGTTCGAGGCGGCCTGGGACACCGTCATCCAGCCCCACTACGGCCTGAACCTCACCGAGATGTTCGAGGCCATGGAGGACGGCAGCCTGAAGGCCGTCTACTGCATCGGCGAGAACCCGGCCCAGTCGGAGGCCGACAGCGAGCAGGCCGTTCGGCGTCTGCGGGCCCTGGACTTCCTGGTCGTGCAGGACATCTTCCTGACGAAGACGGCGGAGCTCGCCGATGTCGTGCTGCCCGCCACGGCCGGCTGGGCGGAGACCGAGGGCACCACCACCAACAGCGAACGGCGCGTCCAGCGCGTCCGCCGGGCCGTCACCCCGCCCGGCGAGGCCCGTGAGGACATCGACATCCTCTGCGACCTCGCGGCCCGCCTCGGCCACGACTGGAAGTACGCCGACGCCGAGACCGTGTGGAACGAGCTGCGGTCGGTCTCCCCCGACCACCACGGCATGACGTACGAGCGCCTGGAGGAGCACCAGGGCATCCAGTGGCCGTGCCCCAGCACCGACGGGCTCGAACCGCCCTACCTGCACGGCAGGTTGTGGGACCCCGAGCCGGCCCGGCGCGGACGGCGCGCGCCCTTCGGGATCGTGCAGCACGACCCGCCCGTGGACCTCACCGACGAGCGGTACCCGATCCGGCTCACCACCGGGCGGCGGCTCGACTCGTACAACACCGGTGTGCAGAGCGGTGGTTACGCCTCCCCGCTGCGGCGCGGCGAGTACGTCGAGCTGAGCCCGGAGGACGCCGAGCGCTACGGGGTGGTGGTCGGCGAGCAGGTCAGGGTGACCTCGCGGCGCGGGTCGGTGACCGCGCCGGTGTGGGTGGACACCGCGCTGCGGCCCGGGCTCGCCTTCATGACCATGCACTTCCCCGACGAGGTGGACACCAACGCGCTGACGATCGAGGCCAACTGCCCGATCGCCGGGACGGCGGAGTTCAAGGCGTCGGCGATCCGGATCGAGAAGCTGCCCATCGCGACCATCGTGGGGTGACGCACTGTGGACCTGCACTTCGGTGACGGCAAACCGACGGACGAGGAACGGGCGGCCGTGGACGCCCTGCTCGGGCCTCCCGAGTCCTCCTGGGAGGGCGCCGCCCGCGACGAGACACGGGCCGCCGATCTCCGGTGGGCCCGGGGCGGGCGCGAGGCCCGGGACCGCCGCGAGCTGCTGCTGCCGGGGCTGCACGCGATCAACGACCGGATCGGCTGGATCAGCGAGGGCGCCCTCGGCTACCTGTGCCGCCGGCTGACCGTGCCGCCGGCGGAGGCGTACGGGGTCGCCACCTTCTACGCCATGTTCTCGGTGCGGCAGCGTCCGGCGACCGTGCTGCACGTGTGCACCGACCTGGCGTGCGCGGCGGCCGGAGCCCAGGAGCTGTGTGCCGGGATCGAGGAGCGGCTCGGTCCCCGGGGCGGGGTGGAAGTGGAGCGCAGTCCCTGCCTCGGCCTGTGCGAGCGCGCCCCGGCGGCACTCGCGATCAGGGCCGGGGACCCGGTCCGCACGGCGGTCGCGGCCCCGGCGACGGTGGCGGGCGCCGTGCTCGCCGCGAGCGCCCCGGACTCGGCCCCCGAGGAACCGCCCGCCTCGATGGCGGTGCCCCAGGCCGGGCAGGAAGGGCTGTTGCTGCTGCACCGGGTGGGTGTGGTCGACCCGGCGTCCCTGGACGACTACCGGGCCCACGGCGGCTACACCGCACTGCGGCGGGCCTTCGCGCTGGGACCGGCCGGGGTCATCCGCGAGGTCACCGACTCCGGTCTGCTGGGCCGGGGCGGTGCCGCCTTCCCCACCGGGCGCAAGTGGCAGGCCACCGCCTCCCAGCCGGACCGTCCGCACTACCTCGTCTGCAACGCCGACGAGTCGGAGCCCGGCACCTTCAAGGACCGGGTGCTGATGGAGGGCGACCCGTACGCACTCGTCGAGGCCATGACCATCGCGGGGTACGCCACCGGCGCCCACCGGGGCTACCTGTATCTGCGCGGCGAGTACCCGCGCGCCCTGCGCCGGCTGGAGCACGCGATCGGGCAGGCCCGGGCCCGGGGGCTGCTGGGCGACGACGTCCTCGGCCAGGGGTACGCCTTCGACATCGAGATCCGGCGCGGTGCGGGCGCCTACATCTGCGGCGAGGAGACGGCCCTGTTCAACTCCGTCGAGGGCCACCGGGGCGAACCCCGCTCGAAGCCGCCGTTCCCGGTGGAGAAGGGCCTGTTCGGCAAGCCGACCACCGCGAACAACGTGGAGACGCTGGTCAACGTCCTGCCGATCCTGACCATGGGCGCCCCGGCGTACGCGGCGATCGGGACGCAGGGATCGACCGGGCCGAAGCTGTTCTGCGTCTCGGGCAGTGTGGAGCGGCCGGGCGTCTACGAGGTGCCGTTCGGCGCGACCCTGGGCGAGGTGCTGGCACTGGCCGGGGTGCGGGACGGGTTGCGGGCCGTCCTGCTCGGCGGGGCGGCCGGCGGTTTCGTCCGGGCCGACGAGACCGGCATCCCGCTGACCTTCGAGGGCACGCGCGAGGCGGGCACGACCCTGGGCTCCGGCGTCGTGCTGGCCTTCGACGACAGCGTGCCCCTGCCCCGGCTGCTGCTGCGCATCGCCGAGTTCTTCCGCGACGAGTCGTGCGGGCAGTGCGTGCCCTGCCGGGTGGGGACCGTGCGGCAGGAGGAGGCGCTGCGCCGCATCGTGGACCGCACCGGGGCCGGCGCCGCCGGGGACGTCGCCCTGCTGCGGGAGGTCGGCCGCGCGATGCGGGACGCCTCGATCTGCGGTCTGGGGCAGACCGCGTGGAACGCCGTGGAATCCGCCATCGACCGTCTGGGGGCGTACGAATGACCGTGACACCGCTGGGGATCCCGCGCCGGATGCTGGAGTTCACCCTGGACGGGCAGGAGGCCCGGGTCCCGGAGGGCTCGACGATCCTGGACGCGTGCCGGGCGGCGGGCACGGACGTGCCGACCCTGTGCGAGGGCGACACCCTGCGGCCGAAGAACGCCTGCCGGGTGTGCGTCGTGGAGGTGGAGGGCGCCCGCACCCTCGTCCCCGCCTGCTCCCGCAAGGCCGAGCCGGGCATGCGGGTGCGCACCGACACCGAGCGCGCCCGGCACAGCCGCAAGGTCGTCCTGGAGCTGCTCGCGTCCTCCGTCGACCTGTCGACGACTCCCGGGGTGGCCGGGTGGCTGAAGGAGTACGAGGCGAAACCGGACCGCTTCGGCCCGGACGCGGCCCGCCTGGACGAGGAACCGCGGATCGACAACGACCTGTACGTCCGGGACTACGGCAAGTGCATCCTCTGCTACAAGTGCGTCGACGCCTGCGGCGAGCAGTGGCAGAACACCTTCGCGATCGCGGTCGCCGGGCGCGGCTTCGACGCGCGGATCGCCGTGGAGCACGACGCGCCGCTGACCGACTCGGCGTGCGTGTACTGCGGGAACTGCGTCGAGGTGTGCCCCACGGGCGCACTTTCCCCCAAGTCCGAGTTCGACATGCGCGCGGCGGGTACATGGGACCCGTCGCGGCAGACGGAGACGACCACGGTGTGCGCGTACTGCGGAGTGGGCTGCAACCTGACGCTGCACGTACAGGACAATGAGATCGTCAAGGTCACCTCGCCGCACGACAACCCGGTGACCCACGGCAATCTCTGCATCAAGGGCCGCTTCGGCTACCAGCACGTACAGAACCGGGACTGATCTGGACATGGGACGAGTCACGGAACGACGCAAGGTGCTCCGCATCCGGGACGGGGCGGTCTCCAGCCGGCCCGACACGCTCGTCGCCGAGGAACCGCTGGAGATCCGGCTGAACGGCAAGCCCCTGGCCATCACCATGCGCACGCCCGGGGACGACTTCGCGCTGGCCGCCGGGTTCCTGGTCAGCGAGGGCGTGCTGGCCGGGCGGCAGGACCTGCGGAACATCGTGTACTGCGCCGGGGCGACGGCCGACGGCTCGAACACCTACAACGTGGTCGACGTGTCGACGGCCCCCGGTGTGGTGGTCCCGGACATCACGCTGGAGCGCAACGTCTACACCACCTCGTCGTGCGGCCTGTGCGGCAAGGCGTCGCTGGACGCCGTCCGCACGACGGCCCGCTGGCCGATCGCCGACACTCCCCCGGTGCGGGTGACGCCCGAGCTGCTGGCGAGCCTGCCCGACCGGCTGCGCGCGGCCCAGCGGGTCTTCGACCGGACCGGCGGGCTGCACGCGGCCGCGCTGTTCTCCGAGGAGGGCGAGCTGCTCGACGTCCGGGAGGACGTGGGCCGGCACAACGCGGTCGACAAACTGGTCGGCCGCGCGCTGCAGGACGGGCGGCTGCCGCTGTCGCGGGCGGTCCTGCTGGTGTCGGGCCGGGCCTCCTTCGAACTGGCGCAGAAGGCCGTGATGGCCGGCATCCCGGTGCTGGCCGCCGTGTCCGCGCCGTCCTCCCTGGCGGTGGACCTGGCCGCCGAGACGGGCCTGACGCTGGTGGGGTTCCTGCGGGGCGCCTCCATGAACGTGTACGCGGGTGAGGGCCGTATCGCCGTGCGGACCGCGGCCGCCCAGGGTTGAGACCGGCCCCCTCCGCTACACGGCGGCGGGGCCCCGACCGGCGGGGAGCGCCCCCTGCGCCGCAGGGGCCCCGTCTCGGCCCGTCCGCCTCAGCCGGCGATGCCGGATATCCGCCGCAGCATGCCGGTGAACTGCTCCCGTTCGGCCTGCGACAGCGGCGCGAGGAGCTCGTCGTTGGCGGCGCGGGCCGCCTCCTCGCAGCGCTCCAGCAACCTGCCTCCCGCCGCGGTGAGCGACACGGCGTTCTTGCGGCGGTCCTTCGGGTCGGGTTCGCGCACCACCAGGGCGGCCGCCTGCAGGTCGTCGAGGACGCCGACGAGGTCCTTGGGGTCGAGGCGGACCGCCCGGCCCAGATCGGCCTGCGCGACGGGGGCGAGGTCGTGGACGGCGGAGAGCACCACGTGGTGCCACATCCGCATGTCCTCGGCGGCCAGCGCCTCGGCCACCAGGGTCCGCCCGCGGGCGGCGGCACGGCCCAGCAGCCAGCTGGGCAGGGAGCGGATCGCGGGCAGGGGGGCTTCCGACATGGGCGCAGCCTAACCAGGTAATCGTTGGGTGTTCCTATGATCCTCCGATACCGTTGGGCTCCCCAACGATTTCGTTGGGCCCACCAACGGTTCCGGAGGTGTGATGCGCCGCGTCCGCTACGACTGTCCAGGCGGTCCCCTGTACGTCGAGGAGGCGCCGCTCCCCGAGCCGGGCCCCGGGGAGCTGCTCGTGCGCACGGAGGCCGTCGGCGTGACGCTCCCGGTCGTCCGCAAGGTCGCCGAGGCCGCGGAACCCGTCCCGCTGGGCGGGGAGATCGCCGGGGTGGTCACGGCCGTCGGCGCGGGTGTCTCCGACTTCGCCACCGGTGACCGCGTGACGGGACTCTGCCTCGGCCACGGCTACGCCGACCACGCGCTGCTCCACGAGGCGATGGCCTCCCCGGTCCCGGACGAGGCGGGCGCGGTCGACGCGGTGGCCCTGGTCCGCAGCGGTCTGGTGGCCCTCGGCGCCCTGGAGGCGGCGCGCCCCGAGCCCGGTGAGGCGGTGCTGGTCACGGCCGCCGCGAGCGGGGTCGGCCATCTGGCCGTGCAACTGGCCAGGACACGCGGCGCGGGACGCGTCGTGGGCGCCGTCTCCGACCCGGGCAAGGCCGACTTCGTGCGCGGCCTCGGCGCCGACCACGTCATCTCCTACGGTGACGCCAGCTGGGGCACCCCCGTCGACTACGTCCTGGACGCCGTCGGCGGGGAGTTGCTCACCCGGGCCCTGCACGCGCTCGTCCCCGAGGGGCGGCTGGTGGCGTACAGCTCGGGGGGCGGCGCCATCCAGGCGTACGACCTGCTCGTGGGCGCGAAGTCGGTCATCGGCTTCCAGACGGCCCGGGTCGCCCGCGGCAGGCCCGAGCTGTACGAGCAGTGGCGCCGGGAGCTGTGGCGGCTGTTCGCGGCCGGCGAGGTCCGGCCCGTCGTGCACGGGCAGTTCGCCCTGGAGGACGCGGCGAAGGCGCACGGCGAGATCGAGGGCCGGTCCAACCTGGGCAAGGTCGTCCTCGTTCCCTGACCCGCGTTCCGGGGGGATCAGCGAAGCCACGCACCGTCCGCGACCCGCGGGCCGGGCAGGGGAACGCCGTTCCGGGTGACCGGGCGGACGTCCTCGGGTCCGGTCCCGCTCGTCCGGCCGGCGCACTCCTCAAGGACAGGTCGCCCCATGCCGTCACGCCTTCGTTCCCCGCTCGGTTCCGCCCTCACCGCCGTGGTCGCGGCCGGGGCGCTGATCCTGCCCGCCGGTCCGGCCCAGGGCCGGCCGGCCGCCCCCGAGCCGGAATTCACGCAGCGGGTCCTGTTCAAGGCCGGCCGGGACCCGGGATACGCCTGCTTCCGCATCCCCGCGATCGTGCGCACCCCCCGCGGCACGCTGCTGGCCTTCGCCGAGGGCCGGGTGCTCAACTGCGGTGACGCCGCCGACATCGACATCGTCGTGAAGCGTTCCACCGACGGCGGCCGCACCTGGGGCCCGCTGCGGGTCGTCACCGAGGGCGCGGGCGACACGCACGGCAACCCGACGCCGGTCGTGGACCGCCGCACCGGCCGGATCCTGCTGGCCCAGACGTACAACAGCGGGCGCGGCGACGCCGGCACCTGCGCCACACCCTGCGACCGCACCCCGCACGTGCAGTACAGCGACGACGACGGGCGGACCTGGTCGAGGCCGCGCGACCTGAGCGGGCAGATCCGGCCCGCGCGGTGGAACGCCTGGTACGCCACCGGACCCGTGCACGGCATCCAGCTGACCCGCGGCGCGCACGCCGGCCGGCTCGTGCTCGGCGTCAACGCCGAGACGTGGGACGGCTCCCGCGTCACCGCCAACCACGCCGCGCTGATCGTCAGCGACGACGGTGGCGAGCACTGGAGGATCGGCGCCACGGACACCTGGCCGGCCGCGCCGGACGGTGCGTTCCGGCAGAAGCCGTCGGAGATGACGCTCACCGAACGGGCCGACGGGGCCGTCCTGGTGAGCGGCCGCGAGCAGGACGGCACCGATGCCGGCCACCGCTCCCAGGCCCTGAGTGCCGACGGCGGCGACACCTTCGCCGCCCCCTTCCGCGCCCTCCCGGACCTCTACACACCGCAGGTCCAGGGTGCGACCCTGCGCCTGGGCGACCGGTTGCTGCTGTCCGCGCCGGCCGACCCCGACCGCCGCCGCACGATGATGGTCCGCTCCTCCTACGACGGTGGACGCACCTGGGAGAGCGTGGACCGCGGCACGCTCGTCACGCGGGACTGGTCCGGCTACTCCGACATGGCGGCGGTCGACGACCGGACGGTGGGCCTGCTGTACGAGGGCGGCGCGGCCGACGCCCGCGACGAGATCCGGTTCGCGCGCTTCACGGAGGACTGGCCGGCGCCCCGCAGGGGCGCCGACCCCACCACCCCCGACACGGCACCGGGCGCCGCCGCGGCGGCCGTCCTGGGCGGTGCCCGGCGGACCGGCGGGGTGCGCGGCGGCGCCCTGTCCTTCGACGGTGCCGACGACGCCGTCCGGCTGCCCCATCGCGCGCGACTGGCCCTCGGCGAGGGCGACTTCACCGCCTCGCTGCACTTCCGCTACACGGCGGCGGCCGGGGAGCAGCCGTTCCTGTGGATGGGCGGCACCGGCGGCGCCCAGCCCCAGGTGTGGCTGCGCGGGGAACCGGCGGGCGACCGAGTCCGGGCGCTGATCACCACCCGCTCGGGAGCCACCACCGTCCGGACGGCCTCGGTGTCGGCCGCAGGCGCCCGCAACGACGGCCGCTGGCACCACCTGGCGCTGCGCCGCGGCGGCGGGCGACTGACCCTCTTCCTCGACGGCGACGCCCGCACCACCGCCGACGTACCGGGCTCGGTCAGCCGCAACTCCCCGTTCGGGGTGCACATCGGCCAGCGCATGGACAGCCGCGCGTTCCTCACCGGGGCCGTCGACGACGTCCGGGTGTGGAACCGGGCGCTGTCCGACCGGGAGTTGGCCTCCGGCGCCGCGGGCGCGGCCTCCCGGGGCACCGTGCTGCACCTGCCCATGGACCGGGTGAGCGGGAGCAACTAACGTCACGCGACGTGCCGGACGACACGGACGCAGCACGAGCACGGCAGCGCACGGGCACCGGGATCGGCGTCCTGCTGGCCCTGGTGCTCGGCGCCGCGCTGCTCGTCGCCCTGCCGGAGGACGACGGCCCGGACGACGCGGCCTGCCGGGCCAGGACCGTCGCCTCCTGGCGGGTGGACGACGGCCTCACCGGCGAGTTCGCCCGCTACGGCGACGACGCCGTGCGCACCGACGACTGGACCGGCGCCGACGGCACCCACTCGGTGCGGCTGCCCGACGGCCGGGTGCTGTGGCTGTTCTCGGACACCTACCTGGGCCGGGTGCACGGCCCGCCCAACCCCGTCGGGGAGCCCGTCGCCTGGCGGGACGCGAACGCGCCGATGGTGCGCAACTCGGCGGTGCTGATGCGCGACGGGCGACTCGAGTCGACCCTGCCGGCCCCGCTGTTCGCCGACCCCTCACCCGGCCGGTGGCGCTGGCCGGTCGCCGCCCGCGTGGAGCCCCGCTCCCCCGGCTCCGCCGAGCAGGTGGTCCGGGTGCTGCTGTGGGTGCGCACGACCGGCCAGGCCCCCTGGATCTACGGCGTCCCGACCGCCACCGAGGTCGCCACGCTGTCGCTGCCGCGGCTTCAGCTGGAGTCGGTCGTCGAGGTGCTGGACCAGAGCGGTGTGCCGGATCCGTCCCGGCGGGTGCTGTTCGGCACGACCCTGGTGGCGCGGGACGGCTGGACGTACGTCTACGGCGGCGACGACGGCCGGCCCGCCGCCCGCCCCGCCTCGCACGCCTACGTGGCCCGGGTGCCGCGGGGCGCCCTCGCCGACCCGGCGGCCTGGGAGTACTGGAGCGGCGCCGACTGGGTGCCCGCGGCGCGGCCGCGTCCGGTGCTCGGGGACGGGCGGCGCAAGGGCGTGGGCAGCGCGTTCTCGGTGGTGCAGGACGACGGGACGTACGTGCTGTTCACGATGGCCACCGGGGCGAAGGGCCTGACCACGGTGGCCTCCTACTGGGCCTGCTCGCCGGAGGGGCCGTGGCACGGCCCGGCGAAGGAGTTCACCCCTCCGCTGCCGCAGGGCGGGGTCGCGGCCTACAACCCGCAGGCGCACCCGGTGCTGAGCGACGCCGGGCGGCTGGTCCTGAGCTACGACGTCAACTGGCTGGACCTCGCGGACGCGGCGGACCGGCTCAGCCGGAACGTGTCCCTGTACCGACCGCGCTTCGTGACGCTGCGGCTGGCTCCGCCGCGCTGAGCTGCGCCTCCGGGTCCCGTGCACGCCGCTTGGCGATCACCGCGCACACGATCAGCTGCATCTGGTGGAACAGCATCAGCGGCAGCACCGCGAGGGCGGCCTGCGCGCCGAACAGGACGCTCGCCATGGGCAGTCCGGCCGCCAGGGACTTCTTGGAGCCGGCGAACTGCAGGGCGATCCGGTCGGCCCGGCCGAAGCGCAGCGCCTTGCCGCCGTACCAGGTCAGCGCGAGCATCACGGCGAGGATCACCGCCTCGACGGCGAACAGCCCGCCCAGCCGCGCGGGGCTGACCTGGTGCCAGATGCCCTGCACCATGCCCTGGCTGAACGCGGTGTAGACGACGAGCAGGATCGAGCCGCGGTCGACCAGGGACAGGACCTTCTTGTGACGGGTGACGAACCCGCCGATCCAGCGGCGCAGCACCTGTCCGGCGAGGAACGGCACGAGCAGCTGCAGCACGATCTTCAGCAGCGAGTCGGTGGAGAAGCCAGTGCTGCTGCCGAGCAGTGAGGCGGCGAGCAGCGGGGTGGCGACGATCCCGACGAGGGAGGAGAACGAACCGGCGCAGATCGCGGCGGGCACGTTGCCGCGGGCGATGGAGGTGAACGCGATGGAGGACTGGACGGTCGACGGCACGAGGGTGAGGAAGAGCAGGCCCTGGTAGAGGGGGTGCGTGAGGATCACCGGCACCAGGCCCCGGGCCGCCAGGCCGAGCAGCGGGAAGACGGCGAAGGTGCAGGCCAGCACGGTGACGTGGAGCCGCCAGTGCCGCAGCCCGTCGAGCGCCTGCCGGGTGGACAGCCGAGCGCCGTACAGGAAGAACAGCAGGGCGACGGCCGTCGTGGAGGCCCAGGAGGCCGCCTCGGCGGCCGTCCCGCGCGCCGGGAGCAGGGCGGCGAGGCCCACCGTCGCGAGGAGCAGCAGGATGTACGGGTCGATCGGCAGCCGACGGGGCCGGTGCAGGCGTTTCACGGTGCTCCACTTGCTCGTGCTGCTGCGGTGCTTCGGTGCGGGGCCCGGACGGGCCCCCTTCCATCCTGCTCCGTGGTGCGGCGATCGGGAATCCCGTACGCCGCACTCACTGCTATCGCGATCCGCGATAACGTGGGGGCGTGTACGACCCCGCCCATCTGCGCACGTTCCTGTCGGTGGCGCAGACGCTGAGCTTCACCCGGGCCGCGCGGCGGCTCGGGCTGCGCCAGTCGACCGTCAGCCAGCACGTACGGCGGCTGGAGGACGCCGCCGGGCGGACCCTGTTCAGCCGGGACACCCACTCGGTGGAGCTGACCGAGGACGGCGAGGCGATGCTCGGCTTCGCCCGCCGCATCCTGGAGGTGCACGAGCAGGCGACGGCCTTCTTCACCGGCACCCGGTTGCGCGGGCGGCTGCGCTTCGGCGCCTCGGAGGACTTCGTGCTGACCCGGCTGCCGGAGATCCTCGAGGCCTTCCGGCACGAGCATCCGGAGGTCGACCTGGAGCTGACGGTCGAGCTGTCGGGCACGCTGCACGAGCAGCTGGCGGCCGGGAAGCTGGACCTCGTCCTGGCCAAGCGGCGGCCCGAGGACCCGCGGGGCGAGCTGGTGCGGCAGGACCGGCTGGTGTGGATCGGCGCGGAGGGCCTGCGGCTCGACCCCGGCCGGCCGGTGCCGCTGATCGTCTACCCGCCGCCCGGCATCACCCGCGCGCTGGCCCTGGAGGCCCTGGAGCGGCAGGGCCGGCAGTGGCGCGTGGTGTGCACCAGCGGCAGCCTCAACGGTCTCCTCGCGGCGGCCCGGGCGGGGCTGGGCGTGATGGCCCACTCGCGGGGGCTGATCCCGCCGGGGCTGGTCCGGGTGCCGGAGCGGGCCGGACTGCCGGAGCTGGGGCAGGTCGACTTCGTCGTGGTCCACGGCCGTCGCGGGCCGTCCGCCCAGGGCGCGGCCGACGCCCTGGCGGCGGCGCTGCTGTCGGGCGGGGACCGGCTGCGCCGCAGCGGGCGCAAGGGCCTGTGACCCGGACGCGGGCGGAATCCGGCGTGCGCAGTGACGTTACGCGCCTGCGGTGCGCTGACAGAAGAGACACCTTTCCGGTGCCGCACCGGCCGGCCGGCGGGTCGTACAGATTCGGTGGAGATTACGGCACCGAAACTTACTCAACCGTCAGGAATGTGTCCGACCCTTCCCCATGTGAGCGCATTTTCCCCCGCTGACCAGCGGGGACGAGAGCCCTGCTCACCTTCCGCCCCCTCCCGTGCCCCGGTCGCGTGGGGTAGCTTTCACGGCGCTGTGCGGGGCGTCACCCAACCGAAGCGCTGAGGAGCGGGAGCGGGGTTTGCGCGAGTTCACCAACCCTCCGTCGGCGTCGGCACCTCCGGTGGGCGGTCTGGCCGACGTGGTCTTCCGCTATGCCGAGGAGGACCCGCAGCACGTCGCGCTGGGCCGCAAGGACGACACCGGGCAGTGGCGGGACGTCACGAGCGCCGAGTTCCGCGACGAGGTGCTCGCCCTGGCCAAGGGACTGCTCGCGAGCGGCATCCGGTTCGGCGACCGCGTGGCGATCATGTCCCGCACCCGCTACGAGTGGACCCTGTTCGACTACGCGCTGTGGACCGTCGGCGCCCAGGTGGTGCCGGTGTACCCGACGTCCTCGGCCGAGCAGTGCTTCTGGATGCTGTACGACGCCGAGGTGACGGCCGCGGTCGTGGAGCACGAGGACCACGCCATGACGATCGCCACCGTCATCGACCGGCTGCCGCAGCTGCGCCGGCTGTGGCAGCTCGACGCGGGCGCGGTGCACGAGCTGTACGACGCCGGGGCCCACCTCGACGACGAGGTGGTGCACCGCCACCGCCAGGCCGTCACGCCCGACTCCGTGGCGACCATCATCTACACCTCGGGCACCACCGGCCGGCCCAAGGGCTGCCTCCTCACGCACGGCAACTTCATGTACGAGGCGGACACCGTCATCGAGCGCTGGGAGCCGGTGTTCCACTCCAGGCGCGGCGACGAGGCCACCACCCTGCTGTTCCTGCCGCTCGCGCACGTCTTCGGGCGGATGGTGCAGGTCGCCGGGATCCGCGGGAAGGTGAAGTTCGGCCACCAGCCGCAGCTGAACGCGGCGGCCCTGCTGCCGGACCTCGCGGCCTTCAGACCGACGTTCTTCCTGGCCGTGCCGTACATCTTCGAGAAGGTGTTCAACGCGGCCCGCCGCAAGGCCGAGAAGGAGGGCCGCTCCGGGCCCTTCGAGAAGGCCGTGGACATCGCCATCAAGTACGCCGACGCCATGGAGGCGAAGGCCTGGGGCACCGGCCCGGGCCCCTCCGCCGGGCTGCGCATGCAGCACCAGCTGTTCGACAAGCTCGTCTACGCCAAGATCCGCGCGGCGATGGGCGGCCGCATCAAGCACGCCATGTCCGGCGGCTCGGCGATGGACCGGCGCCTGGGGCTGTTCTTCGCCGGCGCGGGCGTGCACATCTACGAGGGCTACGGGCTCACCGAGTCCACGGCGGCCGCGACGGCCAACCCGCCCGGGCGCACCCGCTTCGGCACGGTCGGCCGGCCCATCCCGGGCATGACCGTCCACATCGCGGACGACGGTGAGATCTGGCTGCGCGGCGACAACGTCTTCCAGGGCTACCTGAACAACTCCAAGGCCACCGACGAGACCCTGCACGACGGCTGGCTGGCCACCGGCGACCTCGGTGTGCTCGACGAGGACGGCTACCTCACCATCACCGGCCGCAAGAAGGAGATCCTGGTCACCTCCGGCGGCAAGAGCGTCTCACCCGGCGTGCTGGAGGAGCGGGTCCGGGACCACCCGCTGGTCAACCAGTGCATCGTCGTCGGCAACGACCGCCCCTACATCGCCGCCCTGGTGACCCTCGACCAGGAGGCCGTCGAGCACTGGCTGGCGATGCGGAACAAGCCGCGGCTGTCCCCGGCGGAGCTGGTGCGCGACGAGGACCTGGAGACGGAGGTGCGGCGCGCGGTCGTGGCCGCCAACACGCTGGTCTCGCAGGCGGAGTCCATCCGCACCTTCCGCATCCTGGCCCAGCCGTTCACGGAGGAGCACGGGCTGCTGACGCCCTCGCTGAAGCTCAAGCGCAGGGCGATCGAGAAGGCCTACGAGAACGAGGTCGAGGCGCTGTACCGGGCGTGACCGCTGCCGTACGGGGCATCCGTCGCTTCGGAATTCTCCCGTCAGGAATGCATCACGGCTCGTGATCGTTGACGATGGGAGCACACCTGACCACACACCGAAGGATCGAGAGCTCGTGAGCAAGGTCCCCCCGATCATCCTGAACAACGGCGTCGAGATGCCCCAGCTGGGCTTCGGCGTCTGGCAGGTGCCGGACGACGAGGCCGAGACGGCCGTCGCGACGGCGCTGGAGGCCGGGTACCGCAGCATCGACACAGCGGCGATCTACGGCAACGAGGAGGGCACCGGCAAGGCCATCGCCGCGTCCGGCGTCCCCCGTGAGGAACTCTTCGTCACGACCAAGCTCTGGAACGCCGACCAGGGATACGACTCCACCCTGCGCGCCTTCGACGCGTCGCTGGAGAAGCTCGGCCTGGACCACGTCGACCTGTACCTGATCCACTGGCCGACGCCGGAGCGGGGTCTGTACGTCGACACCTACAAGGCGTTCGAGAAGCTGCACGCCGACGGCCGGATCAAGGCCATCGGCGTCTCGAACTTCCTTCCGGAGCACCTCGAGACGCTGATCGGCGAGACGTCGGTCGTCCCCGCGGTGAACCAGATCGAGCTGCACCCGCACTTGCAGCAGCAGGCCGCCCGTGAGTACCACGCGGAGCACGGCATCGCCACGGAGGCCTGGTCGCCGCTGGGCCAGGGCAAGGGCCTGCTGGAGGTCCCGGCGGTCGTGGCCATCGCCCGCAAGCACGGCCGCACCCCTGCCCAGGTCGTGCTGCGCTGGCACCTCCAGCTGGGCAACGTGGTGATCCCGAAGTCCGTGACACCGGCGCGGATCAAGGAGAACATCGACGTCTTCGACTTCAGCCTCGACGACGAGGACCTGGCGGCCATCAGCGCCCTGAACGAGGACCGCCGCCTCGGCCCGCACCCGGCGGAGTTCAACGACGCCTGAGCGGCGTCCCGCGCGACGCGCGGCGCCCCGGCCCGGAGCCCTCGCGGCTCGCGGACCGGGGCGCTGCCGGTTGCGCACCGGCGGCAGGGCCCGGCCGGGCCCGCTCAGACGGGCTGGCCCAGCGGCCGTACGACGATCGTGTTGACGTCGACACCGGCCGGCTGCCCGATCGCCCAGACCACCGAGTCGGCGATCTGGCCGGCGGTGAGGAGGTGGCCGGGCGGGAGGCTGCCGTAGGAGTCCCAGAAGGGGGTCTCCGTCCGGCCGGGCGCGACCAGGGTGACGCCCACGCCCCACTCGGTGACCTGGCGGCGGGTGTTCTCGGCCAGTCCGGTCACCGCGTACTTCGTGGCGCCGTAGAGGTTGCCGGGGGTGTTCACGAACCCGGCCACGCTGCCGATCAGCACGATCCGGCCGCGCGTCTCCCTCAGCGCGCCGACGGACGCCCGGATCAGCAGCGCCGGGCCGAGGACATTGGTCAGCACCATGTCCCTCCAGCCCGCCGGGTCGCCCTCGGCGACCGTGTCGTGGGTGGCGGACCCGGCGTTGGCGACGACCGTGTCGAGCCGGCCGAACGCCTTCAGGGTGGTGTCGACGGCCGCCCGGACGTCCTCGTACACGGCGGTGTCACCGGTGAGGGTCAGCAGCCCCTCGGGCCGCCCCAGCTCCTCGGCGAAGTCGCGCAGGCGCTCCTCTCCCCGCCCGGTGACGGCGACCCGGTGTCCGGCGTCCAGCAGTTGCCGTGCGACCGCGGCGCCGATGCCGCTGCCGCCACCGGTGATGAGCGCGACCTGGGACTCGGACATGGATTCCCCCTGTGAGTGGAGCGGGTGGTAGGTGCCGGGGAGTCCATCAGTTGAAGCGCTCTCGAAGTCAAGGGGCGTCGACGTGCCCGGGTGCTATCCCGGCCGGACCGCCGTGTGGACCGTGTGGGCCTCCAGGACGAACACGTCCGGGCGGCGGTGCAGGCTCGCCTCGTCGTCGGGGTCGAGGAGGCGGTCGACGGTCGCGAGGTCCTCGGCGTCCAGCCCCTCGGCGAGCTTGTCGCGCATGTGCGACAGGGTGGCCGCGACGTAGGCGCGGACCCGGTCCGGTGCGGGCGCCGGGAGGTCCAGCAGGAAGCTGTGGGTCCTGGTGTGCTTCAGGCCCGCGGCCGACAGCAGGGCCGGCCAGTCCTCCGTCTCGGCCACGTGACCGGGCAGGTCGGTGCGCATCCGGGTGAACCACTCGGCCTGCACCGCGTCGATCCGCGCCTGGAGCCCGGGCCGGCCCATGCCGATGTCGCGCGGCAGGAACCGCGGGGGCAGCCCGCCCTCCATGAGGGCCAGCGTCCCGCCGGGCGCCAGCCGCGCCGCGAACGCGGCGAGCGCGGCACGCTGGTCACCGAGGTGATGCAGGCTGCGGCTCGCCCAGAGCAGATCCGCCGGGTAGTCCAACTCGCCGAGTACGTCGGGAAGTTCACCGGTGATCGTGCTGAAGCGGTCCGCGACCCCGAGCCGCTCGGCCCGGGCCCGGGCCCGCTCCAGCAGCGGCTGCGAGCCGTCCACCGCGACGATCCGCGCGCCCGGGAACGTCTCCGCGAACAGGCACGCCACGACACCCGGCCCGCTGCCCGCGTCCACGATCAGCCCCGGTTCGGTCACCTCCTGCGCCAGCCAGCCCAGCGCCCGCTCGTAGAGGGACGCGAAGAGTTCGGCCGAGGACTCGAGCAGCGGGCCCATCTCGGCCCAGTCCACGTCCGTGTGGCCGTGGTGATGGCCCTGCCCGGGCGTGTGCTCGTGCTCGTGGTGGGGGTCGTGCCGGTGCGCCATGGTGCTCAGCCTCTCGCTCGGATGCGACCAGCGTGCGCCGACGCACCGCGAGAAGGCCACCGATGTTGCCGCCTTCGCAAAAGTCCTGCAGGGGTCCGCCGGGCCTGAAGGCCCGGCGGACCCGTGCGGACGGGCCCTCAGGCGGTCAGGACAGCGGCGGGTAGGCGTTCTGCATCAGTTGCCGGAACTGGGCGGAGAACCAGTGCCCGGACACCGGCGCGTCCGGCAGGGCACCGGACATGCTGTTGTTGTTGCGCGGATTGCCCGTGTACGTGGGGTCGCACATGCGGTCGAAGCCCTTGCCCTCGTCGTTCGGGACGGCCTTGCTCGACCCGTCGGACTCCCCCGGCGGCTTCATCCACACGTAGGCGTCGATCCCGGCGGCCGGGGCGGCCTGCGGGCGTTCGCCGAGGCCCGCTCCCGCCTGGTTGCACCAGTTGCCCAGGTGGATGCGGCGGTCGTAGCGGCCGCCGTCGACGTAGGCGTCGACGGAGGTCTGCGGGCCGGGGCCGGCGGGCCGTGCGCTGCCGCCCCAGCCGTTGCGGGAGGTGTCGATCAGCATGCCGATGCCGGAGGGGAAGCCGACCGACACGAGCTGGTTGCGGAAGGCCTGGGCGAAGGACAGCTCGTCGGTGTAGCGGTTCCAGTCGACCCACTTCGACTCGCGGACGGACTTGCCGGCCACGCTGTCGCCGATGGCGAAGTTCTCCTCCTTCAGGGCGCTGTAGTTCGCCGTGTTGGTGATGAAGCCGTGGACGTCGTTCACGGTGGCGCCCTCGGCGGTGGCCGCCTCCTTGAACAGGGTGGCCGACGCACCGAAGTTGTCGTCCCAGCCGATCCAGCCGTGGTGGCCGGCGTCGACGTAGTTGTACACGTTCGGCACGTCGCCGAGCTTGTTGAGCGCGTAGCCGACGCCCTTGACGTAGTTGCCGTTGGCCTTCATCACGTCGCACTGCGGGGTGGCCGTCGGGCGGCTGCCGGTGTTGGTGACGAGGTTCGGCAGCGAGTCGATCTCGACGGTGGTGACGATCCGCAGCGAGGCGTACTTGGAGTCCGCCAGCACGGCCTTGATCGGGTCGATGTACTCGGTCTTGTACCGGCCGATCTCATCGGCCTTGAGTTCGCCGTTGGAGGCGAGGGCGGCGCAGTCACGGCCGGGCAGGTTGTAGATGACCAGCTGGACGACGAGTTCGCCGGAGCCCTTCTGGCGCAGGGCCTCGTCGAGGTGGTCGCGCAGGCCCATGCCGCCGTTGACGCCCTCGATGGCGGCGATCCGGTCCAGCCAGACGCCGGTGGGCTGGTTGGCGACCCGGCTGCCGCCCGGTTCCGCGGCGGCCTTCGCGGACCACTCCGGGTTGACGTAGACCTTGGCGCCCTCGTAGGGGTTGTTCACCCGGCCGGAGGGGCCGCCCGGGTCCGGCGGGTCGGTGGGGCCACCGGGACCGCCGCCGTCGACGTTGCAGGTGACGCCGTCGAGGGTGAAGGTGGCGGGGATCGCGTTGCTGCCGCTGTAGGTGCCCTGGAAGCCGAAGCTGACCGAACCGCCGGTGGCCAGCTGGGCGTTGTAGCTCTCGTTGGCGGCGGTGACGGCGGTGCCGCTCTGGCTGATCCGGGCGTTCCAGCCGCCGGCGACCTTCTGGTTTCCGGCGTAGGACCACTTCAGCGACCAGGACGACTTGGCCGCGCTGTGGTTGGTGACGGTGACGGCGGCGGTGAAGCCGGTGCTCCACTGGTTCTGGATCGTGTAGTCGACCGTGCAGGGGACGGCGGCGGCGCCGGCGCCGCCCGGGTCGACGGCGAAGGCGGTGCCGGTCGCTCCGGCGACCAGGGCCGTGGCGGCGAGTAACGCGGTTCTGGTACGGCTCATGAGTGGGGGTTCCTCTTCCGTGGGGTGCGTGCGGTTTCCCTGGGTGCGTGCGGTTTCGCTGCGTGCCTGCGGTGTCCCTGAGTGGCTGCGGAGTCCGCAGGTGTGCGTGGTGCGCGCCGAGGTGTCCGCGGGCATGCGGGACCGGCGCGGCGTCCTACGAGCCCGGCGCCTGGGCAGCGGACGGCCACCACGCACGGGCGATGTCGCCGGTGGTGGCTCGAAGTACTGAACGCGGGGGGTGTCGCATGAGCGACTCCTTGCAGCTCGGGCACCCGGTGACACGGGTGCCGACTGATGGAATCGCTCCCACTGGTGTCATGGAAGGTAGCGGCAACTCCCGCCGAAGGACAGGGGAGTTGCCGACTTTCGTCAAACAGGGCCCTGACCTCCCCTGCCGGTGCCGCGCATCTCACCTGGTCCGGCCCGTCGAATGTTTTCGACTCTTCGCGAACCTTGACCGGTACCTGACCGGTCCGCACTATGGGAGCGCTCCCACTGGTTCAGGACGTGACTTCTCCGAGCCGCAAGGAGGAACCGGCATCATGCATCCCCCACCCCGGAGAGGGAGAGCGGTGCGGCGTCTGTGGACCGCCGCGGTCGCCGCTCTCGCCCTTCCGCTGACGATGCTCTCCTCAGGGTCGACTCCCGCTCAGGCGGCGCCACTTCGGTGCAGCGTGGACTACAAGGCGAACGACTGGGGCTCCGGCTTCACCGTGGACCTGACGCTCACCAACCGCGGCGCGGACGCCATCGACGGCTGGACCCTGACGTACGCGTACTCCGGCAACCAGAAACTGGGCAACGGCTGGAACGGCACCTGGTCGCAGTCCGGGCAGACCATCACCGTGCGCAACGCCCCGCACAACGCCCGGGTCGCCGCCGGGGCCGCCGTCTCCACCGGCGCGCAGTTCTCCTACAGCGGCACCAACACCGCCCCGTCCTCCTTCTCGGTCAACGGCACCCCCTGCACGGG
Organism: Streptomyces sp. NPDC026246; assembly: GCF_055567995.1. Taxonomy (NCBI): domain Bacteria; kingdom Bacillati; phylum Actinomycetota; class Actinomycetes; order Kitasatosporales; family Streptomycetaceae; genus Streptomyces; species Streptomyces sp. NPDC026246. The sequence goes on along the minus strand of NZ_JBVHPJ010000001.1, from coordinate 390,097 downwards.
GGCGCACCAGCCGCCGATCGCCGTGCTGACCAGCCCGGCCGCGGGCGCGGTCTACACCCAGGGCCAGGCCGTCCCCCTGGCGGCGACCGCGGCCGCCGCGGACGGCGCCACGATCGGCAAGGTGGAGTTCTACGACGACACCACGCTGCTGGGCACCGACACGAGCGCGCCCTACACGCTGTCCGTCTCCGACCTGGCGGTCGGCGGGCACTCCCTGGTGGCGAAGGCGTACGACAGCACGGGCGCCTCCGCCGGCTCCACCCCGGTCGGCATCACCGTCTCCTCGGGCCCGACCGTGGTGGCCTCCCCCCTGCAACTGGGCGTTCAGTCGGGCAAGTCGGGCACGTACGAGGTGAAGCTGTCGAAGCAGCCCACCGCGAACGTGACGGTGACCTCGGCCCGGGCGAGCGGCAACTCGGCGCTGTCGGTCACGGGCGGAGCCTCACTGACCTTCACGCCGCAGAACTGGAACACCGCGCAGAAGGTGACCGTGACGGCGGCGGGCTCCGGTTCCGGGTCGGCGGTGTTCGAGTCGACGGCCCCGGGCCACGCGAAGGCCGCCGTCACCGTCACCCAGCTGGCGGCGGCGAAGGTCTACGACGCCCGGTTCCTGGAGCTCTACGGGAAGATCACCAACCCGGCGAACGGCTACTTCTCCCCCGAGGGCATCCCCTACCACTCGGTCGAGACGCTGATCGTCGAGGCGCCGGACCACGGACACGAGACCACGTCGGAGGCGTACAGCTACCTGCTGTGGCTGCAGGCCATGTACGGCAAGGTCACGGGTGACTGGTCCAAGTTCAACGGCGCGTGGGAGCTGATGGAGAAGTACATGATCCCCACCCACGCCGACCAGCCGACCAACTCCTTCTACAACCCGTCCAAGCCGGCCACCTACGCGCCCGAGCTGGACACGCCGAACGAGTACCCGGCCAGGCTCGACTCCGGTGTGGCGGCCGGGTCCGACCCGATCGCGGCCGAGCTGAAGAGCGCGTACGGCACGGACGACGTCTACGGCATGCACTGGCTGCAGGACGTCGACAACGTCTACGGCTTCGGCAACGCCCCCGGCAAGTGCGAGGCGGGCCCCTCGGACACCGGCCCGTCCTACATCAACACCTTCCAGCGCGGCGCGCAGGAATCGGTGTGGGAGACGGTGCCGCAGCCGACCTGCGACGCCTTCAAGTACGGCGGCAGGAACGGCTATCTCGACCTGTTCACCGGTGACGCCTCCTACGCCAGGCAGTGGAAGTTCACCAACGCGCCGGACGCCGACGCGCGGGCCGTGCAGGCCGCCTACTGGGCGGACCTGTGGGCGAAGGAGCAGGGCAAGGGCTCGGCCGTCTCCGCGACGGTCGGCAAGGCCGCCAAGATGGGCGACTACCTGCGCTACTCGATGTTCGACAAGTACTTCAAGAAGGTCGGCAACTGCGTCGGTCCCTCGGCCTGTCCCGCGGGCACCGGCAAGGACGCCTCGTTCTACCTGATGTCCTGGTACTACGCCTGGGGCGGCGCCACGGACACGAGCGCCGGCTGGGCCTGGCGGATCGGCTCCAGCCACGCCCACGGCGGCTACCAGAACCCCCTCGCGGCCTACGCTCTGGGCAACTACGCGCCGCTGAAGCCCAAGTCGGCTACGGGCGCGGCGGACTGGGCCAAGTCCATGGACCGGCAGCTGGAGTTCTACCGCTGGCTGCAGTCGGACGAGGGCGCGATCGCGGGCGGCGCGACCAACAGCTGGGCGGGCCGGTACGCGACGCCGCCCGCGGGCAGGTCGACGTTCTACGGCATGTACTACGACGAGAAGCCCGTGTACCACGACCCGCCCTCCAACCAGTGGTTCGGCTTCCAGGCGTGGTCCATGGAGCGCGTCGCCGAGCTCTACCAGCAGACGGGCGACGCGAAGGCCAAGGCGGTCCTCGACAAGTGGGTCGACTGGGCGCTGTCCGAGACCACGTTCCATCCGGACGGCACCTACCGCGTCCCCTCGACGCTCCGCTGGTCGGGCCAGCCCGACACGTGGAACGCGTCCAGTCCCGGCGCCAACAGCGGGCTGCACGTGACCGTCGCCGACTACACCGACGACGTCGGTGTGGCGGCCGCGTACGCCAAGACCCTGACGTACTACGCGGACCGCTCCGGTGACACGGAGGCCGCGGCGGCGGCGAAGAAGCTGCTGGACGGCATGTGGGACAACCACCAGGACGCGCTCGGCATCGCCGTGCCGGAGAACCGGGCGGACTACAACCGGTTCGACGACCCGGTGTACATCCCGAGCGGCTGGACGGGCACGATGCCGAACGGTGACGCGATCGACTCGTCGTCGACCTTCGACTCGATCCGCTCCTTCTACCAGGACGACCCGGCCTGGTCGAAGATCGAGAGCTATCTCGCGGGCGGCGCGGTGCCGTCGTTCACCTATCACCGGTTCTGGGCCCAGGCGGACATCGCCCTGGCCATGGGCTCGTACGCGGAGCTTCTCGAATAGCCCCCGCCGGACGCTCCGCGGGTGGGGCGGGCACTGCGGCCGCGGCCCCGGCTGTGGCCGGTCGCGCAGTGCCCCGCGCCTCCGGGGCAGCGTCCGAAGCTCCGCGTGCGCGGTCCCGCACCTGACGCGGGACCATCACGGCCGGGCGGCTCCCCTGCGCGGGGAGCCGCCCGGGTCGTCGAGGTCACCCGGCCTTGCGGAACGCCCGCAGCCCGAACACCGGGTCGGGGCGCGGCCGGTCCTGGTCGGGGAGCCGGGCCAGCCGCGCGGCGAAGTCCTCGGCGAGGGCGTCGCCGGGCGGCAGCGTGACGAACCATCCCCGGCGCAGGTCGGCGATGGTGCGGCGAGGGCTGCGGCCCTGCCCGTGGCCGGTGAAGCGGGCGCCTCCGGCCGGCACCAGACCGTGGGCGGCGGCGCAGGACTCGACGTCCGCCGCCGCGTCCCGGACCGGGCCGGGCGGACGGGCCGCCAGGACGACATCGATGTCGCTGCCCACGTTGTGGGAGGCGGACTTGTCCACGGTCGTGACGTAGACCCCGCCGGGCCGCAGCACCCGGGCGCACTCGGCGATGACGGCGCGCACGTCGGCCGGCCCGTCGACCAGGTGCAGCAGCCACACGCTGCACACCGCGTCGAACCGGCCGTCCCCGAACGGCAGTCGGCGGCTGTCGGCCCGGACGACCGCACCCGGGAGCCGGGCGGCGGCCCGGCGCGCCATGGCGTCGGCGAGGTCGACACCGGTCACCCGCAGGTCCGTGCGGCCGGCGGCGAGCCGGCGGGTCACGATGCCGGTGCCGCAGGCGACGTCGAGGAGGTCGCGTGTGTCCGGCGGCAGGAGGCCCAGGACCGCCTCCGCGGCGGCGGCCGCCCGGGGTTCGCCGCCGCGGGAGGCGTCGTAGCGTTCCGCTTCCTCGTCGTAGTCCAGCACGCGGTCAGTGTGCCCCGTGCGCGGGTGCCAGGTCCTCCACTCGGTGGGCGAGCGCGAAGTCCTTCTCGGTGACGGCCCCGCCGGCGCTGTGGGTGTGCACGGACAGGGACACGGTGTCGTAGCCCAGGGTCAGGTCGGAGTGGTGGTCGAGTTCCTCCTGCACCTGGGCGATGTGCACGACCATGGCCGTCGCGGCGGTGTGCGAGGCCAGACGGTAGGAGCGGCTGATGCGGTCCCCGTCGAGCGACCAGCCCGGCAACTCGGCCAGCCGGTCCTCGATCTCCTTCTGCGACAGCGGTGCGACGGGCATGGGCTGCGCTCCTTCCCCTTGGCTGCGGCGTCCTCGTCGCCTCTCAGCCTGCCACAGCGCAACCCCGCGAGTCCCTGGTCAGCGGGTGTGCCGCTCCGGTCCGGCCGGTTCTCGGCTACGGTCGGCGGCATGACCACTCACGCGTCCACCGCCGGGCAGGGCGTGGGCCCGCTGCTGCGGGCCTGGCGGGAACAGCGCCGGGTGAGCCAGCTGGAGCTGGCCCTGCGCGCGGACTCCTCGGCCCGGCACATCAGCTTCGTCGAGACGGGCCGCTCCCGGCCGAGCGAGGAGATGGTGCTGCGGCTGGCCGAGCACCTCGACATTCCCGTGCGGGAGCGCAACGCCCTGCTGCTGGCGGCCGGTTACGCCCCCCGCTACCCGGAGACGCCGCTGGACGACCCGGCGCTGGGTGCGTTGCGGAGCGGCATCGAGCGGCTGATCAGCGGCTACGAGCCGTATCCGGCGCTGGTGGTGGACGCGCTGTACGACGTGGTGGCGGCCAACCGGGGGGTCATGGCGCTGGTCGACGGGGTCGGCCCGGCCCTGCTGGAGCCGCCGCTGAACGCGATGCGGCTCGCGCTGCACCCCGAGGGGCTGGCGCCCCGCATCCGGAACCTGCGTGCCTGGCGCGGCCACCTGCTGGAACAGATGCGGCGGCAGATCGCGCTGCACCGCTCCGAGCCGCTGCGGGCCCTGTACGAGGAGGTGTCCGCGTACCCCGTACCGGCACAGGACCCGGCCGAGGAGGCGGCGGAGCCGGTGCCGTACTTCGCGCTGCCGCTGCGGATCGAACACGAGGGGCGGACCCTGTCGTTCATCTCCTCGATCGCCACGTTCAACACGCCGATGGACGTGACCGTCGCCGAGCTGGCCATCGAGACGCTGCTCCCGGCCGACCCGGCGACGGTCAAGTACCTTCACTCATCCGCCTCCTGACGGGCTTTCAGCGCGAGGTGCTGGAGGACGGCGAACCCGGCGACGGTCAGGGCCTGGAGCACCGTCCACACGGCGCCCGCCGTGCTCGGTGACAGCCACAGTGCCGGCGCCACCAGGCTCAGCACCGCCCAGGCGACGTTGGCCTCGACGACGGCCCGCACCCCGGCGGCGGGCGGCCGACGGTGCCCGGCGGCCAGGGCCACGCCGGCCGCGTAGAGGGCGAGGAAGGCGCCGACGGCGAGCAGCAGGCCGGAGCCGAGGCCGAGGAACCGCCCCAGCGGGCCGGAGAACGCGAGATAGGCGAGGGCGTTGGCGCCGGTCACCGCGGCGTCCAGGGCCAGGAAGCGGCGCAGCACGGACTGCGGTTCGGTGGTCCGGGCGAGCGTGGCGAGCTGGATGGCGGACATGGGGCATCACCCTCCGTCGGGTCGTGGTGGGGCGGCTGGGGCCGCTCCCCGGGCCGGAGTGCGCCGGCCCGGGGAGCGGTACGCCCGACGATGCCGGAGCGGGTGGGCCGGGTCGATTACCCCGGAGGTCATGCGAGGCGCCCGCCCCGCCGTGTCGATCTCCTCCGCTTCCGGCTCTGGGAGCCGGTGGCCCGGGCGTGACAGACTGATCGCCGACCGGGCGCGTTGGGGAGGCGTGGCGTGAGCGAACGGCGGGCCGCACCCACCGTGGGCCAGGTGGTGCTGGGCAAGCGGCTGCAGGAACTGCGTGAGGCCGCGGGGCTGAGCCGGGAGGAGGCCGCGCGTGTGCTGCGCGTCGCTCCCGCGACGGTCCGGCGCATGGAGACCGCGGACGTCGCGCTGAAAATCCCCTACGTGCAGATCCTGCTGACCGCGTACGGGGTCGCCGAGGACGAGGTGACGGCGTTCGTCGACCTCACCGAGGAGGCGAACCGGCCCGGCTGGTGGCAGCGGTTCCACGACGTGCTGCCGGAGTGGTTCAGCCTGTACGTGAGCCTGGAGGGCGCGGCCCGGATCATCCGCTCGTACGAGCCGCACTTCGTGCCCGGGCTGCTGCAGACCGAGGGGTACGCACGGGCCGTGCTGGAGACCGGGACCATCGCGAACGCCGGGCCTCAGGCCGTGGAGCGGCACGTGTCGCTGCGCATGGAGCGGCAGCGGCTGCTGGAGCAGCCGGACGCCCCGCACCTGTGGGTGATCATGGACGAGACGGTGCTGCGGCGTCCGGTGAGCGTCGACGGCCGGGTGATGCGCGAGCAGCTGGACAAGCTGCTGGAGTACGCCGCCCGTGACCGGGTCACGCTGCAGATCGCCGAGTTCCGGGACGGTCCGCACCCCGGGACGTACGCGCCGTTCTCCTTGTTCCGCTTCGCCGAGCCGGAGCTGCCCGACATGGTCTTCACCGAGTACCTGACCGGCGCGCTGTACCTCGACTCGCGCAAGGAGGTCTCCACGCACCTGGAGGTGCTGGACCACATGACGGCCCGGGCCGGTTCCACGCGGCGCACGGAGGAGCTGCTGCGGGAGTACCGCGCCGCGTACGGAGCCCCGGCGCCGCCGGACGGGTTCTGACCCGTACGGGCCCCGTCGGCAGGTGGGCCCGGCGGCCCGCCCCTAGCGTCGGGGGGACGGGGAGCACGCGAAGGAGGTCCGATGCCCGGATTCGAGGTGCTGTACCAGGCGGCGGCGCTGTGCCTGATGTACCCCGACGACGGCTTCCGCACCCGGCTGCCGCTGGTGCGGGAAGCGGCCCCGCAGCTGCGGGAGTTCGCCGACCACGCGGCGCTCACCCCGCAGCGGGAGCTGGCCGCCCACTATGTCGAGGTGTTCGAGTCCGGCCACCGGGACCACAGTCTGTACCTGAGCGTCTGGCGGGAGGCGGCCCCGGCGCCCTCCGAGGACCTGTACCGCGCCCACGGCCTGCGGACCACGGGTGAGGAGCCGCCGGACTTCCTGCCGGCGGTCCTGGAACTGGCGGCCCGCACGGGCACGACGGAACCGCTCACGGACCACCGCGACGGCCTGGAGTCCCTCCGCACGGGCCTGACCTCCTTCGGCACGCCCTACGCCACGGTCCTGGACGCGGTGTGCGCGACCCTGCCCCCGGCGCACACCGCGGCCTGAGAGCCGTGTCCTGCGGCCGGCAGCGGCACGGCTCCGTCGCAGATCGCGTGAGGGGGCGAGCGCCCGGAAACCGCGACGCGCGGGGCCGCCCCGCCGGGCGGGCCCGCGCGTCGGCAGCCCGGGGTGCTCAGGCGCGCGTTGGGGACAGGGTGTTGGGGGGCGCCATTGGGGGCAGGCTAACCCGGCAGCCGGTCTTGGCCTCCTCGGCGGCGGCCAGGAAGGCCTCCTCGTCGATGCCGGGGACGGTGCCCTCGACGGTGAGGTGGATGCCGGTGATGCCCTCACCGGGCTGGAAGGAGACGTCGGCCGAGGTGACGAGCTTGGTGGGCGGCGTCCCGGCCTTGTTCAGGATGTTGGAGAAGGCCATGGAGAAGCAGCTGGAGTGGGCGGCGGCGATCAGCTCCTCGGGGCTGGTCTTCCCGTTCGCCTCCTCGGCGCGGGAGGCCCAGGTGACCGGCTGCTCGCCGATGGCGCCGGAGGAGTCGAAGGTGACGACGCCCTTCCCCTCCAGCAGGTTGCCTTCCCAGACCGTGTGTGCGGAGCGCGTGGTGGCCACGAGTTCTTCCTTTCGCGTACGACAGTCGCGTGGGGGCCCGTCCGGCGGGTCCTGTGTCCCCCATCCGATCACATCACGTCTCAACGGACGTGGAAGACCGGCCCCCTGGGGCTGAACGGGAGCCGCGCTCCCTGCGGCACCAGGTAGGCGTGCTCGCGGCGTACGCGCAGGACGTCGCACCAGCCGTCGGTGATGATCAGCACGGGCGCCCCCGGGCGGGAAGTCGCCCGCGCGGTGCAGCAGATCGACGCCCGGTTGCAGGACGGTTCCGCCGCGCCCGTGCACCCGCACCCGGCCGGCGATCTCGCCGACGGGCAGATACCCGGCGTCGTGCGGGGCCGCGTCGCAGAACACGACCCGGGCGGCCGGCACGTCACGGGCCCCGGCGAACGAGGCGATGGCGCCCAGGGCCTTGCCGAGCAGGGTGCGGTCCATGGACCCGGAGGTGTCCAGGACGACGCCGAAGGTGCAGCGGGCGACCTCCTCGGGCGGGAAGTACCGCCCGGCACGCGGGATGCCGGGCGTGGCCGCCTGACGCCGGGAAGGGCGCGCGTAGGTGCGCACCGGCTCGGGGCGGGGCACGAACTCGTCGAACCAGCGGGCGAGGCGCGCGTCCCAGGGCAGCGGCGGATGCGACAGCGCCCGGATCTCCTCGACCAGTCCGCCGGGCAGGAATCCCCGCTCCTGCCGACAGTGCAGGTCCATGCCCTGGGCGAGACCGCGACGGTAGAACGCGTCGAGGTCGACGTAGTCGCGGGGTGAGCCCAGCGGTGCGCCGAGCACGTCGCCGACGCCCTTGCCGCGCAGGGTGGCCAGGCGGCGTGCGCGGCGCAGGTCGCCCGCGATGCGGTCGTAGACCTCCTCGGCGGACAGCCCGGCCAGCGCGGGGTCGTGGAGCAGCCCCTCGGGCATGGTGCCGATCTGCATCTCGGTCAGCCAGCCGTTGATGACGTAGTCGCAGGCGACGTTGAACAGGTACGGGTCGCGGGTGCCGCAGCGGTCGCCGTGGCGCAGGGCGGCGTGCAGCATCTCGTGGGCGAGGACGAAGCGCCATTCGTCGTCGTCCAGCCGGCGCAGGGGGTTGAGGTTGTGCGCGTTCGGCCCTGCGCGGCGCAGCCCGATTTCAGGCGGCGCGCTCCTCCTCGCCGGACTGCAGGGGCACTTGCGGCCCGTTCGACTCGCGCAGCCAGCGGCGCAGCACCCGGTGCACCTGCTCGGCGCCGACGAGCGCCTCACCGTGCCGCACCGGCGCCGACAGGGCGACGGGTGACAGCAGGAACGGCTTGCCCTGGGCGCCGCCGAGCCCGCCGTGGGAACCGATCTGCTCCTCGAAGGCGAGGACTTCGCCGTCGGCCGGGTCGTGGAAGGAGTTGACCATGATGTCGGCGGCGTGCGGGAAGGAGTGCGTCCGGCGCACCGCGTCGGCGGCGCCCTCCCCGAACGGCGCGAGCGGTCCCGGGTTGTGGTCCAGGTCGGCGAGCGGGATCTCGGCACCGTAGGCGCCGAGGATCACTCCGCCGTGCTCCTCGCTGCGCACCAGCAGGAAGCCGATGCCGGGGTGGTTGGCGAGGGTCGGCAGCAGCGCCGGGTGGCGGGCGTCGATCTCCTCCTTGCTCATCCGGTGCGGCACGTCCGGGAAGGAGATCAGGCCGAGGTTGCCGGAGGCCAGCACGATCGGCTCCTCGCGGCTCTCGGTGCGGTGCCGCTCGCCGCCGTCCTCCACGCGGATGCGCAGCGCGGCACGGACGGCGGTCCGGGCCTCCGCGCCGCTGCGGGTGCGTTCCGCCTTGCGCGGCACGGGCATGCCGCAGCCGGCCCGCACCAGGTCGCCGAGGGTGAGGCCGTAGCGGGAGCGGAACGTCTCGCCGGGGCTCTGGCCGTGGTCGGACAGCACGACGATCCGGTAGGGGCGCGGGGCGTGCTCGGCGACGTTCTCGATCAGGGCGAGGGCGCGGTCGAGCCGTTCGAGGACCTTCTGCGTGTCGCGGGACGCGGGGCCGGAGTGGTGGGCGACCTCGTCGTAGGCCACGAGGTCGGCGTAGACGGCGGTGCGGCCGGCGAGCATGTCACCGGTCACGGCGGCGACCACGACGTCCCGTTCGACGACGGTCGCGAAGGCCCGCACCAGCGGGTAGAGGCCTCCGCGGGAGACCCGGGGGCGCTGCCCCCGCAGGCGGGCCCGGGTGGACTGGCCGATCTCCCGGCCCACCTCGGCGATGAACGACAGGGCGGTGCGCACGGCGTTGGCGGGGTCGGAGAAGTAGGCGAAGTAGCCGTCCCGGGAGCGGTTCTCCCGGCTGCGGCGGCGGGCGGCGATGGACAGCACCAGGGCCTGCTCGTCGGCTCCGCCGCTGAACAGGTTGCCCCGGCTGGCTCCGTCGACGGCTAGGAGCCCGTCGTGGCCCGCGTACCGCACGGCGCGGCGCTGCAGTTCGACCGCGCTGGTGGGCCGGTTGCAGACGACGATCTCGCGGGTGTCCTTCTCGTACCAGCGGAACGCCGGCACGTCGTGGTTGCTGCCGTGCAGGATGCCGAGCTGGCTGGCGCCGGTCTGGCTGGACCAGTCGGTGCGCCAGGGGGTGAGGCGGTGGCGGCCGTCCTCGATCCAGCGGGCGGCGGTGGGCATCAGGCCCTTGCCGATCGCGTCCAGCAGGGTGTCGTGGCCGACGCCGTCCAGTTGCAGGAACACCGTGCCGGGAGTGGACGGGCAGGGCGGTCCGGAACGGCGGCGGCGGCGGTCGGAGAGGCGGTACAGCCGGCGGCGGTAGGCCTCGTCGTCGCGCACGGCGAGGGCGGCGCCGGTCGCCGACGCCACGGCCGACATGACCGCGGCGACCACGACGGCGGTCTCCGGGGCGGCGGCCCCGCGCTCGGCCGGGTTCAGGTTGAGGGCGAGCAGCAGCAGGGCGCCGTTGAGGAAGAACACCAGCAGGCCGAGCACCAGCGCGGGAACGAGGAGCAGCAGCCGGACGAGCAGCGGCCACACCAGGGCCGACAGCAGGCCGAAGGCGCCCGCTCCGAAGGCGGCGGTGACGGCGATGTCGGTCGCGCTGGCCCCGTCCTCCGAGCGGAGCCGGAAGTCCGGCAGGATCCCGGCGAGGACGAGCATGGTGACGGTGGAGACCGCCCACACGGCGACGCTCCGCCCTACCTGACTGGCGGCTCTCCGCCACCGCACGCCCCGCACTCCCAGCCACCTCACGTCCCGGCCCGCGCCCACGGGCTTCCTGGTCACAGTGTCTCAACGCACGCGGACGCCCGTTCGCCCCCCGCGTGCCGCTTCCCGTCGAGGCCGCTCGCCTTCCCCGCCGCGAGGGCGCTCACGCACGGCGGCGGGGTCGCGGCCGCACGGTGTGCCGGGGCGCCGAGGCCCGGCGGGCCGGGTGGTCAGCGCCCGTCGTAGCCGGCCGTCGGCATCGACAGACGGCGGTGCACGCACGCCTTCATCTCCGCGTCGTACGCCGGTTCCGCCTGTCCGACCGTCTCCACGCGCACCCCGCGACGGGCGCACTCGGCGGTGAACTCCTCGACGGAGGCGAGCGCGCTCTCCAGGACCCGCCGGCTGGGCGCCACGAACACGTCGTGGCCGGGCCGGACGCCGTCCCACAGCGCACCGTGGTCGGGCCGCAGCCCGCGCACCAGTAACTCCCGGCTGACCACGTACCCCCGCTCGGCGGCCCAGCGGGCGCACATCGCGTGCTGGCTGCGGGAGTCGACGAGGAAGGGATCCTCGTCCAGCTCCTCCAGCGGCGTCAGACTCGCGATCGCCGTGACCCGCACCGGCCCCATGGCGTCCCCCTCACCTCCGTTTTCGCCGCCGACCCTACTCCTGCACGTAGGCTTCGGGGAGTCGCGCGAAGGAGGCAAAGAAGTGCCGGTGGAGATCACCTGGTGGGGTCACGCCACCTGCACGGTGGAGGACTCGAACGTTCGGGTGCTCACGGACCCGTTGTTCGCACGCCGGCTCGCCCACCTGCGGCGCCGGCGCGGGGCCCTGCCGCCTCCCGCCGCGCACCACGCCGACGTGGCCCTGGTCTCGCACCTGCACGCCGACCATCTGCACGTGCCGTCGCTGATGCGCCTGGAACCCGGCACGCGCCTGCTCGTGCCCCGGGGCGCGCGCCGGGCCGTGCCCGGTCTGCGCCGGCTCACGCACCTGCGGATCGGCGAGATGGCGCCGGGCGACGAGACACGGGTCGGCGACCTCGTCGTACGGGCCGTGCCGGCGCGGCACGACGGGCGCCGGCTGCCGTTCGGGCCGCACCGCTCCCCCGCCCTCGGCTATGTCATATCCGGCGAGTCCAGGACCTACTTCGCCGGGGACACCGGCCTGTTCGAGGAGATGGCGAAGGAGGTCGGGCCGGTCGAGGTGGCGTTGCTGCCGGTGGGCGGCTGGGGGCCGTACCTGGGCGAGGGGCATCTGGACGCGGGCCGTGCGGCACAGGCGCTGGCGCGGCTCGCACCGCGCAGTGCCGTGCCGGTGCACTACGGCACGTACTGGCCGATCGGCATGGACGCCGTGCGCCCCCACGAGTTCCACACGCCGGGGCACGAGTTCGTGCGGATGGCCGCCCGGCACGCGCCCGGCGTGGCGGTGCACCGGCTGGAGCACGGGCAGAGCGTGCGGCCGGAGGTCGCGCGGTGAGCTGGCCCGCGGAGGTGTCCCTGCTCGCGGCGTCGGCCGTCACCCCGGCGTCCGTGGTGCCGGAGACGACGCAGCAGGCGATCGGGTATCCGACGCTGTTCGTGCTGGTGCTGGCCGGGGCGCTGGTGCCGGTGATCCCGACCGGGGCGCTGGTGAGTTCGGCGGCGGTGGTGGCACTGCACCGGACGGCGCCGTTCTCGCTGGCGATGGTGTTCGTGACGGCGTCGCTGGCCGCGTTCCTGGGGGACGCGGCGCTGTACTGGCTGGGGCGGCGCGGACTGACCTCGAAGAACGGCTCGCGGTGGCTGGAGGGCATCCGCAAACGGGCGCCGGAGGACCGGCTGGAGCAGGCCCAGGGGAAGCTGGCCTCGCACGGGGTCGCCGTGCTGGTGCTGTCCCGGCTGGTGCCGGCGGGGCGCATCCCGGTGATGCTGGCCTGCCTGCTCGCCGAGTGGCCGCTGCGCAGGTTCTCCCGGGGGAACTTCCCGGCCTGCCTGGCCTGGGCGGTGACCTACCAGCTGATCGGGATCCTGGGCGGGTCGCTGTTCGCCGAGCCGTGGGAGGGCGTGGTGGCGGCGATCGGGCTGACCCTGCTGATCAGCGTGGTACCGGGTCTGGTGCGCCGGGTGCGGCGGGCGCGGTAGTCCGGGGCGCCGGGCGGGATGCCAGAGGCGCCGCGTCTCAGAGGATCCTGGAACCGCCCACCGGCAGGTCCCACAGGTTCTCGCGGGGCAGGCCCGCCTTCTCCCAGGCGGCGCGCACGCGGGTGAGGGGCTCCATGACCGGTTCGGCGGACAGCACGAAGGTGCCCCAGTGCATGGGTGCCATCCGGGCCGCGCCGAGGTCCTGGGCGGCCCGGACCGCTTCCTCGGGGTCGCAGTGCACGTCGCTGAGCCACCAGCGCGGGTCGTAGGCGCCGATGGGCAGGAGCGCGAGGTCGATGCCCGGGTAGCGGCTGCCGATGCGCGAGAACCAGTGGCCGTAGCCGGTGTCGCCGGCGAAGTGGACGCGCCGGCCCTCCCTGTCGGTGAGCACCCAGCCGCCCCACAGGCTGTGGCAGGTGTCGGTGAGGGTGCGCTTGGACCAGTGGTGGGACGGCACGAAGTCGAAGCGGACGCCGTCGAGTTCGGCCGCCTCCCACCAGTCGAGCTCCGTGACGCGGGTGAAGCGGCGGCGGTGGAACCAGCGGGCGAGCCCGGCCGGGACGAACACCGGGGTGTCGCGCGGCAGTCGGCGCAGCGTCGGGGCGTCGAGGTGGTCGTAGTGGTTGTGGCTGATGACGACGGCGTCGACCCGGGGCAGGTCCTCCCAGGGCACGCCCACGGGGGTGATGCGGGCCGGGGTGCCGAGGATGCGGCGCGACCAGACCGGGTCGGTGAGGACCGTCAGGCCGCCGATCCGCACGACCCAACTGGCGTGTCCCGCCCAGGTGACGGCGATCGTGCGGGCGTCGACGCGGGGCAGCGGGGCCGGGGCGTAGGGCAGTCGCGGGATGTCCGCGAGGCCCTCGGGGCCGGGCCGCACGGCGCCCTCCCGGGCGAAGCGGGCCATGGCCTTGAAGCCGGGCAGCGGGGCGGTCAGCCGGTCGTGGAAGGTGCGCGGCCAGACTCTGCGCTCGGCCAGCGGCCGGGGTTCGGCCAGGGGCGGGGCGGGCGGTGCGAGCGGCAGGGGGACGGCCGGGGCGTTCCCCTCCGGCGCGGTCGTGCTCGTCGTCGACTCGGACTGCTGCGTCATCGCGGAGGCTCCCATCGCCGAGCGTCGTCGCGGAGGTCGTCGAAGACCGACTTGAGTTGGACCAACGCGCGGTGCACGTGCGGCAGTTCCAACGGCCTGGGGGTGGTGAGACATTCCGCGCGCTCGGCGTCGGAGCCGTTCACCAGCGCGCCGGTGCACAGCCGCACGCGCGGGGCCTGGAGGTCGTCGCCGAAGCGGTGGCCGCCCGGGGCGGGCATGCCGAGCCGGTCGGTGAGGAAGTCCTCCAGCTCCTGGGCGTCACCGACGCCGTGCAGGGTCAGCGCGTCGCGCAGGGGTGCGAGGTCGACGTACAGGTGACGCCCGGCCTGCGGGGGCCGGGCCATAGCACCGGCGCCGACGATCGCGGAGTGCGCGGCGGCGGCCAGGCGCGCGTGCAGGCGCACGGTGGCGGCGACGCGCGCGGTGACGGGCTCGGGTTCGGACAGGGCGTACGCGGCGGCCGCGGCGACCGGGGCGGCGACGCGGGCGTCGAGGGCGGTGAGGACGTCGAGCACGCGCGCGTGGAGGCCGTCCCCGTCGCCTCCGGCCGGGAAGCGGGCGACGGCGGCCGGCCAGCCGGGCGGGAGCAGGGCGCCGGCCAGGTCGCTGACGACCGTGACCCGGTCGGGCAGCATCTCGGCGGGGCTGAGCAGCACCGTGTCGTGCGGGTCGTGCAGGGTGTCGCGCCAGGTCTCGTCGCTGACCAGGTGCAGGCCCTCGCCCTGGGCGGCCTCGACGGTCTCGTGCAGCAGTTCCGGCGGGGCGACACCGGCCGTGGGGTCGTCGGCGACGGACAGCACGAGCAGCCGCGGGTCGCCGCCCTCGGCCCGGACGCGGCGCACGGTCTCCAGCAGGGCGTACGGATCGGGGACGCCGCCGCTCTCCGGCGGTGTCGGCACGTGGAAGGCGGGGCGGCCCAGCAGCCGGGCGTACGGCGCCCACCAGGCGGCACAGGGCCGGGGCACCAGGACGTCCCCGCCGAGGGCGGCGGTCAGGGCGAGCAGCAGGGTGGGGGCACCGGGTGCGGCGGCCACGCGGCCGGGGTCGCAGCGCAGTCCGCGCCGGACCCAGTAGCCGCAGGCGGCTTCCCGCAGGTCGGCGCCGCCGCCGACCGGTTCGTGGCCACCGCGGGCCGCGGCGGCGGCGAGCACGGCGGACAGCTCCGGCAGGACCGGCAGCCCGTCGTCCGGGAGCGGGGGCCCGAACCGGACGGGGCCGTGGCCTTGCGGGTCCGTCCGCCGCATCCGTACCTCCGCAGTGCGTGGTGCCGCCGTGTGGTGCCGCCTCGGCGCGAGCGCCGCTCCGCTCCGCTCCCCTGTTCTCCCTGTTCCCCCCGTTCGCCGCGGGTCGCCGGGTGTGCGGCCGGCCTCCACGGCCTCTGAGTACCCACACGGGCCCCGCCTCATGGGCCGCGGACGGGGTCGTGACGGTCACAGCATGGACGGGGCCGGGCCGGGGAAGCGGGGGGCTCGTGGGGCGAGGGTGTGCGCCGGGTCCACGCCCGGGCCGGGCCGCGCGCGCTCCCGGTCGTCGTGGATCAGGCTCAGCGGTACGGGTCGCTCCGGCGGGTGCGCAGCCGGTGCACGGCGGCGCCCAGGGCGCCGGCGATCAGGAGGCCCCCGGCGGCCAGCGCCGGTACGGAGTCGGTGAACGCCCCGCCGTCGCCGGCCCGTACCCCGCGCTGGACGGGCGCCTCGCCGCACCGGGCCGGGTCCGGCTCGTGGTGGGGGGACGGCTTGGGGCAGGGCTGGTGCGTGGGCGGGTGGGGGCCGGAGCCGTGCAGGACGGTGAACGTCGCGCTCCACTCCTTGCCGTGCCCTCCGGGAGCCGCCGGGCAGGTGCCGTCGACGGTCCACGCCGAGTCCTGTCCACCGGCGTGCGCACCGCCCTCGAGGTCCCCGGCCGGGGCGATGACGGCGGTGCCGCGGTAGACCGGCGCGGTCCCCTGGCCGCCGGTGCCACCCTCGGCCGGCCAGTCGGAGCCGTCCCCGAGATGCTCGGGGCTCTCACCGGGTTCGGGGTCTTCCCCGAGCGCATCGGGGTCCTCACCGAGACCGGGATCCTCCCCGAGCAGTTCCGGGTCCTCGGCGAGGAGCTCGGGGTCGTCGGCCGGAAGCTCGGCGTCTCCTCCGGGAAGCCCCGCGTCCTCCCCCGGGATCTCCGCGTCCTCCGCGAGGGGATCGGTGTCCTCCGCCAGGGGATCGATGCCCTGGGCGAGGACGCCGGGGCCCGCTTCGGCGTTCTCGGCGGTGGCGAGCGCCGCCGTGCCGGTACGGGCCGGCTCGGCACCCCACTCGGCGGCACCGTGACCGCCGGTGCCCCCGCCGTCGACCCGGCGCAGCGACACCGTGCCCTCGGCGAAGGCCTCCGAGGTCGCCTCGATGCTCCCGGGCGGGGGCCCGCCGGTCGGATCGCAGCGGACCGACACGGTGAGCGTGCCGCCGGGCTGCACGGCGGCGGGACTGACCTCGGCGGCCGGCTCGGCGAAGGCCGGCGGGTAGCCCGCGAGGGCGGTTCCGGCGACGACGGTGACGGTGAGGACGTGCAGGGTGCGGCGCATGGAGGGGACTCCTTCGTTCGTCCTGCCCCTCTGCCATGACAGCCCGCCCCCGTCGACGCCGCGCGGAACGGGACCCCATTAGCGGGACGGCGCCCGCCGATCGGGTGACTCGGACCCCGCCTCGGCGACGTCCCGCATGACCTGGTCCCGCACCCGCCCGCAGCACCGGCTGAGCAGCCGGGAGACGTGCATCTGCGAGATGCCCAGTTCCTCGGCGATCCGGCTCTGCGTCATGTCCTTGAAGAACCGCATGTACAGGATCGCCCGCTCGCGCTCGGGCAGTGCCGTCAGCCGTGCCTTGACGGCCTCGCGGTCCACCACGGTGTCCAGTGCGGCGTCGGGGGTGCCGAGGACGTCGCTCAGCGAGTAGCCGTCGTCGCTGCCGGGCAGTTCCGCGTCGAGGGACAGGGCCGTGAAACTCTCCAGCGCCTCCTGGCCGGCCCGGACGTCCTCCTCGCTCAAGCCCGTGTGGGCGGCGATCTCCGGGACGGTGGGCCGGCGGCCGGGCGAGACGTGGGACAGCTCGCGGGAGGCGAACCGCACGCGGTTGCGCAGTTCCTGGACGCGGCGGGGCACGTGCAGGGTCCACATGTGGTCGCGGAAGTGCCGCTTGATCTCACCGGTGACGGTGGGGACGGCGTAGCTCTCGAAGGCGTTGCCGCGGGCGGGGTCGTACCGGTCGACGGCCTTGACCAGGCCGAGGGCCGCGACCTGGCGCAGGTCCTCGTAGCTCTCCCCGCGGCTGCGGAAACGGCCGGCGAGCCGGTCCGCCATGGGCAGCCACGCCTCGACGACGGCGTCCCGCAGGGCGTCGCGCTCGGGACCGGCGGGCATCGAGGTGAGGCGGGAGAAGGCCTCCGCGGTGTCGGGGGCGTCGTGGTGGGGGTGCTGGGCACTGGTTCGGGTCGGCATGGTGCGTCCCCATTCCCTGCTGGTAGCTGCGGGGCGGGTGGTCACCGCGGGAGCCAGGCGCGTCGGCCGGACGGACGGGGCGCCGCCGCTCCCGCCGAGCCGCCCCCACGGGGGTGCCTCCAGTCCGAAGCACTCCCGTCCGCCTGCCCCTCGTCGGCCGTCCCAAACCAGGGCGAAGTGCCGCCCGGCGCTTCGCCACGAACCGGTGCGTACACCACGATCCGGCGGCGCGAAAGCGGTGTCGTCCGCCGGTGTCCGGGTACGCGGTGCGGGCCCCCGAACGTCTGGAGGGAGACATGCAGCGAGGAAGCGACCGGCTGAGCGTCCACCGGGACGACGAGATGAAGCACGAACTGCAGGGTCTGCTCAGGTCCGGGCACCCGACGCGTGCGGAGGACTGGCACGACCCGGAGCCGTACGCCGAGGACGATCCGGAGGTGGCGTACGGGCCGGTGACACCGAGCCGCGCCCCGAGCTCCCTGGAGTCGGTGCGGCTGGATCTGGCCCGCATCCTCGGCCGCAGGGCGTTCCCGGCGAACGCGCGGGAGCTGGTCCGCGCGTTGCGTGACCGGCGGGCGCCCGACGCGCTGGTCGAGGCCGCGGAGCGACTGCCGCGCAAGGAGCACTACGGCACCGTGCAGGAGCTGGCCGAGGCCATGGTCCGGGTCCGGGAGACCGGCCCGCAGGAGTACGCGTGAGGAACCGCTTCGGGGGCACCGCGGCGCGCCGCGGTGCCCCACCGGCCTGGAAGGGGACGGAGGCCCGGGCATGGCCGAGTACGTGAAGGACGTGATGACCCCGGGTGTCGTCGCCGTGCGCCCGGACGCCTCGCTCGTCGAGGCGGCCCAGGCGATGCGCACGCAGAACATCGGCGACGTGGTGGTGGCCGAGGGACAGGACGTGATCGGTGTGCTCACCGACCGGGACATCGTCGTGCGGACGGTCGCCGACGGTCTCGACCCGGCGACGGTGAGCGTGCAGGCCGTGTGCACGAAGGACCCGGTGACGGTGACGCCGGAGGACCGGGTGGCGACCGCGGTGACGCTGATGCGCGAGCACGCCGTGCGCCGGCTGCCGGTGGTGGAGAACGGGTTCCCGGTCGGGATCGTCAGCCTCGGCGACCTGGCCGAGGCCGAGGACCCCGCCTCGGCCCTCGCCGACATCAGCCGCGCCGAGCCGGGCGGCCCGACGGGCGCCTGACCGCCCGGGCGGAACCGCGAAGAACGACGACGGACGACGACGGACGACGACGAACAACGACTGACGACGACTGACGACTGACGACGACAGCACGCAAGACCGAGAAGGGACAGGGAACATCATGCGCATCGCATTTCTGGTCGCACCCGAGGGCGTCGAGCAGGTCGAGCTGACCGACCCGTGGCAGGCCGTGAAGGACGCGGGCCACGAGCCCGTGCTGGTGTCGACGCAGGAAGGTGAGATCCAGGCGTTCAACCACCTCGACAAGGCCGACACCTTCCCCGTCGACGAGGTGGTGGGCGAGACCGCGCCCGGGTCGTTCGACGCGCTGGTGCTGCCCGGCGGCGTGGCGAACCCGGACTTCCTGCGGATGGACGACAAGGCCGTCGCCTTCGTGCGGGACTTCTTCGAGCAGGGCCGCCCGGTCGCGGCGATCTGCCACGCGCCGTGGACCCTGGTCGAGGCGGACGTCGTGCGCGGCCGGGTGCTGACCTCGTGGCCGAGCCTGCAGACGGACATCCGCAACGCGGGCGGCACCTGGGTCGACCAGCAGGTCCAGGTCTGCGACCACGGGGCGAACAAGCTGGTCACCAGCCGCAAGCCGGACGACCTGAAGGCGTTCTGCGAGACCTTCCTGGAGGTCTTCACGAAGAGCGCCGCCTGACGGAGCGACGCTCGCCTGCGCGGGGACCGGGCCGGTTCTTCACCGGCCCGGTCCCCGCGCGTACGGCACCGTCCGGAAGGGTCCGGTGCCGTACCCGGCGAGGACTCAGGTGCCTGGTGTCGTGGGGGTCGCCGACTCCCCGGCGGTGCGCTCCCGGGCCCCCTCGCGGGTGCGTCCGGCGGCCACCGGGCGCTGGGGGTTGCGGCGCAGGTACTCGCCCTCGAGCTGGGCCATGCGCTCGTTGTGGGCGCGCAGCGCGTCGTTCGAGCCGTACAGCAGTGTGTCGTGGCGCGTGCGGTGGATGTTCTCCAGCTCCTTCATGAGCTGCTGGTCGTCCAGCCGGCCAGGGTCCACTCCGGTCATCGTGTCGCCCCGCTCGTCGTGTTCGTCCATGCGGTCCGGGTACCCGCCCCGGGAGCAAAGCGCACCACTTCCGAGAGGCACCCGGGAGGGAGCCATGGATCTCGCTTTTCTGCACCCACTGTACGAACACCCCGGCCCCTGGGCCTCCGTGTACGTGGACACGTCCCGGCAGACGGAGGACGCCGCGCACGAGCGGCGGCTGACGGCCCAGGCCATGGCGGGGCGGCTGGCGGACCGCGGCGCGGACGAGGCCACGTGCCGGGCCGTGCAGGGCGCGATCGAGGATCTGCGGCGCTCCTCGGACCCGCACGGCCGGGCCCTGTTCGCCCGGGACGGCGAGGTCGTCCTCGACGCGGCGCTGGTCCGTCCGCCGCAGGGCGGGGACTGGGCCGAATGGGCGGCGCTGCCCCGGGTCGCCCCTCTGCTCGACCTGGCCGGCGAGGACCCGCTGTGCGTGGTGGCCTACATCGACCGCAAGGGCGCCGACTTCGAGCTGCGCAGTGCGCTGGGGCGCCGGGAGGCGGGCGGGGTCAGCGGGCGGCAGTGGCCGGTGCACCGGACGAGTACGGCGGACTGGTCCGAGCGGCACTTCCAGCTGCGGGTGGAGAACACCTGGGAGCACAACGCCGCCGAGATCGCGGACGCGCTCGCCGTCTGCCAGGAGGAGACCGGCGCCGACCTGCTGATCCTCGTCGGCGAGCAGCGTGAGCGGCGGGCCGTGCACGAACGGCTGCCGAAGCGGCTGCACGGCAGGGCCGTGGAGGCCCCGCACGGCGCGGGCAGCCGGCTGCTGGACGAGGACGTGGAACGGATCCGGGCCGAGCACGAGGCGCGGCGGACCGAGGAGGAGCTGGACCGGTTCCGCGCCGCGCGCACCCCGGACGACGCGGGACGCGCGGGGGCCGTCGAGGGCGTGCCCGCGCTGGTGGAGGCGGCGCGCGAGCACCGCATCGACGAGCTGCTGGTGCGGGTCGACGGGCCGGACGCGCACCGCGAGGTGTGGATCGGTGAGGACCCCGACCAGCTCGCGGTGCGGCGTACGGATCTGAAGGTGCTCGGCGAGCAGCACTCCTGGCCGGCCCGGGCGGACGACGCGCTGATCCGCTGCGCGGTGGCCACGGACGCGCCCGCCCTGTCGGTCTCCGCGCAGGAGGTGCCGGTCGGCGGCCTCGGGGCGCTGCTGCGCTGGAAGTGAGCCGGCGGCCGGGTGGGGTGGGTGCTTACCGGGCCCGCTCCACCCTCCGTTCGTCCCAGACCGGCTCCGGGGTCTCCCGCACCCGGCCGTCGCTGCCGAACACCAGGTAGCGGTCGAAGGACCGGGCGAACCAGCGGTCGTGCGTGACCGCGAGGACCGTGCCCTCGAAGGACTCCAGCCCCTCCTGGAGTGCCTCCGCGGACTCCAGGTCCAGGTTGTCGGTCGGCTCGTCCAGCAGCAGCGCCGTCACGCCCTGCAGCTCCAGCAGCAGGATCTGGAAGCGGGCCTGCTGGCCGCCGGACAGGCGCTCGAAGGTCTGCTCGGCCTGCTGGGTGAGCTCGTAACGGCGCAGCCGGGACATGGCCGCGCCCCGGTCCTGCGCGTGCTCCTTCCACAGGATGTCCAGCAGGGTGCGGCCCTGGAGCTCCGGGTGCGCGTGCGTCTGCGCGAAGTGACCGGCCACGACGCGGGCGCCCAGCTTCCACTGCCCCGTGTGCGCCACGTCGTCGCCGGCGAGCAGACGCAGGAAGTGGGACTTGCCGGAGCCGTTGGAGCCCAGGACGGCGACCCGCTCGCCGTAGAAGACCTCCAGGTCGAAGGGCCTCATCAGGCCGGTGAGTTCCAGCTTCTCGCAGGTGACGGCCCGGACGCCGGTGCGGCCGCCCTTCAGGCGCATGCGGATGTCCTGCTCGCGCGGCGGCTCGGGGGGCGGGCCGGCCTCCTCGAACTTGCGCAGCCGGGTCTGGGCGGCCGCGTACCGGGACGCCATCTCGTGGCTGACCGCGGCGGCCTGGCGCAGGTTCAGCACGAGCTTCTTCAGCTGGGCGTGCTTCTCGTCCCAGCGCCTGCGCAGCTCCTCGAAACGGGCGAAGCGCTCGCGCCGGGCCTCGTGGAAGGTGGCGAAGCCGCCGCCGTGCACCCACGCGTCCGCTCCGGCGGGCCCCGGCTCCAGGGAGATGAGGCGCTGGGCGGCGCGGGCGAGGAGCTCGCGGTCGTGCGAGACGAACAGGACGGTCTTGCGGGTCTCGGCGAGCCGTTCCTCGAGCCAGCGCTTGCCGGGCACGTCGAGGTAGTTGTCGGGCTCGTCGAGGAGGAGCACCTCGTCGGTGCCGCGCAGCAGCGCCTCCAGCACGAGACGCTTCTGCTCGCCGCCGGACAGGGTCCGGACCTGCCGCCACTGCGCCTTGTCGTAGGGGACGCCGAGGGCGGCCGTGGTGCACATGTCCCACAGCGTCTCGGCCTCGTAGCCGCGGGCCTCGGCCCAGTCGGCGAGCGCCTGGGCGTACGCGAGCTGCGCGGACTCGTCGTCGACGGTCATGAGGGCGTGCTCGGCGACGTCCACGGCGCGGGCGGCCTCGCGGATGCGGGGCGTGGCGACCGAGACCAGCAGATCGCGCACGGTCGTCTCGTCGCGCACGGATCCGACGAACTGCCGCATCACGCCGAGCCCGCCGCCGACGGTGACGGAACCGCCGTGCGGCTTGAGCTCACCGGAGAGCAGGCGCAGCAGGGTCGTCTTCCCGGCGCCGTTCGGGCCCACGAGGGCCGCGACGGCCCCCTCCCCCACCCGGAACGAGACGTCGCCGAGCAGCGCCCGTCCGTCGGGCAGGTAGTACTCCAGATGCGCGGCTTCGAGATGACCCATGGGCGCGATTGTCCGGGTCGGGCCGCGGATGGGGCAAACCCATTTCCGGTGGCCGCCCGGCGTGCGCCGGCGCCGGGCCCTAGACCCGCTCCAGCGGCCGGAACGGCTCCGCGGGCAGCTCCACGCCGATCGTGTCCCCGGGCCGGACGACGCCGTCCTCCCGGACCACGCTCATGATCCCGGCCCTGCGCACGACCCGCCCCTCCTCGTCACGGCCGACGACGCGCTTGAGCAGGCCGGTGCGGAAGGCGTCGATCTGCAGGCAGGGGTTGCGCAGCCCGGTCACCTCGAGGACGGCCGTGTCGCCGATGCGCAGCAGGGTGCCGGTCGGCAGGGCGAGCAGGTCGATGCCGCGGGTGGTGATGTTCTCGCCCAGGTCGCCGGGCGTCACCCGGAAGCCCGCCTCGCCCACCTCGTCGAAGAGTTCCTCGTGCATCAGGTGCACCTGCCGGAGGTTGGGCCGGGTGGGGTCCTGCGCCATGCGCGAGCGGTGCTTGACGGTCGCTCCGGCGTGCACGTCCCCCTCCACCCCCAGTCCGGCGAGCAGCCGGATGCTGTCCCGGTTCGGCTTGGTGAAGGAGTACTCCCCGTTGCTGCTGACCGCCGTCACTCGCCCGCTCATGCCGTGCTTCCCCCTCGTCCGGCCCGATGATCGTCCCCCGAGCCTGCCCGGACACCGCCGGTGTGTCCACCCCGGCCCGTCGGCGGGTACCCGCAGGACATGACGACCTCCGACCGGGCCCTCCTCTTCCGCAAGATCGGGCGTTCCGCCCTGCTCGACCGGGTCCTCGCCGCGGACCGCCGTCTCTTCGAGGCCGTGGCGGGCCGGCGCGGGCCCGTGCCCTCCGTCCTGGCGCCGCTGGACCGGAGCGCGCACCACGGGGCGTTCTGGTGCGCCGCCGCAGTGGCCCTGGCGGCCAGCCGCACGCCCCGGGCTCGCCGTGCGGCCACCCGGGGGCTGGCGTCGCTGGGCGCCGCCTCCCTGGCCGCCGGCGCCCTGGGCAAGCGCGCGGTACGTCACCCCGGCCCGGCCGTGGCGCCGCTGCCGGTGCTCCGGCGGGTGCGGCGGCGGCCGGTCACCACGTCCTTCCCCTCGCGGCACGCCGTGTCCGCCGCCGCTTTCGCGGCCGGTGTGGCACTGGAGTCCCCGGCCTGGGGCGCGGTCGTGGCCCCGGTGGCGGCCTTCGTCGCCGGGTCGAGGGTGCGGTCGGGTGCGCACTTCCCGAGCGATGTCCTGGCGGGCGCGGCGCTGGGTGTGGGCACCGCGTACGCCTTGCGGGGTGTGGTGCCGACGCGTGCGCAGGTCACCGCGCTGCCCCGGCCGCGGGCCGAGGTGCCGGCGCTGCTGGAGGGCGAGGGTCTGGTCCTCGTGGCGAACACCGCCTCGGGGTCGGCCGAGCGCGCCTCCGCCCTGCGGGACGCGCTGCCGCGTGCCGAGGTCGTGGAGTGCGCCCCCGAGGAGGTGCCGGCGGAACTGGACAGGGCGGCGGGGCGGGCCCGGGTCCTGGGTGTGTGCGGCGGCGACGGCACCGTCAACACGGCGGCCCGGGTGGCCCTGCGCTCCGGTCTGCCGCTGGCCGTGCTGCCGGGCGGCACCCTGAACCACTTCGCCTACGACCTGGGCGTGGAGGACGTCCGCGATCTCGCCCGGGCACTGCGCCAGGGCGATGCCGTGCGGGTGGACGTGGGCCGGTTCGCCGGCGGCGGCCGGGAGGGCGTCTTCCTCAACACGTGCAGTGTGGGCGTGTACCCGGAGCTGGTGCGTGAACGGGAGCGCTGGTCGAAGCGGATCGGCGGCTGGCCGGCGGGGGTGCTCGCCGCCCTGCGCGTGCTGCGGGCCGACCGGCACCCGCTGGAGGCCGAGCTCGGGGGCCGCACGCGCCCGCTGTGGCTGCTGTTCGCCGGGAACGGCACCTACCACCGGATGGGCCTGCTGTCGGGGCGGCGGCTGGACCTGGCGGACGGGCAGCTCGACGTGCGGGTCGTGCACGGCGGGCGCCGGCCGGCCGTGCGGCTGCTCGCCGCCGCCTTCGCGGGGCCGTTGACGCGCTCCCCCGTCCACGCCGCGGTGCAGGTGCGGCGCCTGCGCCTGGACCACGTCGCCCCCGGCACCCTCCTCGCCCACGACGGCGAGGTGACCGAGGTGGAAGGCACCGTGACGCTGGAGAAACTGCCCCGGGCCCTGACCGTCTACCGTCCGATCACCGGATACTGACCCGCCTTCGTCCCACATGACAAGACGCCAGGTCTCAACATACGGTCGCGGCGCGTACGGTGAGGCCCTGCCGAAACCGATCGGAAGGGCTGGACCGCCATGCCGGAACCCCGGGAGACCGCCGTCTACACGCACGGGCACCACGAGTCCGTGCTGCGCTCGCACACCTGGCGGACCGCCGCCAACTCGGCCGCCTACCTGCTCCCTTCGCTCCAGCCGCACATGAGGATCCTGGACATCGGGTGCGGGCCCGGCACGATCACCGCCGATCTGGCGGAACGGGTGCCGGACGGGCACGTCACGGGGGTCGACCTGGCACCGGCCGTCCTGGAGCAGGCCCGCGCCACGGCACGGGCGCGCGGGCTGCGCAACACCGATTTCGCGGTCGCCGACGTGAACGCCCTCGACCACCCGGACGACACGTTCTGCGTGGTCCACGCCCACCAGGTGCTCCAGCACGTCGGCGATCCCGTCCGGGCGCTGCGGGAGATGCGCAGGGTGACCCGGCCGGGAGGGTTCGTCGCCGTGCGGGACGCCGACTACGCGGCGATGACCTGGTATCCCGCCTCGGAAGGGCTCGACGCCTGGCTGGACCTCTACCGCCGGGTCGCCCGGGCCAACGGCGGGGAGCCGGACGCCGGGCGCCGGCTGCGGGCCTGGGCGCTGCGGGCCGGGTTCACGGACGTCACGGCGAGCTCCGGCACGTGGACCTTCGCCACGCCGCAGGAGCGGGCGTGGTGGAGCGGGCTGTGGGCCGACCGGACGCTCGCCTCGGCCTACGCGGACCGGGCGCTGGGGGGCGGGCACGCCGGCGAGCGGGAACTGCGGGACGTGGCCCGCGCCTGGCGTGAGTGGGGCGCCCGGGAAGAGGGATGGTTCGGCGTCCTGCACGGAGAGATCCTCTGCCGGAAGGAGTCCTGAGAGGCGGGCGGCAGGGGCCGTGGGTACCGGTGGTGAGCGAACGGGAAGGGCGCCCCCGTTGTGGGGGCGCCCTTCCCGTCGGACTCTCGCCGTCGATTCCGCGGAGGTCGCCGGATCACTCCCGGGGAAGCAGGGGACCGAGCGGTCCGAGGTCCAGATTGAGGTCCTCGGGCCGCAGCCCGTAGCGGTCGCGCAGCTCCGCCATGCGCTCCTCCAGCAGCATCAGCGTCAGCCCGATGCGCTCCTCCTGGTCCTCGGTCAGGTCCCCCACGTCGAACCGGCGCAGCGCCTGGCGCTCCATGAGCTGGCGCAGCAGTTCCACCACCGTCAGGACCAGCTTGACCAGGTCGCGTTCGACGGTGTCGGGTTCCAGGTCCATCCGCTTGGGCTTCGGGGACGACAAGGGGTCCGGCAGGGGGTCCGGCAAGGGACCTTCCGGGGTGGTCACAGCAACTCCTCGAACGGTGAGGGCACCTGGGCGTTCACCGAGCTGATCAGCGCGTTGAGGTCGATGCGGACGAGGTCGACGTCGGCGATGCGCAGCGTGACGTCCCCGGTGATCACCACGCCGCCGGCGAGCAGCCGGTCGAGCAGGTCCACGAGGGCGACCTCGCGGCGTTCCACTACGGTCACGATGTCGCGGCCTCCCCTGCGAACGAGTAGGCCGCCCAGGGCCCGGTGAGTTCCACCCGCAGCCCCGGCGCCTCGCCCTTCGTCCGGTCCACCAGTTCCACGAACTCCTCGGAGTGCGCGCGCGGCACGAGATAGGCCGCGTTCAGCACGTTGCGGCCGGACGCCTTGGACAGCGCGGGGTTCTGCGGGGCGTGCAGCCGGGAGTCCTCGGCGAAGCCGGACAGCTCCTCGTGCAGCCGGGTCGAGAAGCTCTCGGCCCGCTGCCACATGTCCTCGTGCGACTTCGTCTGCTTCCGCCGCTGCAACAGGTAGTCCCGGCCCGACGCGGGCTTCTGCGCGGGCGGGGCGCTCTCCTGCGGTTCGGACTCGGCGTACACCTTGACGCCCCACTCGACGCGGCCCTCCAGCCGGTCGAGCGTGCTGGAGAACTCGTCCTCGCGGGCCTCGATCATGCTCCGCACACCGCTGTCGTCGTGGAAGACGGTGCCCAGACGCAGCGGCAGCGGCGTCGTGACGGTGGTGAGCGCGTCGATCACGCCCTGGTGGGCGCGGGCCGTGGCGGTGAGCCAGTCCAGGTCCTCCAGGTGGGCGCGGAGCGGTTCCTCCGCGAAGTCCTGCTCCGGCACGTGGCTGACCACCGCGACCAGTCCACGGTGGGGCAGCGCCCGGGGCGGGTCCCCCGCCACCCCCGTCAACTGGGCCTGAAGCGGTGTCCCGAAGGGGCGGCAGACGGCGTAGACGTACCGCAGTCCGGTCACGGTGCCTCCTTCTTCTCCGCCCGGCCGGGCTCCAGTTCCTCCAGCCGGGCCAGCCTCTCGCGCAACTCGGCGTTCTCACGGGCGAGTTCGTCTCGGCGGGCCCGCGAGGACAGGGCGGGGTCCGTCTCCCACCAGTCGATGCCCATCTCCTTGGCCTTGTCCACCGAGGCGACGATCAGCCGCAGCTTGATCGTGAGGAGTTCGATGTCGAGCAGGTTGATGCGGATGTCGCCCGCGATGACGATGCCCTTGTCCAGCACCCTCTCCAGGATGTCGGCGAGGTTGGCGCCGCTCGCCTGGCCGTAGGGTTCGGGCATCCTGCTGGGCGTCGTCATCGCCGGCTCCCACCCGTGGCCCGCTCCTTCTCGGGCTCGTCCTCGTACTCCTCTTCCTCTTCCTCGTCCTCGTACTCGTCCGCCGGCTCGTCGTCCTCCTCGGGCCGCTCGTCCTCGTACTCCTCGTCCTCGTCGTACTCCTCGCCGTCCTCTTCCCCGTTCTCCTGGCCCTCCTGGTCCTCTTCGTCCTCGTACTCGCCCTCGGGCTGCTCCTCGTCCTCCTCCTCGTCCTCGGCCTCGTCGTCGTACTCGCCCTCGGGACGGTCCTCGTCCTCGTCCTGGTCGTCGTCCTCGTCCTCGTACTCGCCCTCGGGCTCGTCGTCCTGCGAGGCCTCGCCCTCGGCGTCGTCGTCCTCGGATCCGGACTCGTCCTGGGACTCCGACTCCTCCTCCTCGGCGACGGCGTCCTCATGGCTCTTGACGACGTCCCCGTCGCGGATCTCACCGCGCCAGCCGTCCTCGGCCTCGCCCTTGATGGTGATGAACCGGACGAAGTTCTTCAGGTCGAGCCGGGCGCGGCGGCCCTGGGCGCGCCAGATGTTGCCGGTCTTCTCGAAGAAGCCGGAAGGGTAGTACTCGATGACCAGCAGGACCCGGGTCAGGTTGTCGGTGAGCCGGTGGAAGGAGACGACGCCCTTGGTGGTGCCCTTGGCCCCCTCCGACGTCCACGCGATGCGGTCGTCGGGGATCTGCTCGGTGGTCTTCGCCTTCCAGCTGCGGTTGGACCACCAGATCTTCGCCTGCCAGTCGGAGTGGGTGTCGTCGTCGCGGCTCGCGCTCTTGACGCCCTTGGCGAAGGTGCTGAAGTCCTGGTACTGGGTCCACTGGTCGTAGGCGGTGCGCAGGGGCACGCCCACGTCGATGTGCTCGATGATGACGGTGGGCTTGTTGCCGGAGCGGCCCTTGCCCTTCTTGCCGCCGCCGCCGAGGCTCTTGAAGGCGCCGGTGACCTTGTCCTTGAGGTGGGAACCGCCGGTCTCCAGGGCTGCGCGCACCGGCCCCTTGCCCTCGGCGAGCTTGCGGCCGCCGGACAGGGCGAGTTTGCCGAGACCGGGGCTGTTGCCCTCGGCGATGTCGTTCAGCTTGCCGGTGGTCTCGCCGAGCTTGCGGCCCACGCCGGTCAGCATCCGGGTGGCCTGCGCGGCGAAGTACTCCTGCACCTCCGCCTTGAGCCGGTCGGCGGCCTCGCTGTGGGCCACGTCGGCGAGCGGGTTCTTCGACGATCCGTTCGCGGCGGACTTCGCCGATCCGAGAGTGTCGGTCATTCCTCACCGCCTCCCTTCGGCTGCCGGGTGCGGCTGCCGCCGCCCCCCGCGGCCGTCTTCCTCGCGGCCGAGGTCTTCTTCGACGCCGTCTTGCGGGCCGCCGCCGTCTTCTTCGCGGGGGCCTTCTTGGCGGGTGCCTTCCTGGCCGCCTTCTTGGCCGGGGCCTTCTTGGCCGGGGCCTTCTTCGCCTTCGGCTCCTCGTCCTCCTCGCCGCCGGAGTCCTCGGGCTCCTCGCCCTCCTGCTCCTCGTCCTCGTGCTCCTCGTCGTCGTGGGCGTCGTCGTCGTGGGCGTCGTCCGCGTCCTCGTCGCGTCCGCCGCCGGTCAGCTGCTCGCGCATCTGGGCGGTACGGCCGTGCAGCCGGTCGGCCAGCGCGTCGAGCTGCCGCTCGACCAGGGCGCCGGAGGCGGCCTTGCCGACCCCCTGCAGCTCACCCCGCAGCTGGTCGCCGATCTCCTTGAACTGCGGATTGTTCTTCAGCTGCTGCTGCACCAGATCCGCGATCATGCGCGGGCTCAGGTTCAGCTTCTTGCCGGCCACCAGGCCGCCGACGGCCATCGCCATCTTGAGCTTCTTGGTCCGTCCGAGGAGGTATCCGGCCCCCACGGCGAGACCCAGTCCCGTTCGGTTCATTGTGTCGTCCCGTTACCTGTTCCCGCGCCTCGGCGCGAAGCGATCTCCAGCCGGTCGAGGAGTTCGTCCTCCTGCCGGTCGAACTCCTCCTCCGTGATCTCCCCGGCCTCCAGCTGCTCCTCCAGACGGGCCAGCTCGGCCCGGATCGTCGCGGGGTCGTAGTAGATCCGCTCGGCCTCCTGGACGACCTGCTTGATGGCCCAGGCGCTGCCGCGTGCCGGTGCGAGCGGCAGCAGCAGCACCTCAGAGATCAGGCCCACGTCGTCACCCCGCTCCGGTGTCCGTGCCGCCCGCCGCGGTGCCCGCCGGCTCGGACGGGCCGGGCTCGACGAAGCTGTACGGCGGCAGCGGGCCGTTGACCCGCACCTCCAGGTGCGGCATGTCCTTGCGCACACGCTCGACCGCGGCCAGGAACGACTCCGCCGCGTCCCGGTCCACCAGGTACGAGACGTTGGCCAGCCAGCCGGTGGACTCGGGGCCCACGCTGACGTCGTCGGCGACCCCGTCCAGCGCGCGCTCCACCGCGGCCCCGTCCTCGGCCTCCCGGGCCTTGACCGCGGCGGCGACCATCTCGCCGAGCCGGATCTTGTCGTCGTAACTCCCGCCGCCCGCCTGCCGGTTGGCCTCCGCCAGGCCGCGGATGTCGGGGCTCTCGGCCATCACCTGGTGCAGGACGGCCTCTTCGACGTGGTTGGCCTTGACGTTGTACTCGACCCGGTTGTCCAGGGCCTGCAGCCGCTCCTTGTAGTGCTCGGCCCGCTCGGCGAGCACCGAGGTGACGGAGTGGTCGTCCGGGGCGACGCTCCCGAACCGCATGGGGAGCACGCAGCCGGCCGCGCCCGCCTCGCTGAGCACGTTCTGGTGCGCGAGCAGGTCCTTGCGCTTGGGCCGCAGGTTCTCGGGCGCCTCGCTCACGATGGCGGCCAGGTCGCCCTCGCGCAGGATGCGCACCTCGCGGGGCGGGTCGCCGACACCGCCCATGCCCTCCGGGAGGGCCGGGTGCGAGCTCGCCGCGATGCCGTAGACGTAGGTGCTCACTCCTGCTCCTCCTTCCGGCGGGACGCCGTCTTGCGGGCCCGCGGACGCGATTCGGACTCACCCTCGCCGCGCCCCTGCTTGAAGGCGTCGGAGATGGTCTCGGCGGCGCCGGACAGCGCCCCCTTGGACTTGCCGCGGGCGCCGGACTCGGTCATCTCGCCGACGAGGTCGGGCAGTCCCGGGTCCTTGCGGGGGCCGGCCTCGAGGTCGAGCCGGTTGCACGCCTCCGCGAAGCGCAGATAGGTGTCGACGCTGGCGACGACGACACGAACGTCGATCTTGAGGATCTCGATGCCGACCAGGGAGACGCGCACGAATGCGTCGATGACGAGCCCCCTGTCCAGAACGAGTTCGAGCACGTCGTAGAGACCGCTGCTGCCGCCTCCGCCGCCGGACTGCTGTGCCGGTACGACAGTCATGCCGGGTGTTCCTCCTCGTATTCGGGTACGGGTCGGTTACGCGGGCGGCCTAGCGGCCGCCTCCTCTGCGGGCGTCGGAACGGCCGCGTTCGTAGCGCCTCACGCGCTTGTAACCCGTCAGCTGCCCTTCGGGGTCGAGCTCCACCTGGTAGCTCGCCATCAGGCTCATCGTGTCGGGCACCCGCTCGAGCTCGAGTACCTCGACCTCCAGCGACCAGCCCTCCTCCGTCTGCTCGAAGGACGACACCGACTCGGCTTCCATGCCGGTGAGCTCGGCGAGCTGGGCGCGCGCCTCGCGCAGCACCTCCATGGGGCGCGGCCGCTTCCGGGATGTCTGGTTGTCGCTCGACCCGCTGGTCGACCTGCTCGTCGACCTCCTGGTCTTCCGGGGTTCACGGGAGTCCTGCGACTCCTGTGAATCCTGTGACTCTTGAGTGTTTTTTGTGTTCGACATGGCCACCTCCCCCTCCGTGTGGCCGCAAGCCTGTTCGCCAAACCTCTCAGGACACATGCATCTGCCACCCGCCGGACGGAGAGGAGGGCGCTGGTTCAGCGGCGCAGGGCCTCCAGCCTGCGGCGGGCCGGTCCGAGCGCCCGGCCGCGGTCCAGCAGCCCGGACCAGGGCTCGGTGCGGGCCTGCTCCACGGCGTCGGCGAGGGTGAAGCGCCGGGCGGTGAGGGCGGGGTCGTCGAGCTGCTCCCAGGTGACGGGGGTGGCCACGGGGGCGCCCGGGAGGGGCCGGACCGTGTAGGGCGCGACGGCCGTCTGGGCATAGGCGTTGCGCTGGATGTCGAGGTAGAGCCGCTCGCCGCGGTCCTTCTTGCGTGCGGCGGTGGTGAGCCGGTCGGGGTGGGCGTCGGCCAGGGTGTCGGCGACGTCCCGGGCGAAGGCGCGCACCTCGTCGAAGTCCTGCCGCCCGTCCAGCGGCACGATCACGTGCAGCCCGCGCGAGCCGGTGGTCATCAGGGCCGAGGGCAGCTTCAGCGCGTCGAGCAGCTCCCCGAGCAGCCGGGCGGCCTCGCGGACGGCTTCGAAGTCGTCCCCGGAGGGATCCAGGTCGAAGACCATCCGGTCGGGGTGGTCGGGGCGGGCGGCCCGGGACAGCCACCGGTGCAGGGTGATGCTCGCCTGGTCGGCCAGGTACAGGAGGGTGGCGGTGTCGTCGCACACGGTGTGGCACACCGTGCCGCCCTCCTTGGCCAGCTCGGTCCGGGTGATCCAGTCCGGGTAGTGGTCCGGGGTGTTCTTCTGCATGAAGGTGGGCCCGTCGATGCCGTCCGGGTGACGTTCCAGCATCAGCGGGCGCCCGCGCAGGTGCGGCAGCATGAAGGGCGCGACGGCCCGGTGGTAGTCGACCAGGTCGGCCTT
Organism: Streptomyces sp. NPDC026246; assembly: GCF_055567995.1. NCBI lineage: Bacteria > Bacillati > Actinomycetota > Actinomycetes > Kitasatosporales > Streptomycetaceae > Streptomyces > Streptomyces sp. NPDC026246. The sequence continues at coordinate 358,287 of NZ_JBVHPJ010000001.1, read as the reverse complement.
GGTGTACTCCTTGGCGTCGCCGCCGCCGGGGAAGAGCACCTTGTCCGGCCGGTGCACCTCCACCGTGCGGCGGCCCGCCCGCACCTTGCGCGTGCCGTCGGCGCCGCTCACCGCACGACCGCTTCCTCCACCAGCAGCCGCCCGGCGGCCGCGATCGACTCCGCGTCGATGCCGGCGGCGCGCAGCTGCTCCTCCGGGGAGGCCGAGCCCGGCATCGAGCGGACGCCGAGCCGCACCAGACGGGGGACGGGACGCCCGTCGGTGAACGCGTCGAGGACCGCGTCGCCGAGGCCGCCCTCGGGGTGGTGGTCCTCCACGGTGACCAGGCAGCCGGTCTCCTCGGCCGCCCGGCGCAGCGTGGCCGCGTCGACGGGCTTGACGGAGTACAGGTCGATCACCCGGACGGCGATGCCCTCCTCGGCCAGGGCGTCGGCCGCGGCCAGCGCCTCGTGCACGGTGACACCGGCGGCGACGAGGGTCATCCGGTCCTCGCCGGAGGACCGCAGGACCTTGCTGCCGCCGACCGGGAAGTCCTCGTCCGGGCCGTAGATCACCGGGCTCTCGCCGCGTGAGGTGCGCAGGTAGCGCACGCCCTCCAGGCCCGCCATCGCGCCGACGAGCCGCGCGGTCTGGTTGGCGTCGCAGGGGTGGAGCACGGTCGAGCCGTGCACGGCCCGCATCATCGCCAGGTCCTCCAGGCCCATCTGGCTCGGCCCGTCCTGGCCGATGGCGACGCCCGCGTGGGAGCCGACGAGGTTGATGCCGGACCCGCTGATGGACGCCATGCGGATGAAGTCGTACGCGCGGGTCAGGAAGGCCGCGAACGTGGTGGCGTACGGCACCCAGCCGCGGGCGGCGAGGCCCACCGCGGAGGCGACCAGCTGCTGCTCGGCGATGTAGCACTCGAAGTAGCGCTCGGGGTGCTCCTTGGCGAAGAACTCGGCCCGGGTGGAGTCGCCGACCTCGCCGTCCAGGGCGACGACGTCGCCGCGGCCCGTGCCGAGGGCGGTCAGGGCCTCGCCGAAGGCGTTGCGGGTGGCGACCTCCTCGCCCTTGTCCCACGTGGGCAGCTCGAAGTCGCCGGTGTGGACGGAGTGCAGCATGCGGGCGGCGGCCGGCTCGCGCACCTGGATGCGCAGGTCCCGGGGACCGCCGAGTTCGGCGATGGCGTCCTCGGCCTCCGCCAGCGGCTTGCCGTGCAGGCCCTCGCGGTCCTGGACCGCCTCGACGCCCTTGCCCTTGAGGGTGCGGGCGAGGATCGCGGTGGGCTGGCCCTGGGTCGAGGCGGCCTCCGCGTAGGCGCGGTCGATGGCGTCCACGTCGTGGCCGTCGATCTCGACGGTGTGCCAGTCGAAGGCCTGGAAGCGGCGGGCGTAGGCGTCCAGGTCGTGGCCGTGCCGGGTGGCGCCGCGCTGGCCGAGGCGGTTGACGTCGACGATCACGGTGAGGTTGTCCAGGCGCTCGTACCCGGCGTGCTCGGCGGCCTCCCACACGGAACCCTCGGCCAGCTCGCTGTCACCGCACATCACCCAGGTGCGGTGGTCGGCGTGGTCCAGGCGCTTGCCGGCCAGCGCGATGCCGACGCCGACGGGCAGGCCCTGGCCGAGCGAGCCGGTGGCCGTCTCCACCCAGGGCAGCCGCTGGGGGGTGGGGTGGCCTTCGAGGCGGCTGCCGAGCTTGCGGAAGGTGAGCAGTTCCTCGTCGTCGATGGCCCCGGCCGCCTTGTACGCGGCGTACAGCAGTGGGGAGGCGTGCCCCTTGGAGAGCACGAAGCGGTCGTTGCCGGGGTGGGCCGGGCGGTCGAAGTCGTAGCGGAAGTGGTGTGCGAACAGGACGGCCATCAGGTCGGCGGCGGACATCGAGGAGGTCGGATGCCCGGAGCCCGCCGCGGCGGCGGCGCGGATGCTGTCGACGCGCAGCTGCTGTCCGAGGTCGGTGAGTTCACCGGTGTTCATGAGTCCCCTTTCGCGGAGTCGTCCGGGTGGTCGGTGCGCTTGACGGGGCCGGGTGCGGGTCCCGGCCCGGGGGGCGAGTCGGCGGCACCCGACAGCCGCCCCCGCCCCCGCCCGGCCGCACGGCCGGGCTGCCCCTTGCCGAGTTCGCCGCCCGGCTGATTCCTGGCGGCCTCGCCGCCCGGCTGATTCTTCGCGGCCTCGCCGCCCGGCTGATTCTTGGCGGGCTCGCCACCGGGCTGGTTCTTCGCGGGCTCGGAGCCCGGCTGATTCTTGGCGGGCTCGCCGCCGGGCTGGTTCTTCGCGGGCTCGCCGCCCGGCCGGTCCTTCGCGGGCTCGGTGCCCTTCCGAGCCCCCCGGACGGCGTCGTCCTTCCGGTCCGGCGGGAGGGACGCTCCCGGGCCGGAGCGGGCGCCCGCCTCCTGTCGCCGGTCGGGGCCGCCCGCGACCCGGGCCACCTCCGGCGAGGAGGTGTCCAGCGGCACCGACCAGGACCGTACGAGCCCCAACTGCACGGCCTGCCGCGGCAACACCGCGTCCAGCAGCCAGTCGGCGGCGACCCGGACCCGGTTGCCGGGCATGGCGGCCAGGTGGTAGCCGCGGGTCACCGCCCCGGCCGGAACCCCGGACAGCGCCACACCGAGCGGATTGGCGGCGGCCTTGGCCCCGCCCAGGTCGACGACGAAGCCGAGGTCCCGGTGGCGATAGGCCCTGCGCCGCCCGCCCAGTCCCAGCGACGCGGCGACGTTCTCGGCCGCGACCCTGCCCTGCCGCCAGGCGTGCTGCGCGGTCATCGGCGTGTAGCCGCCCGGCTTCTCCAGGTCGGGCACGGCGGCCACGTCACCGCACGAGAACACCTCGGGCCGCCCGGGCACCCGGAGGTGGGGGTCGACGAGCAGCCGTCCCTTCTCCGTGGGCAGGCCGAGGGACTCCACCAGCGGGTCGGGCCGTACGCCCACGCACCACACCAGGGTGCGGGTCGCGACGGACCGGCCGTCGGTGAGCACGACCCCGTCGTGCGTGGCCTCCTGCACGGACGTGCCCATGCGCACGTCCACGCCCCGCTGCCGCAGTACGCGGTCGGCCGTGGCGGACAGCTTCTCGTCCATCTCCGGCAGTACCCGCGGCGCCACGTCCAGCAGCATCCAGCGGGGCCGCATGCCCCGCCGCAGCGGATGCCGGCGGACCTGCGCGTCGGTGAACATCTGCCCGTGCGCGGCGACCTCCGTGCCGGTGTAGCCCGCGCCGACCACCACGAAGGTGCAGCGCGCGGCGCAGGTCTCCGGGTCGTCGGTGGCGGCGGCCAGTTCGACCTGCCGGGTGACGTGATCGCGCAGGTACAGCGCCTCGGGCAGCCCCCGGAAGCCGTGCGCGTGCTCGGCGACGCCGGGGATCGGCAGGAGCTTGTTGACGCTGCCGGCGGTGAGCACCAGCCGGTCGTAGGCGAGCGTCCCCTCCTCGTCCTCGGGACCGGTGTAGTGCAGCGTGCGCCCGTCGAGGTCGATCCGGTCGGCCTGTCCCAGCACCAGCCGCACGTCGCGCAGCGTGTCGGAGAGGGAGACCGTGACCCGGCGCGGTTCGAGGATGCCGGCGGCGACCTGGGGCAGCAGGGGCAGGTACAGGAAGTAGTCGGTGGGGTTGAGCAGGGTGATGTGTGCCCGGCCCCGGGTGAGCCGGGACAGGGTGCGGGCCGTGCGGTACCCGGCGAAACCGGCACCGACGATCACGATGCGGGGTCGACTCACGGTTCGCTCGCCTCCGGCGCTGTCGCATGGCTCGGGAGACTTCCGCGTCCCCCTGGGCAGGACGCCCAAACGTGCGCCCACCCCGGAGCACCCCGGCGGCGCCGGTTTCCGGTCCCGCCGCCGGGTACCCGGTGCGGGATACGGACCGTCGACGTCGCGGAGGCACTCCCCCATGCCCGAATACGGTTACTTCCTCTCGTGCGAGCAGTACGGCCCGGCCGAGCTGATCGAGCAGGCGCGGATGGCCGAGCAGGCCGGTTTCCAGGCGCTGTGGATCTCGGACCACTACCACCCGTGGAACGACGAGCAGGGCCAGAGCCCGTTCGTCTGGTCGGTGATCGGCGCGCTGTCCGAGGCGGTGTCGCTGCCGATCCAGACGGCCGTGACCTGCCCGACCGTGCGGATGCACCCGGCGGTGGTGGCGCAGGCCGCCGCGACCAGCGCGGTCATGACCGGCAACCGCTTCCGGCTCGGCGTCGGCTCCGGCGAGGCGCTCAACGAGCACATCCTCGGCGACCACTGGCCCCCGGCCCACGTGCGGCTGGAGATGCTGGAGGAGGCCATCCAGGTGATGCGCCGGCTCTTCACCGGCGAGGAGGTCAACCACCACGGCCCGCACTACACCGTGGAGAACGCCCGCCTGTACACCGTCCCGGACGAGCCGGTCCCGATCGACATCTCCGGCTTCGGGCCGGCGGCGACGAAGCTGGCCGCCCGCGTCGGCGACGGCTACATCTCGGTCATGCCCGACGAGGCGATGGTGGAGCAGTACCGCAAGGGCGGGGGCGGCGGGAAGCCGGTCAGCGGCGGCACCAAGGTCTGCTACGGCACCGACAAGGAGGAGGCCGTGCGCACCGTGCACCGGCTCTGGGCGAACGAGCAGCTGCCCGGGGAGCTGGGCCAGGTGCTGCCCTCACCCAAGCACTTCGAGCAGGCGCAGCAGCTGGTCACCGAGGACATGGTGCGCGCGAACCGGGTGTGCGGCGACGACGTGGACGAGCACGTGGCGGAGCTGAAGCAGTTCGCCGACGCGGGCTACGACATGATCTACGTCAACCAGATCGGCCCGGACATGCGCGGCTTCTTCGACTTCTACCGCACGAAGGTGCTGCCGCAGCTCCAGTCCGCCTGACGCCCGCGCGGCGGGGACGGCCCTCGTGGGTGCCGTCCCCGCCGCGTGGTGCGTACGTCGCCTCGTCAGGCCCGGGTGCCGGGGACGTCCGGGTCGTGCGCCGGCCGCGGGGGCACGACCCCGGGGACGGGGGCGGCCGGCGGCACGGGCGGGTCGCCGGCGGCCCGCTCCGCGTCCCGTGCGGCCGGGGCCGAGCCGGCCGGGTGGCCGGAGCCCGGGTGGGAGGGGCGGGCCATGCCGCGCAGCACGAACGCCGCGACCGCGAGGATCACGGCGGTGATCAGCGCGGCGGCCCAGTCGGGCAGGCCGAGGGCGAGGGCCAGGCCCACGGCGAGCGCCAGGGCGGCGCCCGCGTAGAGGGCGAGGGCGCCGGACGCGGCGTAGAGGGCCGCCCTGCGGCGCTGCTTGCGCGTCTGCTCGCGCAGCTCCTCACGCACGGTCTCGCGCGCCACCTGGGCCAGTTCGTCGACCAGGTGCTTGTCCAGATGCTCCAGGTGATCCAACGGCTTCATGTCCTTGCGGGTACCCGCGCCCCGGCCGCTCAAGTCGGGCCGCCCTGCCCCGCGGGGAGATCGTGTGGACTGATCTCGCCGCGCGGGCGGCCCAACTAGGCTCGTGGGCATGGAGATTCTGGGTGCCACACTGCGTGTCTGCGTCGACGACCTCGAGACCGCGATCCCGTTCTACGAGCGCCTGGCGGGCGGCACGGCCCAGCGCTTCGAGCGGGGCGGTGTCCACGTGGCCGCGATCGGCTGCTTCTTGCTGATGAGCGGTCCGCCGGCCGAGCTGGAGGTGCTGCGCAAGGTCGCCGCGACGATCGCCGTCCGGGACGTCGAGGAGACTCACCGGGTGCTCACCGGCCTGGGCGCGCACATCGTCGCGGGCCCCCTGTCCTCTCCGGCGGGCCGCAACCTGATCGCCCTTCATCCGGACGGCTCGGTCTACGAGTACGTGGACCGCCGGGTGTGATCCCGCGGCCGCGCCGCTCGGCTTCCCCGCTCAGTGCCGCCCGGACTCGCGGGCCGTCTCGGCGGTGATCGCCCAGCGCTGGTGGTCGCGCCAGGCCCCGTCCACGAACAGCATCTTCGGCGAGAAGCCCTCCAGCCGGAACCCGCAGGCCCGGGCCAGGGCGATCGACGGGGCGTTCAGGGGCTGGACGTTGATCTCCAGCCGGTGCAGCCGCATCGGGCCGAACGCGTACGCCACGACCAGGCCGAGGCCCTCGGTCATCAGCCCGCGTCCGGCGGCGTGCGCGAAGGCCCCGTAGCCGAGGGCTCCGGACCGGAAGCCGCCCTGGACGATGTTGTTGACGTTGACGAAACCGCCGATGGCCCCGTCGCCCTTCTCGCACACCAGGAAGCCCACCCGGGTGGGGTCCTCGATCAGCCGGTCGGCGTACGCCGTGTACGCACGGGCCGTGTCGGGCGGGAAGAGCCACGGGTGGTGCAGGTCCTTGCTCTCCCGCGCGCGGGCGGTGAACTCGGCGCCGTCCTCGTGGGTGAAGTGGCGGATCCCCACCCGGGGGCCCTCGGCGAGGTAGCGGGATGCGTGGTGCGGCACCCCGCCACAGTAGCCGCGCGCATGCCGCCCGTTCAGGACGTGACGGCCGGCAGTCGCAGGACGCCGGTGTCGCCGGTGCCGCCGGGTCCGCTGACCACCGTCACGGGCTTGGTCCCCTGGTTGCCGAAGTAGGCGTCGTCACTCGCGGCGATCACGAAGCGCAGCCGGTGCCCGGTCCCGTACCGGTGCACGATGGCGGGGAGGGTGACGGTGAAGCTGCGCGTCACGTCCGGTACGCGGACCGGGGCGACCAGGCGGTGCACCAGGGTGCGGGTGCCGTCGGGGGCGATGTCGTAGACCTTGGCGAACAGCACCAGCTTGCCGGCGGCGTCGGCGGAGTTCTGGGTGCGCTCGGCCTGCGGGGAGTGCACCCGCAGCGTGGCCCGGGGGGCGCCGACGACGTCGAGGGGCCGGGGCAGCGGCGCGCTGGTCCAGGCGAGGTGGGTGCCCTTGGTGTCACGCGGCGGTCCGTCCCGCAGTCCCAGGAGCCCGGCGAGGGAGCTCTCCGAATGGCTCGTGGGGACGGGCCAGTTGGTGTAGCGGCGGGAACCGGGGACCACCTCGCTGCGGCGGTCGACGAGCCTGCCGTCGCCGGAGAGGTACAGGGTCCGGGTGAGCCCGGGAAGGCGGTCGGCGGTGGCGTAGGCGCGGTCCGGGTCGGTGATCCAGTCACGGCGGTAGGCGAAGGCGGGCCCGGTGTCGGTGTGCGTCTGCTTGCGCAGGTGGCGGTCGAACCAGGCGAGGACGCGCCGGCCGACGTGGCTGGCCTCCAGGTCACCGCCGGAGAGGTCGAGTTCGCCGCTGCCCGGGCCGGTGAGGCCGCCGCTGTGTCCCCAGGACTGCCAGATCATCTTGACGGGCGTGCCCTGTGCCCGCAGGGTCCGGTAGGTGGCCGTGGCCTCGTCGAGGTTGAACAGGGTGTCGGCCTGGCCCTGCACGAGCAGGGTGGGTGTGCGGACGCGGTGCAGGTACGACACCGGGGAGACGCCGCGTGCGAAGGCGAGCAGCTCGGCGGTGCGGTCCGCGGGGTAGCGCCCGGAGTTGAGGGTGTGGACCGTGCGGCAGGCGCCGGTGACGAAGTGCAGGCAGGTCAGGGAGTTGACCCGGGAGGGGTCGAGGCTCGGCTGGAGCAGCGGCTGGCCCTCCCCGATGAGGTAGAAGCCGTTGGTCCACTGCCACTTGAAGACGCCGGGGACGTCCGGGGCGCCGACGGCGTTGTTCGGGGCGAGGGAGTACGCCAGGTCGTGCCAGGTGATCATCGGCACGAGTGCGTCGAGGCGGTGGTCGACGGCGGCGGTCGCCAGTTGGACGGCGCCGCCGTAGGAACCGCCGATCATGCCGACGCGGGGGTCGCCGGGGGCGTCGAGGGTGACGAAATCGGCGGTGGTGCCGTCGTCGGCGGCGCGCTCGCCGGCCAGGAAGTCGACGAGTTGTGAGGCGGCGACGCCGTCGATGTCCGGGTCGTCGAGGGAGACGAGACAGCCGCTGCGCCCGAACCCGAGTCCGGAGTAGACGAGGGAGACGTAGCCGCGCGAGGCGAAGACCTTGCCGATGCTGTCCGTCGAGCCGTCCGCCTTGCTGCCGCCGAACCCGTTCGTGCCGAGCACGGCGGGCGCGGGGCGGTGCCGGTCGGCCCCGGTGGGCCGGTACAGATCGGCGTCGACGGTGCAGGACCGCTCCCCGGCCCGGACGGTGAACGTCAGCGGCGTCACGGTGTAGGAGCCGGCCGCGGTCGCGGGCGGCGCGGCGACGAGCGGGGTGGCGAGGACGGCGCCGAGAGCGAGGGCGAGCGGTGCGCGGAACCTGGGCGCGCGTCGGGACACACGGACCTCCACGGTGGGGCGGCGACACCCGGCCAATCCGGATACCGACCAGTAGGTACTGATCGGTAGTCATGGTGTGACACGTGTCAGGGGCCGTCAATCACCGAAACGGGGGTTTCCCGGCCGGGATTGCGACAACGGTCCGGTTCAGCTCAGCGCCGGCGCGTCCAGCGTCAACGTGCCCGCGTCCGCGTCGAGTTCGGCCGCCATCCCCAGGGGCAGGGTCAGCGCGCCCTCGCCGTGGCCGAACCCGAACTCCTCCACGACGGGGACGCCGAGTCCGCCGAGCCGGTCCACCAGGACCGTCCGCACGTCCTCGTACGGATCGCAGCCCTCCCAGGAGCCCAGCAGGACCCCCGCGGTCCCGTCCAGCCAGCCCGTGCGCAGGAGTTGGGTCAGGTACCGGTCCAGCCGGTACGGGCTCTCGGCCACGTCCTCCAGCAGCAGCAGTCCGCCCCGGGCGCCGGGCCGGGCGTGCGGGGTGCCGAGGTCGCCGGCGAGCAGGCTGAGGCAGCCGCCCAGCGTGACGCCCCGGGCCCGGCCGGGAACCAGCGCCCGGCCGCCCGGGGGCACGGCGCTGATCGTCCGTACGGACTCCGGCTCGAAGAGCGTGGCCCGCAGATGCTCCTGCGCCCGGGCGTGCTTGAGGAAGTCCACCCCGGCGGCGGCGGGTCCGTACAGGGTCACCAGGTGCAGACGGGTGGCGAAGGCCTGGTGCAGGACGGTGATGTCGCTGAACCCGGCGAACACCTTCGGGCCCGCCGCCCGCAGGGCGTCCCAGTCGACGAGGTCGACCATGCGCTGGGCACCGTAGCCGCCCCGGGCGCAGAACACCGCGGCGACGGCCGGATCACACCAGGCCTGCTGGAGGTCGGCGGCGCGCTGTTCGTCCGTGGCGGCCAGATAGCCCAGGGTGCCGTGCCGGCCGAGCACATGGGGTGCCACGACGGGGTCGAGGTCCCAGCCCCGCAGGATGTCCAGCCCGGCCTGCAACCGCTCCTCGGGGACCGGCCCGCTGGGGGCCACGACGGCCACGCGGGCGCCGGGGACGAGCCGGGGCGGCCGCAGAAGCGCTCTCACCGGTCGAGCTCCAGGGCCGGGATGCCGGGCGGGTTCAGCCCGAACGCCTGGGCGTACAGGGACAGTTCCGCCTCCAGGGCGCGCACCATGGTGTCCGCCCGGCGGAATCCGTGGCCCTCCCCCTCGAAGGTGAGGTAGGCGTGCGGCACCCTCCGGCCCGCGAGCCGGGCCAGGAACCGCTCGCACTGGACGGGCGGGCAGATCACGTCGTCCAGGCCCTGCAGCAGCAGGAACGGCACGGTGAGGCGGTCGGCGTGGGCGGCGGGCGACCGTTCCTCGTAGCGGGCGGGCACCTCGGCGAGCGGCCCGATGAGGCCCTCCAGGTAGTGCGACTCGAAGTCGTGGGTCTCGCCGCTGCCCCAGCCGGCGAGGTCGAGGATGGGGTACTTGATGGTGCCGCAGGCGTAGACACCGGTCGTGGTGAGCGAGGCGGCCGCCGTCCAGCCGCCCGCGCTGCCGCCCCGTACGGCGAGCCGGCCGCGGTCGGCGGTGCCCTCCTCGGCCAGGGCCAGGGCGACGGCGGCGCAGTCCTCGACGTCCACCACGCCCCACTGCTCGCGCAGCCGCTCCCGGTAGGGGCGGCCGTACCCGGTCGAGCCGCCGTAGTTCACCTCGGCGACGCCGATGCCGCGTGAGGTGAAGTAGGCGATCTCCAGGTCGAGGACCAGCGGGGCACGGCCGGTGGGCCCGCCGTGCGCCCAGACGACGTAGGGCGGCAGTTCGTCGCCGGGCGCGACGCAGCCGGGGTGGTGCGGCGGGTAGACGTGGGCGTGGATGTCGCGCCCGTCGGGGCCGGTGAAGGTCCGGATCTGTGGCTCGGGGTAGTACGCCGGGTCGACGGCGTCGTCGTGTTCGGCGCCGACGACCCGGGCGTGACCGGTGCGGGCGTCGAGCTCCACGACCTCGTGGGCACTGCGCGGACTCGCCCCGACGGAGACGATCCGGTCGCCGTGGGCGGCGAGGGTGGGGGCGAACTCGGTCCAGGGGCCCGCCGCGTCCACGACTTCGCCGGTCTCCGGGTCGAGGACGCCGAGCGCCGTGGCACCGCGGCCGTGCACGACGGCGATCAGCCCGCTCTCCAGCGGGGCGAACCAGCGCGACCCGAGCTTCCACAGCGGGCCGCCGAACTCCTCCTCGCGCGGGCACACCGGCTCGCCGTCGAGGTAGAGGTTCCACCAGCCGGTGCGGTCGCTCGCGTGGAGCAGGCGCCCGTCGTGGGTGAAACACGCCTGGGGCACCGACTCGCCCGGGCCGCCGGCCACGGTCCGGGGTGTGTGCAGGGTGCCGTCCTCGCCGACGTCGGCGAGGACCAGTTCGGTGCCGTCCCACGGCATGCGCGGGTGGTCCCAGCCGATCCAGGCCGCCCGCCGCCCGTCCGGGGAGAGCCGCACACCGGTGACGAACCGGTGTGTCGCGCCGGTGAGTTCGCGTACGGCCCGCCGGTCCCCGGCCGCGGAGCCGTCCAGGGGGACGGCGGCGTGCACGCGGCGGACGTCCGAGGGGCCGTCGCCGGTGAACTCCTCCAGCACGCACCAGACTTCGCCCCGCTCGGGCCGCAGCAGCGGCTCGGCCCAGCGCAGCCCGCCGCCCACCGGGGACAGGGGCGTCAGCGGGCGCGGCTCACCGCCGGGCTCCCAGCGGTACAGGCGCTGGTCGGCGAAGTGCACGAACACCACCAGCGGGCCCTGATCGCCCGGGAGCGCTGCCCACGGGTGCCCGCCGTACTCGATGACCCGGCTGCGCACGTTCCACGGCGCGGGCAGCACGGGCTCCTCGCGGCCGTCCGCGTGCCGCCGCACCAGCGTGCGCCGGCCGCCCTCGGTGGGGCGCGGCTCGGTCCACCACACCTCGTCACCGACGAAGTCCACGTACTCCGGGTGCCCGTCGTGCGCGGCGGTCGTCGCCGCGTCGATGGGCGAGGGCCACGCCCCGTACGCCAGCGTCCGCACCGTCTCCCCCACTCGTTCAGACCGTCCGCAGGAACCGGTCGAGCACGCGGACGCCGAAGTGCAGCGCCTCGACCGGCACCCGCTCGTCGACTCCGTGGAACATGGCGGCGTAGTCGTAGCCCTCCGGGAGCCTGAGCGGGGTGAAACCGTAGCCGGTGACACCCAGGCGTGAGAACTGCTTGGCGTCCGTACCGCCGGACATGCAGTAGGGCACGACGTGCCCCTCGGGGGCGAACTCCTCGATCGCCGCCCGCATCCGGGCGTAGGTCGGGGAGTCGAGCGGCGACTCCAGGGCGACCTCGCGGTGGTGGAACTCCCAGTCCACGTCGGGGCCGGTGAGGCGGTCGAGGGTGCTGCGGAACTCGTCCTCGCCGCCGGGCAGGAACCGGCCGTCCACGTGGGCGACGGCCTCGCCCGGGATCACGTTGACCTTGTAACCGGCGTCCAGCATGGTCGGGTTGGCGCTGTTGCGCACGGTCGACTCGACGAGCTTCGCGGCGGGGCCGAGTTTGCGCAGCAGTACGTCGACGTCGTCGAGGTCACCGTCGATGCCGTAGAGCGCGGCGAGTTCGGCGAGCGCCGCGCGTACGGTCGCGGTGGGGCGCAGGGGCCACTCGTACTCGCCTATGCGGGTGACGGCGGCCGCGAGCCGGGTCACCGCGTTGTCCCGGTTGACCTTGGAGCCGTGCCCTGCGCGGCCGCGGGCGGTGAGCTTCAGCCAGGCGGTGCCGCGCTCCCCGGCGGCCACGGGGTAGATCTGCCGGCCGTTGCCGTCGTGGAAGGTGAACGCCCCGGATTCGCTGATGCCCTCCGTGCAGCCCTCGAACAGGCCGGCGTGCCGGCCCACGAGGAACCCCGCGCCGTCCTCGGCGCTGGCCTCCTCGTCGGCGGTGAAGGCGACGACGATGTCCCGGCGGGGCCGTACGCCCAGGCGGGCCCAGGCGCGCACCACGGACAGGATCATCGCGTCCATGTTCTTCATGTCGACGGCGCCGCGCCCCCAGACCACGCCGTCGCGGACCTCGCCCGAGAACGGGTGCACGCTCCAGTCGGCGGCCGCGGCGGGCACGACGTCGAGGTGGCCGTGGAGCAGCAGCGCGTCGGCCCCCGGGTCGGTGCCCTCGATGCGGGCGACGACGTTGGTCCGGCCCTCCGTGCGCTCCAGCAGCGTCGGTTCGATGCCGGCCTCGGCCAGGCGTGCGGCGGCGTACTCGGCGGCGGGCCGCTCCCGGCAGTCCCCGCCGCCCCGGTTGGTGGTGTCGATGCGGATGAGGTCGGACGTGTACGTCACGACCTCCTCCAGTGCCTGCGCGTCCACCTGCTCAGCCATACTGCTCCTCCACCGCGGCCGCGACGATCGTGGTGACCGCCTTGAAGGCGCGGATGCCCTCGTACATGGTCCCGCTCGTGTACGCCACCTTGCGTTCCGCGATCCTGTCCACCCCCGGCACGACGGTGGCCGCCATCGCCAGGTGCTCGGCGTCGAACTCGACGGCGATCGTGAACGGCCCGCCGCTGACCGGTTCGTGACGGACCGCCAGCGCGGCGGCCTCCGTCGCCGCGGCCCGGATGTCCGCCGCGGTGCGGGCGGGTGTGCGGCACACGGCCGCGTACCGCGACACGTGGTCCTTGACGGCGACCTTCAGTGCCTGCGGCGCGTAGCCGAGCGCGTCCTCGCAGGCCACGTCGTCGCCGGTGACCAGCACCACCGGCACCCCGAACTCGGCGACGACGTGCGCGTTGAGCAGCCCCTCGCTCGCCCGGACGCCGTCGAGCCACACGCCCGTGATGGAGTTGGCGAGGTAGGTGTGCGCCAGGACGCCCTCCATGCCGGCGCCCGCGTGGTAGCCGACGAACGCGATGCCGTCGACGTCGCCGTGCTGCACGCCCTCCACCATGGACAGCGCCTTGTGCCGGCCGGTGAGCATCTGGGCCCGCTCGTCCAGTTGCTCCAGCAGCAGGTTGCGCATCGTCGAGTGCGCCTCGTTGATGATCACCTCGTCGGCGCCGCCGTCGTGGAAGCCGAGCACGGCCGCGTTGACGTCCGAGGTGAACAGCGCGCGGCAGCGCTCCCACTGGGAGGCGCCGGGCATCACGTCGTCCGGCCAGGTGACGCCGGTCGCGCCCTCCATGTCGGCGCTGATGAGGATTCTCATGACGAGCCGTCCGGGGTGGAGATCTTCATGGTTCGTCACGTTACGCGCTGCGGGCGCACCCGGCTACGACGCCGCCCCACGTGGAGACGGTACGCCCCCGCGGCCGGCCGCCGCGAGGGCACCGCGTGGTTCGGTCCTCCTGGTTCGGTCCTCGTCGTTCAGTCCTCGTGGCCGAGCTGGAGATCGCGCTCGGTGCGACCGCCTCCGGCCACCTGCAGGACGGTGGCGACCGGGGGGTAGCCGGCGGCGATGACGGTGTACTCACCGGAGGACAGGTCGACGAAGCGGAACGTGCCGTCGGGGCCGGTGGTGAGGGTGTCGACGACGTTGCCCGCCACGTCCAGCAGGGTCACGCGGGCGTCCTCCACGGGCCGTCCGCCGCCGGCCCGGACGGTGCCGCGCAGGACGGCGCCGCCGGCCAGTTCGATGTCCCGGCGGGTCTCCCGGGCCGCCTGGACGGTGACGGGCAGCGCCGCGGGGCGGAAGGCGGGGGCGCTGGCGGCGAGGGTGTACTCGCCCGCCACCAGCTCGGTGATGACGTAGCCGCCCTCGCGGCCGGTGCGGGTGGTGGCCACGACCTCGCCGTGCACGTTGGTGAGGGTGACGGTGGCCTCCCGCACGGGGGTGCCGTCGGCGGTGACCACGCTGCCGACGAGGTTGCCTGCGCCGCCGAGCACGATGTCGAGTTCGACGGGCCGCTCCCCCACGGTCACGGAGACGGCCTGCGGCTGGTGGCCGCCGGCCGCGGCGATCAGCACGTAGGAGCCGGGGCCGGGAGTGGCGAGCGCGTACCTGCCGTCGTCACCGCTCGCGCCGCGTCCGGTCTGCTGTCCGGTGACGTCGATGAGGGTGAGCGCCGCGCGGGGCACGACGGTTCCGTCGGGGTGCTGCACCGAGCCGCAGACGGGGACGCCGCCGGCGTACGCGGCGCGCGCCGGCGGGACCGGGGCCGTCCCCGGCACCGTGCCCGGGTCGGTCAGCGAGGCGTTGTGGGACACCAGGGGTTTCTCCTTGAGGAAGAAGGCGATGACCAGTCCGAGGACCAGCACCGGCACCAGGTAGAGGAAGATCCGTGGCATGGCGTCGGCGTAGGCCCGGATGTAGCCGTCGCGCAGGGCCGGGGGCAGGGCATGCACCAGCTGCGGCGTGATGGCCTCGGGGTCGGGGAGGCCGCCGCCGGCCGGGAGGCGCTCGGCCAGGGCGTCGGCGAGCCGGTCGGCGAACAGGGTGCCGAAGACGGCGGCCCCGACGCTGCCGCCGATCTGCCGGAAGTAGTTGTTGGCGCTGGTGGCGGTGCCGAGGTCGCCCGGGCGCACCGAGTTCTGCACGGCGAGGACGAGCACCGGCATCACCAGGCCGATGCCCGCGCCGAGGACGGCCATCCAGATGCTGTAGTGCAGCCGGGGTGTGCCGACCTCCAGCCGGGACAGCAGCCACATGCCGGCGACGGAGAGCACGCCGCCGAGGATCGGGTAGGCCTTGTAGCGGCCGGTGTGGCTGATGAGCTGCCCCGAGACGATGGAGGCGCCGACGATGCCGGCCATCATGGGCAGCATGAGCAGGCCCGACTCGGTGGCGGAGGCGCCGTCGACCATCTGCAGGTACGTCGGCAGGTAGCTGGCCGCGCCGAACAGCCCGACGCCGACCACCAGGCCCACCAGGCCGGTGACGTTGAAGACGGAGTCCCTGAACAGTCGCAGCGGCATGAGGGGTTCGACGGCGAACCGCTCGACGACCAGGAAGAGCACGGTCGCCGCCCCCGCTCCCGCGGCCAGGCCGAGGATCACCCGCGAGCCCCAGGGGTGTTCGGTCCCGCCCCAGCTGGTCAGCAGCACCAGGCAGGTGGAGGCGGCGGTCAGCAGCAGCGCACCGAGGACGTCGAACCGGGCCCGGGCGGCGGGTTTCGGCAGCTTCAGCGCGACCGCGACGACGGCGAACGTGACGATGCCGAAAGGGACGTTGACGTAGAAGCACCAGCGCCAGGAGAGGTGGTCGGTGAAGTAGCCGCCGAGGAGGGGGCCGGCCACCGAGGCGAGGCCGAAGGATGCGCCGATCAGCCCCATGTAGCGCCCGCGCTGCCGGGGCGGCACGATGTCGGCGATGATCGCCTGGACCCCGATCATGAGCCCGCCCGCGCCGACGCCCTGGAGGGCGCGGAAGGCGATCAGCTGGTCCATGGTCTGCGCGCGGCCCGCCAGGGCGGAGCCCACGACGAAGACGACGATGGCGAACTGGAAGACGCCCTTGCGGCCGAGCAGGTCCCCGAGCTTGCCGTAGATCGGCAGTCCGACCGTGGCGGTGAGCAGGTAGGCGGTGATCGCCCAGGACATGCGGTCCAGACCGTGCAGTTCGCCGACGATCTTCGGCAGCGCCGTGGCGACGATCATCTGCTCCAGGGCGGCCAGGAGCAGGGCCAGCATGAGCGCGAAGAAGACCAGCCGGACCCGCTGCGGGGCCGGTTCACCCTCCGGGTCCGGCGGCGGCGCCGGGGTGGCGGGAGGCGCCACCGCCGGTTCGTCCTGCGCCAGAGTGATCCCGCCCACTCACCGCTCCCCTCGTCGCGTGCCGCACAATTCCCGCGTAAAAGCGACAACTACGAGCAAGCGCGACGAGTTACGGCACAGGAGCGAACCGTACGGAGATCACTCGAACCGGTGAGGACCTCAACAGGCCCTCCCGGGTGGACTCTTGGCGGCCTACTTCTCGACCTCGGCGGCGAGCCGGGTGAGCACCGCGTCGTAGATGCGGCCCAGCCCCTTGGGGGCGAAGGTCTTCTCGAAGAAGCCGCCGATGCCGCCGGCGCCCGTCCAGGTGGTGGTCACCACGACCCGGGACTTCCCCTCCCCGGCCGGGGTGACGCGCCAGGTGGTGACCATGGAGGAGTTGCGGTCCTTCTCGACGAGCTCGCCGTCGGTGGGCTCGGTGACCTCCAGGAGGCAGTCGCGCACCCGCTTGCTGGTGGCCTGGAGCTTCCAGTGCACCAGGGTGCCCTCGCCGTCCCCGCCCTCGCGCACCTCGTACTCGCTGAACTGCTCGGGCAGCAGCTTCGCGCGCGTGCCGTTGTAGTCGGCGAGGGCGTCGAACACCGTCTCCGCGTCCGCCGCGACGATCCGCTCCGTAGTGGCCTCGACCTGCGCCATCGCTTTCCTCCAGGACCTGGTTGCTCGGGGGGTCGGGGCAAGCCAACCACCCCGCCGCGCGGCCCCCCAAATCGGGGTGGCACAACACGGTCGCACCCGTTCGGAAAGCACCCTCGCACGATCAAGGGAACATGTGTTCTATTGTGTGGGCAGTGCTACCGAGGAGGCGTCATGCGCTGGGAGAACCTCACCGTGGACTCCGAACACGGCCGGGCCGACGCCGCGCTGTTCGGCGCGGACACGGTGACGACCCGGACCTTCGACACACCGGAGTTCGCGGGGATCACCTTCCACGAGATCCGGGCCCGGTCGATCATCAACCGGGTGCCCGCGGTCTCGCGGATGTCGTTCCAGTGGACGGTCAACCCCTACCGGGGGTGCTCCCACGCGTGCGTGTACTGCTTCGCGCGCAAGACGCACAGCTACCTCGACCTCGACACCGGGCTGGGCTTCGACAGCCAGATCGTCGTCAAGACCAACGCGCCCGAGCTGCTGCGGCGCCAGCTCGCCTCGCCCCGCTGGCACGGCGAGCACATCGCGATGGGCACCAACGTCGACTGCTACCAGCGCGCCGAGGGCCGCTACCGGCTGATGCCGGGCATCATCTCGGCCCTGCGCGACCACGCCAACCCGTTCTCCATCCTGACCAAGGGCACGCTGATCCTGCGCGACCTGGACCTGATCAGGCAGGCGGCCGAGGTGACCGACGTCGGCATCTCGGTCTCCGTCGGCTTCACCGACCAGGAGCTGTGGCGCACCGTCGAGCCGGGCACCCCCGCACCGCAGCGGCGCCTGGAGGTCGTCCGTGCCTTCGGGGAGCTCGGCATCGGCTGCGGTGTGCTGATGGCGCCGGTCATCCCCTTCCTGAGCGACGGTCCGGACCAACTGCGCGCGACCGTACGGGAGATAGCGGCCTGTGGTGCAGCGTCCGTCACCCCGCTGGTGCTGCATCTGCGGCCCGGCGCCCGGGAGTGGTTCATGGCCTGGCTGGCCCGCCACCACCCGTATCTGGTGGCGCGCTACGAGCGGCTGTACGCCGACGGCTCCTACGCGCCGAAGTGGTACCAGCGCCGGATCACCCGTCAGGTGCACGAGCTGGCCGAGGAGTACGGCATCGGGCCCACGCGCCCAGCGGCACCGCGGCGGATCCGGCCGCCCGAGCCGGCGGCGGAACCGCCCGCGTCCGGCCCCACCCAACTTTCGCTCCTTTAGGAGCATTCGAGCGCAACCGACGATCCAATCGGGTCATGAGTTTTACGGAATGAGTTCTTCCAGGACCGGATTCCGGGACGATGCGGCGAGGACGGTGACCCCCGCGGTCCGACATCCCGCCGTCCTGGGAGGACTCCATGAGAAAACGCGCAGCCGCGCTGTGCGGCGCCGCCGTCGTCATGGCCGGGACCTTCACGGCCGTTCCCGCCGAGGCGAGCGCAACCAGCACCGCCCCCACCACCGTGCAGACCGCGAAGCTCTCCTGGAAGAGCTGCGCCACCGACGACCACCCGACGCTCCAGTGCGCGTCCCTGAAGGTACCGCTGGACCACCGCAGGCCGCGGGGGAAGCAGATCACCCTCGCCCTGTCCCGCGTCCCGCACACCGCCCGCACCTACCAGGGCCCGTTGCTGGTCAACCCGGGCGGCCCCGGCGGCAGCGGCCTGACCCTCGCCGGGTTCGTCGCCTCGTCCCTGCCCGCCAAGGTCGCGGCCCAGTACGACGTCATCGGCTTCGACCCGCGCGGCGTGGGAGCGAGCAAGCCCGCCCTGGACTGCAAGCCGGGCCACTTCGACCCGGTCCGCCCGGACTCCGTTCCGGCGACGCCCGCGATCGAGAAGGCCAACCTCGACCGCGCCAAGGCCTTCGCCGCCGCCTGTGGCAAGAAGTACCGGCACCTCCTGCCCTACATCGACACCACCAGCGCCGTGCGCGACATGGACGCGATCCGGCGCGCCCTGGGCGCCGAGAAGATCAACTACTTCGGCTACTCGTACGGCACCTACCTGGGGGCGGTGTACGCCCGGTACTTCCCCGAGCGCGTCCGGCGGCTGGTCCTGGACTCGGTCGTCGACCCGACCGACGTCTGGTACGAGGCCAACCTGAACCAGGACGTGGCCTTCAACGACCGCCACCGCGCCTTCCTGGCCTGGGTCGCACGGCACGACAGCGCCTACGGGCTGGGCACCGACCCGGAGCAGGTCGAGGCCAGGTGGTACGCCATGCGCGCGGCCCTGGCGAAGAAGCCCGCGCAGGGCACGGTGGGCGCCTCGGAGCTGGAGGACACCTTCGTCCCCGGCGGCTACTACAACGGCTACTGGCCGCTCCTGGCCGAGGCGTTCGCGGCGTACGCCGTCGACAAGGACCCCGGGCCACTGGTCGAGGCGTACGAGAGCCTCGGCGCGGTCGACGCCTCCGGTGACAACGGGTACAGCGTCTACACCGCGGTCCAGTGCCGGGACGCCGGCTGGCCGCGCGACTGGCGGCAGTGGCGCAGGGACAACTGGGCGGTGTACGACAAGGCGCCCTTCATGACCTGGAACAACGCCTGGTACAACGCGCCGTGCGCGTTCTGGCCGACGGGCTCGCTGCGCCCGGTGAACGTCGCCAACGGCAAGCTGCCCCCGGTACTGCTGTTCCAGGCGACCGGCGACGCGGCCACCCCGTACGAGGGTGCCGTCACCACCCACCGACTGCTGGCCCGGTCCAGCCTGGTGGTCGAGCAGGGCGGCGGCAACCACGGCATCACGCTGAGCGGCAACGCCTGCCTGGACAAGCACCTGGCCGCCTACCTCACGGACGGCACCGTGCCGCGCGGTTACGGCGAGGCGGACGCGGTCTGCGAGGCTCTGCCCGATCCGGAGCCCGCGGCGTCCGGCGCCCGCGCCGCGGCACGGGGGACGGCGCCGGCCTCCTCGAAGGGCTCGGCGCTGCACGGACTGCTCGGCTTCCGCCCCTGAGCGGCTGACGACCCGTCGGGGACGGACGCCGTCGGCCGTGGGCCACCATGGACCCATGAACGAGCCGACGAGCGAGCGCGTCCCCGGCGGTGGCCGCGCCTCCGCCGCCGTGCGGATACGGGAGATGACCCTCGCCGACTGCGAGGGCGTCGCCGAGATCCGCACCCGCGGCTGGCAGCACGCCTACCGGGGCATGATGCCGCAGTCGTATCTCGACGGACTCAGCGTCGAGGAGGATGCCGGGCGCCGCCGCGCGCACCTCTCGCAGGCCGGCGGCCGGGTGGTGAACCTGGTGGCCGAGGACGCCGCCGGTGAACTCGTCGGCTGGGCCTGCCACGGGCCGTACCGGGACGGGGACGCCCTCACCGGGGACGCCGAGTTGTACGCCGTCTACGTCCACCCCTGCCGCCTGGGCCGAGGCGCCGGGCGGGCGCTGCTCTCGGAGTCGGTCGCGCGGTGCGCCGCCGCCGGCCACGGCCGCATGTTCCTGTGGGTGCTCGATGACAACGACCGGGCCCGCCGCTTCTACGAACGGGCCGGCTTCCGTGCGGACGGCGCCGCGGAGTCCTTCGAGGTGGACGGGGTCGCGGTGCCCGAGGTGCGGTACGTCCGGCCCCTGTCCCGCTGACGCGTCCGGCGACCGCCGGCCCGCCGCGGTGGACGGAGGCCGGCACCTCACCTGGGTCCGGGGATCCGCCCCAGGGCCCGTACCGCCGCCTCGGCCAGCGCCGGATGGGCGAGGGCCTCGTTCAGCACCGGGCGGGCCCGGTCGTCGCCCAGGGTCCCGAGCCCGTCCACACAGGCCAGGGCGACCCGGCGGTAGGGGTCGTGCGGGCGCAACCGCCGCCGCAGGGTGGTGATCAGCGCCGGCACGGCCTCCGCTGCCCGCAGGTCCACCAGGAGCCGCACCGGGTGCAGGGCGTAGGCGACGCGCAGTTCGTTGGTGGCGAGGGCGGCGGCCGCGCGTGCGGTGCGGGGGTCGCCGAGCCGGGCGAGGGCGTACGCGGCGGAGGCGCAGCGCGGTGGATCACGGTGGTTGAGCAGCAGCACCAGCGACTCGAAGGCCCGCCGGTCCCCCGCCACGCCCAGCCGGAACGCGGCCAGTTCCCGTGCCCACAGCGGCCGGCCCTGTTCGGTCAGCACCGCCGCGAGCACGTCCGGGTCGTCGGTCGCCACGAGCCGCTCGAACGCCGGCGGGTCTGCGGACTCCTGCCGTAAGCGCTCCGTGAGTGATCGCAACTCTTCGTCCATGACGGAGAGGTTAGGCGGGCCGGGGCCCGCACGGGACGTACATCACAAACACCGGGGGCTGGCGCGCTCGTTACCCGCCGGTTAAGCTCAGACGAGCGAGTTACCCACTCGCGATCCCTCAGGGCGGTCTGGTGACGCGGCCGCCGTGAGAGCAGTCGGTTCGGTGCCTCAGGTACCGCAGTACGGCTCGGCCCCGGGACAGGGCCGGTCGGACGGCCGTCCCCTCCGGGCGTGTGCACGCCCGCGGAAGACGGCACCGGGCGTGTGCGCTTCGCAGCCCGGCCCACACCCGCATTCCTCACGCACCCGGTGCGTCCGCGACCCGGCTTCCGCCGGTCCTCGCGCGGCGCACCCGGGAGGCGTTCCCCGTCGTCACCCTCATCCTGGAGTCCCGCGATGGCCACTCCCCTTTCCGACCCGTCCCAGTCCCCGCTGCGCACCGTCGCCGTCGTCGGTCTCGGCACGATGGGCACCGGCATCGCCGAGGTCCTCGCCAAGGCCGGCCGCGAGGTCGTCGGCATCGACATCAGCGAGGCCCAGGCCGCCACGTGCGTCGCCGCCCTGGAAGCCTCCACCGCCCGCGGTGTGGAGCGCGGCCGGCTGACCGAGCAGGACCGTGCCGGGATCCTGGCCCGGGTGCGCACCTCCACCGACCTGCGTGCCGCGGCCGACGCCGACCTGGTCATCGAGGTGGCCCCGGAGTCGTACGAGGTCAAGCAGCAGATCTTCCGGGAGCTCGACGGGATCGTGCGCCCGGGGACGATCCTGGCGACCGGCACCAACGCGCTGTCCGTCACGCGGCTGGCGGCCGACTCCGCGCGGCCCGAACGGGTCCTGGGCCTGCACTTCTTCAACCCGGCGCCGGCGATGAAGCTGGTCGAGGTCGTGTCCTCGGTGCTGACCGCCCCCGCCGCCGTCACGGCCGTCACCGACCTCGCGCTCGACCTCGGCAAGGAGCCCGTCGCGGTCGGCGACCGGCCCGGTTTCGTCGCCGACGGCCTGCTGTTCGGCTACCTCAACCAGGCCGCCGCCATGTACGAGGCGAGGTACGCCTCCCGCGAGGACATCGACGCCGCCATGCGGCTGGGCTGCGGACTGCCCATGGGCCCGCTGGCGCTGCTCGACCTGATCGGCGTCGACACCGCGCGCACGGTCCTGGAGGCCATGTACGCCGAGTCCCACGACCGGCTGCACGCCCCGGCCCCGATCCTCAGGCAGCTCAGCGAGGCGGGCCTGACGGGCCGCAAGGCGGGGCGCGGCTTCTACACGTACGAGGCGCCGGGCAGCGCCGTCGTCGTGCCGGACGCGCTGACCCCGTCGGAGAACGGCACGGCCCTCGCCGGCCGGACCGTCTCCTCGGTCGGGGTGGCCGGTTCGGGCACCATGGCCTCCGGGATCGCCGAGGTCTTCGCCAAGGCCGGCTACCAGGTCGTCCTGGCCGCGCGCAGCGAGGAGAAGGCGCAGACCGCCAAGGCCCGCATCGGCAAGTCCCTGGCGCGCTCGGTCGACAAGGGCCGCATGACCGCCGAGGCCGCCGCCGAGACCCTGGACCGCATCACGGCCACCGGCACCTACGAGGACTTCGCCGGCGTCGATCTGGCCCTGGAGGCGGTCGCCGAGGACCTGGAGGTCAAGCGGCAGCTGTTCGCCGCGCTGGACAAGGTCTGCAAGCCGGGCGCGATCCTGGCCACGACCACCTCCTCCCTGCCGGTCGTCGCCTGTGCCCGGGCCACCTCGCGGCCGCAGGACGTCATCGGGATGCACTTCTTCAACCCGGCGCCGGCGATGAAGCTGGTCGAGGTCGTGCGCACCGTGCTGACCGCCGACGACGTGCACGCCACGGTCCGCGAGGTGTGCGGCCGGATCCGCAAGCACGCGGTGGACTGCGGGGACCGGGCCGGTTTCATCGTGAACGCGCTGCTGTTCCCGTACCTCAACAACGCGGTCAAGATGGTGCAGGAGCACTACGCAACGCTCGACGACATCGACGCCGCGATGAAGCTGGGCGGCGGCTACCCGATGGGTCCGTTCGAACTGCTGGACGTCGTCGGACTCGACGTCTCGCTCGCCATCGAGAAGGTCCTGCACCGCGAGTTCCGCGACCCGGGTCTCGCCCCGGCGCCGCTGCTGGAGCATCTGGTGGCCGCGGGCTGCCTCGGCCGGAAGACCGGCCGCGGCTTCCGCGAATATGCCAAGCGCTGAGCGTCCCGGCGGCCGGTCCCGGTCCGGGGCGGAGTGGGGCGGGCTGTTCGGCCCGGACCGGTCCGCCCCGCCCCCCGGCGGCTTCCGGCACCCAGGTCACGCGCACCGAGCTGCGCACATGCAGTACGTTCAGGGCATGCCCCAGCCCGCCAAGTCCTCACGTACACCCGCCACGGCCGACGCCCCGGAGAGCGCCGCCGGCTCCCGTGCCGCCGCCCAGCGGCTCAAGATGCGCCGGGAACTGGCGGCCGCCGCGATGGAGCTGTTCGCGACGAAGGGGTACGAGGCGACCACCGTCGACGAGATCGCGGCCCGGGCCGGGGTGGCCCGCCGTACGTTCTTCCGCCACTTCCGTTCCAAGGAAGAGGCGATCTTCCCCGACCACGACGACACCCTGATCCGCGCCGAGGCGGTGCTCAACGCGGCGCCCGCGCACGAGCATCCGCTCGACACCGTGTGCCGCGGCATCAAGGAGGTCATGCGGATGTACGCGGCCCGGCCGGAGATCTCGGTCGCCCGCTACAAGCTGACGCGCGAGGTGCCCACCCTGCGCGAGGCGGAGATCGCCTCGGTGGCCCGCTACGAGCGGCTGTTCACCCGCTATCTCCTCGGCCACTTCGACGAGCGCGCGCACGCCGACGACGCCAACGACGACCCGCTGCTGGCGGAGGTGGCCGCCTCGGCGGTGGTCACCGCGCACAACCACGTGCTGCGGCGCTGGCTCAGGGCCGGCGGTCAGGGCGATGTGGAGGCGCAGCTGGACCACGCGTTCGCCATCGTGCGCAGGACGTTCGGCACCGGCATCGGCGCGGGGCGCTCCGCGGACCCCCAGCCGGCGGCGACGGCCTCCACGCAGGGCGAGGTGCTGGTGACGGTCGCCCGCACCGACGCCCCGCTGGACGAGGTCATGCGGACCATCGAGCAGGCCCTCAAGGAGCGCTGAGCGGCTCACGGCACTGTGATGACGGCCACCCTTCGGGGTGGCCGTTTTGGCATGTCAGGGGCCATTTTGCGGGCCATCACCGACCTCGTTCGATCGATCATCGCTCATATGTTGCGTAAAGATTTCATCTGAGTGGAAGTTCTGGCACTCAGTGCCTTGCGGGGTGACACGCGGTGTCATACGTTGAAGGGAGTCCGGGCGACGTCCCGGCAGGCCGAACCCGCCTGCCCGTCCGGACGCCTGCGTCACAGGCAACCTCCCGCGCCACCATGCGCTGCCGATCAGCACCACCGCCGAACCGACGGCACCCCCTCAACCCTCAGCAGCACCGACGTAACCATCGGCGCCCCTCCCTCAGGGCGCTCACCGCCGGAGGCAACACCGTGACCGTGAAGGACATCCTGGCCGCGATCCAGTCGCCCGACTCCACGTCGGAGGACTTCGCCGCCCTCCCGCTGCCCGAGTCGTACCGCGCGATCACCGTGCACAAGGACGAGACGGAGATGTTCTCCGGGCTCGCCACGCGCGACAAGGACCCCCGCAAGTCGATCCACCTGGACGAGGTGCCGCTGCCCGAGCTCGGCCCGGGCGAGGCGCTGGTGGCCGTCATGGCCTCGTCGGTCAACTACAACTCGGTGTGGACGTCGATCTTCGAGCCGCTGTCCACGTTCGGCTTCCTGGAGCGCTACGGCCGCACCAGCGACCTGGCCAAGCGGCACGACCTGCCGTACCACATCATCGGCTCCGACCTCGCGGGCGTCGTCCTGCGCACCGGCCCCGGCGTCAACTCCTGGAAGCCCGGTGACGAGGTCGTCGCCCACTGCCTGTCGGTCGAGCTGGAGTCCTCGGACGGCCACAACGACACGATGCTCGACCCCGAGCAGCGCATCTGGGGCTTCGAGACCAACTTCGGCGGACTCGCCGAGATCGCGCTGGTGAAGTCCAACCAGCTGATGCCCAAGCCCGACCACCTCAGCTGGGAGGAGGCCGCCGCCCCCGGTCTGGTCAACTCCACCGCCTACCGGCAGCTGGTCTCCCGCAACGGCGCCGGCATGAAGCAGGGCGACAACGTCCTGATCTGGGGCGCGAGCGGCGGACTCGGCTCCTACGCCACGCAGTTCGCCCTGGCCGGCGGCGCCAACCCGATCTGCGTCGTCTCCTCGCCGCAGAAGGCGGAGATCTGCCGCTCGATGGGCGCCGAGGCGATCATCGACCGCAACGCCGAGGGCTACAAGTTCTGGAAGGACGAGAACACGCAGGACCCCAAGGAGTGGAAGCGCTTCGGCAAGCGCATCCGCGAACTCACCGGCGGCGAGGACATCGACATCGTCTTCGAGCACCCGGGCCGGGAGACCTTCGGCGCCTCCGTGTTCGTCACCCGCAAGGGCGGCACCATCACCACCTGCGCCTCGACCTCGGGCTACATGCACGAGTACGACAACCGCTACCTGTGGATGTCGCTGAAGCGGATCATCGGCTCGCACTTCGCCAACTACCGCGAGGCCTGGGAGGCCAACCGGCTCATCGCGAAGGGCAAGATCCACCCCACGCTGTCCAAGGTGTACTCCCTGGAGGACACCGGCCAGGCCGCGTTCGACGTGCACCGCAACCTCCACCAGGGCAAGGTCGGCGTGCTGTGCATGTCCCCCGAGGAGGGCCTGGGCGTGCGCGACGAGGCCAAGCGCGCCCAGCACATCGACGCCATCAACCGCTTCCGCAACATCTGAGACACCCGGGGGCACAGATGACTGAGCGTCAGCCCGCCGACGGCAGGCGGGAGAAGGACCGGCCGTGGCTCATGCGCACGTACGCCGGTCACTCCACGGCCGAGGCGTCCAACGAGCTGTACCGGCGCAACCTCGCCAAGGGCCAGACGGGTCTGTCGGTGGCGTTCGACCTGCCGACGCAGACCGGCTACGACTCCGACCACATCCTCGCCCGCGGCGAGGTGGGCCGGGTCGGCGTGCCGATCGCGCACGTCGGTGACATGCGCCGACTGTTCCAGGACATCCCCCTGGAGCAGATGAACACCTCGATGACCATCAACGCCACGGCCATGTGGCTGCTGGCGCTCTACCAGGTCGTCGCCGAGGAGCAGGGTGCCGACATCACCAAGCTCCAGGGCACGACCCAGAACGACATCGTCAAGGAGTACCTGTCCCGCGGGACGCACGTCTTCCCGCCGGGCCCCTCGCTCCGCCTGACGACGGACATGATCGCGTACACGGTCTCCCACATGCCGAAGTGGAACCCGATCAACATCTGCAGCTACCACCTGCAGGAGGCGGGCGCCACACCGGTCCAGGAGATCGCGTACGCGATGTCCACCGCCATCGCCGTGCTGGACGCGGTGCGCGACTCCGGCCAGGTGCCGCAGGACCGCATGGGCGACGTCGTCGCGCGCATCTCCTTCTTCGTGAACGCGGGCGTCCGCTTCATCGAGGAGATGTGCAAGATGCGGGCGTTCGGCCGCATCTGGGACCGCATCACCCGCGAGCGCTACGGCATCGAGAACCCCAAGCAGCGCCGCTTCCGCTACGGCGTCCAGGTCAACTCCCTGGGCCTGACCGAGGCGCAGCCGGAGAACAACGTCCAGCGGATCGTGCTGGAGATGCTGGCCGTCACCCTCTCCAAGGACGCCCGCGCGCGTGCCGTGCAGCTGCCCGCCTGGAACGAGGCCCTGGGCCTGCCCCGCCCCTGGGACCAGCAGTGGTCGCTGCGCATCCAGCAGGTCCTGGCGTACGAGAGCGACCTGCTGGAGTACGAGGACATCTTCGAGGGGTCGAAGGTGATCGAGGCGAAGGTGGAGCAGCTCGTCGAGGACGCGTTCGCCGAGATCGACCGCATCCAGGAGATGGGCGGCGCGATGGCGGCCGTCGAGTCCGGCTACCTCAAGTCGCAGCTGGTCGCCTCGCACGCCGAGCGCCGCGGCCGGATCGAGTCCGGCCAGGAGAAGATCATCGGCGTGAACGCCTTCGAGGGCACCGAGCCGAACCCGCTGACCGCCGACCTGGACACCGCGATCCAGACGGTGGACCCGGCGGTCGAGGCCCGGGTCATCGCCGGACTCGAGCAGTGGCGCGACAGCCGCTACCAGCCGCCCTTCAACCACCCGAGGCCCTGCAAGGCCCTGGAACGGCTGAAGGACGCCGCACGCGGCAACGAGAACCTCATGGAGGCCACCCTGGAGTGCGCCCGCGCCGGCGCGACGACCGGCGAGTGGGCGGGGGCCCTGCGCGAGGTGTTCGGCGAGTTCCGGGCGCCCACGGGCGTCTCCTCGGCCCCGGTGGCCGTCCCGGTCGAGGAGGGCAGCACGCTGGCCCTGGTCCGCCGCAAGGTGGAGCTGACCGCCAAGGACCTGGACGTGGGCAAGCTGCGCTTCCTGGTCGGCAAGCCGGGCCTGGACGGGCACTCCAACGGCGCCGAGCAGATCGCGGTGCGCGCGCGGGACGCCGGCTTCGAGGTGGTCTACCAGGGCATCCGGCTGACGCCGGAGCAGATCGTGGACGCGGCCCTCGCCGAGGACGTCCACGCGGTCGGCCTGTCGATCCTGTCCGGATCGCACGCCCAGCTGGTCCCGGACGTCCTCGAACGGCTGCGTGTGGCCGGTGCCACAGATATACCCGTGATCGCCGGTGGCATCATCCCGAATGGTGACGCCGAGCAGCTCAGGGCAGCCGGAGTGGCCGCGGTCTTCACCCCGAAGGACTTCGACATCACCGGGATCATCGGCCGCATCGTCGACGAGATCCGGAAAGCGAACCAGCTCGACCCCCTGGAGGTCCCCGCATGACGACCGTCAACCGCCTTCGCCCCCGGCGTTCCTGCCTGGCGGTACCGGGCTCGAACCCGCGCTTCCTGGAGAAGGCGCAGGGCCTCCCGGCGGACCAGGTCTTCCTCGACCTGGAGGACGCCTGCGCCCCGCTGGCCAAGCCCGAGGCGCGGCACACCATCGTGAAGTTCCTCAACGAGGGCGACTGGACGGGCAAGACGCGGGTCGTGCGTGTCAACGACTGGACGACCGAGTGGACCTACCGCGACGTCGTCACGGTCGTCGAGGGCGCCGGCCCCAACCTCGACTGCATCATGCTGCCGAAGGTGCAGGACGCCCAGCAGATCGTGGCGCTGGACCTGCTGCTGACGCAGATCGAGAAGACCATGGGCTTCGAGGTCGGCCGCATCGGCATCGAGGCGCAGATCGAGAACGCCCAGGGCCTGAACAACGTCAACGAGATCGCCCAGGCCTCCCCGCGCGTGGAGACCATCATCTTCGGCCCGGCCGACTTCATGGCGTCCATCAACATGAAGTCGCTGGTGGTGGGCGAGCAGCCGCCCGGCTACCCGGCGGACGCCTACCACTACATCCTGATGAAGATCCTGATGGCCGCCCGCGCCAACAACCTCCAGGCGATCGACGGCCCCTACCTGCAGATCCGCAACGTCGAGGGCTACCGCGAGGTCGCCCAGCGCGCCGCCGCCCTCGGCTTCGACGGCAAGTGGGTGCTGCACCCGGGCCAGGTCGAGGCGTCCAACGAGATCTTCTCGCCGTCGCAGGAGGACTACGACCACGCCGAGCTGATCCTGGACGCGTACGACTACTACACGTCCGAGGCGGGCGGCAAGAAGGGCTCGGCGATGCTCGGCGACGAGATGATCGACGAGGCCAGCCGCAAGATGGCCCTGGTCATCTCCGGCAAGGGCCGCGCCGCCGGCATGCAGCGCACCAGCAAGTTCGAGATCCCGGAGGGCTGAGCGCCATGCAGTTCGGACGCACCTACGAGGAGTTCGAGGTCGGCGCGACGTACAAGCACTGGCCGGGCAAGACGGTCACGGAGTACGACGACCACCTGTTCTGTCTCCTCACGATGAACCACCACCCCCTCCACATGGACACGAACTATGCGGAGAAGACGACGGACTTCGGCAAGAACGTCGTGGTGGGCAACTACATCTACTCGCTGCTGCTCGGCATGTCCGTGCCGGACATCTCCGGCAAGGCCATCGCCAACCTGGAGATCGAGTCGTTGAAGCACGTGGCGCCGACCTTCCACGGCGACACGGTCTACGGCCAGACGACCGTGCTCGACAAGTGGCCCTCGAAGTCGAAGAACGACCGCGGCATCGTGTACGTGGAGACCAAGGGCTACAAGCAGGACGGCACGCTGGTCTGCGTGTTCCGCCGCAAGGTGATGGTGCCGACCGAGACGTACATCAAGGAGCGCGGCGGCGAGCAGCCCGGCCGCCCCGAGCTCAGGGAGCAGGAGAAGTAGCCATGGCGCGACTCGCCCAGACCGCCGGTCTGACGGACGTCCAGCAGGAGATCCTGTCCACCGTCCGGGACTTCGTGGACAAAGAGATCATTCCGGTCGCCACGGAACTGGAGCACCGCGACGAGTACCCGCAAGCGATCGTCGACGGGCTGAAGGAGTTGGGCCTGTTCGGCCTGATGATTCCCGAGGAGTACGGCGGTCTGGGCGAGTCGCTCCTGACGTACGCGCTGTGCGTCGAGGAGATCGCGCGCGGCTGGATGTCGGTGTCCGGCATCATCAACACCCACTTCATCGTGGCCTACATGCTCAAGCAGCACGGCACGCAGGAGCAGAAGGACCACTTCCTGCCGCGCATGGCGGCCGGCGACATCCGGGGCGCGTTCTCGATGTCGGAGCCGGGTCTCGGCTCGGACGTGTCGGCGATCACGTCCAAGGCGGTGAAGGACGGCGAGGAGTACGTCCTGAACGGCCAGAAGATGTGGCTGACGAACGGCGGAACGTCGTCGCTGGTGGCCGTTCTGGTCCGAAGTGACGAAGGTCACCCCGAGGGCACGGCGCCCCACAAGTCGATGACCACCTTCCTGGTCGAGAAGGAGCCCGGTTTCGGCGAGGTCCGCCCCGGTCTCACCATCCCCGGCAAGATCGACAAGATGGGCTACAAGGGGGTCGACACCACCGAGCTCATCATGGATGGCCTGCGGGTTCCCGCGGACCGCGTGCTCGGCGGGGTCACCGGCCGCGGTTTCTACCAGATGATGGACGGCGTCGAGGTCGGCCGCGTGAACGTGGCGGCGCGTGGCTGCGGCGTCGCGCAGCGTGCGTTCGAACTGGGCGTCCAGTACGCGCAGCAGCGGCACACCTTCGGCAAGGCGATCGCCCAGCACCAGGCGATCCAGTTCAAGCTGGCCGAGATGGCTACCAAGGTCGAGGCCGCGCATGCGATGATGGTGAACGCGGCACGCAAAAAGGACTCCGGGGAGCGAAACGACCTCGAGGCTGGGATGGCGAAGTACCTCGCCTCCGAGTACTGCAAGGAGGTCGTCGAGGACGCCTTCCGGATCCACGGCGGCTACGGCTTCTCCAAGGAGTACGAGATCGAGCGCCTCTACCGCGAGGCGCCGATGCTGCTGATCGGTGAAGGTACCGCCGAGATCCAGAAAATGATCATCGGCAGGCGACTGCTCGAAGAGTATCGATTCCAGGGCTAGATGTCCGGATACGGGGTGTTTTCTTGGAGAAGAAGATCACACCCCGTCAGCACGCTTCAGCCGCCGACTCGGCAGCCTGGCTTACCCAGTTAGGGCCGCGAGCCGCTACGATCGCCGGAAAGCCGCCGTCCCCCGTCAGAGTGCGGCATCATCCGCTACGAAGGTCATCCATGCCCCACAGCCAAACCTCTGCATCTCGCGACAGCCGGGCCGGCGTACGCCTCGCGCGCGGAGCATCGCCGTGGCTCCTTCCGACCGTCGCCACCGCAGCACTCAGCCTGGCCCGCGCGCGCCGTTCCGGCGCCGCCAAGGCCGTGGCCGTTCCCGCCACCGCGCTGGCGGCGGGGATGCTGTGGTTCTTCCGCGACCCCGAGCGCGAGATCACCCAGGGCCGGGTCATCTCGCCCGCCGACGGTGTGGTGCAGAGCATCATGCCGTGGAAGGACGGCCGCACCCGCGTCGCGATCTTCATGAGCCCGCTCAACGTCCACGTCAACCGTGCGCCGCTGGCCGGCACCGTGACGTCCGTCGAGCACGTGCCCGGTGGCTTCGTTCCCGCCTTCAACAAGGAGAGCGAGAACAACGAGCGCGTGATCTGGCACTTCGACACCGAGCTCGGCGACATCGAGATGATCCAGATCGCCGGTGCCGTCGCCCGCCGTATCGTCCCCTACGTGCCCCAGGGCACCAAGGTCGAGCAGGGCGAGCGGATCGGCCTGATCCGCTTCGGCTCGCGCGTCGACCTCTACCTGCCCGAGGGCGTGGAGGTCGCGGTCGAGGTGGGGCAGAAGACCGTGGCTGGGGTGACTCGCATTGACCGTGGTTGATCCTGATACCAAGTCCGGCTGGGTCCCGGGGTCCGACGAGGTCGACGAGGAAGAGGAGATGCCCCTCTCCCTCCGGCTGTCGATAGCGGACACGCTGACGCTCGGCAACGCCACCTGCGGCTTCATGGCGGTGTACTTCACCACCACGGGCATCCTCATCCCGGACCTCATGGGCAGCCAGGAGACCGGCATGGCGCGCAACAGCGCGGCCACGGCGGTCATCCTCATGCTCTGCGCGGCGGTCTTCGACCTGTTCGACGGCCTGGTGGCGCGCAAGCTGCGGTCCTCGCCGATGGGCGCCGAGCTGGACAACCTGTCGGACCTGATCAGCTTCGGCCTGGCGCCGGCGTACTTCGTCCTCGTCTACGGCATGGTCGCGGACGGCGCGTACCAGCGGGTCGCCGCGGTCGGGGCCATCGTGGTGCTGCTGGCGGTGGTGCTGCGGCTCGCCCGGTTCTCGTGCGTCACGGTCAAGGACGGCACCTTCCAGGGCATGCCGTCACCGTTCGGCGCGCTCACGGTCGTGTCGATCGTCCTGCTGGAGCTGCCCTTCGTGGCGACCCTGCTGGCGATCCTGGGGACGGCGTGGCTGATGGTGAGCCGCGTGGAGTACCCGAAGCCGCGGGGACGGCTCGCCGTGGCGATGCTGTCGTGGATCGTGCTGGGCATGGGCCTGATGGCGGCCTGGGCGTTCGACGCGCCGAGCGGTCAGCTGCTGCTGCAGACGGGCTGCGCGCTGCAGCTGGTCATGGGCGCGGTCATCCCGCTGTTCGCGACGGCCCGGCGGGTGAACAACTTCCGCGACAACCGTCGCGAGGCACGGGCGGCGCAGCTGCCGTAGCAGAA
This sequence comes from Streptomyces sp. NPDC026246, assembly GCF_055567995.1. NCBI lineage: Bacteria > Bacillati > Actinomycetota > Actinomycetes > Kitasatosporales > Streptomycetaceae > Streptomyces > Streptomyces sp. NPDC026246. The sequence goes on along the minus strand of NZ_JBVHPJ010000001.1, from coordinate 326,252 downwards.
CGCAGGCGAAGGGCCCCGGACCGGGTGACGGTCCGGGGCCCTTCCCGTGCGCGGGCGCGCGCGGGCGCCTCTACGCCGGCTGCCCGAGGTGCTCCCCTCCCCCGGGGAAGGGGGAAGCCACTCACGACCAGGGCAAACACGGTCAATCCGGGAACGGCTCTGACCGGGCCCGAGGGTCCGCGGCGGCCCGGGGCCCCCGGACCCCCGGATCCCCGGGCCCACGGGGTCGGTCAGGTCAGGAAGTCCTGGGCGATTCGGTGGGCGACTCGTTCCAGGAGGGGGCCCGCCTCGGCGATGCACTTGGCGACGTCCGGCTCCTCGTCCGTCAGGGGGTACGCCCTGCGGATCCCGGCCCGGCCCAGGACCTCCGGGGGCAGGGCCAGACGGCCGCAGACCGCCACGACGTCGCGGCCGGCGGCGCGGGCCGCCGTGGCGACGCCCGCCGGGGCCTTGCCGTGCAGCGTCTGCTCGTCGAGGGAGCCCTCACCGGTGATCACCAGATCCGCGCGGTCCAGGGCGGGCGCGAAGCCCAGGACGTCGAGCATGACCTCGATGCCGGGGCGGAACCGGGCGCCCAGGAGCAGGGCGCCGTAGCCGATGCCGCCGGCGGCGCCCGCACCCGGCGACGCCGCGTACGCGGCCGCCTCCGGGCCGGCCGTCTCCTCCAGCACCTTCGCGAAGTGCGCGAGGGCGGCGTCCAGCGCCGCCACGTCGTCCGGTGAGGCGCCCTTCTGCGGGCCGTACACCGCGGGCGCGCCCTTCGGGCCGGTCAGCGGGTTGTCGACGTCGCTGGCGAGGACCAGCTCGACGTCGGCCAGACGCGGGTCGAGACCCGACAGGTCCGCCGTCGCAAGCTCGGCGAGACCGCCGCCGCCCGGGGGCACCGGCTTCCCCTCCGCGTCCAGGAACCGGGCGCCCAGCGCCGACAGCATGCCGGCGCCGCCGTCGGTGGTGGCGCTGCCGCCCACGCCGAAGACGATGGTGCGGGCACCGGCGTCCAGCGCGGCGCGCAGCAGCTCGCCGGAGCCGCGGGTCGAGGCCGTCAGCGGGGCGAAGACCCCCTCGGGCAGCCGTTGCAGCCCGCTCGCCTCGGCCATCTCCACGACGGCGGTGCCCTCGCGCAGCGCGTACGCCGCCGTCACCTCGTCGCCGAGGGGGCCGGCGACCCGGACCTCCCGGCGTTCGAAGCCGGCCGCGACGGCCGCGGCCACGGTGCCGTCGCCGCCGTCGGCCACGGGCAGTGCCTCGACGCGGAGGTCGGGCAGGACATGGCGCAACCCGGCCGTGACCCGCTCGGCGACCTCCACGGCCGTCAGCGACCCCTTGAACTTGTCCGCGGCGACGAGCACCCGCTGTGCCCTCCGGGTTCCGCTTCCTGCAGCGTCCGCCACTTGCACTCCCCTTGCTCTCCGGGCCTTCACGCACGTCAAGGCCAGTCGCGCCGCTGCGACCTTAACCGGAGGAGCCGTCCCCCGTCAGCTCGTGCCCACCCCATGGACCCCAGCGGCCCTCGCCGCGGTCTCCGCCCCCGAAACGGGTAGACCTCCACCATGACCGCCGCACGCTCGGACACAGACCTCGGCGACCGCATCCTCGGCGGCTGGCAGGGCCGCATCGCGGGCAACATGCTCGGCAAGCCCGTCGAACAGGGCGAGGTCTGGTCGCGCGACCGCATCGACCGCTACCTCAGGCGGGCCTCCGCCCTCCCGCTGACGGACTACCTGCCCGAGCCCGCCGGCGACGAGGCGGGCGCCCTGCGCCCCGAGTGGCGCCAGTGCGTCCGCGGCCGCATCCACGGCAGCTGCCGCGACGACGACGTGGACTACGCGATCCTCGGCCTCGACCTGCTGGAGACCCACGGCTTCGGCTTCAGCACCGAGCAGGTGGGCGACCTGTGGCTGCTGCGGCTGCCGTACCTGCAGACGTTCACCGCCGAGCGGGCCGCGTACCGCAACCTCGCGGGCGGGCTGAAGCCGCCGCTGACCGCGACGTACGACAACCCCTACCAGGAGTGGATCGGGGCCCTCATCCGGGCCGACGTGTTCGGCTGGACCTGCCCGGGCGCGCCACGCCGGGCCGCCTCGCTGGCCCGGCGGGACGCCGTGCTGTCGCACACCGGGAACGGGGTCTACGGGGCGATGTGGGCGGCGGCGCTGATCGCGGCGGCGTTCACCGCGCCCACCGTGCGGCGGGCCCTCGACGAGGCCCTGGCCGTGATCCCGCCCGGCAGCCGCCTCGCCCGCACCGTCCGCCGGGTGGTCTCGCTGCACGACACGCGGATGTCCTGGGAGGACACGCTGACCACGGTCGCCGAGGAGACCGCCGGGATGGGGTGGATCCACACGATCCCGAACGTCGCCGTCCTCACGGCGGGCCTGCTGTACGGTGACGGCGACTTCACCCGCACCATCACGCTGACCGTCCGCGGCGGCCTGGACACCGACTCCAACGGCGCGACGGCGGGCTCGGTGGCGGGGGTGCTGGGCGGCGCCGCGGCCATCCCCGCGCAGTGGACGGCGCCGCTGGAGGACACGGTGCGCAGCGCGGTGTTCGGCTTCGACCGGGTCCGCATCAGCGAGCTGGCGGAGCGGACGGTGCGGCTGGCGGAGTCGGGGGGCTGAACCGGCGGGTTCGGGAGGGCCGTTCGGTGGCTACTCTGCCCCTCATGAGCACCTCTGCCGACTACGCCGCCTACATCGCCTCCCTGCCCCGTGTCCTGGCCGGTGCGGCCGTGCTGTTCCGGGACGGCGGGGGCCGGGTCCTCCTGGTCGAGCCCAACTACCGGGAGGGCTGGGCGCTGCCCGGCGGCACCGTCGAGTCCGACGACGGGGAGACACCGCGGCAGGGCGCGCGGCGCGAGACGCTGGAGGAGATCGGCCTGGACCGCGAGCCCGGGCGGCTGCTGGCGGTGGACTGGGTGCCCGGCGCGGGCCGACCGCCGCTGGTGGCGTACCTGTACGACGGCGGGGTGCTCGGCGAGGAGGACCTGAAGGCGATCCGTCTTCAGGAGGAGGAGCTGCTGTCCTGGCGTACGGTCCCCCGCGAGGAGCTGACCGCGTACCTGCCCGGCGCCCTCGGCCGCCGCGTCCTGGCCGCCCTCGACGCCCTGGCGGAGGGCTCGGGCCCGGCGGAACTGGAGAGCGGCCACCGGGTGCACTGACGCTGACGGCTGCCGCTGACGGCGACGGCTGACGGTGACGGCTGCCGTCGCGCGATATCCGCTCGCCGCCCCCCGGGATCCGGCCTACGCTCGCCGGCATGGCCAAGCCGCTCGTCGCCCTGCTCACCGGTGCCGGTGTGTCCACCGACTCCGGGATCCCCGACTACCGCGGGCCCCACGGGCTGTGGCGGCGGGATCCCGAGGCCGAGAAGCTCGTGACCTACGCGTACTACATGGGCGATCCGGAGATCCGGCGGCGGTCGTGGCGGATGCGGTGGGAGACCGGGGTCCTCGGTGCCGAGCCGAACGCCGCGCACCGGGCCGTCGCGGAGCTGGAGCAGTCCGGGGTGCCGGTGCGGGTGATCACGCAGAACGTGGACGGGCTGCACCAGCTCGCCGGGATGCCCGCCCGCAAGGTCCTCGAACTGCACGGCACGGCACGGCACGGGAGTTCGTGTGCACCGCCTGCCACGCGCGGGGGCCGATGAAGGAGGCCCTGGACCGGGTCGAGGCCGGGGAGGCCGACCCGCCGTGCGCGCGGTGCGGCGGGATCCTGAAGCCGGCCACGGTGATGTTCGGTGAGCGTCTCGACCCCGTCGTGCTCGGTGAGGCGGCCGCCGTCACCAAGGCGTGCCAGGTCTTCGTCGCCGCCGGCAGCAGCCTGCAGGTGCACCCCGCCGCGGGGCTCGCCTCAGTGGCCGCCGACCACGGCGCCCGGCTGATCGTCGTCAACGCCGAGCCCACGCCGTACGACGAGCTCGCCGACGAGGTCGTCCGGGACCCCATCGGCACGGCCCTGCCGGCGCTGCTGCGCAAGCTCGCGGCGGGGTAGCGGCCGGAGATCAGAACAGGGCCGCTCCCCGTTCGAAGTCCAGCAGGCGCTGCTTGCGTTCCAGGCCGCCCCCGTAGCCCGTGAGGCTGCCGTCGGCACCGATCACGCGGTGGCAGGGGACGATGATGCCCAGGGGGTTGCGGCCGTTGGCGAGACCGACCGCGCGGGAGGCGGCGGGGGCGCCCAGGGCCAGGGCCAGTTGGCCGTAGGTGCGCGTCTCGCCGTAGGGGATGCGGCGCAGTTCCTCCCAGACCCTGCGCTGGAACGGGGTGCCGTTCAGGCGCGTCTCGACCGTGAACTCCACGAGTTCCCCGGCGAAGTAGGCCGTCAGCTCCTCCTCGGCCTGCGCGAAGAGGGTGTCGTCCCGGGTGCCGAAGGTCTCCTGGGGCGGGCGGTGGCGCTGGTCGGTCATGTACAGGCCGCACAGGACGCCGTCCTCGGCGACGAGGGTGAGGGCTCCGTAGGGGCTGTCGGTCACGGTGTGCTGCTTCATGGACGTCCTTGTGCGGGGAGGAAGTTGATCGGGTGGTCGTCGGTGGCCCAGAGGTACTGGACGGCGTAGGCGCGCCAGGGGCGCCAGGCCGCCGCGCGGGCGGTGAGCGCCGCCGGAGTGGACGGCAGGCCCAGTGCGCGGGCGGCGCGGCGCACGCCGAGGTCGGTGGGGAGGAAGGCGTCGGGGTCGCCGAGGGCGCGCATGGCGATGACGTCGGCCGTCCAGGGGCCGAAGCCGGGCAGGGCGAGGAGCCGGTCGCGGGTCTGCGGCCAGTCGCTCTCCACGCCGAGGCCCAGGCCCTGGTCGGCGAGGGCGCGGACCAGGGTCGTGAGGGTGGTGCGGCGGGTGCGGGGCAGCGCGAGTGTCTCCGGGTCGAGCTCCGCCAGGGCCCGCGGGTCGGGGAAGAGGTGGGTGAGGCCGCCCTCGGGATCGTCGACGGGTTCACCGTGCGCGCCGACCAGGCGGGCGGCGTGGGTGCGGGCGGCGGCGGTGGACACCTGCTGGCCGAGTACGGCCCGGACGGCGAACTCCGCCTCGTCCACCGTGCGCGGGACGCGCCGCCCGGGGGCCTTGTCCACCAGCGGTGCGAGGACCGGGTCGGTGCGCAGCTGGTCGTCGATGGCGACGGGGTCGGCGTCCAGGTCGAGCAGCCGCCGGCAGCGGCTGATGGCGACGGTGAGGTCGCGCAGGTCGCTGAGGGTGAGGCGGCAGGCGATGTGGTCGGGGGCGGGGGTGAGGGCGGCGATGGCGTGGCCGTAGGGCAGGCGCAGGGTGCGGCGGTAGGAGCCGTCGCGCCACTCCTCCACTCCGGGCACGGCCGTGGCCGCGAGGTGGCCGAAGAGGTTGGCGGGGTTGAGCGGGGCGCGGAACGGCAGCCGGAGGGACAGCGCCCCCGGGGTGCTCGCGCCCTGCCGCTTCGGGCTGCGGGCGCGCAGGTCGCTCGGGGAGAGGGCGAAGACCTCGCGGACCGTGTCGTTGAAGGTGCGGATCGAGGCGAAGCCGGCAGCGAAGGCGACCTGTGCCATGGGCAGGGCCGTCGTCTCGATGAGCAGCCGGGCCGTCTGGGCGCGCTGGGCGCGGGCGAGCGCCAGGGGGCCGGCGCCCAGTTCGGCGAGGAGCTGGCGTTCGACCTGCCGGGTGCTGTAGCCGAGGCGGGCGGCGAGGCCTGGTACGCCCTCGCGGTCCACGACGCCGTCGGTGATCAGCCGCATGGCCCGGGCCACGAGGTCGGCCCGCTGGTTCCACTCGGGTGAGCCGGGGCTGGTGTCGGGCCGGCAGCGCTTGCAGGCCCGGAACCCGGCCTGCTGGCAGGCCGCGGCGCTGGGGTGGAAGACCATGTTCTCCGGCTTGGGCGGCACCACCGGGCAGCTGGGCCGGCAGTAGATGCCGGTGGTCAGGACGGCCGTGAAGAACCAGCCGTCGAAGCGCGCGTCCTTCGACCGCACGGCGCGCACGCAGCGCTCGGTGTCGGTGTGCATCCCCATCCGCATGCCTCAAGCATCGGCCACCGGGGCGGGCGGGTGCTGGCGAGAATCCGACATCGAGGTGCGGACGCGGGCGACCGGCCGGGACAGATGAAGATTCATTCATGTGTTCGTGTGGGACCGGTACGATGACGTCATGGGTCATGGAGCCGTCACCCCCGCGCTGGACGCCACCGAGCGCGTACGCCTCGACGCGGACAACGTCGCGAAGGTCGCCACCACCCTCCAGGCCCTGTCCACGCCCTCCCGGCTGCTCATCCTGGCCCGGCTGCGCGAAGGTCCGCTGCCCGCGACGGAGCTGGCCGCCGAGGTCGGCATGGAGCAGTCGGCGTGTTCGCACCAGCTGCGGCTGCTGCGCAACCTGGGCCTGGTCGTCGGCGAGCGCCGGGGCCGTTCGGTGGTGTACGCGCTGCACGACCACCACGTCGCCGAACTGCTCGACCAGGCCGTGTACCACGTCGAGCACCTGCGCCTGGGCCTCAGCGACACCGCCGGGTGAGCGGCGCCGCCGGGCCCGGCGGCGGTCCTGGCCGGAAGCCGCGGCGTTTCTAGCCGGTGGCGGTGGGCCGGCGCGAGAGCTCCGTCGCCTCGCTCAGGCGCGTCAGCGGTCGCAGCCGGTAGGTGTACGTGTGGTCCCGGTCGGCGAACAGCTTGAACTCGTCGTGGGTGTGCGCGCCCCAGCTGTCGTCGCCGCCGACGCCCATCTGGCGGTGATTGACCCGCAGCACCACCGCGTCCCGCGGCGTGAGCTGGTAGTCGTGGCGGGCGCCCACCGAGAGGTCCTCGGGCGTGAAGTGGGAGGCGTTGACCTCCACCAGCGGTTCACCGCACACCAGCAGTCCCCGGCCGCTCCGGTCGGTCAGCGCGGCCCAGCGGACGTCGGTCTTGTTGCCGTTCTCCTGGGGCCGCAGATAGGGCGACCACTGCCCGGAGACGGTGCCGGAGTACCGACCCACGTCGGTGGCGTCGTTGCGGTCCCACATGTTCTCCTCGGGTCCCCGGCCGTAGTAGTGCAGCCGGTCGAGCCGGCGCGGCAGGAACAGCAGGGTGCCGACCTCGGGGATGTAGGGCAGGTCCGGCGAGCCGGGGCGCAGGGTGCTGTCGACCTTGATCTCGCCGTTGCCGAAGACGGTGTACGTCGTGCCGAAGGCGGACTCGGTGGCGGTGGGCAGGGCGCCGGTGACGGTGACCTCGACGGCCCGGTCGTCCAGGGTCCGCACCCGTACGTCGGTCACCTTCCGCTTCGCCCCGGCGTCGCGCCAGGTCTGGTTGCGGGTGTGGTGGCCGTTGCCCCGGTCGTTGTCGGTGGGCGCCCGCCAGAAGTTCGGCACGGGCCCGGACGTGAGGAGCCGCATCCCGCCCGCCTCGTAGGAGGCGAGGGTGCCGGTGGCCTTGTCGAGGGTGAGCGAGAATCCCCTGCCCGTCACCGTGAGGGTCCGCTCCCCGTCCATGTGCCGCAGGGCGGGCACGCTGCGCAGGGGCACGGGCCGTACGGCCGGGGTGTCCACGTCGAGGGCGAGCTGGCGCTTGGCCACCTCGAACCCGGCCTTCGCCCACGGGGTGCGCTCCCTGAGGGCGAAGGAGAGCCGGAGGAAGTACTCCGTGCCCGGCTCGGGCTTCGCCGGCAGCCGCACCGGCACGGTGACGTCCTTGCTGCTCAGCGGGGCGATGTCCAGCTGTTCACCGGTCAGCCGCCCCCGCCGCACGACGTCGCCGTCGGCGATCAGCTCCCAACGCCCGTCGAACTCGCGGAGGTTGGTGAACAGGTACTCGTTGGTGAGCGTGACGGCGCCGGGGCCGCCCCGGGCCTTGGTGACGCCGATCGCCTGGTAGACCTGCTTGACCTCGGCCGACTTGCCGGTGAGGCCGCGGTCGGCGGTGACGATGCCGTCGCCGGAGAACGCACCGTCGTTGGGGTTGTCGCCCCAGTCGCCGCCGTAGGCGTAGAAGGTCCGGTCGCGCGGGCGTTTCTCGGTGAGGCCCGCGGTGGCGGCGTCGAACCAGAACCGCACGCCCTCGTCGTCCGGCGTCCGGGTGTCCGAGGCCAGCTCCGCGGCGCTCAGCGCCCGGGCGTACACGCGGGCCCGCCGGACGGTTCCGCTGAACTCCCGGGTCGGGTTGTCGACGTCGGTGGCCAGGGACAGGGACGCGGTGTTGTTCGCGGGGCGCCGGGTGGTGGTCCGGGTGCCGCGCACCCGGCCGTCGACGTACAGGGTGAGGGTGCCGGCGTCCGCGTCGAAGACTCCGGCGACGTGGTGCTCGCTGCCCGTCCAGTCACCGGGCAGGGCCCAGCTCGCGGTGATCCACTGGCCGCCGCCGTGGATGAAGAACTCCAGGGTCCGGTCCGTCTGTTTGAGGGCGTACTGGGTGTCCCCCTTGGCGAGAATGGGCTGGTGATAGCCCGTCACGTGCGGGGTGATCCACGCCTCCAGCGTCAGGGAGCCGGTGAGGTCCAGTCCGGGGTCGCGGGGGAAGACCGTGCCGCCGGACACGCCCTCGGCGCGGTCGAAGGTGCCGGCCGGTGCCATGATCTCGCCGCGCAGGCGGCCCGGACCGGACTCGGTCAGCAGCTTGCGCGCCGGGGTGGGCCAGCGCAGCGCCTGGTCGACGAAGTCCCAGATCCAGCCGCCCTGGAGCACGTCGTGACGGCGGACGACGTCCCAGTACTTCGTGAAGTTGCCGTTGGAGTTCCCCATGCCGTGGGAATACTCGATCATCACGTACGGCCGAGTGTCGCTGGTGTCCAGGGCGCGCTGCTCGACGCGTTGGGGGCTGTCGTACATCTCGGAGCGGATGTCGCTGATGCCGGGACGGTCGTCGCCCTCGTACTGGATGACACGGGTGGGGTCGTAGGAGCGGATCCAGTCGTGCATGGCGTTGAAGGTGGTGCCGCCGCCCGCCTCGTTGCCGAGGGACCAGATGACCACGCTGGCGTGGTTCTTGTCCCGGTGGACCATGTTCTGCGCGCGCACCACGCACGCCTCGGTCCACTCGGGGTGACCGCTGCCCGGGAACCGGTCGCGGATGCCGTGGGTCTCCAGGTTGGTCTCGCCGACGAGGTACAGGCCGTACTCGTCGGCGAGTTCGAGCCACAGCGGGTTGTTGGGGTAGTGCGAGGTGCGGACGCTGTTGATGTTGAGGCGCTTGATGATCCCGATGTCCTCGACCATCTGGGCGCGGGTGAGCGCCGAGCCGGTGACGGGGTGCATCTCGTGCCGGTTGGTGCCGCGGAAGGAGACCGGCCGGCCGTTGATCCGCATCAGGCCGTCCTTCAACGCGAACTCGCGCAGGCCGACCCGGTGCGAGAGGGTCTCGATCACCTTCCCGGACGGATCGCGCAGGCGCAGCACGGCGGTGTAGAGGTAGGGGTGCTCGGCCGACCAGAGCTTCGGTGCCGGGACGGCGCGGGACACCCGCACGCTTGCCTCGTCGCCGTCCGGCACGTCGACGGTCCCGTTCAGGGGCCGGGACCAGACGGCGTGGCCCCGGGCGTCGTACAGCTGGGTCTCGACGGTGTGGCGGCCCCCGCCCTCACCGCCGTAGTCGCGCACGTGCGCGGTGACCTCGAGTGCGGCGGAGGTGTAGCCGTCACCGAGCGGGGTGTCGAGCTTGAAGTCGCGCAGGTGCACGTCGGGGGTGGAGTACAGGTGGACCGAGCGGAAGATGCCGCTCAGCCGGATCATGTCCTGGTCCTCCAGCCACTCCGCGTCGGAGTAGCGGTAGACCTCGACGGCGATCCGGTTCGTGCCCGGCTTGAGGTGGCGGGTGATGTCGTACTCGGCGGAGGTGTAGGAGTCCTCGTGGTAGCCCACGAGTTCGCCGTTGATCCACACGTAGTGGGCGGACTTGACACCCTCGAAGTGCAGGAAGGTACGCCGGCCGCGCCAGTCGCGGGGCACGGTGAAGGTGCGGCGGTACTGGCCGACGGGGTTGCGGCGGGTGGGGGCGGCGGGCGGCTGGGCGTTCTCGCCGCCGCCGTTGGGGCCCCACCAAGGGTAGGTGATGTTGACGTAGATCGGGACGTCGTAGCCGTGCAGCTGCCAGGCGGACGGCACGGGGACGGTGTCCCAGCCGGAGTCGTCGACGTCGGTGCGGTGAAAATCCGGGTCGCGGTCCTCGGGCCGGTCGGCGTAGGCGAACTTCCAGGTGCCGTCCAGGCTGAGCCGGTACGGCGAGCGCTCGCGGTCGCCTTCCAGGGCCTGGCCGAGGTCGGCGTAGGGCATCAGCGTGGTGTGCGGCGGCTCGGTGCCGATCCGGTACGTGGCGAGGGAGTCGTTCCACTCCGGTGGGCCGTCCGCGGCGGGGCGCCGGCCGGCCGGGGACGCCGCGGCGGGTGAAGCGGACAGGGCGAGCGCGCCGAGGACGGCGGCGCCCCCTTCGAGCAGGCGGCGCCGGCTGACGACGGGCCGGTCGGCGAGGGACGGGAGCGGGTGCGGCATGACCGTGGCCTTCCTCGGTGCGACGGGGTGCACGGACTGAGGGCGTGTCAGCGGCGGACCCAACTCTCCCTGGGTGCGGGGTGTTTCCGTCGGGGCGCGGGCAACTGACGGTGACGGAGCAACTGCTGAGCAGGCACACCCTAGGACTCGAACAGAAACGAAGCAATGACCCCGTCGGACTCTGTGCGGTCCTGGTGGTTCCGGTCCGCGGCCGCCATGCCACCGGCCGAGGGGGCGCGCCGGGGGCCCGCGCCAGGGGGGGGCCTGATCTGCCGGCATGACACCCGTGAGCTCCCGCGCGAGGCGTCGGCAATTTGTCATTTCAGCGCGACAGTGTCACCGCCGCGAACGTAATGTGACCTCATCGGACAGCCTGTGCAACGGATCTTTGGCCGGACCTTTTGCCGCGCCGGAAGGAGCGGCTCGCATGAACGGGTATGCGCCCTCGGATCGCGGTGCCGTCACGGCCGCGCCCGGCGGGCTGCTGGACCTGCTGAAGGTCGCGGCCGTGGTGCTGGACGGCGACGGCTACATCGCCTTGTGGAGTCCCGAGATCGAGCAGCTGCTCGGCTGGACCGCGGCCGAGGCCCTGCGGCAGCGCGCGGACACCCTCCTGGTCGCCCCGGCCGACCGGGCCCGCGGCAGGAAGCTGTTCGCCCAGGTCAGCTCCGGTGACCGCTGGGCCGGTGTCTTCCCGCTGCGGCACCGCGACGGCACGGAACGCGCCGTGGAGTTCCGTACGATGCGCCTCCTCGACAGCGAGGGGCGTCCCCACCTGCTGGGTCTGGCCACGGACGCCTCGACCGTACGGCAGGTGGAGCGGGACCTGGCGCTCTCGCACAGCCTCGTCAACCAGACGCCTCTCGGCATCGCCGTCTTCGACGACGACCTGCGCTGGGTCGGCGTCAATCCCGCCCTGGAGCGGATCAACGGCCTGCCCGAGGAGGCCGTGCTGGGCCGCCGGATCCGCGAGGTGCTGCCCGGTCTGGACGTGGAGGCCATCGAGGGGCGGATGCGGCACGTCCTGGAGACCGGCCGGCCCCTGATCGACCAGCAGACCGTCGGCCGTACCGCGGCGGACACCGAGGACCGGGCCTACTCGGAGTCGTACCACCGCATCGAGGACACCGACGGCCGGGTGCTCGGGCTGGCGATGGCCGTGCTGGACGTGACCGAGCGGCAGCAGGCCGCCGCGGAGGTGGCCCAGGCGCGCCAGCACCTGTCGGTCGTCGCCGACGCGGGCGTGAAGATCGGCACCACGCTCGACCTGCAGCAGACCGCCCGGGAGCTGGCCGGAGTCGTCGTGCCGCAGCTGGCGGACCTCGCGGCCGTGGACGTCCTGGAGTCGGTCGTCTCCCACGGCACCATCACCCCCGTGACGGGCGGCGCGCCCGCCGAGTTCCGGGCGCTGGCCGTGGCCGCCGGCTACCCGACCGACGCCATCCACGCCGCCGACCCGGTCGGTGAGCTGGCCACCTACGGCGCCTCCCGGGTCATCACCCAGTGCGTGCGCAGTGCCCGGCCGGTCCTGGTCGAGCACGTGGACGACCGGATGCTCGGCCGTCTCGCCCGCGACGCCGGGGCGGCACGTGCCCTGCGCGAGGCCGGGGCCCACACCTATCTGGCGCTGCCGCTCGTCGCCCGGGGCAAGGTGCTCGGCACGCTCTCGCTGTACCGCACGGTCAACGAGCGCCCCTTCGACGAGCGCGACCAGGTGCTCGCCTCCGAACTGGCGGCCCGCGCCGCCATCTGCATCGACAACGCCCGCCTCTACGGCAGGGAGCGCGGCACCGCCCTGACCCTGCAGCGCAGCCTGCTGCCGAGCACGCCCGCGCAGCGCGAGGGCCTCGACATCGCGGCCCGCTACCGCCCGGCCCTCAGCGAGGTCGGCGGCGACTGGTACGACGTCCTGCCGCTGGGACCCGGGCGCACCGGTCTGGTCGTCGGCGACGTCATGGGCAAGGGCGTGCAGGCCGCCGCGATCATGGGCCAGCTGAGCACCGCGACGCGGGCGCTGGCCCGCCTGGACCTGCCGCCCGCCGAGCTGCTGCGCCACCTCGACGACATCGCCGGCTCGCTCGGCGACGCGATCGCCACGTGCGTGTACGCCGTGTGCGACCTGGAGCGCGGGGTGTGCGAGCTGTCCAGCGCCGGGCACCTGCCACCGGTGCTGGCCCGGGCGGACGGCCGTGCGGAGCTGCTCGACGTCCCCGGGGGTGTGCCGCTCGGGGTGGGCGGCGTGGACTTCGGCACCCTGGAGGTGGAGCTGGCGCCGGGCTCGCTGCTCGCCCTGTACACCGACGGACTGGTCGAGAAGCGCGGGGAGCCGATCGACACCGGCCTCGGCACGCTGACGCGTGCGCTGAGCGGCACGGGGCCCAGCCTCCAGCGCACCAGCGACGGCCTGCTCGGCGCGCTGAGCCCGGAGCCCGACGACGACGTGGCACTGCTTCTGGTGCGCAGGCGCGTCTGACACGCCGGCCGCGCCGGCGCGCACGCACCCGCGGACAGGAACGCGCGGGCCGTCCCGGCCCGCGCGCCCGCCCGGTTCACCACCCGGCTGTCAGAAGTCGCTCTTCTTGGTGGTGCACAGGGCCCAGATGACGAACGCCGAGATCGCGATCATCACCACGGACCACACCGGGTAGGACGGCAGGGAGACGAAGTTGGCGATGATGACGAGCGCGGCGATGCCGACACCGACCACGCATGCCCAGGTCGAGGCCTGGAAGAGCCCCAGGCTGACCAGCACGGCGACCACGCCCAGGATCAGGTGGATCCAGCCCCAGCCGGTGAGGTCGAACGCGAACACGTAGTTGGGGGTCGACACGAACACCTCGTCCTCGGCGATCGCCGCGATGCCACGCATGATGCCCAGGATCCCGGCGATCATCAGCATCACGGCCGCGAAGACCGTCAGGCCGGCGGCAGCGCCTCGCTTCGCACGCGACGGCGCGTGCGTGGGGTGTGTGGCGGTCATCCTGACTCCTCGTTTGCTGGGTCCGGCGCGCTCAGCGGCCGGAGGGGTGGGTGGCGGAGGCCGAGGCCCCCGACGGCCCGGAGCCGCTCAGCACCAGCTCCTTGGCCCGGTCGAACTCCTCGTCGGTGATGTCGCCGCGCGCGCGGATCTCGGACAGCCGGGCGAGCTCGTCGACGCTGCTGCGCCGCTCCCCTTCGCCCTTGGCGGTCTCCCGGATGTAGGTGTCCAGGGCCTGCTGCTGCGCGCGGGCCCGGGCCGTCTCCCGGTGGCCCATGCCCTTGCCGCGGGCGATGACGTAGACGAACACGCCCAGGAACGGCAGGAGGATGCAGAACGCCAGCCAGCCGGCCTTCGCCCCGCCGCTCAGGTCGTCGTCCCGGAAGATGTCGAACACCACCCGGAAGAGCAGCACGAACCACATGATCCACAGGAAGACCCACAGGATCGTCCAGAAGGCACTGAGCAGTGGGAAGTCGTACGCCAGGTAGGTCTGCGCGTTCATGTCGCTCCTCCGTCCCGGGTGCCGCCGTAGAGCGGTTCCCGTCCGTACCAGGGTCCGCGCGCCGCGGCCCGGGCCGCCTCACCCGGGGAGGGTGATCGTGCGGCCGGTGTGCGGGGTCTCAGCCGCCCGTGGCCGGGCCGCCCGGCACGGCCGCCGCGGCTCGGCGCAGCGCCGCCCGCCAGGCGAGGGCGAGCCCCGCCTCCGCCAGCCCGAGCAGCACCAGCCACAGCCCGAGCAGCCGGGTCAGCGCCCTGGCCGACTCCGCGGGCAGCGCCAGCACGACCACCCCCGCGATCACGGCGAGCACGGCGGCACCCAGGAGGAAGCCCCGGTGGGGCAGGTCCCGGGCGGCGAGGGCGGTGTACAGCGTGAGCATCCCCGACACCAGCCACATCAGCCCGACGATCAGCGAGAGGGCGGTGATGGTCTGCAGCGGGTTGCGCAGGCACAGCACGCCGGCCAGGACGTACAGCACGGCCAGCAGCAGGCCGGCCACGCGGTGGCCGTGCTCCTGCCGGGCGAAGATCTCCACGAACCGGAACACCCCGGCCGCCAGCAGGTACAGCCCGACCAGGACCGCGACGACGTGCAGCGTCGCCTCGGGCCAGACCAGGAGCAGGATTCCCGGGACCAGGGTGGCGACCGCGGAGGCGAGGATCCAGGTCCAGGAACGCCCGAGCACCGCGAGCAGGTCGGCGGGATCGGCCGGACGGGCGGGCCCGGGTCCGGGACCCCGCCCAGAGGCTTCCGGCCCGGGAGCTCCCGGACCGGGCGGTTCCGGCCCGGAGGCTTGAGGCCCGGAGGCCGCTTCCGAGCCGGTTACCGGGCCTGGCGACGACGTGGTCATGGCTCCTCCTCGGCGGACGCACACGGGCCGTCCGGCGGACGGCGCCGGCCCCTGCACCCAACCTCGCGCGGGCCGCCGGGCACCGGGTCACCCGCGGCGGGTGATCCCCTGCCGGGACGATCGAGGTGGGCTGGAAGCGTGCGCCTCCGGGTGCGCGCCCGCGCATCCACCGGACGGAGGGCGCAGCCACGCGGCGCCACCGGACGGCACGACCGGAAGGGACGAGATGGCGGATTCGGCGCTTCACCGGTCCGGGCCCCGGGGCGGCACGGCGAAGGGGGCCGGGGCCACCCGGCCCGGGCCGGACGAGGAGCCCCGGCGCCCGGGGCCCCGGCGGCGCGCTTCGGCCGCCGCCCTCACGCGGGCCGTCCTCATCGCCGCCGGACTCGTCACGGTCTACTACGTGCTGCCCCTGGACGGGCGCAGCTCCCCCGGCGCCTCGGCGCTGCTCGCGTGCGGGCTGCTGCTGGTGGTGCTGGTGTTCTGGTGGGAGGTGCGGGCCATCCTGGAGTCGCCCTACCCGCGGCTGAAGGCCATCGAGGCCCTGGGCACGACGCTGGCGCTGTTCCTCCTGCTCTTCGCGGGGGCCTACTTCCTGCTGGAGCACTCCACGCCGGGCTCGTTCAGCGAGCCGCTGACCAAGACGGACTCCCTGTACTTCACGCTCACCACGTTCGCCACCGTCGGCTACGGCGACATCGTCGCCCGCTCCCAGGCCGGGCGGGTCCTGACCATGCTGCAGATGGTGGGCGGGCTGCTGCTGGTGGGCGTGGCCGCGAAAATCCTCGCCGGTGCCGTGCAGGCGTCGCTGCGCCGGCAGGGCCGGGAACCGGCGGACGACTTCTCCCGCGACCGGAGGGCAGAACCGTGACCGTACCGAGCCCGTCCGCCTCCTTCGCGACACCG
Source organism: Streptomyces sp. NPDC026246 (assembly GCF_055567995.1). Classification (NCBI taxonomy): domain Bacteria; kingdom Bacillati; phylum Actinomycetota; class Actinomycetes; order Kitasatosporales; family Streptomycetaceae; genus Streptomyces; species Streptomyces sp. NPDC026246. The sequence goes on along the minus strand of NZ_JBVHPJ010000001.1, from coordinate 310,609 downwards.
GCCGAGCGGGCCGCCGAGGGACGCGCCGCGCGGCGCCGCCGGCCGCGGTCCTCGCACGGCCGGTTCGAGCCCGGGCCCGGACGGTTCGACCCGGTGGAGGTGGTGGAGCGCCAGTCGGCCACGCGCGTGCCGGAGCTGGTGCCGATCCGCTACGGGCGCATGCTCGAGTCGCCCTTCCGCTTCTACCGGGGCGCCGCGGCCGTCATGGCCGCCGACCTCGGCGCGGCCCCGGACACCGGACTGCGCGTGCAGCTGTGCGGGGACGCCCATCTGCTGAACTTCCGGCTGCTGGCGTCGCCGGAGCGTCGTCTGGTCTTCGACATCAACGACTTCGACGAGACGCTGGGCGGACCCTTCGAATGGGACGTCAAACGGCTCGCGACGAGTTTCGCCATCGCGGGCCGGGCGAACGGCTTCCGGACGAAGGAGCAGGACGGCGTGGTGGCGACGTGCGTGGCCGCCTACCGTGCGCGGATGCGGGAGTTCGCCGGCATGCGCAACCTGGACGTCTGGTACGCGCAGGACGACGCCGACCACGTGCGGGAGCTGATGGCCGCGTCGATGACCCGGCGGGCCCGGCGCCGCACCGCCGAGGCGGCGGCGAAGGCCCGGACCCGCACCCACCTGCAGGCCTTCGCGAAGCTGACCGCAGCCACCCCCGAGGGGCGGGTCATCGCCTCCGACCCGCCGCTGATCACACCGTTGCGGGACCTCGTCGGCGGGTCCTCGCCGCACGAGCAGGAGGAGGAGCTGCGCGCGGTCCTGGAGGGCTACGTCCGCACCCTGTCGTCGGAGCGGCGGCATCTGCTGCGCCGCTACCGGATGGTGGACATCGCGCGCAAGGTGGTGGGGGTCGGCAGTGTCGGCACGCGCTGCTGGATCGTCCTGCTGCTCGGCCGGGACGACGACGATCCGCTGCTGCTCCAGGCCAAGGAGGCACAGGAGTCGGTGCTGGCCGCCCACACCGGCGGCGTCCGCTACGACAACGAGGGCCGGCGGGTGGTGGCCGGGCAGCGGCTGATCCAGACCACCAGCGACATCCTGCTCGGCTGGACGCACGCCGTCGGACTCGACGGTCGGGAGCGGGACTTCTACGTACGGCAGCTGCGCGACTGGAAGGGCATCGCGCGGCCGGAGACCATGGACCCCGGTCTGCTGCGGCTGTTCGCGCGGCTGTGCGGGGCGAGCCTGGCCCGGGCCCACGCCCGCTCGGGCGACCCCGTGGCCATCGCCGCGTACCTCGGGGGGAGCGACCGTTTCGACCGCGCCCTGACGGCGTTCGCGCAGGCCTACGCCGACCGCAACGAGCGGGACTTCGAGGCACTCGGCGCCGCGGCCCGCTCCGGCCGCATCCGCACGGCGGCGCTCTGACCGCCCGGGCGGCGGCGCGCCGCCCGGTCCTTCGGCCGTCGCCCCACCCGGCCGTGGAGCTCGGCGGCGAACAGCACGTCCCGTACCCGTGCGCTCAGGTCCTCCACCAGGAGATCCGGGGGCGGCCCGTGGAGAGGGCCGCGGGCCCTCGGTGCCGGACGGTGCGGTGGTGCGGCCGGGCCCCGGGCGGCGGCGCACCCACGGGCGGACCCGCCCGGGCCCGGCCGCCCGCACAACCACCCGTCACGGGCGATGCGGCCGTGCACGGGGCCGGGTTGGCTGGGGCCACGCGCTCTCGACCCGGCGCGCCACCGTCGCCATCCGCAGCCGAGGAGCCGCAGCACCGGGACCCCCGGGCGGCTCGGAACGGGGGTACCGACCATGTGCCGCTGGCTCGCCTACTCCGGCACTCCCGTGCTGCTCGACGACGTCCTGTACCGGCCGGAGCACTCGCTGATCGACCAGAGCCTGCACGCCCGGATGGGGGTGGAGACCACCAACGGCGACGGCTTCGGCGTCGGCTGGTACGCCTCGCACCTGCGCACGCCTGCCGTCATCCGCGACACGGGACCGGCCTGGAGCAACCGCAACCTGCGGGAGATCTCCGACCACGTCCGCTCCTCGCTGTTCTTCGCCCACGTCCGCGCCTCCACGGGAACCGCGGTGCAGCAGACCAACTGCCACCCCTTCCGCCACGGGCGCTGGATGTGGATGCACAACGGCGCGATCACCGGCTTCTCCGAGCTGCGCCGGGACCTCATGATGAGCGTCGACCCGGCCCTGTTCCCGTCGCTGGAGGGCACGACGGACTCCGAGGTCATGTTCCACCTGGCCCTCACGCTGGGCCTCGACCGTGATCCACCGGGCGCGGTGGCCCGGATGACCGGGCTCGTCGAGCGGCTCGGGGATGAGCACGGCGTGCCGGAGCCGCTGCAGATGACCATCGCGGTCACCGACGGGGAACGCATCTGGTACTTCCGCTACTCCAGCAGCGGCGACTCCCGCTCGCTGTACTACAGCAGCCGGGTGGAGGACATCCGGGCCCTGCACCCCGATCTGGCGTTCCTGCGCCACATCTCCGACGAGACGCGGCTGGTCGTCTCGGAGCCGCTGGGCGACCTGCCGGGCGTGTGGAACGCCGTGCCGGAGAACAGCTACGGCGTCGTCCAGCCCGGCCATCACACACTGCGGCACTTCGAGCCGGAGCCCGTGTGAGCCGGTCCGGCGGGGTGTCAGCCCAGCCGCGCGGCGAACACCGCGTAGGCCCGCTCGTCGAAGAGCACGAACTCGACCTGCTCGACGGCCGTGTCGGCGGCCCGCACGGTCTCGACCGCGATGCGGGCGCCGTCGTCCATCGGCCAGCCGTAGATCCCGGTGGAGATGGCCGGGAAGGCCACGCTGCGGGCGCCGAGTTCGTCGGCGACGCGCAGGGACTCGCGGTAGCAGGAGGCGAGCAGTGCGGAGCGGTCCTCGGCCGCGTCGAAGACGGGTCCGACGGTGTGGATGACCCAGCGGGCGTCCAGGGCGCCGGCGGTGGTGGCGACGGCCTGCCCCGTGGCCAGGCCCCTGCCGTACGTCGAGGCGCGCAGCCTGCGGCAGTCCTCCAGGATCGCCGGGCCGCCGCGGCGGTGGATCGCGCCGTCGACCCCTCCTCCGCCCAGCAGTGAGGAGTTGGCCGCGTTGACGACGGCGTCGACGTGCCGGCGGGTGATGTCTCCCTGGACCAGGGCGATGGTGGTCATGTCTGCCGCAGTCGTTTCCACACGGCCTTCGCCGCGTTGTGCCCCGACATGCCGTGCACACCGGGCCCCGGCGGGGTCGCCGAGGAGCAGATGAACACAGCCGGATGGGGGGTGTGGTACGGGAACGCCGTGAGCTTCGGGCGCAGCAGCAGCTGCAGGCCCGAGGCCGCTCCGGTGGCGATGTCCCCGCCGACGTAGTTGGCGTTGCGGGCGGCGAGTTCGGGCGGTCCGGCGGTGGCCCGGGCCAGCACCCGGTCGCGGAACCCCGGGGCGAAACGCTCCAGTTGACGTTCGACGGCGTCGGTGAGGTCACCCCTCCAGCCGTTCGGGACGTGGCCGTACGCCCAGAACACGTGCTTGCCCGCGGGGGCCCGGCTCGGGTCGGCGACGCTCGGCTGCACGGTGATCAGGAACGGCGCGTCGGGGGCACGGCCCTGGCGGGACGCGGCGCGCAGGGCCGCGCCGATCTCGGCGCTGCTCGCGCCGATCTGCACGGTGCCGGCGACCCGGGCCTCCTTCGCGGTCCACGGCACCGGGCCGTCGAGCGCGTAGTCGATCTTGAACACGCCGGGTCCGTACCGGTAACCGGCGTAGTGGTCGCCGAAGCCGGCGATGCGGGCCAGGGCCGTGGGCGAGGTGTCGAAGACGTACGCCCGGGCCGGGGGCAGGTCGTCGAGCCGCTTGACCTCGTAGTCGGTGTGGACGCTGCCGCCGAGCTCCCTCAGGTGACCGGCCAGGGCGTCGGAGAGCGCCTGGGAACCGCCGCGGGCGACCGGCCAGCCGCGGGCGTGCGCGGCCAGCGCGAAGACCAGGCCGACGGCGCTGGTGGCGAATCCGCCCAGGGGGGCCATGACATGGGCGACGAGCCCGGCGAAGAGCGCTCTGGCCGGTTCGTCGCGGAAGCGGCGCATCAGCAGGGTCGACGGGGGCAGTCCCGCGAGGCCGAAGCGGGCGAGGGTGACCGGGTCGCGGGGCAGCGCGGTCAACGGCAGGGACATGAAGTCCCGGGCGAGCGTGTCCCACTTGGGCAGGAACGGCTCCACCAGCCTGCGGTACGCCCCGGCGTCGCGCGACCCGAAGGACGCGGCCGTCCGTCCCACCGACCGTGCGAGGACGGCCGCCGTGCCGTCCGGGAAGGGATGCGCCATCGGCAGCTCGGCGTGCAGCCACTCCAGGCCGTGACGCTCCAGGGGCAGGGCGCGGAACGCCGGGGAGTTGACGGCGAGGGGGTGCGCGGCGGCACACGGGTCGTGCCGGAAGCCGGGGAGGGTGAGCTCCTCGGTGCGGGAGCCGCCGCCCACGGTGGAGCGGGCCTCGAAGACGGCGACGGCGAAGCCGCGGCGGGCCAGTTCGACGGCTGCGGTCAGTCCGTTCGGTCCCGCACCCACCACGACGGCATCGAGCATCGACGGCACCTTGGGACCCCTTCGTCAGCCGACGGCCACTGGGGATCAGGATAGGCCCGGGGACGGACGGTCACCGGCGGCGGGGGATCTTCCGGCGGGAAACACGGCCCGCGACGGCCGGAACCGGCGCACGCGCACAAGGCGTGATCGGGTGCGCGCGGACCGCGACGGCTGCCGGTCCCGTCCGCCCCGCGCCGGACGGCGGGCCTCCTGCGGCAGGTGCCGTCGCGTGACACACGCTCCGGCGGCCGGGCCGGACGCGCGCCGGACGGCGCGGCGCCCCCGGCGCGCCGATCGGCGAAGGCGCGGGCGGGGCGGCCGCCGCGCTCACCCGCCGCCGGACAGCAGCTCGACCACCCGGCGGGCCGTGGCCGCGTCCCGGGCCGCCGTGAACGGCAGGGTGTTGCCGCCCGTGATGCGGAACGGCTCGCCGTCACGGGTCAGATGGACGCCGCCCGCCTCCTCGACGAGCAGCAGCCCGGCCGCGTGGTCCCAGGCGGCCTCCCAGCTGAACGCCACGGCGTCGAGTTCGCCGCGGGCGACGGCGAGGTACTCCAGGCCCGCCGAGCCGCACGGGCGCGGCGCCACCCCGTCGGTGCGCAGGGCGAGCAGGGCCTGCTTCTGCTCGTCCGTCGTGTAGTCGGGGTGGGAGGTGGCCACGGCCAGGTCCCGGCCCGGCTCGGGGGGCCCGGCGAACAGGCGCTCCCCGTCGAGCCGGGCGCCCCGGCCGCGGACGGCGGTGGCGAGCAGGTCACGGGCGGGGGCGTAGGTCCAGGAGGCGAGCAGGGTGCCGCCGAGCGCCAGCGCCACCAGCGTGCAGAAGCCGGTGTCGCCGTGCACGAACTGCCGTGTCCCGTCGACCGGGTCGACGATCCAGACCGGGGCGTCGCCGCGGATCGCCTCGTAGGACGCGGGGTTGGCGTGGACCGCCTCCTCGCCGACCACGACCGAGCCGGGGAGCAGGGCGGCCAGCACGTCGGTCAGGTACAGCTCGGCCCTGCGGTCGGCGTCGGTGACCAGGTCGTGCGGGCCGTTCTTCTGGTCGATCTCGTGCGCGGCGAGGCGGCGCCAGCGCGGCATGATCTCGTCGGCGGCCGCCTTCCGCACGGCCTCCTCCACGTCGGACGCGTGCTGTGCGAGAAACTCTTCGATGGTTTCGGTGCTGTCGATCACTCCCCCATCACAACACGCGGCACTGACAATCCCCACCCGCCCGGTGCACTCGGGGTGGAATCGCGAGGAACAGCGCGTGCCGCAGGTCAGCGGCCCACGGCGTATCCCTGCATGCCGCGCGGGTTGGCGGCCGCGGACAGCACGCCCGTCCCGGGGTCGCGTGCGACGGCGCACAGCCGGCCCTCGGACCAGGGACCGCCGACGGTCACCTCGTGGCCGCGGCGTCTCAGTTCCGCGACGACGGCCGGGTCGGTCCGCGACTCCACGGTGACGCTGCCCGGGCGCATGCCGCGCGGGAAGAACGAGCCGGGGAAGCTGTCGTTGTGCCAGTTCGGGGCGTCGATGGCGCCCTGGAGGTCGAGGCCGCCGCGCACGGGCGCGCGCAGGGCGACCGCGAGGAAGAAGTGCAGCTGCCACTGATCCTGCTGGTCCCCGCCGGGCGTGCCGAACGCCATGACGGGCACGCCGTCGCGCAGGGCGAGGGACGGGGTCAGTGTGGTGCGGGGGCGGCGGCCGGGGGTGAGGGAGTTGGGCAGGCCCTCCTCCAGCCAGGTCATCTGCAGCCGGGTGCCGAGCGGGAAGCCCAGTTCGGGCACGACCGGGTTGGACTGGAGCCATCCGCCGCTGGGCGTGGCCGAGACCATGTTGCCCCAGCGGTCGACGACGTCGAGGTGGCAGGTGTCCCCCCGGGTGGTGCCGTCCGCGAGGATCTCCGGCTCGCCCGGCACGGGCGACGCCGGGCTCTTGGCGACGGTCGGTTCGCCGACGCCGAGGGCGTGGTAGCCCTCCTGCGCGGCGGCGGCCACGCGCGCGTGGGCGCACAGACGCGGGGCGCGGCCGCCGGGGCTGCCGGGCCGCAGATCGTGGTCGGCCCGTTCGCCGGCCAGGGTGCGGCGGGCCGCGTTGTACGCGTCGGACAGCAGGTCGCCGAGCGGCACGTCGGCGGCGTCCCCGTACCAGGCCTCGCGGTCGGCCATGGCCAGCTTGCAGTTCTCGATCAGCAGGTGGACGTAGTCGGCCGAGCCGTACGGAGGCAGTGCGGGCGGGAGCAGGGCGAGTTGCTGGAGCAGGACCGGGCCCTGGCTCCAGGGGCCGGGCTTGCACACGGTCCAGCCGTTCCAGTCGTATGTCACGGGGCTCTCGTAGGACGCGGACCAGCCGGCGAGGTCGGCGGCGGTGAGGGTGCCGGTGTGGCGTTCGCCGCTGGTGTCCAGCGTGGGGCGGGCGGCCTGCCGGACCAGGGCGTCGGCGACGAAGCCCGTGCGCCACACCTCCCGCGCGGCCTCGATGCGCGCCTCGCGGCCGCCGGCTCCGGCGGTCTCGGCGAGCAGCCGCCTCCAGGTGGCGGCGAGGGCGGGATTGCGGAAGAGCTCGCCGGGGCGCGGGGCCTTCCCGCCGGGCAGGTAGACGTCGGCGGACGAGGTCCACTCCGTCTCGAAGAGCTCGCGGACGGTCTCGACGGTCTCGCCCACGCGTTCCACGGGCGCGTGGCCGTGCTCGGCGTAGCCGATGGCGTACTTCAGCACCGCGTCGAGGGGTTTGGTGCCGTGGTCGCGCAGCAGCAGCATCCAGGCGTCGAAGGCGCCCGGTACGGCTGCGGCCAGGGGCCCGGTGCCGGGTACCAGGTCCAGCCCGAGCCCCCGGTAGTGGGCGACGGTGGCTCCGGCCGGGGCGACGCCCTGGCCGCACAGCACGCGCACCTCCCCGCCGGCCGGGGCGAGCAGGATCGGCACCTCGCCGGCCGGGCCGTTGAGGTGCGGCTCGACGACGTGCAGGACGAACGCGCCGGCCACGGCCGCGTCGTAGGCGTTGCCGCCGTCCTCCAGCACGGCCATCGCCGACTGCGAGGCGAGCCAGTGCGTGGAGGCCACCATGCCGAAGGTGCCCTGGAGGGTGGGGCGGGACGTGAACATAGGGCTGCGGTACCTCTCGTCGTCGTGGGCCACCGCTCCCCTGCCCCGCTCGCGCCGCGGCGCAAACCTCGCGGCGCCGCGCGGGACGACGCCCGATGCGGTGCCCCCTTCGGCGCCGATGTCACCGCCAACGACTCGCAGTTGGGGTAAGTCCGGATATGCGCGGAAGGTGGGCGAAGGAGCCCTTTCCGGGCTGCGCAGCGCGACCGGGCCGGTGCGAACCGTGGTGGTCCGGCCCGGGTGTCCGGTCGCCCCTTCCACGCCCCGGGCACTCGTGTGACACTGGCGTCCCCGTCCGCCGTGCGGACCCCTTCCGCACCGTCCGTCCCCCAAGAGAAGGGCGCCGTGCGTCGTGCCTTCCCTCCCCCTGCCTCTGACCCTGACGGCACGCCTGTCGCCGGTCGTCGTGCTCGCCGCGGCGGGCTGGGCGCTGACCTCCGGGCCGCTCGCCGCCCCGCCCGCCGCCGCGCACAAACCTGCCGAGGACACGACCCGGACGCAGACCGCCTCCGCCCCGTCGACGTCGGCGGAGTCGAGGACGTACACGGCCGCTCCCGCCCCCTGTGACAGCGTCGCGAAGAAGACGGTCTCGTCGCTGGTGCCGGGCGCGAAGGCGGCCGGCAAGGAGATACCGTCCACGGACGCGCAGGTGCGCCGCACCTGTTCCTGGAACGCGCTCAAGGGCTACGACTACCGCTGGCTCGACGTCTCCTTCGAGATCCTGGCGTCGGACGAGGCGGCGGCCGCGTCCTACCGGTCGGCCACCGCCAAGCGCAGCGGCGGCGGGGACGTTCCCGGTCTGGGTGACGGGGCCTACTCCGTCGTCAACCTCACCACCCAGGACAAGCAGCAGACCCGTGAGGGCGTCGTCGTCGCCCGCGCCTCCAACGCGCTGGTGACGGTCACCTACAACGGCAGCGACTTCGAGTCGAAGAAGGCGCCCGACACGGACACGATCAACAAGGGCGCCATCAAGGCCGCGAAGGAGGCGGTGGCCGCGCTGGAGAGCCGCAAGGGCTGATCCGCCGCCCTCCAGCACCGGTCCGCGTCAGGCGGGGGCGCGGTCCCGGCCCCGCAGGGCCATCAGCGCCAGGTACAGGACCATCGACGTGCCCAGGCCCACGGCCCAGCCGTAGTCGGCCAGCTCGGCCAGCGCAGGGATGGCCCGGCCGTCGGTCAGCGGTTCGAAGCTCGCGCCGCCCACGGCGAGGACGCCGCCGACCGCGAAGGCGACGACGGCCCGCCAGTTCCAGCCGCCGGCGTACCAGTAGCGGCCGCCCGCGCGGTACAGGTCGGCCAGGTCGAGCCGGGAGCGGCGCAGGATCCAGTAGTCGGCGACGAGGATGCCGGCGACGGTGCCGAGCAGGCCCCCCACCAGGCCGAGCCAGGTGAAGATGTAGCCCTGTGGGTCGGAGTACAGCTTCCAGGGGAAGATCAGCACGCCGAGGACGCAGGTGGCGAGGGCTCCGGCCCGGAAACTGATCCTGCGGGGCGCGAGGTTGGAGAAGTCGAACGCCGGGGAGACCAGGTTGGCCGCCACGTTGACGGACAGCGTCGCCACCAGGACGGTGACCAGCGCGAAGAGCAAACCGACGGTGCTGTCGGTCTTTGCCGCGAGCTGTACCGGGTCCCAGATGGCCTCGCCGTAGACGGCCTGGGAGCCGGAGGTGACCAGCACCGACAGGAACGCGAACAGGGTCATGGTGGTCGGCAGGCCGAGCGCCTGGCCCCGGGTCTGCGCCTTCTGGCTCCTGCCGTAGCGGGTGAAGTCGGGGATGTTCAGCGACAGCGTGGACCAGAAGCCGATCATGCCCATGAGGGCGGGGGCGAACAGCTTCCAGAAGTCGGCGCCCCAGCCGAGCTTCGAGGGCTGGTCGAACAGCGGGCCGAATCCGCCCGCCTTGCCGCTCATCCACCACAGCATCACGAACGCGCCGACGAGCACGAAGGGCGCCGCCCAGTTCTCGAATCGGCGGATGGTCTCCATGCCCCGGTAGATGATGACGACCTGCAACGCCCAGAAGACCGCGAACGACAGCCACATCGTCCAGGCGTAGCCGCCGACCTTCGCCGCGTCGCTCCAGCCGCTGCCGATCAGTTTCCCGGCCAGGAAGTAGATGGCCTCGCCGCCGATCCAGGTCTGGATGCCGAACCAGCCGCAGGCCACCAGGGCCCGCACCACGGCGGGCAGGTTGGCGCCGCGGACACCGAAGGAGGCCCGGGCGAAGACCGGGAAGGGGATGCCGTACTTCGGCCCCGCGTGCCCGGTCAGCAGCATCGGTATCAGCACGATGACGTTGGCCAGGGCGATGGTGAACACCGCCTGCTTCCAGTCCATGCCGACGGCGATGAGCCCGGAGGCCAGGGTCCAGGAGGCCGTGTTGTGGGCCATGCCGACCCACAGCGCGGAGAAGTTGTACGTGGTCCAGGTGCGCTTCTCGACCGGGACCGGCAGCAGGTCCTCGTTGGCGTAGGGGCCGCCGGGCGCGGGGGCGCCCGGGGCGATCTCCACCCGGCCGTCGGCGAGGGTGACTTGGGTGGTCGGTGGTGTGGCCGTGGGTGCGGTGTCGGTCATGGGCCAGCCCAATCGGGGGAGGTGGGTCGGGAGAGGCCGTGCGGGTGGTGCCCATGGGGGTGCGCTCGCCGAGCGCCCGGGCCCCCTTCCCGAGCCGCCGGGAAGGGGGAGTTCGAGGGGGTGGCGGAGGTGCTCAGCCGTTGACGGCCGGGATCACCCGTGATCCGTAGACGTCGATCACGGACTCCTGCGCGTCGTGCATGTCGTAGACGGCGAACTGGTCCACGCCGAGCGTGCGCAGTGCGTTCAGCTTCTCGATGTGCTTCTCGACCGGGCCGATCAGGCAGAACCGGTCGACGATCTCGTCGGGCACGAACCGGGTGTCCGGGTTGTCGGCGCGTCCGTGGTGGGAGTAGTCGTAGCCCTCGCGGGCCGCGATGTAGTCGGTGAGTTCGTCGGGGACGGCGGCGGAGTGCTCGCCGTACTTGGACACGAGGTCGGCGACGTGGTTGCCGACCATGCCGCCGAACCAGCGGCACTGCTCGCGGGCGTGGGCGAGTGCCTCGGGCGAGTCGTCCTCGGTGACGTACGCCGGCGCGGCCACGCAGACGGTCACCTCGGCGGGATCGCGCCCGGCCGCGACGGCGGCGTCCTTCACGGCCTTGACCATGTACTCGGTGAGATAGAGGTCGGCCAGCTGGAGGATGAACCCGTCGGCCTCCTCGCCGGTCATTCTCAGGGCCTTGGGGCCGTACGCGGCCATCCACACCGGCAGTTCGGCGCCCTCCTTGATCCACGGGAAGCGGACGACGGTGCCGCCGCCGAGGTCCGCCTCCTGTCCGCTGCCGAGGGCGCGGATGACCTTCATGGCCTCGCTGATCCGGGCCAGGGTGTTGGGTCTGCGGCCCGCGACGCGCATGGCGGAGTCGCCGCGGCCGATGCCGCAGACGGTGCGGTTGCCGAACATGTCGTTGAGCGTGGCGAAGGTGGAGGCGGTGACCTCCCAGGTGCGGGTGCCCGGGTTGGTCACCATCGGGCCGACCTTCAGCTTCGTGGTGTTGGCGAGGATCTGGCTGTAGATCACGAACGGCTCCTGCCACAGCACGGCGGAGTCGAAGGTCCAGCCGTACGAGAAGCCGTTGCGTTCCGCCCGCTTCATCAGGCTGATCACCCGTGAGGCCGGCGGGTCGGCCTGCAGGACGAGTCCGAAGTCCATCCGCACCACTCCTAGTTGAGGTACTGACAGGTGGATCGCGGGGTGAACACGCCGTGCCCGGCACGGCCGGTGTACTCCCGCTCGGTGATGACGGGTTCGCCGCGCGAGAGGACCGTCTCGACCCGGCCGGTGACCCGCCTGCCCTCGTACGCCGAGTAGTCGACGTTCATGTGGTGCGTCTCGGCGGAGATGACCTGCTCGGCGTGCGGGTCGTAGACGACCACGTCGGCGTCGGCGCCCGGCGCGATGGTGCCCTTCTTCGGGTACAGGCCGAACATCCGGGCCGGGGTGGCGCAGGCGATCTCGATCCAGCGGCGGCGCGAGAGGTGCCCGTCGACGACCGCCTGGTGCAGGAGGTCCATGCGGTTCTCCACACCGGGCAGGCCGTTGGGGATCTTGGAGAAGTCGCCGCGGCCGAGTTCCTTCTGGCCGGCGAAGCAGAACGGGCAGTGGTCGGTGGAGACGACCTGGAGGTCGTTCGTGCGCAGCCCCCGCCACAGGGCGGCCTGGTGCTCCTTCGGCCTGAGGGGCGTGCTGCACACGTACTTGGCGCCCTCGAAGTCCGGCTCGGCAAGGTTGTCGGTGGACAGGAACAGGTACTGGGGGCAGGTCTCGCCGAAGACGTTCAGCCCCTCGTCGCGGGCCCGGGCGAGTTCGGCAACCGCCTCCGTCGCCGAGACGTGCACGACGTACAGCGGGGCGCCGGCGACCTGGGCCAGCCGGATGGCCCGGTGGGTGGCCTCGGCCTCCAGCAGGGCCCTGCGCACCTCGCCGTGGTAGCGCGGGTCCGTCTCGCCGCGGGCCAGGGCCTGTTCCACCAGGACGTCGATCGCGATGCCGTTCTCGGCGTGCATCATGATCAGGCCGCCGTTGTCGGCGGAGCGCTGCATGGCGCGCAGGATCTGGCCGTCGTCGCTGTAGAAGACGCCCGGGTAGGCCATGAACTGCTTGAAGGAGGTGATGCCCTCCTCGACCAGGTGGTCCATCTCCTTGAGCGTGTGCTCGTTGACGTCGGAGACGATCATGTGGAAGCCGTAGTCGATCGCGCAGTTGCCGTCGGCCTTGGCGTGCCAGGTGTCGAGGCCCTCGCGCAGGCTGTGGCCGACGCTCTGCACGGCGAAGTCGATGATCGTCGTGGTGCCGCCCCAGGCGGCGGCGCGGGTGCCGGTCTCGAAGGTGTCGGAGGCGAAGGTGCCGCCGAAGGGCAGCTCCATGTGGGTGTGGGCGTCGACTCCGCCGGGGATGACGTACTTTCCGGTGGCGTCGATGGTGCGATCGGCCGTGAAGGCTTCGGCGGCGGGTGTGTGGGAGGTGGCGAGGGCGGCGATGCGGCCGTCCTCGATCAGGACGTCGGCGTGGATCTCGTCGGATGCGGTGATGACGAGGCCGCCGCGGACGACTGTACGGCTGCTCATGTCTTGGTCGCTCCTCGCAGTGGATGCGTGCCGGTCGGGGGTGGTTGCTCGCGCCTGCGCGGCGGTGGCCGCATGTCGCCTACGGTCCCGCGCCCCTAGGGGGCCGTCAGCGGACCGTACGATCCGGGCGCGCGGTCCCGGTAGAACTGCCAGCGGTCGCGGACCTCGCGGAGCTTGGCCATGTCCAGGTCCCGCACGACCAGTTCGGGCTCCTTGTCGCCGGCCACCTCGCCGACGAACCGGGCTTCCGGGTCCACGAAGTACGAGGTGCCGTAGAAGTCGTTGTCGCCGTACTCCTCGACCCCGACCCGGTTGATCGCGCCGACGAAGTACTCGTTGGCGACGGCGGCCGCCGGCTGCTCCAGCTGCCAGAGGTAGCCGGACAGGCCCCGGGAGGTGGCCGAGGGGTTGAAGACGATCTCCGCGCCCGCGAGCCCCAACGCGCGCCAGCCCTCCGGGAAGTGGCGGTCGTAGCAGATGTAGACGCCGATCCGGCCGACGGCCGTGTCGAAGACGGGCCAGCCGGAGTTGCCCGGCCGGAAGTAGAACTTCTCCCAGAATCCCCGCACTTGCGGGATGTGCGTCTTGCGGTACTTGCCGAGGTAGGAGCCGTCCGCGTCGAGCACGGCGGCGGTGTTGTACAGGACGCCGGGCTGCTCCTCCTCGTACATCGGCAGCACCAGGACGAGGCCGAGTTCCTTCGCCAGGGCCTGGAAGCGGCGGACGATCGGCCCCTCGGGGATCTGCTCGGCGTACTCGTAGAAGGCCGGGTCCTGCACCTGGCAGAAGTACGGCCCGTAGAACAGCTCCTGGAAGCAGAGGACTTGGGCGCCCTGCGCGGCGGCGTCGCGGGCCGCCTGCTCGTGGGCCCGGATCATGGACTCCTTGTCGCCCGTCCAGGCGGTCTGGAAGACGGCGGCACGGATCACTCGGCTCATCGGGACCTCCGGTCGCTCGGTGTGCCGTGAGCCTAGGGAGGCCGGAACGCGTCGTTGAGTTGCACCGTGTCACGTCCCGGGGCGCCCGGCGTGTCACCGTGTCACTGCTTCGTGGATCCATGTTTCACCTCCGTTTCCCCATGTGGTGGCTCGTTTCACTGCTGTTGCGCGTCGTGTGCGAGGAGCGCGATGTGCACGGAGGCGGCCTGCTCGAAGTCGTCCAGGTCCACCCCGAGGCGCGCCTGTATCGCCTCCAGGCGGCGGTAGAGGGCGGGCCGGGAGACGTGGTGGAGCTGGGCCGTGCGGGACTTGTTGCGGCCGGTGGCGAGGTAGGTCCGCAGCACGGGGAGCAGGTCCTCGTCGTTCTCGCCCAGCAGCCCGTCCAGCTCCCGTTCCGCGAAGGACTGCACGTGCGGGTCGTCGCGCAGGAGGCGGATCAGCCCCCGCAGGTGGACGTCCCGGAGGCGGACGACCGGGGGGAGGTCGAGGGCGGAGACGGAGTCGGCGACGGCGTCCGCGACGTGCTGCGCCTCGCGCAGTCCGCCGGGCACGTCCTCCCAGGCGGTCCGGGGCGCGGCCGCGGCGACGACCCGGCGCTCCGGACCGGTCTCCGTGCGCAGCCGGGCGGCGAAGTGCGCGGCGAGTGCGGCGGCGTCCTGGTCGCGGGGCACGCTGAGCAGCACGGCGGTGGCCCCGGCGGCCAGTTCGGCGACCAGCCCGCTCAGGCCCAGCAGCCGCAGCAGCCGTTCGAGCCGGGCGGGGTCGCCGCCGGGCACCACCAGCGGCACGAACGTCCGCCGGTTGACCGGCAGTCCGGCCGCCCGCGCCCGGGGCAGCAGTTGCCGCGCCGGTACGACCCCACCGACCAGGTCGGTCAGCAGCCCCTGCGCGGACTGCTGCTCCCAGGAGCACCCCGCGCCGCCGCCGAGCATGCGGTGCAGGACGAGGGCCTCGGCGGCGCGGTCGGCCAGCAGCCGTCCGGTGGCGGTGTCGCCGCGGTAGCCGCACAGCACGATCCGGCCCCAGCGCTCCCCGCGCCCGCCCAGTTCGGCCCGGATCCAGCCGTCACTCTCGCTGCCCGTCCCCGTGCCCGAACGGCCGGGGTGGTGCCCCCCTGCCTGGCGGGCGATGCGCTCCCAGTCGCGCAGCACGTCGTCCACCGCGGGCCGCTCCCCCGCCGTGCCGAGGACGCGGTGGGCGAGGTTGGTGACGACGACCGGGCAGGCGCTGTGCCGGGCGACCTCGTCGAGCAGGCGCTGCAGGGGCGCGCCCGCGGTGATCAGGGCGGTGAGTCCGGTGCGCACGGCCTCCGAGAGGCTGACGGCGGCGAACTTGCGCCGCACCAGGCGGGACTGGACCTCTTCGGTCAGTTCGGCGAAGGGGAAGGGCCGGTGCAGGACGACCATCGGCAGTCCGCACCGGTCGGCGGCCCGGCGCATCACGTCGGGGGCCGCGGGGAAGGCCCGGCCCAGGCCGAGGACGACGGCGGCGGCCTCCGCCCGGTGCAGGGAGCGGACGTACTCGGCCTGCCTGTCCTCGTCCCCGGCGAGCAGCACGCCGGTGGTGAGGACCATCTCGCCGCCGCTGAGCATCACACCGACGTCGGCTGCCTCGGCGACGTGCACCCAGCGCACGGGCCGGTCGAGGTGGCTCGCCCCGGCCACCACCTCGGGCTCCCCGGCGAGGACCCGCTCCAGGGCGAGGACCTGCCGGACCGACAGGGCCGGTTCCGGGGCGTCCGAGGTGATGGTCATGGCGACGGCTCCCCTGGTTCAGTCCATCTCTACCGGATGGTCCTCAGAGCGTTCTCCAGGATCGCGGCGCCCTCCTCGGCCTCCGCGACGTTCAGGGACAGCGGCGGGGCGACGCGCAGCACGCTGGTGTCGTGGCCGCCTCCCTTGCCGATCAGCAGTCCGCCCTCCCGGGCCGCCTCCAGCACCGCCGCGGCGGCCTTCGGGTCGGCCTCGTCGGTGCCGGGCCGGGTGATCTCGATGCCGATCATCAGGCCGCGCCCGCGCACCTCGCGTACGGCCGGGACCTGGGCGGCGGCCGAGCGCAGCCGCTCGACGAGCAGACCGCCCACCCGCCGGGCGTTGCCCTGGAGGTCGTGCTCCAGCAGGTAGGTGAGGTTGGCGAGGCCCGCCGCCATGGTGACCTGGGTGCCGCCGAAGGTGGAGATGCTGTTGGAGTCCAGGCAGTTCATGATCTCGGAGCGGGCGACGACCCCGCCGACGGACATCCCGTTGCCGATGCCCTTGGCGAAGGTCATGATGTCGGGCGGCCCGTTCTGCCCGTGCGCCTGCCAGCCCCAGAAGTGCTCGCCGGTGCGGCCCCAGCCGGTCTGCACCTCGTCGGCGATCCACAGGATGCCGCGTTCGTGCAGCACCTCGCGGAACGCCGCGTAGAGCCCGTCCGGCGGGGAGGTGAAGCCGCCGACGCCCTGGATGGGCTCGGCGATCAGCGCCGCCGGCGCGCGGGTGTGGCCGAGCAGGTCCTTCAGGTCGTCGACGCAGGCCTCGATGAAGTCGGCGTCGCCCAGGGAGGCGAACGGGCCGCGGGTGCGCACCCCGCCGTGGACGTACAGCGTCTGCAGCGGGGACAGCGAGGTCGGGGACCAGCCGCGGTTGCCGGTGATGCCCACGGCGCTGAAGGAGCGGCCGTGGTAGCTGTTGCGCATCGCGAGGATCGTGTTGCTGCGCCGGTAGGCCGTGGCGAGCAGCAGGGCGGTGTCGTTGGCCTCGGTGCCGGACGTGGTGAAGAAGACCCGGGCGTCCGGGATGCCGCTCACCTGTGCGATGCGCTCGGCCAGTTCGACCATCGGGCGGTTGAGGTACAGGGTCGAGGAGTGGATGATCCGCCCGGCCTGCTCGCTCACCGCCTTGGTCACCTCGGGCAGCGCGTGCGCGGTCATGGTGGTGAGGATGCCGCCGAAGAAGTCGAGGTAGCGGTTGCCCTCGGCGTCCCAGACGTGGCGGCCCTCGCCGTGGGTGATCTCGAGGGGCTCCTCGTAGTAGAGGGCGAGCCAGTCAGGGAGCACGGCCCGGTGGCGGCCCAGCAGGTCGTGGGTCACGGCTGCACCAGCCCTTCGTAGGCGTCGGGGCGGCGGTCGCGGTAGAAGGCCCAGGTCTGCCGCACCTCTTCGATGAGGTCGAGGTCGATGTCCCGGACCACGAGCTCCTCCGCGCTGTCGCTGGCGACGTCCCCGACGAACTGCCCGCGCGGGTCGACGAAGTAGCTCGTGCCGTAGAAGTCGTTGTCGCCGTACTCCTCCTGGCCGACGCGGTTGATCGCGGCGATGTAGTAGCCGTTGGCGACGGCCGCCGCGGGCTGCTCCAGGCGCCACAGGTGCGAGGAGAGACTGCGGTGGGTGGCGGAGGGGTTGTAGACCAGCTGGGCCCCCGCCAGGCCGAGCTGGCGCCAGCCCTCGGGGAAGTGGCGGTCGTAGCAGATGTACACCCCGACCTTGCCGGCGGCGGTGTCGAAGACGGGCCAGCCGAGGTTGCCGGGCTTGAAGTAGAACTTCTCGCGGAAGCCCTTGAGCTGCGGGATGTGGTGCTTGCGGTACTTGCCGAGGTAGGTGCCGTCGGCGTCGATCACGGCGGCGGTGTTGTAGTAGAAGCCCGGCTGCTCGGCCTCGAACACCGGCGCGACGATCACCATGCCGGTCTCGCGGGCGAGCGCCCGCATCCGCCGCACCGTCGGCCCGTCGGGGACGGGCTCGGCCCAGCGGTAGTGCTCCGGCTCCTCGACCTGGCAGAAGTAGGGGCTGTTGAAGACTTCCTGGAACCCGATGATCTTCGCGCCCCGGCGGGCCGCCTCGCGGGCGTGCTCCTCGTGTTTCGCCACCATGGACTCGGTGTCGCCGGTCCAGGTGGCCTGGACCAGAGCGGCACGTACGACGTTGGCCATGAGCTGCTCCTTCGACGCGACGTCTGCGCCTCTACGCCCGTAGAAGCGGGCCGTAGAGCCACGAACGTAAGCCTCCGGCACGGGCTTGCCAAGACCATCGTCGCCAACCCGCGGGGCGGAGCGCGATTCGCACCCCTGTGGGTGAGTGGCCGTATGCGGGCCGGCGCCGGTCAAGCGGGTGATCCGGCGGCGCGCAGGGCGGTCGCGACGTCGCGGCGCCGCTGGTCCGACACGGCTCCGGCGGCCCGGAGCAGCAGCGGCACGAGGCGCCGGGGACCGGGCTCGGCGCACTGGGCGGTCTCCTCGGGGGTGCGGACCCTGACGTAGGTGTCCAGCAGTGCGCGCGCCTCGCGGTCCCGGCCCGCGTCGAGCAGGCCCAGCACCGCCCGGCCGATCTCGCCCGGTGGGCGGGCGACGCCCTGCCGCAGGACCTGCCGGCCGTCCTCGGTCCGTCCGGCCGCGGTCAGCGCGTCCGCGGCGGCGACCAGCCGCCCGGCGGGCAGGCAGGCGGCCTCCCACAGCAGGGTCTGCCAGTCGGCGTCCAGCCCGGCCCGGTGGAGTTCGTCGGCGAGCAGGGGCAGGCGGACGGGGTCCGCGTGGGCGGCCTCGGCCAGCAGGGCGTGCGCCTGCCCGCTCCGCCCCTCGCCGCGCAGCCGGGCCAGTGCGGCCGCGACCTCCCCGGCCTCCTCCCGCGCGCCCGGGGGGACCTCCTCCTCCGCCTTCTGCCGGGGTTCGGCGAGGTCCTCCGCCACGACCCCGGCGAAGCGGGCCCCGCGGGGTGTGCGGGCGCCGGCCGGGCCGGTAGGCGCTAGCCCCGGTCCGGCGGCGTCCGCCACGGCGACGGCCTCGTCCTCGGCCTCGGCCATCCCGGCGAAGCGCGCGCTGCCGCGCCGCCGCCTACGGGGCCGGTCCTCGCGCCCGGCCCCGGCCGACGAGCCCCGCGGACGCCGCGCACCGTCCCCACCCCCGGAACCCTCGTCCGGTCCGCCCCCGCCGTGCGCATGCACCCCCGCGGCCCCCGCTTGCGCGCCCTGGCCGTGCGGGTACACGCCGGCAGGCCCGGCCGCCTCGCCCCCGGCCTGCGCATACACCCCCGCTGCCCCGGCCTGCGCAACCCGGCCGTGCGGATACACCCCAGCAGACCCGTCCACGTCGCCCCCGGCCTGCGCATGCACCCCTGCGGCCCCGGCCTGCGCGACCCGGCCGTGCGGATACACCCCAGCAGACCCGTCCACCTCGCCCCCGGCCTGCGCATGCACCCCTGCGGCCCCGGCCTGCGCGCCCCGGCCGTGCGGATACACGCCCGTGGGCCCGGCCTGCGCGACCCAGCCGTGCGCATACACACCCCCGGCCCCGGCCGCCGCGCCCCCGGCCTGCGCATACACCCCTGCGTCCCCGGTCTGCGCGCCCCGGCCGTGCGGGTACACCCCTGCGCCCTCGGTCCCGGCCGCCTCGCCCCCGGCCCTCGCGGTCGCGTCGGCCGCTCCGGGCGGCTCGGTCCCGTCGTGCAGCCCCGCGGCGGTCATGCGCGCGCGCAGTTCCTCGCAGCGGGCGTCGGCGCGGTCGTGGTCGTCCTCGGCCCAGGCCAGGTCCCGGGCGAGGGCGTCGGCCAGGTCGCGCGTGGGGGCCGCGGCCAGCCTGCGGGCGAGGGCGGCCCGGCGTTCGGCGGCGGCGCGCTGTGCGCGGAGCAGCACGTCGAGACGGTGGTGCAGGGCGTCCCGGGCGCCCGGGACGCTGTCGCAGGCGCGTAACGCGGCCGTGTGCAGGGCGCGCAGCCGTGCGCTCTCCCCGGCCGCCGCGTCCGGCCCGTACCTCGCGGCGAGATCCCCCAGCAGCGAGTCGACCACGTCCCAGGGAGGCACCTCGCGCCCGTCGAGGCAGGCCCGCATGCCCTCGGGGTCGCGCTGCCAGAACACCGCGCACCAGCCGCCGTGAGGGTCGAGACGGGCCAGCAGCCCGTCCAGGTGGTTCGCGAACTCCCGCACCGCGCCGGGGAGTTGTTCCGCCGTCATCATCCCACCCCCGCCCGACCGGAGCACTCCGCCCCGTAGGCAACACCAGTCGTGTTACGGCGGCGCTACGGAGAGTTTTCCGCTGCGGGGCGGCTGACCCCGGGGCGGCTCAGACGGGCACCGGCGAACACTGCCCGACCAGTTGGTCCATCGACAGCCCGAGGACCCCGGCCAGGGCGGCCACCGTGAAGAAGGCCGGGGTCGGGGCCCGTCCGGTCTCGATCTTGCGGAGGGTCTCGGCGGAGATCCCGGCGCTCGCCGCGATCTCCGTCATGCTCCGCTCGCCACGCGCCTCACGCAGCAGCCGGCCCAGCCGCTCGCCGCGTTCGCGCTCTTCGGGGGTGAGAGGGGTGCGCACCATGCCCCCATTCTAATACCGGTATAGTAATTGGCATGGTGGAGCTGAAGACAGACACATCGATCGACGCCATGTACGAGGCGGGCCAGGTCGTCGCCCGCGCGCTGACGGCCGCGCGGAAGGCCGCCGGCGTGGGCGTGACCCCGCTGGAACTCGACGAGGTGGCGCACGACGTCCTGCGCGAGGCGGGCGCGTCCTCGCCGTTCCTCGGCTACCGGCCGTCCTTCGCGCCGACCCCGTTCCCCGCCGTCCTGTGCGTCTCGGTCAACGACGCGATCGTGCACGGCGTCCCGACCCGCGACCCGCTGCGCGACGGCGACCTCGTGTCCCTCGACTTCGGCGCCGAACTGGGCGGCTGGGTCGGCGACTCGGCGCTCAGCTTCGTCGTCGGCACCCCGCGCCCGGCCGACCTGCGCCTGATCGAGACCGCCGAGCGGGCGCTCGCGGCCGGCATCGAGGCCGCCGTGGTCGGCAACCGCATCGGCGACATCGCGCACGCGATCGGCACGGTCTGCCGCGCCGCGGGTTACGGCATCCCCGACGGCTTCGGCGGCCACGGCATCGGGCGGCGGATGCACGAGGACCCCGGGGTCCCGAACGAGGGCCGCCCGGGCCGCGGCATGCGCCTGCGGCACGGCATGGTGCTGGCGATCGAGCCCATGGTCGTCGCGGGCGGCACGGACCACTACCACGCGGCTCCCGACGGCTGGACGCTGAAGACGAACGACGGCTCCCGCGCCGCCCACGCGGAGCACACGGTGGCCATCACGGACTCCGGCCCGAGGATCCTGACCGCCCGCTGACCACCGGCTGACCACCGGCTGATCGCCCGCTGACTGCCCGCTGACCGCGCTGATCGCCCGCCGGCAGCGCCCCTTTCACCCCGGTTCATCCCGCAAGGTGCCCCTCGTCGGCGATCGTGCGAAGGTGTTCTACGAGCGCGCCCCAGGTGTAACGGGCTGCCACCCGGGTTACCCGACCCCGGCACGTCGACCAGTGAGGGCGTCCCCCGCCCGGGCGCCGGGGACGCCGGGAACGGAAGGCCCATGAGCAGCGGCTTCACCAGCCCGGAGGGCTACGGCTCGGACCCCTTCGGAGAATTCCTCGCACGCTTCTTCGGCGGACCGCGTCCGGGGCCCCGGCAGATCGATCTCGGCCGGCTGCTGAGCCAGCCGGCCCGGGAGCTCGTGCGCGGCGCCGCCCAGTACGCCGCCGAGCACGGCAGCCGGGACCTGGACACCCAGCACCTGCTGCGGGCGGCGCTCGCCACCGAGCCCACCCGGACCCTCCTCACCAAGGCCGGCGCCAACCCCGACTCGCTCGCGTCGCAGATCGACGAGCGGTCGGGCCCGGCCCAGCACACCCCGGACGACGCCCCGCCCCCCACCGCGCTGTCCCTCACCCCGGCCGCCAAGCGGGCCCTGCTGGACGCGCACGACATGGCCCGGGCCCGGGGCTACGGCTACATCGGCCCGGAGCACGTGCTCAGCGCCCTGGCCTCGAACCCGGACTCCGCCGCCGGGCACATCCTGAACGCGGCCCGCTTCGCCCCGACCGAGCCCGCCGAGGCGCCGGAGGCACCCCAGGCCGAGCGGCCCCGGCCCACCAACACGCCGACCCTCGACAAGTACGGCCGCGACCTGACGGAACTGGCCCGGCAGGGCCGCATCGACCCGGTGATCGGCCGGGACGAGGAGATCGAGCAGACCGTCGAGGTCCTCTCCCGCCGCGGCAAGAACAACCCGGTCCTCATCGGCGACGCGGGCGTGGGCAAGACCGCCATCGTGGAGGGGCTGGCGCAGCGCATCTCCGAGGCGGACGTGCCCGACGTGCTGATCGGGCGCCGGGTGGTCGCCCTGGACCTGACGGGCGTGGTCGCGGGCACCCGCTACCGGGGTGACTTCGAGGAACGGATGAACAACATCGTGGGTGAGATCCGCGCCCACTCCGACCAGTTGATCATCTTCATCGACGAGCTGCACACGGTCGTGGGCGCCGGGGCCGGGGGTGGCGACGGCGGTTCCATGGACGCCGGGAACATCCTCAAGCCCGCGCTGGCCCGGGGCGAACTGCACATCGTGGGCGCCACCACACTGGAGGAGTACCGCCGTATCGAGAAGGACGCGGCGCTGGCCCGGCGTTTCCAGCCGATCATGGTGCCCGAGCCGACGCCCGCGGACGCCCTGGAGATCCTGCGCGGCCTGCAGGACCGCTACGAGGCCCACCACCAGGTCCGCTACACCGACGACGCGCTGGTCGCGGCCGTGGAGCTGTCCGACCGCTACCTCACCGACCGCCGGCTGCCCGACAAGGCCATCGACCTGATCGACCAGGCCGGTGCGCGGGTGCGGCTGCGGGCCCGGACCAAGGGCACGGACGTGCGGACCTTGGAGCGGGAGCTGGAGCAGCTGACCCGGGACAAGGACCAGGCGGTCGCGGACGAACAGTACGAGCAGGCCACGCAGTTGCGGGACCGGATCGTCGAGCTGAAGCAGCGCATCACCGAGGCCGGCGGCGACGGCGAGGTCGACGAGGGCCAGGACCTGGTGGTCGGGGCCGAGGCGATCGCCGAGGTCGTGTCGCGGCAGACCGGCATCCCGGTCAGCAGCCTCACCCAGGAGGAGAAGGAGCGCCTGTTGGGCCTGGCGGAGCACCTGCACCAGCGGGTCGTCGGCCAGGACGAGGCGGTGCGGGTCGTCGCGGACGCGGTGCTGCGCTCCCGGGCGGGCCTCGCCGCGCCCGACCGCCCGATCGGCAGCTTCCTGTTCCTCGGCCCGACCGGCGTCGGCAAGACCGAACTGGCCCGGGCGCTCGCCGAGGCGCTGTTCGGCAGCGAGGACCGCATGGTCCGGCTGGACATGAGCGAGTACCAGGAGCGTCACACCGTCAGCCGGCTGGTCGGCGCCCCGCCCGGATACGTCGGCCACGAGGAGGCCGGCCAGCTCACCGAGGTCGTACGGCGCCACCCGTACTCGCTGCTGCTGCTCGACGAGGTCGAGAAGGCGCACCCGGACGTGTTCAACATCCTGCTCCAGGTGCTCGACGACGGGCGGCTGACCGACTCCCAGGGCCGCACGGTGGACTTCACCAACACCGTCATCGTGATGACCAGCAACCTCGGTTCGGAGGCGATCACCCGCCGCGGCGCCACCCTGGGCTTCGCCTCGGGCGGCGCCGACGCCGACGAGGAGGCCCGCCGGGAGCAGATCCTGCGTCCGCTGCGCGAGCACTTCCGCCCGGAGTTCCTCAACCGCATCGACGAGATCGTCGTGTTCCGCCAGCTCAGTACGGAGCAACTGCGCCGGATCACCGACCTGCTGCTGGACCGCACCCGCTCCCTCGTCCGGGACAAGGGCGTCACCGTCACCTTCACCGACCGGGCCGTCCAGTGGCTGGCCGAGCGCGGCTACCAGCCGGAGTACGGCGCCCGCCCGCTGCGCCGCACGATCCAGCGCGAGGTCGACAACGAGCTGTCCCGGCTGTTGCTGGACGGCCGGGTCGACCAGGGCGGTGGGGTGACGGTGGACGTGAGGGACGGCCACCTGGCCTTCGAGACGCAGAGTCCGGCAACGCCGTCCTAGGGGCGCGGGGAGCTGCGCGAGCAGCCCCCACGCGCCCGCGCCCGGCGACTCAGCGCGCGGGCCGCACCACCATCGCCGATCCCCCACCGCGCCGCACGGTCTCGGCGGCCGCCAGCCACTTCCCGTCCGGCAGCCGCTGGACGCCCGTCGCGGCGCCGATCTCCGGGTTCGCCTTGAAGGAGTGCCCGATCGCCTCGAGTTGCTTCCTGACCCCGCTGTCGAGCCCCGGTTCCAGTTCGGTCTGGGCCGCGTTGCGCTGACTGGCCCGGGGCGCGGCGATCGCGTCGACGAGCGGCAGCCCGCGGTCGAGGAACCCGGTGAGCGTCTGCAGCACCGTCGTGATGATCGTCGCCCCGCCCGGGGACCCCAGGGCGACCACGGGCCGGCCGTGCCGGTCGAGGACGATCGTCGGCGACATCGAGGAGCGCGGACGCTTGCCCGGGCCGGGCAGGTTCGGGTCGTGCACGGCGGGGCTGGCCGGGCTGAAGGAGAAGTCCGTCAGCTCGTTGTTGAGGAGGAAGCCCCGCCCCGGCACGGTGATCCCGCTGCCGCCGGTCTGCTCGATGGTGAGGGTGTAGGAGACGACGTTGCCCCACTTGTCGGCCACGGTCAGGTGCGTGGTGCTGTCGCCCTCGTAGGTCGTGGGCGCCGCGGTGCCGCCGGCGTCGCACCGCTGGGGCCGGCGCGGATCGCCCGGCGCCACGGGGCTGGTGAGCACCGCGTCGTCCTTGATGAGGCAGCCGCGCGAGTCGGCGAACCGCTGCGAGAGCAGTTCCTTCGTCGGCACGTCCTCGAAGGCGGGGTCCCCCACCCAGCGGCCCCGGTCCGCGAACGCGATCCGGCTCGCCTCGATGTAGCGGTGCAGGTACCGCGCCTTGCTCGCCTTGGACAGGTCGGTGCGCTCCAGGATGTTGAGCGCCTCGCCGACCGTGGTGCCACCGGAGGAGGACGGCGCCATGGAGTAGACGCCGAGACCGCGGTACGAGGTCTTGCTGGGCGCCTGGAAACGCAGCCGGTACTCCGCCAGGTCCTTGGCGGACAGGTCGCCCGGCCGGGCGTTCCAGCCCGAAGCGGGGTCCACCGGCGGCTTGTTGACCGTGTGGGCGATCTCCCGCCCGAGCCGGCCGTGGTAGAGCGAGCCGACGCCCTTGCGGGCCAGCTCGGCGTACGTGCGGGCCAGGTCCGGGTTCTTGAAGGTGGAGCCCACCACCGGCAGCCGTCCGCCCGGCAGGAACAGCTCGGCGGTGTCCGGGAAGTAGCGGAAGCGCGTCTCGTTGGACGCCGTCTGCGAGCGGAAGGTCTCGTCGACGGTGAATCCGTCGCGGGCGAGCCGTTCGGCCGGCTTCAGGACGGTGGACAGCCGCTTGCTGCCCCACCGGTCGAGGGCCGCCTGCCAGGTGGCGGGCGTGCCGGGCGTGCCGACGCTCAGACCGCTGCTGACGGCCTCGGCGAAGGGGATCGGCTTGCCGTTCTCGGTGAACAGCTTCTCGTCGGCGCTCAGCGGCGCGGTCTCGCGGCCGTCGATGGTGCGCACCGTGCGGGACCGGGCGTCGTAGTGGACGAAGTAGCCGCCGCCGCCGATCCCGGCGGAGTACGGCTCGGTGACGCCGAGCGCGGCGGCCGTGGCGACGGCCGCGTCGACGGCGTTGCCGCCCTTGCGCAGCACCTCGATGCCGGCGGCGGAGGCGTCCGGGTCGACGCTGGAGACGGCGCCGCCGTAACCGACGGCGAGGGGCGTCTTCTGATCCCCGGAGCTGTGGGCGGCGGGGGGCGCGGCCGCTCCCAGCGAAGCCACCACGGCGGCCGAGACCGCCAGGACCGTCAGATTCCGTGCGACAGGGCGACGCATCCGCACCTCCAGGCAAAGAACAGTCCGCGCAGCTTAATTCATCGACATGGCCGCGTCAGGCAGGCGTCGAACACCGGTGCGTCGGGCCCGCTACCATGCGCGCCCATGAATGACGACGTGCGCAACATCGTCCTGGGCGTGATAGCGGCCGGCATCAGCGCCGCGCTCGGCTGGGTGGCCCGCACCTACCTGTACAAGCGCCGGCTGCGCCGCAAGCAGGGGTTCTTCGGGCTGCCCGACAACTCCGAGTCCCTGCTGGTGGTCAACCGCAACGCCGGGGGGCCGGAATTCGCGGTGATGCGCTACGACGTGTTCGCGCTGCTGGAGCTGGCCGCGCTGATCAAGGACTGCAACGCGCACGCGCAGATCCTCCCGCACGACACGGCCCGCCAGGGCTTCGGCGAGCGCACCGAGTTCTGCGTCGGCGGTCCGGCCTCCAACCGCCGCATGGCCGCGCACCTGTCCTCCCTGCTGCCCGGGGTCCGGGTGAACGTGGACGCCGAACCCGGCCCGGACCGCGGCTCGTTCCTGGTGGGGCAGGAGCACTACCGGATGGACGGCGGCCGCGAGGAGTTCGCGCTGCTCGCCCGGCTCACCGCGGAGCGCAGCCAGAACACCCGCCCGGTGTTCCTCTTCTGCGGCCAGAGCGCGATCACCAACCAGGCCACCACGCGCTACCTCGCCCGCAACTACGAGCAGCTGGCCCGCAAGTACGGCGACAGCTCCTTCGTGCTGCTGCTCAAGGTGATCAACTCGCAGGCCTACGGACCGGACGTGGTCGAACTGGTGGCGGACGTGACGCGGGCGGCGCAGACACCGCAGCCCGCCGCGGCTCCACGCAACGGACACCGCGCCTCCTGAAGTCCTCCACTTATCAACAATCGTTACTGGCACGTAACTTACCGACGGGTTACCTCTGGTAAAGCCCCGAGGTTACCGTTCGGTCACTTTGCACTGACACGAGTGAGGAGTGACCGTGGGACCCCACCGCAAGGCCCTGCGCACCACCGCCGTAGGCGCCGTCTCGGCGACCCTCGTCGCCGGTACCGCCCTCGGATTCGCCCCCACCGCCCAGGCGGCGCCGCAGCCCGTCCGCTTCGTCGACATCGCGGGCGAGGGCGGCACCGTCCTCAAGGCCAACGTCGTGACCCCCTCGCAGGCGGGGGCCACCGGCCGGTACCCCCTGCTCGTCATGCCCACCAGCTGGGGCCTGCCGCAGATCGAGTACCTGGCGCAGGCCCAGAAGCTCGCCGACTCCGGGTACGTCGTGGTCACCTACAACGTGCGCGGCTTCTGGCAGTCGGGCGGCGAGATCGAGGTGGCCGGCCCGCCCGACGTCGCCGACGCCTCCAAGGTCATCGACTGGGCCCTCGCCCACACCCCCGCCGACCCCGCGCACGTGGGCATGGCCGGCGTCTCCTACGGCGCCGGCATCAGCCTGCTCACCGCCGCGCACGACGAGCGGGTCAGGGCCGTCGCCTCGCTGAGCGGCTGGGCCGACCTCATCGGGTCCATCTACGCCGGGCGCACGCAGCACCTGCAGGCGGCCGCACTGCTGGACGGCGCGAGCATCGTCACGGGCCGTCAGGGTGCCGAACTGCGCACCGTCTTCGACGACTTCTACAGCTCCAACCTGGCGAAGGAACCGGACCTCATCGCCTGGGGGAAGAAACGTTCCGCTGTCACCTACGTCGACCGCATCAACCGCAACGGCGCCGCGATCATGCTGGCCAACGCCTGGGGCGACTCGGTCTTCCCGCCCAACCAGTACGCCGACTTCTACGAGAAGCTCACCGGCCCCAAGCGGCTGGAGATGCGACCCGGCGACCACGCGACCGCCGAACTGACCGGCCTGTTCGGGCTGCCCAACGACGTGTGGGCGAACACCGCGCGCTGGTTCGACCACTACTTGCGCGGCGAGGACAACGGCATCGACCGCGAGGCGCCCGTACAGCTCAAGTCCCGCTCGCAGGGCGCCTACGAGGGGTATCCGGACTGGAAGTCGGCCGGCGCGACCGAGCGGAAGATCGCCCTCGCGAACTCCCGGACGATCCGGGCCGACGTCAACTCCGGTGCGGACGGCGGGGTCGTCTTCCTGTCCAGCATCCTCGACCAGGTGGCCCAGCTGCCCCCGATGGCCTCCATCCCCCTGCTCCCCCGCCGCTGGGCCGCCGTGTGGCAGTCCGAGAAGTACGCAGCGGCGCAACAGGTGCGGGGAACGGCCCGGTTGCACACGACCCTCACCCCGACCAAGGAGAGCGGCACCCTCGTCGCGTACCTGTACGACGTGGGGCCGCTCGGCCTCGGCAAGCTGGTCTCCCACGCGCCGTACACCTTCCACGGGCGCACCCCCGGGAAGCCGTTCGGCGTCGACCTGGAGCTGTACTCCACGGCCTACGACGTCCCGGCCGGGCATCGCCTCGCCCTGGTCGTCGACACGGTCGACCCGCTCTACATCGAGCACAACCCGTCCGGCGCGCAGCTGACCTTCTCCTCGCCTGCGAACGACCCGTCGTACGTGTCGGTCCCGCTGCGCGAGCAGTGATCTCCGGCTGCCGCCGGACGAGCATGGCCGATGTGAACCGCCGCCCCCGTGGCCTGCGGTCCGCGAGGGGCCGCACCCGGTGCGGGCCCCCGCGGACCGGGCGGGCGGTCCGGTCACCCCGGACGGGATCGGCGGCGTTCGAAGTCCCCCTCTCCGACAGGGATGAAGGGCACATCGTAGTCGAGGTCCCCCGCGGGGAACCGTCCGGTGCCCGGCCGGTCAGTGCTTGAGGATCTTGGAAAGGAAGTCCTTGGCGCGGTCGCTGCTGGGGTTCGTGAAGAACTCGTCGGGCGTGCGGTCCTCCACGATGCGGCCGTCGGACATGAACACGACTCGGTTGGCGGCGGACCGGGCGAAGCCCATCTCGTGCGTGACGACGATCATCGTCATGCCCTCCTGCGCGAGTTGCCGCATGACCTCCAGCACCTCGTTGATCATCTCCGGGTCGAGGGCCGAGGTCGGCTCGTCGAAGAGCATGGCCTTGGGCTCCATGGCCAGGGCACGGGCGATGGCCACGCGCTGCTGCTGGCCTCCGGAGAGCTGCGCCGGGTACTTGTCCGCCTGGTCGGCGACGCCGACCCGGTCGAGCAGTTCGTGCGAGCGGCGGTCGGCGTCCTCCTTCTTGCGGCCGCGGACCTTGACCTGCCCCAGGGAGACGTTCTGCAGCACGGTCTTGTGGGCGAAGAGGTTGAACGACTGGAAGACCATGCCGACATCGGCGCGCAGTCGCGCCAGGGGTTTGCCCTCCTCGGGCAGCGGCTGCCCGTCGAGCACGATCTCCCCGGACTCGACGGTCTCCAGGCGGTTGATCGCCCGGCACAGCGTGGACTTGCCCGATCCGGACGGGCCGATGACGACGACGACCTCCCCCCGGCCCACGGTGAGGTTGATGTCCTGCAGGACGTGCAGGTCCCCGAAGTGCTTGTTGACGTCACGCAGCTCGATCAGCGGATCGACGGCCATACTCAGCCCTACTCACTCTCAGCTGTGTGGTGGTTGCCGCAACGTATCCAGGCCGGATCGGGCACGCGGGGCGACACGCACCTGTCGATCATTAGCCGTATTTACGCCGTACTTCGGGCCGAGGCCCGGGGCCGCGGCGCTCACGACTCGGCCACCTCCGCGTACAGCTGCGACAGCTCGGGCACGCCGTGCGCGGCCCACTCGTGCCCGGAGTCCACCACGTCGAACTCCCGGCCGGAGGCCAGCCGTACGACGGGCTGCCCGTCGGAGCGGAACTCCCAGGCGGCCCCCGTCACGGTGCGCACGATGACGGTGCCCAGGTACAGCCCGGCGTCGTTGCCCAGCCAGGACAGGGTCTCCTCGTCGTCCCGCCAGCCCGGGACCAGTTGGTCCAGTGCCTCCAGCGAGGCCACCGAGTCGTCCAGTGCGACCCCCGCCCGGGCCGCCTGGTTGCGGAGCAGTTCGCACTCGGCAAGCAGCTCCGCGATGCCTGCCGGATCGGGGAACCCGGCCTTCCGGCGCCGGTGGCCCAGGAAAGGGATGTTCATACGTCCAGCGTGTCATTCGTACCGCCGTACGCACCACAGGGCGCGCGGACCCGCCGGTTCCGGCCATGGTCGAACCCGGTGCCCGTGACGCGCGTTGACGAGTCCCGCACGTCTCCCTACGTTCACCGTGCGCCTTGCGCCCCGTGCGTCGTTACACCTTCAGTTCGTCCGTGCGTTTCGTCCTGTCGTGCCCTGAGCCGATGAGCGGGAGGTGCCTGCCGTGCGCCGTGCCGTCCGGGGGATCCTGGTGGTCCTCACCTTGTGCGGGTCGTTGGTCCCCGCCGTCTCGGCGCGGGCCGCCGAAGCGGGGCGGGCCGTGCCCGTGCCGCTGGAGCGGCTCTTCGACAACCGTACCGTCAGCGACGACAGCCGGCCCGCGGCGGCCGACTTCGACGGCTCCGGGGCCTCCCTGTCGGCGCGTGACCTGACGGCGGCGGGCTGGACGCCCGGCCGCGCCCTGACCGTCCAGGGAGCCCGGCTGACCTGGCCGAAGCGGCGGCCCGGGGAGCCGGACAACGTGCGCGCGGCCGGGCAGGACGTCCGGCTCGGCGGCCGGGGCGACGCCCTCGCCTTCCTGGTCGCGGGCACCGCCGGCCGGCCGGTGGGCGGGGCGGGCACGGTCGCGTACGCCGACGGCACGCGGTCCGGCTACCGGCTGACCGCGCCCGACTGGCGCACCGGGCCGCTCGCCACGAAGGCGGTGGCCCTTCCGCACATCAACACGCCCGCCGGCCGGCTCACCGAGCGCGCACGGCTGTACGCCGTCACCGTCCCGCTGATCCCCGGGCGGGCGGTCTCCTCGGTGCGACTGCCGCGCGCGTCCGGGCTGCACGTCTTCGCGCTGTCGGTCCGGACGGCCGCACTGGGCTGGACCGGCAGCTGGGGCACCTCCACGGGCGGCTACGGCGCGGGCGGCCCCTGGACGGACCGCACGCTGCGGCTGGTGGTGCACACCTCGGCGGGCGGCTCCCGGGTGAGGGTGCGGTTCGACAACACCTTCGCCGCGGCGCCGGTGAGGATCGGCGGGGCGACGGTGGCCGTGCGGGCGTCGGGCGCCGTCCCGCGGGGCGCACCGGCGCGGCTGGCCTTCGGCGGTGCGGCCGGTGTGCGGATCCCCGCCGGGGCGCAGGCGTACAGCGATCCGCTGCGGTTCACCGTCCCGGCCGGCGCCAACCTGCTGGTCAGTCTCCACCTGCCGGGCACGGTCACGGCGGCGCCCGTGCATCGGCTCGCGCGGCAACGGTCCTACGTCAGCGAGCCCGGGGACCACACGGCGGACGGCTCGGCGGGGGCGTACACCTCGGAGGTCACCTACTGGCCGCTGCTGGCAGGTGTGGACGTGAGCGGCGGCCCCGGGTCCGTGGTGCTGTTCGGGGACTCGATCACCGACGGTGAGAGGTCCACCGCGGACGCGAACCGGCGCTGGCCCGACGTGCTGGCCGGCCGGCTGCTGCGGCAGCACGCCGTGCCGCGCTACGGCGTGCTGAACCAGGGCATCTCGGGCAACCGCGTGACCGGTGACCGGTATCCGGGTGACGGGGTGTCCACGGACGCCGCCGGGGTGAGCGCCCTGCACCGCTTCGACCGGGACGTCCTCGCCCAGCCGTCGGTCCGGACGGCCGTCGTCTTCGAGGGCGTCAACGACCTGCGGTGGGGCACCTCCGCGGAGCAGGTGATCGCCGGGCTGCGCGAGCTCGCGGACCGGGGGCGCGCCCGGGGGGTGCGGATGCTCGCGGCGACGATCCTGCCCTGCGGCGGCGAGGCACGCTGCACGGCCGCCGTGGACGCCGAGCGGCTGGCGGTGAACCGGTGGATCCGCCGCGGCGGGGTCTTCGACGGCGTGCTCGACTTCGACGCCGTCGTGCGCGATCCCGCGCGCCCGTCCCGGCTGCTGCCCGCGTACGACAGCGGGGACCACCTGCATCCCGGCGACACGGGCCTGGCGGCCCTGGCGGACTCCGTCGACCTCGGGCTGCTGCGGCCGTAGGCCGGTCCTGCCGCGGGAGAGGTCCTAGACGTCCAGGTCCACCACGACCGGTGCGTGGTCCGAGGCGCCCTTGCCCTTGCGCTCCTCGCGGTCCACGTACGCGTCGCCGACGGCCTTGGCGAACGGCGCGTTCGCGTACACCAGGTCGATGCGCATGCCGCGGTTCTTGGGGAAGGCGAGCTGGCGGTAGTCCCAGTACGTGAAGGGCTGGTCGTACTTCAGGGGGCGCGGGACCACGTCCGACAGGCCCGCCTCGCGCAGGGACGCGAGGGCGGCGCGCTCCGCCGGGGTGACGTGGGTGGAGCCCTCGAAGACGGCCCGGTCGAAGACGTCGTCGTCGGTCGGCGCCACGTTGTAGTCGCCCATCACGGCGAAGGGACGGCTGCCCGCGGCGTCACCGGCGACGGCGGCCTTGAGGGCCTCCAGCCACTGGAGCTTGTAGGCGTAGTGCGGGTGGTCCACCTCGCGGCCGTTCGGCACGTAGACCGACCAGACGCGGACCGGGCCGCAGGTCGCCGCGATCGCGCGGGGCTCCACCGAGCCGTCGAAACCCGGGTCGCCGGGCAGACCCTTCACGACGTCCTCGATGCCGACGCGCGAGAGCACCGCCACCCCGTTCCACCGGCCGGTGGCGTGGACCGCCGACTCGTAGCCCAGCTCGCGCAGCTGCCCGGACGGGAACTGCTCCTCGGAGACCTTGGCCTCCTGGAGGCACAGCACGTCCGTGCCGCTGCTCTCCAGCCAGGCCAGGAGCCGCGGCAGGCGGGCGGTGATCGAGTTCACGTTCCAGGTGGCGATGCGCATGCCCCACAACCTACCCGGCGGGTACGACAACGCCGCCCGGCCCCGTCAGACCTCGGCCGACTCCCCGGGCGCCAGCCGCAGGTGCTCCGAGCCGCCGAGCTGCCCGATCTGCCGGTCGTAGATGGGGCGGGCCAGGTCGGTGAGCAGGGCGTCGTGGACGTCGTAGGCGCGCTGCGGGCGCACCTCGCGGACGTAGTCGATGACCTCGGAGATCTTGTTCCAGGGGGCCATGACGGGCAGCAGCAGCGTCTCGACCGGTCGGCCGGGCACGGTCAGGGCGTCGCCGGGGTGGAAGACCGTGCCGCCGTCGACGAGGTAGCCGACGTTGGTGATGCGCGGGATGTCCGGGTGGATCACGGCGTGCAGTTCGCCGTGCACCTCGACGTCGAACCCGGCGGCGGTGAAGGTGTCGCCGTGGCCGACGGTGTGGACGCGGCCGGGGAACGCCGGGGCAAGCTTGTCCGCGACGGACTTCAGCGTCCAGATCTCGGTGCCCGGGTCCGCCTCCATCGCCGCGCGCAACCGGGCCTCGTCGAAGTGGTCGGGGTGCTCGTGGGTGACGAGGATCGCGTCCGCGCCGAGTGCCGCGTCCGCCTCGGTGAAGCCTCCGGGGTCCAGGACGAGACTCCGGCCGTCCTTCTCGAGGCGGACGCAGGCGTGCGTCTTCTTCGTGAGCTTCATGCTCTCCATCCTGCCTCCGGGCCCCCGCGGGAGGTCACTCCTGGGGGGTGGTCTCCTCGCGGACGACCTGCTGGGCGACCTTGAACGCGCGGTTGGCCGCGGGCACACCGCAGTAGACGGCCGCCTGGAGCAGCACTTCCCTGATCTCACCCGGGGTGAGGCCGTTGCGCAGGGCGGCCCGGACGTGGACGGCCAGTTCGTCGAGGTGGCCGCCGGCGACCAGGGCGGTGAGGGTGACGCAGCTGCGGGTGCGGCGGTCCAGACCCGGGCGGTCCCAGACCTCGCCCCAGGCGTAGCGGGTGAGGAGTTCCTGGAAGTCGCCGGAGAACTCGTCCGCTTCCGCCAGCGCCCGGTCGACGTGCGCGTCGCCCAGGACCTCGCGGCGCACCTTGATCCCCGCGTCGTAGGGGTCGGGCCGGCCCTGCTCCTGGGGGGCCGCTGCGGCCGGGGCGATCTCGGCGATCGGGCCGGTCTGCGCGGGCTGCGGCGGGGCGGCGGACACGACCGGGCGGAGGGCGGCGGCCGTGGGCAGGGCCGTCTGCCCGGTGGAGGTCTCGAAGGCGGGCTGCCAGGCGGTGGAGAAGTGCCTGACCAGCAGATCGGTGACGGCCGCCGGCTGTTCGACCGGCACCAGGTGGGAGGCGCCGGGGACGACCGCGAGACGCGCGTCCGGGATGCCCGCCACCAGGGTGCGCGCCTCGGCGGGCCCGGTGATCTGGTCGTCCGAGCCGACCAGGACGAGCGTGGGCACGCCGATCCGCCCCAGCTCGGGCCGCACGTCGAACGAGGCGAGGGCCTCGCAGGCGGCGATGTAGCAGCCGGGGTCGGTGGTGCGGACCATCTGCACGGCCCACTCGGTGATCGCGGGCTGCGCGGCGGCGAACCCGCCGGTGAACCAGCGCTCCGGCGCGGTGCGGGCGATGGGGTCGAGGCCGTTGGTGCGCACGATCACGCCCCGCTGCCGGAACTCGTCGGCGGTGCCGAAGCGCGGGGAGGCCGCGATCAGTGCGAGGGAGGCGAGCCGTTCGGGGTGGCGCAGGGCCAGCTCGATACCGAGGGCGCCGCCGAGCGCGCAGCCCGCGTAGCCGAAGCGCTGCACGCCGAGCCCGTCGAGGGTGGCCAGCAGCCGGGTGGTGAGGTCGCCGACCGAGTCCGCCGGGTACGCCGGTGCGCCGCCGTGCCCCGGCAGGTCGAACCGGACGACCCGCCACTGTCCGGCCAGCTCGGGGATCTGCCGGTCCCACATGTGCCAGGTCGTGCCGAGCGAGGGGCCGAGAATGAGGACGGGGGCGTCCTCCGGCCCGTCACAGCGGTATTGCAGGGTGTTCGGTGGTGTCGCGCTCACCCTTCCGAGCCTCTCATCCGTCGTCGGGGCCCCGGCAGCGGGGGCCGGTGTGCGAACCGACCACATCGTGCCACGGGGGCGGAAACGGCACGGCCGGCTCCGGGACGAGCCCGGTCAGCCGCCGGTGCCGGCGCGCGGGGTGAGGGCGTAGTCGAAGGCCAGGGTTCCCGGGTCGAGGGCCGTCGCCCCTCCGTCGACGGTGAGCACGGCGCCGTTGACGTAGGACGCCGCGGGCGAGAGCAACCAGGCGATCGCCCGGGCGACTTCGCGGGGCTCACCGGGGCGGCCGAGGGGCAGGGGCCTCGTCACCTCCCGGTAGGCCGCCTCGATGCCGCCCTCCCCCAAATCCGCCTCCTCGGCGAAGCGCGCCATGCGGCGGTCGGCCATCTCGGTCCTGACCCAGCTCGGGCACACGATGTTGGCCCGCACACCGTCACGGCCGTGGTCGACGGCGACGGAACGGCACAGCTGCAGCAGCGCCGCCTTGGACACCGCGTACGGGGCGTTGCCCGGACCGTTGAGCAGGGCCGACACCGAGGCGACGGCGACGACCGCTCCCCGTGACGCCAGCAGATGCGGGATCGCCGCCCGCAGGAGCAGCAGGGGACCGGTGACGTTGGTGCGCATCACCTCGTCCCAGTCCGCCATCGACAGCTCCCCGACCGTGCCGCCGCGTCCGATGCCCGCGTTCAGCACCAGCCCGTCGACGCGCCCGTGGGCGTCGAGCGCCGCCCGGACGAGACCGTCGGCGGCCTCGGGGTCGCCCACGTCGGACGGATACGCCAGCACGCCCGTCTCCTCGGCCAGACGCCGCAGCGGCGCGGCCCGGCGTCCGCCGGCTACGACCTCGTGCCCCTCCTCCCGCAACAGTCGGGCGGTGGCCTCCCCGATGCCGGAACCCGCACCGGTGACGATCACAACTCGCTCGTCCGTCAAGGTCGTTCAGCCCTTCAGTGCGGATCGTGGCAACGGACCGATCGTAGACGGGCCGTCGGACCTCGCGTCCGTCAGACGTCGCCCGGTGCGCCCAGGCCGGTCAGGGCTCCGACCGGATCCAGGTCCGGGGTGCCTCTGGGCCACCAGTCCTCGCGGCCCGGCTCGGACTCGTACGCGTACCACAGGCCGTCCCGGCCCAGGCGGAGCTGGAGGTGACCGCGGGGGTGGGTCAGGTGGTTGCGCCAGGGGCGGAAGGCCGGCAGGTCCGCGGCGAGGAGCAGCGGCCGGGCCCGGTCGAAGCGGCCGGCCGGTGGGTCCCACGGTTCCTCCAGCACGGCCAGGCCTTCCGGCCCGCCCTGCCGCCAGGCGGCGACCGCACGGGCCAGGTCGGCGACCGAGCGGCCGGCCGCCGAGGCCAGCGAGGAGTACAGCGCCCGGCTGCCCGCGGTGAGCCCGGAGCCGGGACGGGCCGCGGCCAGGCGGACCGCGTCCTGCCAGAAGGTCAGCCCCCCGACCGGGTCCCGGCCGGTCGTGAGCAGGGCGTGCGCCCGGGCGGCGGCGTCCGTGGCGAGCTGGTCGAGCGCGAAGGGGTCCGGCCCGCCCGGGGACGCCGGGTACGCCGGGGGCTGTTCCGGGTGCGGGGGCACGGGCAGCGGGGCGGGCAGGTGCGGGCGGGCGCCGGCCGCGAGGACCTCGGTGGCCCGCACGCCCGGTGTCGGCGCCGGGCCCCTGTCCTGGGCGGCGCGTGCGGCCCGGGTGGCACTCAGCCGGGACAGCGCGTCGAGCAGCTCGCGCTCGCCCCGGCCGCGCAGGAGCAGCAGCACGAACGGGTCCGCGTCGAGCAGCCGGGCCGTCTGGTAGCAGAGGGCGGCGGCGTGTTTGCAGGGGTGGCCGCGGTCGGGACAGCTGCAGTGCGGCTCCAGGTCGCCGGGGCCGGGCAGCAGGGGTACCCCGCAGTCGGCCAGGGACTGGGGCATCTCCTTGTCGAGCAGCGCCGCGATGTGCCCGGGGCGGTCGGCTGCGGCGTCCAGGAAGCGGTCCCAGTCGGCGTCGCCGAGCGTGCGCAGCCTGACCTGGACGCGGTACGGGCGCGGGCGGCTGCCCTGCACGTACGCCAGCACGAGCCCGGGTGTCACCGTGATGGCGTCGACGTTCCCCTGCTCGGCGTACCCGCGGCCGCGCTCCAGCCGCTTGCCGTCCAGCGCGCCCTGTTCCAGCGCGGTGACCCAGGCGTTGCCCCACCAGCTCGCGGCGAACGTCTCGCCCTCCCGGGGCGGGAAGGGCGGGAAGGTGCGGCGCAGGTCGCTGTCGCGGTTCGGGGCGGCCATGGAGCGGCGCGAGCCCGGCCCGGACGGGCCGGAGGGCCGGGGTGCCGCACCCACCGAAGCGCCGGGCCGGGTGTGCGGCGGCTCGGGAGCGGTGGAAGCGGCGTGCCCGGTGACGGACGATGCCGGGCGGCCCCCGGTGAGCGGATCTTCCGGCGCGTGGGGGCGGGCGTAGGCCGGGGCCGCGGGCGGCACGGGCACGTCCTGGTCGTCGGGGTGGGGAGCGGAGTGGGTCTCCCGGGGCACCGAGGCGTTGCCTACCCCGGGCGCGGTGTCCGCGTCGGCCTCCGGCATGTACTGCGGGCCCGGGTTGTCCGGCGGGACCGGGTTGCCCGGCACGTCCGGGTTGACCGGCAGGTCCGGGTTGCCCGGCAGGCCTGGATGGTCCGGCAGGCCTGGATGGGCCGGCTGACTTGGGTCGTCCGGCTGACCTGCGTTGTCCGGCTGACCTGGGTTGTCCGGCTGACCTGGGTTGTCCGGCTGACCTGGGTTGTCCGGCTGACCTGGGTTGTCCGGCGAGGCCGGCTTATCTGGCGAGCCCGGCTTATCCAGTGAGCCCGGCATGTCCGGCCGATCTGATCGGTCCGTTCGACCCGGCCGGTCACCGTGTGGGAGGTCCGACTCCCGTCCGTCCGGCACGTCAGGTCGGTCCGGCAGGTCCGGCACGTCCGGCAGGTCCGGCAGGTCCGGCAGGTCCGGCAGGTCCGGCAGGTCCGGCATCCGGAAGGCGTCGGACAGCAGCTGCCGCACGTCACGCGTGCCCGGCCCGTCGGCGTCCGTCCGGGCGCGGCGCACGGCCGCCACCCTGTCGTCGACGGCGCTCTGCCGGGCCCGGCGCCTGCGGCGGGCGCCCTCGCGTTCCGTCTCCTGCCGGGCCCTGCGTGCCTCGTCCCGCGCGGCGCGCAGCGCTTCGCGCGCCACGTCCCCCGCACGCGGCCCCGTCCCGGCCGGCTCATCACCCCGCCCGGACGTGGCCCGCTCGCCCTCCTCGGCCCGCTCTTCCGACGCACTCCCCCGCGAACCCTCCCCCTGCGCCCGCAGCGCCTCGCGCGCCACGTTCGCCGGGCCGCGGTTCTCCCCGCCGGTGTCGGCATCGGTGTCGGTGTCGCCGGGCCGGGCCGGGTCCTGGGTCGCCGCCCGGTCCCGGGCCGTGCGTTCCCGTGCCTCCCGCAGGGCCCGGCGTGCCTCGTCGGCGGGGCGGGCGCTCACCGCAGGCTCCCCGGGATGGTGACGGGCTCGAGACGGGGCGTCATGCCGTCCTCCGCAGGGACACCAGGTCGGACAGCTCGCGGTCCGTCAGTTCCGTGAGGGCCGACTCGCCCGAGCCGAGGATCGCGTCGGCCAGGGCGCGCTTGGCGTGGAGCATCTCGGCGATGCGGTCCTCGACCGTGCCCTCCGTGATGAGGCGGTGGACCTGGACGGGCTGG
Organism: Streptomyces sp. NPDC026246; assembly: GCF_055567995.1. Classification (NCBI taxonomy): domain Bacteria; kingdom Bacillati; phylum Actinomycetota; class Actinomycetes; order Kitasatosporales; family Streptomycetaceae; genus Streptomyces; species Streptomyces sp. NPDC026246. Next base: position 272,650 of record NZ_JBVHPJ010000001.1, on the reverse strand, counting down.
GTCTGGCCGATGCGGTAGGCCCGGTCGGTGGCCTGCTCCTCGACGGCCGGGTTCCACCAGCGGTCGAAGTGGACGACATGGCCGGCGCGCGTGAGGTTGAGGCCCGTGCCGGCGGCCTTGAGCGAGAGGACCAGGACCGGGACGGAGCCGCTCTGGAAGCGGTCCACCATCCGTTCCCGCTCCGGGACGGGCGTGCCGCCGTGCAGGAGGTCGACGGGGACCGCGCGGCCCGCCAGGTGTGCGGCGATCAGCCGGGCCATCCCGACGTACTGCGTGAAGACCAGGGCGGAGCCGTCCTCGGCGAGGAGGGTGTCGAGCAGTTCGTCGAGGAGGGCGAGTTTCCCGGAGCGGGCGGCGAGCCGGTCGCCGACGGGCGTCTGCTCCTCCTTGAGGAACAGCGCGGGGTGATCGCAGATCTGCTTGAGCGAGGTGAGCAGCTTGAGCACCATGCCGCGGCGCGCCATGCCCTCGGCCGTCTCGATGGCGAGCATCGACTCGCGCACCACCGCCTCGTACAGCGCCGCCTGTTCGCGGGTGAGCGGCACCGGGTGGTCGGTCTCGGTCTTGGGCGGCAGCTCGGGCACGATCCCCGGGTCGGACTTCTTGCGGCGCAGCAGGAAGGGCCGCACCAGGCGCGCGAGGCGCTGGACGGCCTCCTCGTCCTCGCCGGTCTCGACCGCCCGGGCGTGCCGGGCGCGGAAGGACTTGAGCGGGCCGAGCAGGCCGGGGGTCGTCCAGTCGAGCAGGGCCCACAGCTCCGACAGGTTGTTCTCCACGGGGGTGCCGGTGAGGGCGACCCGCGCGGGGGACGCGATGGTGCGCAGCGCCTTGGCGGTGGCGGAGTAGGGGTTCTTGACGTGCTGGGCCTCGTCGGCGACGACCATGCCCCAGTCCCGGTCGGCCAGGGCGGGGGCCGCCGAGCGCATCGTGCCGTACGTGGTGAGGACGAAACCGCCGTCGAGGCCGTCCAGGGTGCGGTCGGGGCCGTGGTAGCGGCGCACGGGCACGCCGGGGGCGAAGCGGGTGATCTCGCGCTGCCAGTTGCCGAGCAGCGAGGCGGGGCAGACCACGAGGGTCGGCTCGGGGCGGGCCCGCTTGAGGTGCAGGGCGATGAGCGTGACGGTCTTGCCGAGGCCCATGTCGTCGGCGAGGCAGCCGCCGAGACCGAGGGAGGTCATCAGGTCGAGCCAGGCCAGGCCGCGCAGTTGGTAGTCGCGCAGGGTGGCGTGCAGGCCGGGGGGCGGGTCGGCGGGGGCGATCCCGGCGGTCAGCCGGTCGCGCAGGGCGGCGAGGGCGCCGGCCGGTACCGCCTCGACCGTCTCGCCGTCCACCTCGGCGGTGCCGGTGAGGGCGACGGACAGCGCGTCGACCGGGTCGAGCAGGCCGAGGTCCCGTTTGCGGGCCTTGCGCACGAGCGCCGGGTCGACCAGCACCCACTGGTCGCGCAGCCGGACGACGGGGCGGTGGGCCTCCGCGAGGGCGTCCATCTCGGCGTCGGTGAGCGGGTCGCCGCCGAGCGCGAGCTGCCAGCGGAAGGCGAGCAGGTCCTCGCTCTCGAAGAAGCCGGTGCCGTCGGTCGCCGAGCCGGGCGCGGGACGCACCACCGCGGCCGCGGACAGGTCCTGGGCGAGGTCCCTGGGCCAGTGCACGGCGACCCCGGCAGCGGCGAGCCGGGTGGCCGCGACGCCGAGCAGGTCGCTCAGTTCGTCCTCGCTCAGGGCCAGCACGTCGGGGACGTCCTGGTCGGAGAGCCGGTCCAGCGGGGGCCAGATGCGCGCCGCCCGGCGCACGGCGAGGGCGGCGTCGACGCGCGCGCGGGGGCCGAAGGCGTCGTCGGCCTCGCCCGCCCACAGGGCCGCCGCGTCGGCCACGAGGGTGGGGTCGGCGAGGCTGTGCACCTGGACGATCGCCGCCCCGGCGCTGCGGCCGCCGCCGCCGGGGGTGTCGTCGAACAGGTCGTACGCCGAGAGGTCCAGGCGGAGCGAGATCCGCACGCCGGCGTCCATGCCGGCGGCGACCTCGGCGGCCCAGTCGTGGGCGGCGGGGAGGTGCTGGGCCTCGCGGGCGGCGAAGGGCCGGCCGGTGGTGTGGGGGGCGGCCGGGGTGCGGGGCAGGGTGTCGGCGACGGCGTCCAGGAAGGCGCGGACCAGGGCCTCGGGTTCGGGCAGGTGGAGGGCGCCGGGGCCGGGCAGGGGGACGGCGTGCCCCTCGGGGGGCAGGGCGGCGGCCACGGCGCGCAGGTGGGCGATGTCGTCCGGGTCGAGGGGGCCGGCGCGCCAGGCGTCGTGCCCGGTGGCGGTGAGCCCGGGCAGCAGCCGGCCGCGGGCGGTGAGCCGCAGGGCGTGCAGGGCGGCGGCGCCCCAGCAGGCGGTGGCGGGGTGGGCCGCCGGGTCGTGCCGGGCGCGCACGAGCAGCGGCAGGGCGGCCTCGACGGGAAGGGACAGCGCGGGGACGGTCCGCCGCCGCACGCCCGTGCCGTGCCGGCGTACGACGGTCAGCTCGGTGCCGGCGCCGGGCAGGGGCTCGCCGTCGGGGTCCCAGAAGGCCACGCGTCCGTCGCGAGGGAGGGGCGCGGGCAGGAAGACGGCCGGGAGCCGCACCGGAACCACCTCTTCCGCCGCCTGCTCCGTCTGCGTCACGGCCGTGCCGCCCATACTTCCTGTCACCTCCCGCCCCGGTGCCGGATCACTCGTCTCCGACTCTACGGGCGGGGTCTGACAAACGGCTCCGGCGGCCGGGGGCCGGCGGGCGCGGCTCGGGTCAGGGCACCGTGCGGGCGACGACGTAGACCCAGGGGTACGCCGGGTTGGACAGGTCCACGACCACGTCGTGCGTGGGGGCGGGGTTCTTCTGGCGGTGGACGAAGCCGTACCAGCCGTCGCCGCCGGGGAAGCGCCAGCCGGTGATGTCGCGGTCGCGGTCGCCGATGGCGACCTCACCCTGCCGGAGGTCCTCGCGGGTCAGGCCGAGGCCCGTGAGGTAGGCGTCCAGTCCGGCCGCGTTGGTCTCGAACTGGGCGTAGAGCCGGCTGGTCTTCCAGTTGTTGGTCTCGTAGTAGGCCACGTGCCAGGCGGGGTGCGGGATGGGCACCTGGTAGATGCGGCGCTGGAGCTTGGAGGGCCAGCCCGCGGTCAGTCCGGTCGCCGAGTACTTCGCCTCTTTGTCCTTGCCGCTGTCGCGGCTCTGGTTCGCGGAGATCACCAGGTAGCCGGCCGGGATGCCGATGAGCAGCACGATGGTCAGCAGGGTGAGCGCCCTGCGGCGGATCCGGTGGCGGCGGTCCTCGGCCGGGCGCTCCTGGCCGTCCGGCCAGGTGCCCTGGTGCGGCAGCGAGGCGGTCACAGGGTCTCCTGGCTGCTGCGGAGCGACTGCGTGTACCGCTCGTAGCGCTCGTGGCGCTCCACGCGGCGGCGCTTGGCGCGGCGGAAGCGGCGGGCGACGAGCCGGGCGAGGTCGGCGGCGCCGACCATGCCGGCCTCGGGGCCCAGCTGGGCCCGGACGATGCGGGCCTCGGGGCGGTAGCCGCGGCCGGTGAGGTGCCGCTTGAAGGCGTCGCGGGCGGGGCCGATCAGCAGGTCGTCGGCGGCCGAGACGCCGCCGCCGATCACGAAGCAGGAGGGGTCGAGGGCGGCGGCGAGGTTGGCGATGCCGACGCCGAGCCACTGGCCGATGTCCTGGAGCAGCTCGATGCACATGGCGTCGCCGTCGCGGGCCAGCTCGGTGATCATCGGGCCGGTGATGTCGCCGATGCTGCCCTTGACGTGTTCGATGATCCCGTAGGCGACCGGGGAGTCGGCGGCGGCCAGCTCCCGGGCCTCGCGGACCAGGGCGTTGCCGGAGCTGTACTGCTCCCAGCAGCCGCGGTTGCCGCAGGGGCAGCGGTGGCCGCCGGGCACGACCTGCATGTGGCCGAACTCGCCGGCGACCCCGTACTTGCCGCGCTTGACCTGGCCGTCCTCCAGGATCGCGCCGCCGATCCCGGTGCCCAGCGTGATCATGACGAGGTGGTCCTCGCCGCGGCCGGCGCCGAAGCGCCACTCCGCCCAGGCGGCGGTGTTGGCGTCGTTGTCGACGAGCACCGGGACGGACAGCCGGCTGGCGAGGCGGTCGCGCAGCGGTTCGTTGCGCCAGGACAGGTGCGGGGCGAAGAGCACGCGGTTGCGGTCGGCGTCGACCCAGCCGGCGGCGCCGATGCCGACGGCGTGCACGTCGTGCCGGTCGGAGAGGTCCAGGACCAGCTCGGCGATGGTGTCCTCGACGACCTTGGGACTCTTCGACTTGTCCGGGGTCTCCGTGCGGAGCTTCTCCAGGATGTTGCCGTCGGCGTCGACGACGCCCGCCATCACCTTGGTGCCGCCGATGTCGATGCCGACCGTGGGCACCCGGGGTGCCGTCAGGTGCGAGCGGCGCTCCCGGGTGCCGACGGTGCGCAGCACGGTGGCGCGGCGGGAGCCGATGGGGGCGGTGAGGTCGCGGTAGGTGCTCATCGCGCCCGATTCTGCCTCACGGGACGGCAGGGCGCGGAGCGCAGGGGTGGCGCGGATCGTCGTCGGAGGCGGGCCGTCGGGGGCTCGTCGCGCGGTTCCCCGCGCCCTCAGGAACGCACCAGCAACTGGAATTCGAAGCTGTAGCGCGTCGGACGGTAGGTGTGCGTGCCGTACTCGACTGCGCGGCCCGTGTCGTCGAACGTGACGCGTTGCATGGTGAGCAGTGGGGCGCCCGGTTCCTCGGACAGCCGCTCGGCCTCCTCCGGGGTCGCCGCCCGGGCGCCGATGGACTGGCGGGCGCTGTGCAGGGTGATGCCGCCCGCGCGCATCAGGCGGTACAGGCCGGTGGTCTGCAGCTGGCCGGTGTCGAGGTCGAGGAGACCGGGCGGCAGGAAGTTGCAGAGGTGGGCCATGGGCTCGCCGTGGGCGAGGCGGAGGCGTTCCACGCGGTGGACCTCGCTGTCCTCGGCGACGCCCAGGGCCGCGGCGACCTCGGCGGAGGCGGGGACGACGGTGTTGACGAGGACCTCGGTCGCCGGTCGCTGACCGGCCGCCTCCAGGTCGTCGTACAGGCTGCTGAGTTCCAGGGGGCGTTTGACCTGGCTGTGCACGACCTGGGTGCCGACGCCGCGGCGGCGGACGAGCAGGCCCTTGTCGACGAGTGACTGGATGGCCTGGCGGACGGTCGGCCGGGACAGGCCGAGCCGGGCGGCGAGCTCGATCTCGTTGCCCAGGAGGCTGCCGGGGGTCAGCGTGCCGTGCTCGATAGCGGCCTCCAGCTGCTGGGACAGCTGGAAGTACAACGGCACGGGTGAGCTGCGGTCCACGCTCAGCTCGAGCTGCACGGTCGGGTCCACTTCTGGTTTCGGCACGGGCCGAGCGTAGCTCCGTGCGTTGTTGACGGGAAGTCGTGTAGTCAGATTGTCCGGACATACGGATTGACAGGGGCGGCCGGTGGCCGCACTTTGTTCCCATGCGCATCGGCGTCATCGGTACGGGCCGCATCGGCACCATCCACGCGAAGACCCTGAGCAGGAATCGCGACGTGGGCTCCCTGATCCTCACGGACGCGGATCCCGCCCGGGCCCAGGAGCTGGCGCACCGGCTGGGCGAGACGGCGGCTCCCGGGGTGGAGGAGATCTTCCGCTGGGGGGTCGACGCCGTGGTGATCACGACGGCCACGTCCGCCCACGCCGAACTGATCGGCCGGGCGGCACGCTCGGGGCTGCCGGTGTTCTGCGAGAAGCCCATAGCGCTGGACCTGCCGGGGTCCCTGAGCGCGATCGCCGAGGTGGAGACGGCCGGGACGGTGCTGCAGATGGGTTTCCAGCGCCGCTTCGACGCCGGATACACGGGGGCGCGCGAGGCCGTGCGCTCGGGCCGGCTGGGGCGGCTGCACACCGTGCGCGCGCTGACCAGCGACGAGCAGCCGCCGGCCGCGGCCTGGCTGCCGCTGTCGGGCGGGCTGTACCGGGACACCCTGATCCACGACTTCGACGTCCTGCGCTGGGTCACCGGCCGGGAGGTCGTGGACGTGTACGCGGCCGGTTCGGACGCGGGGCCGGCGATGTTCCGCGAGGCCGGCGACGTGGACACCGGCGCCGCGCTGCTCACGCTGGACGACGGCACGCTGGCCACGGTCACCGCGACCCGGCTGAACGGCGCCGGGTACGACGTGCGCATGGAACTCGCCGGTGAGCGGGACCAGATCGTGGTCGGCCTGGACGACCGCACGCCGATCGCGTCGACCGAGCCGACCGGTCCGCCGGCGGCGGACAAGCCCTGGGCGGGCTTCCTGGAACGGTTCGGACCGGCCTACGAGGCGGAACTGAACGCGTTCGTCGAGGTGGTGCGGGGCGAGCGGACCAACCCGTGCGACGGACGCGAGGCCCTGCAGGCGCTGCGCGTCGCCGAGGCGTGCGAGCTGTCCCGGCGCGAGCGCCGGCCGGTCCGCCTCGCGGAGATCGCCGGCGGGGCGTGAGCGGCGGGATCTGAGCACCGGGGCCTGGACGCCGGATCCGAACGCCGGGGCCCGACCGGCACATGCCCGGTCGGCGCGCCGCCGGTGCGTGGTGTCGCCGTGAGCGGTCAGTGCTCCTCCGGCTCCCCTTCGAGCAGCCCCGCGTCGTAGGCGAGCAGGGCGATCTGGACGCGGTTGTTGAGGCCGAGTTTGCCGAGGATGCGCGAGACGTGGGTCTTGACGGTGGCGACGCTCATGTAGAGGCCCGTCGCGATCTCGGCGTTGGCCAGGCCCCGGCCGACCGCGACGGCGACCTCGCGCTCGCGGTCGTTGAGGACGGCCATGCGCTCACGGGCCCGGCTGCGCCGGGTGTCGGCCGCGCTGCCCACGGCGTGCCGCACCAGTTGGCGGGTGACGGTGGGCGACAGCACCGGGTCGCCGGCCGCGACCCGGCGCACGGCCGCGAGGATCTCGGCCGGCGGGGTGTCCTTGAGGACGAACCCGGCGGCGCCGGCGCGCAGCGCCCGCAGCACCTGCTCGTCGGCGTGGAACGTGGTGAGGACCACCACCTGTGGCGCGTCCTGCCGCGCGCGCAGCCGCTCCGTGGCCGTGAGGCCGTCGACCACCGGCATCCGGATGTCCATGAGCACGACGTCCGGGCGGGTGCGGTCGACCAGGGCCTCCACCTCACCGCCGTCCGCCGCCTCTCCGACGATCTCGATGTCGTCCGCGCCGCCCAGCATGAGGGACAACCCGGCCCGCACCAGCGGGTCGTCGTCGACGAGGAGCAGTCTGATGGCAGTCATGCGCACACCGTAATCACGGCCGGGCCGCACGGCGGGGCCGGGAGGCGGTCACGGCCAGGGCAGCCACGCCCGGACCTCGAAGCCGCCGCCGGGGGTGTGTCCGTGGGCGAGGCGCCCTCCCGCGAGGGTCGCCCTTTCCGCGAGCCCGATCAAACCCTGGCCGGAGCCCGGCACGTGCGGCACCTCGCCCTCGGGGGGCGGGTTGTGGACGCGGACGGTCAGGCCCTCGCCCGGGCCCCCGGTGACGGTCACCGCGACGTCCGTGCCCGGGGCGTGCTTGCGGGCGTTGGTCAGGCCCTCCTGGGCGATCCGGTAGGCGGTGCGCCCGACGGACGCGGGGACGGAACCGGGGTTCTGGACGCGCTGCTCCAGACCGACCTTCATCCCCGCCTCCCGGGACTCGGCGACCAGCGTGTCCATCGCCGCGAGCGTCGGCTGGGGCCGCCCGGTGTCGTCCGGCTCGCCGGCCCGCAGGACGCCGATGATCTCCCGTAGGTCCTGCAGGGCCTCGTGGGCGCTCTCGCGGATCACGCCCGCCGCCCGAGCCGTCTCGGCCGGGGGCGCGTCGGGCCGGAACTCCAGGGCGCCGGCGTGCACGCTCAGCAGGGTCAGCCGGTGGGCGAGGACGTCGTGCATCTCCCGCGCGATGGCCTCGCGGGCGAGCCGCTGCGCCTGCTCGGCGCGCAGGCGCGCCTCCGTCTCGGCGCGCCGGGCGCGGTCCCGGAGGCTCACCATCAGCTGCCGTTTGGCCCGGACGAACATGCCCCAGCCGACGGTCGCCACGGTCAGCAGCACGGCGAAGACCACGGTCACCAGGTAGGGGAGGTCGGCGTCGGGGCGCAGCCAGCAGTACAGCGGGACCAGGGCCGTGCTGACGCCGCCCACCCAGGCCACGTAGCGGAAGGGCCGGTGCACGGCGAGGGTGAACAAGGCGATCAGGGCTGCGCCGCCCGCGGTGTCCGAGACCAAGGTGATGGGCGTCATGGCCACCGCCAGCCCGAGTGGCCAGCGGCGCCGCAGCCAGATCGCGGCGCAGGCCAGTGCGCCGATCACCTGGTCGGCGACGGCCAGCGCGGGCGGGACGTTCGGGTGGTCGGCCAGCGCGTCCACCGCCGTCAGGCCGAGCAGCACGGCGATCAGGAAGCAGGAGAAGTCGACGACCCAGTCGCGGGCCGTGCGGCGGGGCCGCCGTCCGGCCCGGGCCGTGTCGGGGTCGAGCTCGTGCAGCAGGGCGGACGGGAAGAACCACCGGCGCCCGCCGAGCAGCGCGGGCGCCTCCCCCGGCGGCACAGCCGGCACAGGCGGCACCGGGGACAACGGGGAAGCCTGTCCCCCTGCCTGTCCCCCTGCATCTGCCTTCACGGTCGGTCAATCTACGCAGCCGCGGGCCGCTCCACCCGCCCGCGGCCGGGATCGTCGACCAAAGTCGCCCGGCCGCAGACTTTCGGCGCGGGCCGACGGCCGCGAAGGGGCCTTTGTGCGCTGTGACGCTCGCCCCGCGGCCGATGTCCGTGGGGGGTCCGCCGGGCGAGGGTCGGGGCATGAAGCAGGTACTGGAGATTCTCGGCTTCCTCGCCCTGGTGCAGGGCGTGGCGGGCCTGGTGCACGAGTTCACCGACTGGCACTGGGGGCTGGTGCATCGGCTGGACTTCCTCGACGGCTACGAGGTCTACGCGAGCGTCGCCCTGCTCGTGCTGGGCGTCGCCCTGTGCGCGGCCGCCGGGAGCCGGAAGTCCGTCTGAGCACGTGGACGGACCTCCGGCCGGGATGTGCCGGGCAGGCCGGGTTCAGCAGCCGTGGTCGACGAGGTCGAACGACTCGTAGTGGTCGGCCGTGTAGTAGTCCTCCTGGCTCCGCTCACCTGTGACGATGCGGCGCGCGCCGCGGGTGTCGGAGCCGGGGGTGATGACGGTGTACTCGTGGTAGTAGCCGGACGACTGGCCGGGCAGGATGCCCTCCCGGTTCTGGAAGACGGTGCCGTCCTGCTCGAACGGGTACGGGCCGCCCTGCTCGATCAGGTCGAGGGTGTCGTGCGCCTGCGAGGGCAGGGCGCTGTAGCAGATGTCGCCGACGGCGGTGGGGGCGGCGCCGGCCGTGCCGGCGGAGACGGTTCCGCCGATGAGGAGGGCGGACAGGAGGGCGGCTGCTGCGCCGAGCCGCGAGGCGTGTGGGGGGAAGTTCATGCCGTTCATGATGACGCGCGTAGAGAGTGGCATGTCAATGACAAGCCAGGAGAATTTCCTGTGAAGCCCCGTGCGTTCGCGAGGAGTTCACGCGTTCTCCGGCAGGCCGAACTCGCCGTACTCCGGGCGGCCCTTCAGGTCGTACGTCTGGATCGAGACCCCGGCTCCGGTGACGCTGCCGCCGGTGTGCTCGAACGCCGTCGGCACGGCACCCTCCGGGAACAGCCGGAACCCGGAGCCGAGCACGACCGGGAAGGTCAGCAGGTGGAGGGTGTCGAGCAGGTCCAGCCCGAGCAGGGACCGGACCAGGGCTCCGCTGCCGTGCACCTGGATCTCGCCGTCGGTGCCTTCCTTGAGCGCGGTGACCTCCCGGGCGAGATCGCCGCGGAGCACGGTGGTGCCCGCCCACGCCGGGTGGTCCAGGGTCGAGGAAGGGACGTACTTGGGCAGGCCGTTGAGCTTGGAGGCGACGGGGTCGCCGGGGTCGGTCACCTTCGGCCAGTAGGAGGCGAAGATGTCGTACGTCCGCCGGCCGAGCAGGAAGGCGGCCGGGCGGGCGAAGACCTCGTTGACGAACCGGCCGAAGTCCTCCTCGGCGTAGGGGAAGCTCCATCCGCCGTGGGTGAATCCTCCGCGGGTGTCCTCCTGGGGGCCGCCGGGGGCCTGGTAGACGCCGTCGAGCGTGACGAAGAGGGTGGAGACGAGCTTGCCCATGGCGGGTGCCTTCCCTTCCGGGGGTCGTGGGGCCTGGTGCCATGGGTTCAGACCGCGCCGGCGCCCGCAACTCGTCGCTGGGCCGTAAGGCGGCCGGAGTTCGGCGTCCGTTGCCCGCCAGCCTCCGGGCCGGCCGGCCGCTGGGATGGAGGCATGACAGATCGAGGAACTCTGGACGGCAAGGTGGCTCTCGTGACCGGCGGGAGCCGTGGCATCGGCGCGGCGACGGCCCTGCGACTGGCCCGGGAGGGCGCGGACGTGGCCGTCGGGTACGTCGCCGGCGAGGAGGCGGCCCGGGCCGTCGTACGGGAGGTGGAGGCGCTGGGGCGCCGGGCGGTGGCACTGCGCGCGGACGCGGCGGACGCCGCCGAGGCGGTCGGGGTGGTGGACGCGGCGGCCGAGGCACTGGGCCGGCTGGACGTCCTGGTGAACAACGCGGGTGTGGGAGTGCTCGGCCCGCTGGCGAGCCTGTCGCTCGCGGACGTCGACCGCGTGCTGGCCGTCAACGTGCGCTCGGTGTTCCTGGCCTCACAGGCGGCCGCCGCGCGCATGTCGGAGGGCGGGCGGATCGTCACGATCGGCAGTTGCATGGCGCAGCGGGTGCCGGGGCCGGGTGGCACGCTCTACGCCATGAGCAAGGCGGCCCTGATCGGCCTGACCAAGGCGCTGGCCCGGGAGCTGGGCGATCGCGGCATCACCGCCAACCTCGTGCACCCCGGCCCGATCGACACCGACATGAACCCGGCGGACGGGCCGTACGCGCCCGGCCAGGCGGCGTTGACCGCGCTGGGCCGCTTCGGCACGGCGGACGAGGTGGCCTCGACGGTGGCGTACCTGGCGGGGGCGACGTACGTGACGGGGGCGGAGTTCGCGGTGGACGGCGGCCACGCGGCGTAGCGGGACGCCGGGCCCGGGGCCCGGCGTCCCTCGCGCCCACCGGCCCCGCCTGACGGGCCGGCGGGCCCGGGGGCCCGGTGTCACGGGCGGCGTGCCGGAGGGCCCGGCGGCATAGCCCTGGCGTGCCGGGAAGCCCGGCATCGTCGCGGTGCGGCCGGTCGGCCGGCGAACGCGGCCCGCCGCCCGGCAGCGCGCCGGTGCGGGCGGGTCAGCCCCCGAGCTCCTGGTGTCGTGCCGCGAGGCGGCTCGTGCCCTCCTGGGTCAGGGAGCCGAAGAGGCGAAGGCGGGAGATGCCGCCGTCCGGGAAGATGTCGAGGCGCGCGTGCGTGCCCACGGCCGGCTCCGGCAGGACGAAGCGGTGGTTGGTGTCGGGCTGGAGGCGGGTGCGGGGCAGCACCTCCCGCCAGTCGCCGTCCTCGCCGTCGCGGACCGAGACCGACGCCCAGCCGGCGCTGTTGCCCTTGAGGTAGGCGGTGTCGATCTCCAGCGCGCGGATCTGCGCCCGGGCCGTCAGCCGGTAGCGGATCCAGTCGTGGCCCCGGTCGCGGCGGCGGCGGGTCTCCCAGCCGTCGTCCATCTTGTGGGAGCGGCCCGGCTGGATGGTGTGGGACGCGGGCGAGTAGAAGAGGTTGGACGCGTCCTCGACCAGACCGCCGTTCTCCAGGGCGACGACGTCGAACGTGCCGAGCGCTTCCAGCCAGGCCGGATCCGGTACGACCTCGCCGTGCACGCGCAGGCGGGCGACACCGCCGTCGGGGTGCTGCCTGATCCGCAGGTGGGTGAAGCACTGCTCGGCGGCGACGGCGAAGCCGTTCGCCGCGTGCCCGCCCACCGGGGTGCGCGGGACGAGGGTCGTCCACTTCACGTCGTCACCGAGGAGCTCGGCGGGCGACGGGGAGCCCGGCACGGCGGTGCCCTCGACGGACACGGCCTGCGGGTAGTTGCCGCGGAAGTGGGCGGTGTCGACGACGATCCCGCGGATCACGCCCGGGGCGCCGAGCCGGACCAGGGCCCAGTCGTGGTCCTCGTCGGCCGGCCAGGGGTGCTCGGCGGAGACGCCCCGGCGGCGCCGCGTCTCCCAGCCGTCCATGATCTTGCCCTTGTGACCGAAGTGCTCGGGGTCGAACTCGGCGCGCTCCGGCACCAGCAGGTTCTCGCGCTGGGCGAAGAACTCGTCGTTGGCGGCGATGACACCGGCGCCCAGCCGCCGGTCGGCGAGGTTGGCGTACGAGGTGAAGGGAAAGTCGGCGGTGCGGTAGTCCGCGTACGGGTCGCCGCCGGAGTAGGGGTTCGCGTCGCCGGTGAAGCTGGGGATCGCCGTCACGATGATCAGGTCTTCCTTTCGGGTGTCCGGGATGGGATGTCAGTCGGTCCGGGTGAGGAGCTGCCCCTTCGGCTCGGTGAACTCGCCGTCCGCCATGATCTTCCGGCCGCGCAGCCAGGTGGCCTTCACGACGCCCTGCAGGGTCCGGCCCGCATAGGCCGTGACGCGGTTGCGGTGCTGGAGGGCGACGGGGTCGACGGTGAAGGTCTCGTCGGGGGCGAGGACGGCGAAGTCGGCGTCGTGGCCGGGTGCGATGGCGCCCTTGCGGCCGTCCAGGCCGACGAGTGCGGACGTCCGCGCCGACATCCAGCGCACGACGTCCTCCAGGCCGTGCCCGCGCCTGCGGGCCTCGGTCCACACGGCGGACAGGCTCAGCTGGAGTCCGGAGATGCCGCCCCAGGCCGTCGCGAAGTCGTCGGTCTTGAGGTCGGCGGTGGACGGGGAGTGGTCGGTGACGACGCAGTCGATCGTGCCGTCGGCCAGCGCCTGCCAGAGCAGGTCCTGGTTGGCGGCCTCACGGATCGGCGGGCAGCACTTGAACTCGCTGGCGCCGTCGGGGACTTCCTCGGCGGTGAGGGTCAGATAGTGGGGGCAGGTCTCCACGGTGATGCGCACGCCCTCGGACCGCGCCTCGGCGATCATCGGCAGGGCGTCGCTGGACGAGAGGTGCAGCACGTGCACCCGGGCGTCGAGGGCCCGGGCCTCGCGGATGAGCTGGGCGATGGCGGTGTCCTCGGCGTCCCGGGGGCGGGAGGCGAGGAAGTCGGCGTAGCGGGGGCCGGGCTGCTGCGGGGCGGTGGCGAGCAGACGCGGGTCCTCGGCGTGCACGATGAGCAGTCCGCCGAAGGCGGCGATCTCGGCCATGGAGCGGGAGAGCGCCTCCCGGTCCAGGTGCGGGAACTCGTCCACGCCGGACGGCGACAGGAACGCCTTGAAGCCGAAGACGCCTGCCTCGTGCAGCGGGCGCAGGTCCTTGACGTTGCCGGGCAGGGCCCCGCCCCAGAAGCCGACGTCGATGTGCGCCTTGTCGGCGGCGACCTGCTGCTTGGTCCGCAGGTGCGCGACGGTGGTGGTCGGCGGCAGGGAGTTGAGCGGCATGTCGACGAGGGTGGTGATGCCGCCGGCCGCCGCGGCCCGGGTGGCGGTCCAGAAGCCCTCCCACTCGGTGCGGCCGGGGTCGTTGACGTGCACGTGGGTGTCGACGAGTCCGGGCAGCAGGACGTGGTCGCCCAGGTCCTCCAGGCGGGCGGCGTCCGGCACGGGCGCGTCGTACGGCAGGACCGCGGTGATCGTGCCGCCGGTGACGGCCACCGAGGCGGCGCGCGTCCCCTCGGGCGTCAGGACACGCGTCGAGCGGAGCACCAGTTCAGCGTCGGACACCCGGACCCCTTACGTTTCACACGCTTGCGCTTACGTTTCACACGCTTCCGCGTACCGGAATTCAACTTTCTGTTGAAGGAGTCTTCACTCCCGCTCCGGCCCCGTCAAGGGCAGACTGGCGGCGACACCCGCCCGGAACCGACCTCTGGACGTTTCCACAAGGCGGAATTAGACTTCCGGCAAGCAGAACGTAGCTCCGTACAACCGGGGAGTCGACCGACCGCCGGGTAGGCTTCAGCTCTTCCGCCAGCCCCGAAAGGAACGCGCCGTGCCGACGTCCAGCGCCAGCACCACCGACTCCGCCCGGTCCTCCTCCAACGGTGGCGTCCAGTCCCTGGAGCGCGCCTTCGACCTGCTCGAACGGATGGCTGACGCGGGCGGCGAGGTCGGGCTGAGCGAGCTGTCCGCCAGCAGCGGGCTGCCCCTGCCGACCATCCACCGCCTGATGCGCACCCTGGTGGCCTGCGGATACGTGCGTCAGCAGCCCAACCGGCGCTACGCACTCGGCCCGCGCCTGATCCGTCTCGGCGAGTCGGCCTCCCGGCTGCTGGGCACCTGGGCGCGGCCGTACCTGGCGCGGTTGGTCGAGGAGACGGGCGAGACGGCGAACATGGCACTGCTGGACGGCGACGAGATCGTCTACGTGGCGCAGGTGCCCTCGAAGCACTCCATGCGCATGTTCACCGAGGTCGGCCGACGCGTGCTGCCGCACTCCACGGGCGTGGGCAAGGCGCTGCTGGCCGGTTTCCCGCCGGAGGAGGTGCGCGCCCTGCTCTCCCGCACGGGCATGCCCGCCGCGACGGACAAGACGATCACCACGCCCGACGGTTTCCTCGCGGCCCTGGAGGACGTACGGGTCCGGGGCTACGCGGTCGACGACAACGAACAGGAGATCGGGGTGCGCTGCCTGGCCGTCCCGGTGCCCGACTCCCCCACGGCCGCGGCCATCTCCATCTCCGGTCCGGCGGGCCGGGTCACCGAGGCGGCGACGGACCGGATCGTGCCGCTGCTCCAGCAGGTCGCCGGCGAACTGTCGCAGGCCCTCGCCAGCCAGAACCCCGCGTGAGCGGCTTACACACCTGGCCGGGCCGGTACACCGACCGGCACGGCAGCGAGGACCTCGTCTTCGAGACCGACGGCCGGGAGTTGATCCGCACGACGATCAGGGGCGTGCTCTTCGAGGGCGGGACGATGGACACGCTCGGCGCCCTGGCCGGCGACCCGCCCGAGCAGATGTTCCGCCTCGACGACGGCGACCTGTGCTCCTGCCTGCTCGAGTGGGAGGTGCCGCTGCCGGTCGCGGCCGCCGGGCGGGATCCCCTGACGGGCGTACTGCACTGCGCCCTGCGGCTGGGCGACCCGGTGGCCTCGGGCGCCCTGGACGAGGAGGGCCTGACGGTCACCCTGCGGTTCGACGGGCGCGCGTACGGCGGGGAGGACTACGGCGACTTCGAGACGGCCCTGTACGACATCCAGCGTCGGCTGCCGCCCGGGCAGTTCCTGCGGGCGTGCATCGCGTGCGCCTGGTCCGACCACCACCCGGCGGGCCACTCGATGATGACCGGGCCGGCCTGCTTCCGTCACACCAAGGACCGTTACGGCCGGGTCGACGGCAAGCGCGGTCCGCAGGGGATCTTCGCGCTCTGGCCGCAGCTCACCGAGTTCGTGCAGGGGACGTACCTGTGCGGGGAGTTCGAGCCCCGCGGCGCCCACGCGGGGTACCGGGGGACCTTCCCGTAGCAGCGGGCCGGTCCGCCTACACCTGCCGGCGCACGGGCCGGCCGAAGAGGTCCACCGCGCGGCGCACGTCCGCCAGCGCGGAGGACAGGGCGCTCACCGAGCCGACCGCACCCGCGACCAGGAGCAAGGAGCGGCGCAGGCGGGCGACGTCGGGGGCGCCCGCGGCGGCCACGGCGTCCAGCGCCGCCAGTTCCTCCTCGGCGGTACCCCGGTCGGCGAACTCGGCCGGGTGGGCGGCGAGGCGGCGGCGCAGCCGGGACACCGCCGCGCGCAGCTCCGTCACGCGCGGGTCCGCCTTCCCGCCGGCCGCGGGTCCCTGCCGCTCCTGCTCCGCGCTCCGCAACACGGTCCTCCCCCTCGCACCTCGTCGTGCGCCCGCCCTGGTGACCCGAAGTCCCCCCGCCGCGGCCCCTGTTCGGGTCCCCGCCGGTTCGGTGCGGGCGACAGTAGACGACGCGGGCCGCCAGGCGCCAGTCCGCAGCGTCATCGACTTGTTCCACTGCGTGACTTTCAGGCCCCGGGCGCACGCCCGTGCGACGCGGCCCCCGCGTCGTCCACGACCCGCGCGGGGCGTGCGGTATGCAGGAGCCATGACGACACGGGAGACGACGGACGGGACGCGCGCGGTGGCCGGACTGCTGCTGGCGGCGGGAGGAGGCCGGCGGCTCGGCGGACGCGCCAAGGCGCTGCTGCCGCACCGGGGACGGCCGCTCGTGGAGCACGCCGTGCGCGTCCTGCGCGAGGGCGGCTGCGCGACGGTCCACGTCGTCCTGGGCGCCCGGTCCGACGAGGTGCGCGCCCGGGCCTCACTGGACGGATGCGTCCTGGTGGACAACCCGCACTGGGAACAGGGGATGGGGACGTCCCTGCGCGCCGGGCTGGACTCCCTGGCCGGCTCCCCGGCACGGGCCGCCCTGGTCGCGCTCGTCGACCAGCCCGGCATCGGACCGGAGGCGGTGACCCGGGTCCTGGGGGCGTACGACGGCGAGAACGCGCTGGCGTCCGCCGCGTACGAGGGGGTGCGCGGCCACCCGGTGCTGTTCGGCGCGGCGCACTGGACCGGCATCGCGGCGACCGCCACGGGCGACCGGGGGGCCCGCGCCTACCTGAAGGAGCACGCCGCGACGGTCCGCCTCGTCGAGTGCGGTGACGTGGCCCGGCCCTACGACATCGACACCGAGGCCGATCTGGCACACCTGGAGTGAACGGGGTGGCACGGGGCGCCACCTTGGCTCGATCCGGAGAATCTCGACATCAACAAACGATTGAACTTCCACCATGAGGAAACTAGTATCCACTGATCAGAAGCGCCCTCCCCCCTCCGGGCGCCGTTCGCCGTATCCGGGAAGACTGGCACCGGGTGCCAACCGCCGGTTCGTTGTCACAGCTCGCCGAAGGAAGTGACCGTCCATGTCCGCTCCAGCGCCGTCCCCGCTGGCCATCGTCGACGCCGAGCCCCTGCCCCGGCAGGAGGAGGTCCTCACCGAAGCGGCACTCGCCTTCGTGGCCGAGCTGCACCGGCGGTTCACGCCCCGGCGGGACGAACTCCTCGCCCGCCGCGCCGAGCGCCGCGCCGAGATCGCCCGCACCTCCACCCTCGACTTCCTTCCGGAGACCGCCGCGATCCGCGCCGACGACTCCTGGAAGGTCGCCCCGGCCCCGGACGCGCTGAACGACCGCCGGGTCGAGATCACCGGTCCCACCGACCGCAAGATGACCATCAACGCCCTCAACTCGGGCGCGAAGGTGTGGCTCGCGGACTTCGAGGACGCCTCCGCGCCCACCTGGGAGAACGTGATCGGCGGTCAGCTGAACCTGAGCGACGCCTACACCCGGAAGATCGACTTCACCGACCCGAGGTCCGGCAAGTCGTACGCGCTGAAGGCGAACGAGGAACTCGCCACGGTCGTCATGCGCCCGCGCGGCTGGCACCTGACCGAGCGTCACCTCGTCGACGCCGACGGCACCGCGGTGCCCGGCGCGCTCGTCGACTTCGGCCTGTACTTCTTCCACAACGCCCAGCGCCTGCTGGACCTCGGCAAGGGTCCCTACTTCTACCTCCCCAAGACGGAGTCGCACCTGGAGGCCCGCCTCTGGAACGAGGTGTTCGTCTTCGCGCAGGAGTACTGCGGCATCCCCCACGGCACCGTCCGCGCCACCGTCCTCATCGAGACGATCACGGCCGCGTACGAGATGGAGGAGATCCTCTACGAGCTGCGCGACCACGCCTCCGGGCTGAACGCCGGCCGCTGGGACTACCTGTTCTCCATCGTCAAGAACTTCCGTGACGGCGGCGCCAGGTTCGTCCTGCCGGACCGCAACGCGGTGACGATGACCGCCCCGTTCATGCGCGCCTACACCGAACTCCTCGTGCGCACCTGCCACAAGCGCGGCGCGCACGCCATCGGCGGCATGGCGGCGTTCATCCCCTCCCGCCGGGACGCCGAGGTCAACAAGGTCGCCTTCGAGAAGGTCCGCGCCGACAAGGACCGCGAGGCCGGCGACGGCTTCGACGGGTCCTGGGTCGCCCACCCCGACCTGGTGCCCATCGCCATGGAGTCCTTCGACAAGGTCCTCGGCGACCAGCCGAACCAGAAGGACCGGCTGCGCGAGGACGTCCACGTCGAGGCGGCCGACCTCATCGCGATCGACTCGCTCGACGCCAAGCCCACCTACGCGGGACTGGTCAACGCCGTGCAGGTCGGCATCCGTTACATCGAGGCCTGGCTGCGCGGCATGGGCGCGGTCGCCATCTTCAACCTGATGGAGGACGCGGCCACCGCCGAGATCTCCCGCTCCCAGATCTGGCAGTGGATCAACGCGGAGGTCGTCCTCGACAACGGCGAGCAGGTCACCGCCGACCTGGCCCGCAAGGTCGCCGCCGAGGAACTCGCGGCCATCCGGGCCGAGATCGGCGAGGAGGCCTTCGCGACGGGCAACTGGCAGCAGGCGCACGACCTGCTGCTGACGGTCGCCCTCGACGAGGACTACGCCGACTTCCTGACGCTGCCGGCGTACGAGCAGCTCAAGGGCTGAGGCGCCGCCGCTACCGCTCCGAGTGGCCCAGGGTCTTCCCCGGGGCCACTCGGTCGCGTACGGCCTTCTTCACGGCCGTCGGCTCCGGGAAGCCCTGTTCGCGCCGGTCCCAGACCACCTCGTCGCCGACGCGGACGACGAACACCCCGCCCGTGCCCGGCTTCAGGGCCAGTTCGGTCAGTTCGGCCTCGAAGGTGGTGAGCAGTTCCTGGGCCAGCCAGGCCGCGCGCGGCAGCCATCGGCACTGCGTGCAGTACTCGATCTCGACACGGCCGCTCATCCCAGGTGCACCGACCAATCCTGCTCGGCCGCGGGCTTGCCGTGCAGGTCGGGCACCTGCCTGAGCCACGCGGGGCGTTCCCTCTGGTTGCGCTGCGCCCGCCGGGCCTCCTCGGCGGCGAGCTCCTCCCGGCTGGGGAAGTCGGTGGGCAGCCAGGCCGCCGACGCCTCCACCCGCGCACGCAGGTACCGGACGTACGCCTCGCGGGCCGCGTCCGGGCCGCTGAAGACGGGGTCGCCGGCGAGCCAGGCGTCCGGCACCTCCGCGAGGATCCCGCGCAGCAGCTCCTCGGTGACCTGCGGGGCGAGTTCGGCGTCGGCGGCGCGGACGTCCGGCCCGTAGTGGCCGAGGGCGTGGTGCCGGAAGTCGTACGCCTTCGCGGGATCGGTGGCGTCCCAGCGGTGGTGGAAGACCAGGGCGGCGCCGTGGTCGATCAGCCACAGGCGCGGGCGGGCGACGCCGAGGGTGGGCCAGACCATCAGGTTGGAGCTGTGTACCGTGCGGTCGACGTTCACGGTCAGGGCGTCCAGCCAGACGATCCGCCCCGCCTCCAGAGGCTCGACGGGGAAGACCCGGGCGATCTCCGGGGTGAGGTCACGTGCGCCGGGCAGGTGGTCCATGCCGAGGTTGAGACCCGCGCTGGCCGCGTGCAGGTCCCGCACCTCCTGGTGCGGCTCGTCACCGGCGACCGCCGGGTCGAAGTGCACCAGGACCAGCTCCGGGAACCGCAGCCCGAGGGCACGGGCCAGCTCGCCCACGACGATCTCGGCGACCAGTGCCTTGCGGCCCTGCGCGGAACCGGTGAACTTCACGACGTAGGTGCCCAGGTCGTCCGCCTCGACGACCCCGGGGACGGAGCCGCCCGAGTGCAGAGGCTCGACGTAACGGGTGGCGGTGACCTCTCTCAGCATGCTGCGAGGCCCCGCAGACGGTCCACCTGGCTCTTCACGGCCGACTCCAGCGCATGGGCCCGAGCATACGCACACCGGCGGCCGATCGCGGCGGCGATCACCGCAGGGCCGGTAAGGGCACCCTAAGCACGTCCGGTTAGGCTGCGACCGACCGTCCGACACACACCCCGGGAGCCGGCCTTGCCGCACACGACCGACACGGGCGGCCGCGCGCCGCACGCCCTGGCCGAGACCGGCTGGACCGAACTGGAGTCGGCCGACGAACTGCGCCGGCTGCTGGGTGAACCCTGGCCGGTGGTGATCGAGAAGGTGCACGACCGGCTCACCGGCCAGGACCGGGAGATCCTGTCCCGCTCGCCCTTCTGCCTGCTGGCCACGTCCGACGCGCAGGGCAACTGCGACGTCTCGCCGCGCGGGGACGTGCCGGGGTTCACGCACGTCCTCGACCCGGGCACCATCGCCCTGCCCGACCGGGCGGGCAACCGGCGCGGCGACAGCTTCCACAACATCCTGGGCAACCCGCACGCCGGACTGCTGTACCTGGTCCCGGGCGCCAAGGAGGTGCTGCGCGTGAACGGCCGGGCCCGGATCCTCACCGACGCCCCGTTCTTCGACGCCATGGCGCGGGAGGGCGGGCGTCCGGCGCTCGCCCTCGTCCTGGAGATCGACGAGGTCTTCCTGCACTGCCCGATGTCGCTGCGCCGCTCGGGCGTGTGGGACCCGGCGTCGTGGCCCACCGGGTGAGCCGCCGCTTCCTACCCCTTGTCAACGCAATATTAGGTTAGGCTAACCTTCGCCTTGTGAGATCTGGTGAAGAACCCGTGGGCGGACCGCGTCTGCGCGGGCATCAACTGTCGGCCACCGGCGTGACCGTGTCCTACGACGGCACCGACGTCGTGCACGACGCGGCGCTCGCGCTGCGGCCCGGCGAGGTGACCGTGCTGGTGGGCCCCAACGGCAGCGGGAAGTCGACGCTGCTGCGCACGATCGCCAGGCTGCAGCGGGCCCGCCGGGCGCAGCTGACGCTCGACGGCGCCACGGACGGACTCGCCCTGTCCGCCAAGGAGTTCGCCCGGTACGTGGCCCTGCTGACGCAGGGGCGGCCCACGCCGAGCGGCCTCACCGTGCGCGACCTCGTGGAGTTCGGCCGCTATCCGTACCGCGGCCGCTTCGGCCGTCCGGACCCGGACGCGCAGGCCGCCGTGGAGCGGGCGCTCGCACTGACCGGCGTGAGCGAACTCGCCGAGCGCGGCGCCGACCACCTCTCCGGCGGGCAGTTGCAGCGGGTCTGGCTGGCCAGTTGCCTCGCGCAGGAGACCGGCGTGCTGCTGCTGGACGAGCCCACGACCTATCTCGACCTGCGCTACCAGGTCGAACTCCTCGACCTCGTCCGTGACTTGGCCGACGACCACGGAATCGCCGTGGGCGTCGTCCTGCACGACCTCGACCAGGCGGCCGCCCTCGCCGACCGGGTCACACTGCTCGAAGCGGGCCGGATCGTCGCCGACGGCCCGCCCGAGGACGTCCTGACCCCCGAGCGGCTGACCGCCGTCTACGGCATCCGCATCGACGTCGACACCGACCCCCTCACCGGCCGCATACGGACCCGACCGGTCGGCCGGCACCACACCCGTTCCACCCGAAGCGAAAGGCTCGGCACCACCACATGAGACGCCTCCTGCTCACCGCGGCCACCACCACCGCCGCGGCGCTCACCCTCGCCGCCTGCGGCACCACCGAGCCGGCCGCCGACAGCTCGAAGGACAAGCCTGCCGAGGCCATCACCCTCACGGACTCCACGGGCGCGAAGGTCAAGCTCGACGGACCCGCCAAGAAGGTCGTCGCCACCGAGTGGAACGAGGTCGAGAGTCTCATCACGCTCGGCGTCGACCCGGTGGGCGTCGCCGACGTCAAGGGCTACAAGATCTGGGACTCCGCCGTCCCGCTGAAGAACGAGCCGAAGGACATCGGCACCCGCGGCGAGCCGAGCATGGACACCATCGCCTCGCTCTCCCCCGACCTCATCGTGGCCAGCTCCGACCTGCCGGACGCGGCCGTGAAGCAGCTGCGCAAGGTCGCCCCGGTCCTGGAGATCAAGTCGGCGGACGGCTCCGACCAGATCGGCCAGATGTTCGAGAACCTCGACCTCATCGCCAAGGCGACCGGCACCACCGACCAGGCCGAGGCGGCCCGCAAGAGCTTCGACGCCAAGGTCGCGGAGGGCAGGAAGAGCCTCGCCGACGCCGACCTGGCCGGCACCGACGTCGCCTTCGCCGACGGCTATGTGACGTCCAACCAGGTCTCCCTGCGGCCCTACACCAGCTCGTCCCTCATCGGCTCCGTCAACGAGCGGCTCGGGCTGAAGAACGCCTGGAAGGTCAAGGGCGACCCGGCCTACGGCCTCGGCACCACCGACGTCGAGGGCCTCACCGGCCTGCCGAAGGACGTGCAGTTCGCCTACATCGGCAACGACGGCGACAAGTCCAGCAACCCGTTCTCCGGCCAGCTGAAGAAGAACGCGGTGTGGACCTCCCTGCCGTTCGTGAAGGCGGGCGACGTGCACCGGCTGCCCGACGGCATCTGGATGTTCGGCGGTCCCCGGTCGATGGAGGCGTACATCGACGCCCTCGTCGACGCGCTGCAGAAGTAACGCCCGTCATGGCCGTCACCGAAGCACCCCCCGCCACCCGTCCGCCGGCGGCCGCGTCCCGGACGGGTGCGGCCGCGGTGACGGCCGGACTCGTCCTGGCGGTCGTGGCCCTCGCCGTCGTCGACATCACCCAGGGCACCGCGGCCGTCGGGCCCTCCCAGGTGTTCAAGGCCCTGACCGGGCAGGCCGACGCGGGCGACGCCTCCGTCGTCATCGCCTCCCGGCTGCCCCGGATGACCGCCGGCATCCTGGTCGGCGTCGTCCTCGGCATCGCCGGCGCCGTCCTGCAGGCCGTCAGCCGCAACGTGCTCGCCTCGCCCGACACCCTCGCGGTGAACGCCGGTTCGTACCTGGCGCTCGGCCTGGCCGGCGCATCCGGCCTCTCGCTGCCGCTGCTGGCCTCCTCCGGTGTCGCCTTCGCGGGCGGACTGGTGGCGGCGGCCGTCGTCCTCGCCCTGTCCGGCCTGGGCACGGGCACCGTCCGGCTGGTCCTCGCCGGCACGGCACTCGCGCTGGGGCTGAACTCCGTCACCGAGGGGCTGCTCCTGCTGTTCCCGCAGGAGACCGAGGGCCTCTACCAGTGGAACCAGGGCAGCATCGGCCAGAACGGCTTCGACGGCGTGCTGCAGATGCTGCCCGTCGCCGTGGCCGGCCTCGCCGGGCTGCTGCTCGTCGCCCGCCGGGTCGACGCCCTCGCCCTCGGGGACGACGCGGCGCGCGGACTGGGCGTCCCGGTCACCGCCACCCGGGTCACCGTGGTCGTCCTCGCGGCCCTGCTGTCGGCGGCCGCCGTCACCCTCGCCGGACCGCTCGGCTACGTCGGCCTGTGCGCACCGGCCCTGGTGCGTCCGCTCGCCCGCCGCTTCCGGGGCTTCGTGCGCGCCCGGGCGGCCCTGCCGGTGGCCGGACTGGCCGGGGCCGCGCTGGTGCTCGGCTCGGACGTGCTGCTGCGGGCGCTCATCCCCGCCGACACCGCCGTCGCCGTCCCGACCGGCATCGTCACCAGCCTGGTGGGCGCGGTGTTCCTGGTGGTGACGGCCCTGCGGCTGCGGGACACGGCCGGGGCCGAGACCCCGGACCGGCTGCGCATCCCCAGCCGGGCGGTGTTCACCGTCACGGTCACCGTGCTGGCCGCCGTCGTCGTCGGTGTGGCCGTGGCCGGTGTGCTGCTGGGCGACAGCAAGCTCCTGCTCGGCGACGTCGCCAACTGGGCGCAGGGGCGGGCCGGTCAGGCCGTGTCCTTCGTCCTGGACACGCGGGTGCCGCGGGTGCTCGCGGCCCTGTGCGCGGGTGCCGCGCTCGCCCTGGCCGGCACGCTGGTGCAGGCCGTGACCCGCAATCCGCTGGCGGAGCCGGGCGTGCTGGGCGTCTCGGGCGGGGCCGCGCTGGGCGCCGTCGTGCTGGTGACGACCGTGCCGTCCGCGGGGTCCTGGGGCATCGCCGCCGCCGCGTTCGGCGGGGCCGCGCTGGCCTCCGCCGTCGTCTTCGGGCTCGCCGCCCGCGGCGGCTACCGGCAGAACCGGCTGGTCCTGGTGGGCATCGGCATGGCGGCCGGCTCCACGGCGCTGATCAGCCTGCTCATCGTGCTCACCGACCCGTTCAACGCCGTCAAGGCGCTGACCTGGCTGTCCGGTTCGACCTACGGGCGGACCACGGCGGACGTCGTGCCCGTCGCCCTGGTGCTGGCGCTCGGACTGGCCGTGGCGGTCGCCCGGCGCACCGAACTCGACCTGGTCTCCCTGGACGACCACACCCCCCGGCTGCTCGGTCTCGCCCTGCCCGGGGCCCGGCTGGGCTTCCTGGTGGTGGGTGTCCTGCTCGCCGCGACCGCCGTGGCCTCGGCCGGCACCATTGGCTTCGTGGGACTGGTGGCGCCGCACGCGGCCCGGGCCCTGGTGGGCCGGCGGCACGTGCGGGTCGTGCCGGTCGCCGTCCTGCTGGGTGCCGCGCTCGTCGGGACGGCCGACCTGATCGGACGCACCGTCATCGCCCCCGCCCAGCTCGGGGCCGGGCTGATGACCGCGGTGATCGGGACCCCGTACTTCCTGTACCTGCTGGTCCGCGGCCGGAGGGCGACATAGGGCGGCACACGACACACAATGCCTGGAATGCCCCGCATATCCCTGTTGTATGGATCCACGCACAACGGGAGTGAGGGAGCATGGCCAAGGACATCACGGACGCCGGCCCGCCGCCGTCCGCGAGCCTGAAGCCCGACGCGATCGGGTTCCTCGACGCGCTGGTCATCGGGCTCAACGCCACCTCACCGGCGTACTCGGTGGCGGCGGTCATCGGGCCGATCGTGGCCCTGGTGGGTCTCTACGCCCCCGGGGTCATGCTCGCCTCGTTCGTGCCCATGCTGCTGATCGCCTCGGCCTTCTACTACCTCAACAAGGTGGACCAGGACTGCGGCACGACCTTCTCGTGGGTCACCCGGGCCATGGGCCCGTGGGCGGGCTGGCTCGGCGGCTGGGCCATCACCATGACCGGCGTCCTGGTCGTCGGCTCGCTGGCGGACGTCGCCGTGACCTTCTTCCTGCTCGCGGTCGGTCTGGACGGCTGGGCGGACAACGACGTCGTCCGCCAGGTCCTCACGGTGCTGCTGATCGTGGTGATGACGGCCCTGTGCGTGATCGGCACCGAGGTGTCGGCCAAGGTGCAGAACGTGCTGATCCTGGCGCAGGTCGCCTGCCTGCTCGCCTTCGCCGTCGTGGCGCTCTACCGCGTGTACGCCGGCACCGGCACCCTCGACGCGATCGAACCCGAGTTCTCCTGGCTGGACCCGTTCGGCGCGGGCGGAGCGTCCCTCACCGCCGCCCTGCTGCTGGGGGTGTTCATCTACTGGGGCTGGGAGTCGGCGGTCAACCTCACCGAGGAGGTCGAGGACTCGGCGACCGCGCCGGGCAAGGCGGCCGTGTGGTCGACGGTGCTGCTGCTGGTGACCTATGTCGCGGTCGCCTTCGCCGTCGTGGGCTACGCCGGCACCGCCTACCTCGCGGAGAACGCCGGCGAGGAGGAGTTCGTCTTCGCGCTGCTCGCCGGGGAGGCGATGGGCGGCTGGGACTGGGTGGTGCTGCTGGCGGTGTCCACCTCCGCGCTCGCCTCCACCCAGACGACGATCATCCCCGCGTCGCGCACGGGCCTGTCCATGGCCCGGCGCCACGCGCTGCCCGCGCACTTCGGCCGCATCCACCCGCGGTTCCGCACGCCCGACGTGAGCACCTGGTGGGTCGCCGGCATCGCCATCGCCTGGTACCTCGTGCTGTACCACCTCAGCGAGAACGCCCTCTTCGACTCCCTCACCGCCCTGTCCCTGCTGATCGCCTTCTACTACGCCCTCACCGGCGTGGCCTGCGCGGTGTACTACCGCCGCCAGCTGACCCGCAGCGTCCGCGACTTCCTGCTGATCGGGCTCGGTCCGCTGATCGGCGCGGGGCTGCTGGCCTGGCTCCTGGTGGAGTCGGTGACGGACATGGCCGATCCGGCCAACTCCTACAGCGGAGTCTCGTGGTTCGGGCTGGGCCCGCCCCTCGTCATCGGCATCGGCATCGCGCTGACCGGCGTGATTCTCATGGTCGTGTGGCGGTTGCGGGCCCCCGCCTTCTGGTCGGAGCAGCCCGGCGTGGTCGACCCCGCCCTCCTCGACGGCAAGGAGTCCTGAACATGTCGGTGGTCCTCGGCTACGACGAGTCCCCGGGCGCGCGGCGCGCGCTGCAGGTCGCGATCGAGGTGGCGACCGCGTACGACGAGCGGCTGGTCATCGTCTACGGGGCCGCGGCCCCCGGTGTCACCGGCGAGGAGTACGGCGCCCACCACGACGCCGTCCGGGAGGCCGGGAACACCGCGCTCGGCCGCGCGGTCCGGGTGGCCGAGGAGGCCGGGGTGCGCACGGAGGTGGAACTGGTCGACGAGCGGCCCGCCCAGGCGCTGCTCGACACCGCGGCCCGGCAGGGCGCCCGGGTCATCGTGGTGGGCACCTGGGGGGAGAGCCCGGTGCGCGGCGCGCTCCTCGGCTCGACCCCGCACAAGCTGCTGCACCTGTCCACCGTCCCGGTGCTGTGCGTGCCGGCCGAGTCCTGAGACGGGCGGGGGCCGTTCCGCGGCTGCGTCACGCACCTTCCGCGATCGGGTTGGGCAGCGGCAGGTAGCGCGCGTCGGCGCCGTCCGCCCCCGTCCAGCGCAGCAGCAGGTTGGTCTTGGCGGGGAGGGTGGGCGAGGCGAGCAGGGCGGCGATCTCGGGCAGGTCGTGGCGGGCCAGTTCGCGGCGGACGGCCGGCCAGGGGTCGAACCCGGCGTGCCGTTCGGCCAGGGCCGCGGCGATCTCGGTGAGGTGGTTGACGACCAGGCAGTACACCAGCCGCTCCCAGCCCGCCTCGCGCGAGACGTCCGGCACCAGTTTCACGCCCTCGGCGTCCCGGTACAGCGCCTGCACCGGGACGCCGGCCGCGTCCACGGCGACCAGCGTGTTCTGCAGGTGGGCCTCCAGGACGACCCCGTGCCCGGCGAACGCCCACAGGACCGGCGGGACCACGCACGACAGGTACGCCGTCCACCAGCCCCCGGGGTCGGCGGTGCAGTCCAGGGGGCTCCCCTCGAAACCCTCGACGAGGCCGGCGGCGAGCAGCGGGGTCGCGCCGGGCCGGAGCCGGTCCCCGAACCCGTCGCGGACGAGGACGGCCAGGGCCTCGAAGGCGAAGCCGGCCGTGCGGTACCCGCGGTCGCCGAGCCAGGCCGGAGGGCCGTCGAACGTCTCGAACGCGGCGCACACGGCGCGGTCGGTCCGGCGCAGGGCGAGCAGGTCGTGCCGCCACAACCGGCGGATGTCGTTGGTGATCCGCACGTCCAGGCTGAACTTGAGGAACACGTCGTGCCCGGGCGAGTACAGCGTGCGGATCGCGGCCGTGGGCCAGCTGTCCTCGGCGGCCGTGCCCAGGCGGACGAGCCGGCCGTCCGCGAAGGCGGCGGCGAGTTCCGGTCCGGCCAGATCGAGTTGCCAGGGGTGGGCCGGCAGCAGCCGGTAGCCGGGCGGGGCCGTGCCCAGCGCGTCGAGCGCCGAGGTGTCGCCCTCCTCGACGACGAGGTCCTCGCGCAGACCCAGCAAGGTCGTCGGGAAGGCGGCGTACGCCTCGGGCGCGTAGGGCAGCCAGCCGGCGGCGGGGCCGCCCCCGCGGGCCTTGGGGGCGGGGTGGTGGGTGTGGCCGGTCAGGAGCGACTGCTCGGAGCGCCGGTAGGGGTCAGCGGGCGGGGCGGTCCGGGCCCGGGCGGCCAGCAGCGCGGCGACGGCGTCGCGGCTGTCGCGCATCTCGGCGGGCAGTTCGTGGTTGGACAGGCCGGTGCGGCGGCGCAGTTCGTCGGCGACGAGTTCCACCAGCTCCGCGTGGTCCAGGCGGTGCCAGCCGCCGGCCGTGCGCACCTCGGGGCGGGCGGGCCGGCGCGTTCCGCGCACGCGCAGCAGACGGTCCCCGCCGGGCAGGTGGTACACCCGGTGGTCGCCGTCGCCGGGCACCGGGCGGGCCATTTCGCGCAGCAGGCAGTTCAGCAGCGGTACGGCGGCGTAGGCGTCGGCGAGACGTGCGGTGGCCGGGTCGTCGCCGTGGGCCGAGTCGTCGTCGGCGGGCGGGGGCATGAGGTCCACGCGTTCCACTCGTCCCTGTGGTCCTTCCGGCGTTCCGGGCGGAGATGATCAGTATGCCGGTCGTCGCCGTCCCGCTGTGACGCCCTATCCGTACCCGAGGAGCCCGCCCGTGCACCGTCCCCCCTGCGCCGAGACCGAGGTGGCCGAGGAGCTGGCCGTCGTGCGCCCCCGCCTGCTGCCGCGGTACGAGGCCGAACTGCCCGGCGCCCGGGCGGCCGTGCTGTCCCGCCTGTGGCGCGGTCTGGCCCATGATCCGCTGCCCTGGGCCGTCCGCCGGGAGGCCGGCGGGGACGGGCTGACCCTGCACCTGGCGGACGGTCGCCGGCTGCACGGGCCCCGCCCGGACCCGTATGCGACCGGCGCCGCCGTCACGGCCGTCCGGCTCGACGGGACGGACCACGACGATCCGGCGCGGTTGATGACGGCGCTCGGCGTGCCGCACTCCGCCTCCTTCGCCGCCGAACTCGCCCACAGTGTCGCCTCGATGGCCCTGTCCCGGGCCGGGCAGCCCGGAGGCACGGAGGAGTGGCCGGAGCACGACTGGGAGTGGGAGCAGCGCATCGTCGACGGGCATCCGTTCCATCCGGCGTGCCGGTCGCGGCCCGGTTTCTCGGTGGCCGAGCAGCTCGCGTACGGGCCCGAGCACCGGCCGGTGGTGGAGCTGGGGATGGTGCCGGTGCGGGCGCACGAGTGCCTGGTGTCGGGCGTGTGGCCGCGGGAGCTGCGGGACGGGGAGCACCTGGTGCTGCCGGTGCATCCCTGGCAGGCGGCGCACGTGCTGAAGCGGACCTGTGACCGGCGGCGGCCCGGGCATCCGCTGATGGCCCTGCGGACGCTGGCCCTGCCCGGCGGACCGCATGTGAAGACCTCGCTCAGTGCCCGGCTGACGTCCTCCGTGCGGGACATCTCCCTGCCCTCGGTGGCCGCCTCCGCGCTGCTGTCGGACTTCGCCGCGACGCCCGCGGCGCGCACGGGGGGCCTGCTGCACGTCACGCGCACCCTGGGCGCCGCGGCGGCCGGTTCGCCCGACTTCGCGGCCGTCCTGCGCGAGTCGCCGCAGTCCTACGCGGCGCCCGGTGAGCGCGTCCTGCCGGTGGCCGCCCTCGCCACCACCGACCTGCCCCGCTCCCCCGCCTGGCTGGCCGGGTTCGCGCGTCTCGCCCTCACCGTAGGCCTGCGGCTGCTGGAGCTGGGGGTGGCCCTGGAGGCGCACGGCCAGAACCTGCTCGTGGTGCTCTCCCCCTCGGGCGAACCGCTGCGGCTGGTCTACCGCGACCTGGCCGACATCCGCGTCAGCCCGGCCCGCCTGACCCGGCACGGCATCGAGGTGCCCGACCTGCCCGCGCGCATGGTCACCGACGACGACCGCGCGCTGCGCCGCAAGCTGTTCGGCTCGCTCGTGGCGGGCGCGCTCGCCGGCACGGCCGGTTCGG
Source organism: Streptomyces sp. NPDC026246 (assembly GCF_055567995.1). NCBI lineage: Bacteria > Bacillati > Actinomycetota > Actinomycetes > Kitasatosporales > Streptomycetaceae > Streptomyces > Streptomyces sp. NPDC026246. Next base: position 243,214 of record NZ_JBVHPJ010000001.1, on the reverse strand, counting down.
GCGGGGCGCTGGCCGCGGCGCTGGAGACGGCGGTGCGCGATCTCCCGCGCACGGCGGACCTGGCCGCGCTGCGCACCGATCCCCTGCCCGCGAAGGCGCTGACGCTGATGCGGCTCTCGCCCCGGACCCTCGGGGACCAGTGGGCGGAGCTGCCCAACCCCTTGCTCTGAGGCCCGTTTTGGAGCCCGCCCCGGGTGATCAATAGGATCCGCCGATGATCACAAGTAAACGGCTGGCGGCGGGCGTGTGCGCCCTGCTCGCCGCGCTCACGGCCGGGCTCGCCTTCCCGGCCGGGGCGGCCGCCGGCGAACCCACGGGCCAGGACGCCCCCAAGGTCGATCTCGTCCTCGACGTGAGCGGCTCGATGCGGGCGCGGGACATCGACGGCCGGTCGCGGATGGCCGCCGCGAAGCAAGCCTTCAACGAGGTGCTCGACGCGACGCCCGAGGAGGTGGAGCTCGGCATCCGCACCCTCGGCGCCGACTACCCGGGCGACGACCGCCGGACCGGCTGCAAGGACACCGCGCAGCTCTACCCGGTGGGCCCGCTGGACCGCACCGAGGCGAAGACGGCCGTCGCGACGCTCACCCCGACCGGCTGGACGCCCATCGGCCCGGCCCTGCTGAAGGCGGCCGACGACCTGGACGGCGGCGACGGCTCCAAGCGCATCGTGCTGATCAGCGACGGCGAGGACACCTGCGCCCCGCTCGACCCGTGCGAGGTGGCCCGGGAGATCGCCGCGAAGGGCATCGGCCTGACCATCGACACCCTGGGCCTGGTGCCGACCGCCAAGCTGAGCCGGCAGCTCAGCTGCATCGCGGAGGCCACCGGCGGCACCTACACCTCGGTGGAGCACCAGGACGAACTCACCGACAAAGTCAACGAGTTGGTCGACCGGGCGGCCGATCCCGTGGTGACGCCGGTGCCGGCGGAGGGTGCCGCCGCCTGTGCGCAGGCGCCGGCGCTGAAGTCCGGGCTGTACAGCGACCGTGAGGAGTTCGGGCAGCAGCGCTGGTACCGGGTGGACGTGCGGCCGGGTCAGGAGCTGCGCGCCTCGGTGAGCGTGGCGGCCGACCGGGCCGTGAACCCGGCCTACGGCGTCCTGCTGCGCGCGATCACCGCCAAGGGCCGTGAGATCGTGCGCGGCGAGGCGGCGGGCAACGGCCGCACCGACGTCGTCTCGACGGGGCTGCGCTACCCGAAGGCCGGGAGCGACGAGGAGGACGCCCCCGCCGAGGCGGTCTGCCTGGCGGTCTCGCACTCCTTCTCGGCGGCCTCCGGTGTGAAGACCACGCCCGGCCTGCCGCTGGAGCTGACCGTGGACGTCGTGGACGCCCCGGACCCGGCGGGCGACGTGGCCGCCTTCGGTCTGGGCCGCGGCTGGTGGCTGCTCGGCGTCCTGGTCCTCGCCGGCTTCCTCGCCGGTCTCGTCTGGGGCTGGCTGTCACGCTGGCGGGTCGCGGTCTGGAGGACCAACTGATGCGAGTTCTGCGTGCGACGATCGCCGCGCTGCTGACCGCGGGCCTCGCGGCCGCCCCGGCCGCGGCCGACTCCTCCCCGAGCCCGTCGCCGGACGGCTCCGGCGCGCCCTCGCGGGCCGGTACCTCGTTCCGCACCGCGACGGAGATCGAGCAGGGCCGGCGGGCCACGGCGGGCGGCTCCACGGGTGACTACCTGTACTGGTCGTTCCCGGCCGACACCGGGCAGCGCCCGACGGTCCGGGCGACGGTGGAGCTCCCCGAGACCCACGCCGCCCAGACCTGGCAGATCGACGTCTACGACGGGCTGCGCCGCCGCCAGGCCTGCCGGTACGGGGCGCAGACGCGCACGGCCTCGGCGGACGCCGCCTCGGTGGAGCTGGCCTGCGCGCTGCGCACGGTCCGTGCCTGGTCCGAGCCCTGGGCCGCCGATCCCCTGCCGGGCACGTACTACCTCCGCCTGACCGCCGTCTCCGTCGGCACCGGCGACCTCGGTCTGCCGGTGGGCGCCGAGGTCCGGGTGGACTCCGCCGACGCCGGCGGCGCCGCGGCGGTGGACGGCTCGCTGTCCGAGCCGCTGGTGCCGGGGATCGCGACCGCGCCGGAGGCGGAACGCGAGGACGCGGCGGTGCTGGCCGGACTCGAACCCGACGACGGCTGGAGCTCCGGCTGGTGGTCGGACCGGTGGGTGTGGACGGCGCTGGGCGGCGTCCTGGCCGCGCTGGCCGGTGTCGGCGGGTACGCGCTGACCCGCGGCACGGGACGGCCCTCCCGGGTCCCGCCGGGCGCGTGACACCGCAACCCGACGTGTGATCAGAAGGCCCGCCCTGTGCGGGCCTTCTGCCGTTCCCAGCGCCTCAGAGGTCCCGGAGCGCCTCGGCGAGCGCACCCTCGCCGCCCACCTCGACGCGGCCCGCCCGGACGGCGTCGGCCAGGGTCAGTTCCCCCCTGGCGAGCCCCGCACAGGTGGCGGTGTCCAGCACCAGCCGGGCGTCCGGCTCCACGGGGGCGGGCCCGTCACCGTGGACCGGCCCCTCCCCAGCCCCCGCGTAGAGGTGGAACAGGCCCTCCTCCAGGTGGACTTCGACGAGGCCCTCACCGTCCAGCAGGCGCAGCAGAGGCAGGGCGAACCAGTGCGCGCGCACCGCGTCCGTGGGCCCGCGCTCCCCCAGCGCCGCCTCACCCCAGGCGCCGAGCGCCTGGAGCACCGGCAGCAACTCCCGTCCCCGGGGCGTCACTTCGTAGACGGAGACGGCACCGGGCGGGGGCAGCCGGCGCCGGGTCGCCAGCCCGTCGCGCTCCATGTCCCGCAGCCGTGAGGCGAGTACGTCCGTGCTGACCCCGGGCAGATCCGCGTGCAGGTCGGTGTAGCGGCGGGGACCGGCGAGGAGCTCCCGGACGATCAGGAGGGTCCAGCGGTCACCGACCAGGTCGAGGGCGCGGGCGACGGAGCAGTACTGGTCGTAGCGTCGGCGAGGTGGCATGCGGGGCAGTCTAGACAAGTTGTTGGACTTTCCAAGCGACTACTTGGTAAAACCAAGCAACACCGGTCGCCAGAGGGGAAGCAGCACATGGAGTTCCGCCAGTCGAGCAAGCTGAGCGAGGTCTGCTACGAGATCCGCGGCCCGGTGATCGAGCATGCTGACGCGCTCGAGGAGGCCGGGCACAGCGTGCTCCGGCTGAACACCGGCAACCCGGCCCTGTTCGGCTTCGAGGCACCGGAGGAGATCGTCCAGGACATGATCCGGATGCTGCCGCGCGCGCACGGCTACACCGACTCGCGCGGTGTCCTCTCCGCCCGCCGCGCGGTCGCCCAGCGGTACCAGACGCTCGGCCTGGAGGTCGGCGTCGACGACGTCTTCCTCGGCAACGGCGTGTCCGAGCTGGTGTCGATGGCCGTCCAGGCACTGATCGAGGACGGCGACGAAATCCTGATCCCCGCCCCGGACTTCCCCCTCTGGACGGCCGTGACGACCCTCGCGGGCGGCAGGGCGGTCCACTACCTGTGCGACGAGCAGGCCGAGTGGTACCCCGACCTCGACGACATGGCCTCGAAGATCACCGACCGTACGAGGGCGGTCGTGATCATCAACCCGAACAACCCCACCGGCGCGGTCTACCCCAAGGAGATCGTCGAGGGCATCCTCGACCTCGCCCGGCGGCACGGCCTGATGGTCTTCGCCGACGAGATCTACGACCAGATCCTCTACGACGACGCCGTGCACCACTCGGCCGCCGCGCTCGCCCCCGACCTGGTGGTGCTCACCTTCTGCGGCCTGTCCAAGACCTACCGCGTGGCGGGCTTCCGCTCCGGCTGGCTGGTGGTCAGCGGTCCCCGGCAGCACGCCAGGGACTACCTGGAGGGCCTGACCATGCTGGCGTCCATGCGGCTGTGCGCCAACGCGCCCGCGCAGTACGCCATCCAGGCCGCGCTCGGCGGCCGCCAGTCCATCGGCGAGCTGACCGCGCCGGGCGGACGGCTGCGCGAGCAGCGGGACGTCGCCTGGCGCAAGCTCAACGAGATCCCGGGCGTGAGCTGCGTGAAGCCGAAGGGCGCGCTGTACGCCTTCCCCCGGCTCGACCCTGAGGTGTATCCGATCCACGACGACGAGAAGTTCGTGCTGGACCTGCTGCTGCGGGAGAAGATCCAGGTGGTGCAGGGCACCGGCTTCAACTGGCCCACGCCCGACCACTTCCGGATCCTGACCCTGCCGTACGCCGACGACCTGGAGGCGGCGATCGGCCGGATCGGGAGGTTCCTCGCCGGGTACCGGCAGTAGGCGCCCGGGCGGCTGTCGGTGGCGGGGCGGCTGTCGGTGGCGGGCGACTGTCAGCGGCGGGCCGTAGCCTTCGAGCAGGTGGGGCGAGTGCCCCGGGGCCCGCCGATGCCGGAGAGGAGCACGCCGTGACCCGACCGCCGACCGCCGCGCAGCGGCGTGTCATCGACGCCGCCGACCCGGTCACGGGACGGCTGAGGGGCACCCCTGCGCAGCTCGCGGCGCTGGTGGGGCGGGGGCTTGCCTTCCGGCATCCGAGGCCGCCGCACGACCACTTCCTCACGCCGGAGGGGCACCGGGTGCGCCAGGGCATCACACCGGCACCCGAGACGGGCGGCGCGGCCCCCTCCCCGTCCGGGGTGTTCGCGGCCCGTACCGGCGGCGAGCCCGACCCCCCGCCGTCCGGGCCCGCGCGGCGCCGCGAGGTGCACAGCGCCTGGCAGGGCCTGGTGGAGCTGCGGCGGATGACCAACTCGGACGGGTCGGTGGACCGGCCCTGCGGCTGGGAGCGCACGCATCGGGTGCAGGCCGCGGCCCTGGCCCTGGAGGCGGCCGGGCACCGCCCCGCCGGCCGGGAGGACGGGGGGTACCGGGTGCGGGACACCCCGCAGCCCGAGGCCGTCGCCGTCCACGAACCGGACCCCGGCGCCCTCCGGGCCTGCGCGGCCACCCTGGAGGGGGCGGGCTGGCAGGTGAGCGAGCACCGCGAACCGCGCACCGGCGCCCGCTACCTCCTGGCCTCGCCCCGCCGGGCGTGAGGGGCATGTCAGGATCGGTGGATCGTTGCGCAGTGCACGAGAGTTGCGAAGGGGAAGCCGTGAGCGAGCCGTTTTCCGTCCCTGTCACCGTCCGCGGGTACGAGACCGATGTGCAGGGGCACCTCAACCAGGCGGTGTACCTCAACTACGCCGAGCACGCCCGCTGGGCGCTCCTGCAGGCCGCCGGGATCACGCAGTCCGCCCTCGTCGGCACCGGCGTGGGCCCGGTCGCCCTGGAGACGACCATCCGCTACCGGCGGGAGCTGCTCGCGGGTGACGAGGTCGAGGTGACCTGTGCCTTCGAGTGGGGCGGTGGCAAGACGTTCCGGATCGAGCAGGCCGTCGTGAAGGCCGACGGCACGGTCGCCGCCGAGATCTCGGCGGTGGGCGGGATCCTCGACCTCGAGCGGCGCAAGCTGGTCGCCGATCCCGCCGCGGTGTTCCGCAAGCTGGCGTCGGACCCGGGCCTGTTCGGGCTCTAGGCGCCCGTGGGCCCTGCCCCGGCCGGCCTCGCGCCGACCGGGGCAGGGCGCACAGGACGAGCCCGCGCAGGGAGCCGCGGGGCGCTCTCAGGACGCCGACCGGGCGGTGGGTACGCCCGTAAGCTCCTTGCCCGTCTCCATCGGGTGGGTCACGTCGTGCGCGTCGCGCCCGCCCCCGCCCAGGTGGTTGAAGACCAGGTTGAGCAGCACGGCCGCCACACAGCCCGTCGAGATGCCCGAGTCCAGGACGATGCGGGCCGTCTCCGGGAAGGCGTGGTAGAACTCCGGCGCCGTGATCGGGATGATGCCGACGGCCAGGGAGACGGCCACGATCAGGACGTTGTTGTCCTTGTCCAGTCCGGCCCGCACGAGCGTCTGGATGCCGCTGGCGGCGACCGAGCCGAACAGGACGACGCCCGCCCCGCCGAGCACCGGGCGCGGTACGACGGCTATCAGTGAGGCCGCCATCGGACACAGGCCCATCAGCACCAGGAACCCGCCACCGGCGGCGACGACGAACCGGCTGCGGATGCGCGTCATGGCGACCAGGCCGATGTTCTGCGCGAAGGCGCTGCACATGAAGCCGTTGAACAGGGGGCTGATCGCGGAGCCCAGGGTGTCGGCGCGCAGGCCGGCCGCGATGGTCTTCTCGTCGGCCGGGCGTTCGACGATCTCGCCGAGGGCCAGCATGTCGGCGGTCGACTCGGTCATCGACACCACCATCACCACGCACATCGACAGGATGGCGGCGAGCTGGAACTGCGGTGTGCCGAAGTGGAAGGGGGTCGGGAAGCCGACGACGTCCGCCTGCGCGACGGGACCGAAGTCGGTGACGCCGAAGGGGATCGCGAGGAGCGTGCCGACGACCAGGCCGAGCAGTACGGCGATCTGCTTGACGAAGCCCCGGGTGAACCGGCGCAGCAGCAGCACGATCAGCAGGGTCGCGCCGGCGAGGCCGAGGTTGGTCGCCGAACCGTAGCCGTCGGCGGCCGGGTTCGGTCCCTGCGCCCAGCCGAAGGCGACGGGCAGCAGCGATATGCCGATCAGGGTGATCACGGAGCCGGTGACGACCGGTGGGAAGAAGCGGACCGCCTTGCAGAAGACGGGGGCGGCGAGGAATCCGAGAAGTCCGGCGACGATGACCGCGCCGAAGATGACGGGCAGGGCGTCGGACTTGTCCTCGGTGGAGGCGACGATCGCGGTCATCGGGGCGACACCGGCGAACGTGACGCCGTTGACGAACGGCAGCCGCGCGCCGATCTTCCAGATGCCGAGGGTCTGCAGGAAGGTGGCGAGGCCCGCGGTGAACAGGCAGGCGCCGGTGAGGAAGGTCAGGTCAGTGGCGGAGAGGCCGATGGCCGCGCCGACGATCAGGGGTGGGGCGACGACTCCGGCGTACATGGCGGCCACGTGCTGCAGGCCGGTCGTCGCCATCTTGAGCGCGGGGAGTTTCTCGTCAACGGGGTGGTCGGCCACAGCGGCGTCCCTCCGGTCGGTTACACGGCTGCACCGGAACGGCTGCCGTGGGTGTCATGGAGGTGGTGCGGGTGGTCGTGCGGGACCGGCGGACGGTGGTGACCGTCCCCGGGGGCGCGCGCATGGGCGCACGCCCCTCGGAGACAGCCGCCGCGGACCCCGCTCGGGTCCGCGGCCACCGGCCGGGAGCCGTCCCTCCCGGCCGGAGTATCCGGGTGGTCAGGCCTCGGCGGCGATCTGCGCCAGGCGCCGGGCCTCGTCCCGCGTGGCGCGGGCGACGGCGTCCTCGTCCACGGTCAGCAGACGGCCGTCCTCGACGATCTGCCGGCCGTCCACGAAGGAGGCGGTGACCGGGGCGGCCGCGCCGAAGACCAGCGCGGTCACCGGGTCGGCGATGGAGGCGTGGGCGAGCGTGTCCATCTTCCACAGCACCAGGTCGGCGAGCTTGCCGGGTTCCAGGGAACCGGTCTCCGCCGCCCGGCCGAGCACCTGGGCGCCGCCGTAGGTGCCCAGACGCAGGGCCTGGCGGGCGTTGAGCGCGGCCTCCTTGTGACCGCCGAGGCGGTTGATGAGGAGGGCGTTGCGCAGCTCGGTGTGGAGTTCGCCGGACTCGTTGGAGGCGGTGCCGTCCACGCCCAGGCCGACGGGCACGCCGGCGGCGAGCATGTCGGGGACCCGGGCGATGCCGGCCGCCAGGCGGGCGTTGGAGGACGGGCAGTGCGCGACGCCGGTCCGGGTGCGGGCGAAGGCGGCGATGTCGGAGTCGTTCATGTGGACGCAGTGCGCCATCCACACGTCCTCGCCGAGCCAGCCGATGGACTCGAAGTAGTCGGTGGGTCCCATGCCGAACAGCTCGTGGCAGAACTTCTCCTCCTCCACGGTCTCCGAGCCGTGGGTGTGCAGCCGGACGCCGAGGCGGCGGGCCAGCTGCGCGCCGTCGCGCAGCAGCTCGGTGGAGACGGAGAAGGGCGAGCAGGGTGCGACGGCGACCTGGGTCATGGCGTCGAAGGAGGAGTCGTGGTGCCGGCGCACGGTCTCCTCGGTGGCGGCCAGGGCGTCGTCGAGGCTCTCCACGGCGAAGTCCGGGGGCAGGCCGCCGTCCTTCTCGCTGCGGTCCATGGAGCCGCGGGCGAGGGTGAAGCGGACGCCCATGTCCCGGGCCGCGCCGATGATCGCGCCGGACAGGTCGCCGGAGCCGCGCGGGAAGACGTAGTGGTGGTCCATGGCGGTGGTGACGCCGCCGCGGGCCATCATCGCCAGCGAGCCCTGGGCGGCCGCGCGGACCATCGGCTCGTCGATGCGCGCCCAGGTGGGGTAGAGCGCGACGAGCCAGTCGAAGAGGTTGTGGTCGGTGGCCAGACCGCGGGTGATCCACTGGTAGAAGTGGTGGTGGGTGTTGATCAGGCCGGGGGTCACGAGGTGGCCGGAGGCGTCGATGCGGCGGGCCACGTTGTGGAGGCCCTCGGGGGCGGGGCCCGCGCCGAGGGATTCGATGCGGTTGCCGGCGATGACGACGTGCCCGCGGGCGTGCTCGGTGTCGTGTCCGTCGACGGTCGCGATCGCACAGTTCTCGATGACGATGCGCCGGTCTGCTGCCATGGTTCGTCCCTTTTCACGGTGTGTGCTGAGTCGGAGAGGGCACGGCAGGACCCCGGGAGTTTGAGTGCCGTGGCCGGGAGACGGGTTCCCCCGGCCACGGGTGCCGAAAAAGAGGGGGACGTCAGAGGTTGGTGAGGTCCTCCGGGATCCGCGCCTCGCGGCCCTCCCGCAGGATCGTCGCCTCGATCAGGCCGTAGGGCAGGTCGGCGGCGTAGTACACCTCGTTGTCGTTCTTCAGGCCGAACGGCTCCAGGTCGACCAGGAAGTGGTGCTTGTTCGGGAGGGAGAAGCGGACCTCGTCGATCTCGCTGCGGTGGTTGATGATCCGCGCGCCCATCTGGTACAGCGTCTGCTGCAGCGACAGCGAGTACGTCTCGGCGAAGGCCTGGAGCATGTGCTTCCTCACCTGCTCGTAGGACTTCTCCCAGTTGGGCATGCGCTCGTCGTCGTCGGTCCAGTTGAACCGCCAGCGGCCCGACACCTCGGTGGCCAGGATGCGGTCGTAGGCCTCCTTCAGGGTCGTGTACTTGTCCTTGACGTAGCCCCAGAACTCGGAGTTGGTCGAGTTCATCACGACGAGGTCCTTCAGGCCCGAGATCACCTCCCACTTCTCGCCGTCGTAGGTGACCTGGGTGAGCCGGACCTCCTGGCCCTTGCGGACGAAGGAGTGCTTGACGTCGTCGGCGCCGATGAAGCGCGAGTTGGCGTCGGAGGCCTCGATCCGCTCCCAGGCGTACTCCTCGATGCGGATGCGGGCCCGGTGGATCGGCTGCTGGCTGGTGACGAAGTGCCGGGCCAGGTGGATGCCGAACTGCTCGGCGGACTCGATGCCGTGTTCCTTGGCGAAGGCGAACACCGTGTTCTTGGTGGTGTCGGTCGGCAGGACGTTGGCGTTGGAGCCCGAGTAGTGGACCTCCTCCATGTCGCCGGACAGGGCGACGGAGACGTTGAGGTCCTTGATGTGGTGGGTGGCGCCGTCCCGCGTGATCTTGACGACTCGGTTCTCTGCCTTGCCGTACTGGTTCTGACCCAGGACCACAGGGCGGGCAGGGCGGGAAACGTCTGTGCGGGCAGGGCGGGAAACGTCTGTGCGGGCAGGGCGGGAAGTGTCTGCCATCTGTAGCTAGCTCCCTCGGTAAACGGAGTAGCCGAACGGGTTGAGCAGCAGCGGTACGTGGTAGTGCTCGCCCGGCACGACGGCGAACGTGATCGCCACCTCCGGGAAGAACACACCGGCGCCGCTGTCCCGGTTCGCGGGGGCGTCCTGCTGCGCATCGGCTTGCTTGTCGGTGAAGTACGGCTCCACGGCGAAGTCGAGCCGTACGTGGGTCGTTCCCTCCGGCAGGGCCGGCAGGTCCTTGCACCGCCCGTCCGCGTCGGTCGCCGAGCCGCCGAGCGCCTGCCAGTCGGCCGCACGTCCGGCGCGGGCGGACAGGTGGACGGCGACGCCCTCGGCGGGGCGGCCGGCGCTGGTGTCCAGGATGTGCGTGGACACGGACGCGGTGGCGGAGGTGCTCATGCTGCTGTCAGTCCTCTTCGACGAGTCGGGCCAGGCGGATGCGGTTGATCTTCCCCAGTTCGGCGCGGACGATCTCCCGCTCCTGCTCCGGCGTGTTGCCGAGGCGCTCCCTGACCGCGTCGCGCATCTGCTCGCCGGTGCGGCCGGTGGCGCAGATCAGGAAGACGTGGCCGAACCTCTCCTGGTACGCGAGGTTCAGTTCCAGCATCTCCGCCTTGAGCGCCTCGGTGGCGCCGGCCATGCCGCGCTGTTCCCGCGCCGAGGTGGGGTCACCGGGCTTGGGGCGGCCGATGGGCGGGTGGCCGGCCATCGCCTCGTCGAGGTCGGCGGCCGTCAGCTCCGCGGTGGCGACGTCACTCGCCGCGTACAGGTCCTCGGGGACGAGGTAGGGGCGGGCGGCGAGCAGGCGCTTCGCCCACGCCGCGGACGCGCACGCCTCGTGGAGCGCGGTGAACGCCGCGTGCTCCTCCAGGGCGTTGAACCGGGCCAGGCCCGGTGGCGTGGAAGTGGAAGTCACGGGAGCCTCCGTGGCCGGAAACGGCCTTCGTGCTGGACGGGCGTGCCGATAGCTAACGCCCAACCGCGACAGCACGTCAACAGTTTGTTGAAAATTCGGTGGCGCGAAACCGGACGGGCGGCACCCGCTCCCGTCAGGCCCCCTTCTCGCGGTTGAGGTAGTTGTAGACGGTGAAGCGGCTGACGCCCAGGGCGCTGGCCACCGTCTCCACGCCGTGCCGGACGGAGAAGGCGCCGCGCGCCTCGAGTATCCGTACGACCTCCTGCTTGGCCTTGCGGTCGAGGTCCGCCAGCGGCATACCCTTGCGGCGCTCCATGGCGGCCAGGATGTGGTCGAGGGAGTCGGCCAGCTGCGGCAGCCGTACGGCGACGGCGTCGCGGCCCTCCCAGGCCAGCACGACGTCGTCGGGACCGGCCTCGTCGGGCGGGACGATCTCGCCCCCCATGGCGTCGACCAGGGGCTTGACGGCCGCGATGAACGGCTCGTCCCCCGTGCCGTTCACGAGGCGTCCCCGTCGATGACGTTGACCTGGAGCGAGACCCGGGTGGCGCCGGCCGCCAGGGCCTTGCGGAGCAGGGCGTCCACGGCGCCGAGCACCGCGTCGGCACCGCCCTCCGCGGTGTTGCCGAACGGACCCACGTCCACGGCGTCCAGCTCGGCGGCCTCGACGACCTCCCGGGCCACCACCGCGTGCGCGGGGGCCTCGTCGAGGTCGAAGGGCTCGGTCGTGAACTCCACTCTCAGTCGCACGCGCACAACCTAACGCGCGGTGCGGACTTTCCGGCAGCCCCTCTTGACAGCCCTCGCACCCCGCAGGCAGTCTTCCGTTAAGCAGAAACTCTATTCCGCAATACGGAAACAGCGTGCGGAAGACACGGAAGGGAGCGCCGCCCCGATGGGATTCGCAGACCAGCGCTTCAACGTCAACCTGTCGATCCTCTTCACGGAGCTCCCCCTGCTGGAGCGCCCGGCGGCCGCCGCGGCGGCCGGGTTCACCGCGGTCGAGCTGTGGTGGCCCTGGGTCGACTCGCCCACACCCCCGCAGTCCGAACTCGACGCCCTGCGACGCGCGATCGAGGACGCCGGCGTCCGCCTGACCGGTCTCAACTTCTACGCCGGGCAGCTGCCCGGCCCGGACCGCGGCGCCCTGTCCGTCCCCGGCGAGGAGTCGGAGCGGTTCCGGGCCAACATCGACGTGGCCGCAGGTTTCGCCGCCGCGCTGGGCTGCACGGCCCTGAACGCCCTGTACGGCAACCGCGTCGAGGGCGTGGACCCGGCCGAGCAGGACGCGCTCGCGCTGGAGAACCTGGTCCTGGCCGCCCGCGCCGCGGACCGGATCGGCGCGGTATTGCTGATCGAGGCGCTGAACAAGCCCGAGTCGCCGCTGTACCCGCTGGTGTCCGCGCCGGCCGCCGTCGAGGTCGTCGACAAGGTCGACGAGGCCACCGGACTGGGCAACGCGCGCTTCCTCATGGACCTCTACCACCTGTCCATGAACGGCGAGGACCTCCCGTCGGTGATCGAGCGGTACGCCGCGAAGACCGGCCACGTCCAGATCGCCGACAACCCCGGACGCGGAGCGCCCGGCACGGGCTCACTGCCCCTCGAAGACCTCCTCGACCAGCTGAAGAAGGCGGGTTACGACGGCTGGGTCGGCCTCGAGTACAAGCCGGGCGAGCGCCCGAGCGCCGAGGCCTTCGACTGGCTGTCCCGCTGACCCCTGCACCGAAAGGCACCCCATCATGAGCAGCACTCTCCCCAAGGTCGCCTGGATCGGCCTCGGCATCATGGGCTCGCCCATGTCCGAGAACCTGATCAAGGCGGGCTACCAGGTCACCGGCTACACGCTGGAGCGGGACAAGCTGGACCGCCTGGCCGCCGCCGGCGGCACCGCCGCGTCCTCGATCGCCGAGGCCGTCGCGGACGCCGACGTGGTCATCACGATGGTCCCGGCGTCCCCGCAGGTGGAGGCCATCGCCTACGGCCCGGACGGCATCCTGGAGAACGCCCGCTCCGGCGCGCTGCTGATCGACATGTCCTCGATCACGCCACAGACGTCGGCCGACCTGGCGAAGGCGGCGAAGGACAAGGGCATCCGCGTGCTGGACGCCCCGGTGTCCGGCGGCGAGGCCGGTGCGATCGAGGCCGTGCTGTCCATCATGGTGGGCGGCGAGCAGGCCGACTTCGACGAGGCCGAGCCGATCTTCCAGGCCCTCGGCAAGACGATCGTGCTGTGCGGGCCGCACGGCTCGGGCCAGACCGTGAAGGCGGCCAACCAGCTGATCGTCGCGGTGAACATCCAGGCGTGCGCCGAGGCCGTGGTCTTCCTGGAGAAGTCCGGGGTGGACCTGAAGGCCGCCCTGGACGTCCTGAACGGCGGCCTGGCCGGTTCGACCGTGCTGACCCGCAAGAAGGACAACTTCCTCGCCCGCGACTTCAAGCCGGGCTTCCGGATCGACCTGCACCACAAGGACATGGGCATCGTCACGGACGCCGCCCGCAACGTCGGCGCGGCCCTGCCCGTCGGCGCCGTGGTCGCCCAGTTGGTCGCCTCCCTGCGCGCCCAGGGCGACGGCGGCCTGGACCACTCGGCACTGCTGCGGGCCGTGGAGCGCCTCTCCGGCGCCCAGGTCTGACCCCTCTTCCCACCCGGGGTCCCCGAACTCCGGGCGGTGCCGCCCCTGACATCTGTCCTGTCGCGCCCAGAGGGGCGGCGCCGCCCGGTACCAGCCATGCTCCTTGCTTCAACAAACTGTTGACGCTCCGATTGCCCGACCCTAGGCTCCACAAAGCGGAAACATTTTTCCGCTGCCCTCTCGTACGGAAGGTCACGATGTCGCAGCGCGTGCTCACCACCGAGTCCGGCGCCCCCGTCGCCGACAACCAGAACTCCGCCTCCGCCGGCATCGGCGGCCCGCTCCTGCTCCAGGACCAGCATCTGCTGGAGAAGCTGGCGCGCTTCAACCGTGAGCGCATCCCGGAGCGCGTGGTGCACGCCCGCGGCTCCGGCGCCTACGGCCACTTCGAAGTGACCGACGACGTCACCGACTTCACCCACGCGGACTTCCTCGGCGAGGTGGGCCGGCGGACCGAGGTGTTCCTGCGCTTCTCCACCGTGGCCGACAACCTCGGCGGCGCGGACGCCGTGCGCGACCCGCGCGGCTTCGCCGTCAAGTTCTACACCGCCGAGGGCAATTACGACCTGGTCGGCAACAACACCCCGGTGTTCTTCGTCAAGGACCCCGTCAAGTTCCCCGACTTCATCCACTCGCAGAAGCGCGATCCGTTCACGGGGCGTCAGGAGCCGGACAACGTCTGGGACTTCTGGGCCCACTCCCCCGAGGCCACGCACCAGGTGACCTGGCTGATGGGCGACCGCGGCATCCCGGCCTCGTACCGGCACATGAACGGCTACGGCTCGCACACCTACCAGTGGACGAACGCCCGCGGCGAGGCCTTCTTCGTCAAGTACCACTTCAAGACGAACCAGGGCATCCGCTGCCTGAGCAGCGAGCAGGCAGCCGAGCTCGCGGGCAAGGACCCCAACTCCCACCAGACGGACCTGCTGCAGTCCATCGAGCGGGGCGTGCACCCGTCCTGGACGCTGTACGTGCAGATCATGCCGGCGGCCGAGGCGGCCGACTACCGCTTCAACCCGTTCGACCTGACCAAGGTCTGGCCGCACGCGGACTTCCCCCTGCGCCGCGTGGGCCGGCTGGTGCTGGACCGCAACCCGGACAACGTCTTCGCCGAGGTCGAGCAGGCCGCGTTCTCCCCGAACAACTTCGTCCCCGGCATCGGCCCCTCGCCCGACAAGATGCTCCAGGGCCGCCTGTTCGCCTACGCGGACGCCCACCGCTACCGCCTGGGCGTCAACCACACGCAGCTCGCGGTCAACGCGCCCCGGGCCACGACCGCCGAGAACTACGGCCGGGACGGTCTCATGGCGTCCAACCCGCAGGGCCGGTACGCCAAGAACTACGAGCCGAACTCCTACGACGGCCCGGTCGAGACCGGCCGCCCGCTCTCGGCCCCGCTCGCGGTGCACGGCCACACGGGCACCCACGCCGCGCCCCTGCACACCAAGGGCGACGACTTCTTCCAGGCGGGCGAGCTGTACCGGCTGATGTCCGCCGAGGAGAAGTCCCGACTGGTCGCGAACATCGCCGGAGGCCTGTCCCAGGTGTCCCGCGACGACGTGATCGACAAGAACCTCGCGCACTTCCACGCCGCCGACCCCGAGTACGGCAGGCGCGTGGAGGAGGCCGTCCGCGCGCTGCGCGAGGACTGAGCTCCCCGACCGTGTCCGACCGCCCGGGGACGACCCGGATGAGGGGTGGTCTCCCCGGGCGCGGACACGGCCGGGGCGAGGACCGCGGCGGCGTGCGAGCCAGTGCGGTGGTGAAGGATCCGGAAGCGGCGTCTCGACCTGAGGGAAGCCGCCCCCGGTTCCGTCGCACCCGCCGCGGTCCCCATACGGACCACCGTCCCACCCGTCCCACCCCTCCCCCCGACCCCGTCCGGCGGCGCGAACGTCCTGTCGCGCCCAGCCTCGCGCCGCCGGACGGCCACAGCGCCCGGGGTGCGCGAGCGCGCCGGGCGCAGCAGCCTGAAGGCATGGCACCTCCCACCGAGCACCCGCACGTCGTGGTCCACGCACCCGCCCTGGACGGTTCCCGCCGGGTCACCCTGGGCGACGAGCCGCTGGGCGTCGCGACGCACTCCGACGACGTCGCCGAGATCCTGCGGCTGGCGGACCTGTACGTCACGGACGTCGCGGACAGCGACCTCGTCGAATGGCAGGGCGGCGGCCCGGACGACTGGCCGGGCCTGTCCGAGCACCACGAGCCGTGAACGCCCCGGCGCATCCCGCCGCAGACACCCGTACGGCACCGGTCGTACCCGCCGTACGGAACCCTCAAATCAACCTCTGAACCCGGCCCCGGGGGCTTCAACAGCCCCCGGGGCCGGGCACATTCTCGGCACACGGGACCCGCCGGCACGGGGGCGGCGGGTCCCGGCACGGGCCCTTCGTACGGGCCTTGCGTACGGGCCCTTCGTACGGCCCGGGGGATACGGGGTGGAGTGCTCGCCGAGGCGGTGCACGCGGCGCGCTCACCGACGACCGACGGGGTGACCCGGGGGGTGCGGAGCCGGGGGAACGCCGCAGGGGCGGTCCGTCCTGGTGGACGGACCGCCCCTGCGGCGTGCGGGTCAGACCTTCAGCGTCTTGATGGACGTCGGCGCGTGGGCGGGCTCGGTGGCGAGTTCCTCGAACTCGACCACGTTGCCGATGTCGTTGGTGGTCGACATGGCGATGTTGGTGACGCGTTCCAGGATCGCCTCGACGACGACCGGGACCCGGTACTCCGCGGCGAGCTTCTTCGCCTGCTCCAGTGCGCTGCCCAGTTCGGCCGGGTCGGTCACCCGGATCGCCTTGCAGCCGAGGCCCTCGGCGACCTTGACGTGGTCGACGCCGTAGACGCCGAGCTCCGGCGAGTTGAGGTTCTCGAACTCCAGGTTGACCTGGAAGTCGATGTCGAAAGCCCGCTGCGCCTGGCGGATCAGCCCCAGGTAGGAGTTGTTCACCAGGACGTGGACGTACGGGATCCGGTGCTGGGCGCCGACCGCCAGTTCCTCGATCATGAACTGGAAGTCGTAGTCGCCGGAGAGGGCGACGACGGACGCCTCCGGGTCGGCCTTGGCGACGCCGAGCGCGGCCGGGATCGTCCAGCCGAGCGGGCCGGCCTGACCGCAGTTGATCCAGTGCCGGGGCCGGTAGACGTGCAGCATCTGGGCGCCGGCGATCTGCGAGAGGCCGATGGTGGAGACGTACCGGGTCTCCGGGCCGAAGGCCTTGTTCATCTCCTCGTAGACGCGCTGCGGCTTGATCGGGATGTCGTCGAAGTGCGTGCGGCGCTGCAGGGTCGCCTTGCGCTCCTGCGCCGAGGCGGCCCAGGCGGAGCGGTCGGGCAGCCGGCCGGCCGCCTTCAGTTCGCGCGCCACCGCGACGAACAGTTCCAGGGCCGCCTTCGCGTCGGAGGCGATGCCGTAGTCCGGGGCGAAGATCTTGCCGATCTGGGTCGGTTCGACGTCCACGTGGACGAACTTCCGCCCGGCGGTGTAGACGTCCAGCTTGCCGGTGTGGCGGTTGGCCCAGCGGTTGCCGATGCCGAGGACGAAGTCGGACTCCAGGAACGTCGCGTTGCCGTAGCGGTGCGAGGTCTGCAGGCCCACCATGCCGGCGTTCAGTTCGTGGTCGTCGGGCAGCAGGCCCCAGCCCATCAGGGTGGGCACGACGGGGGTGCCGGTCAGCTCGGCGAACTCGACGAGCAGGTCGGCGGCGTCGGCGTTGATGACACCGCCGCCCGCGACGATCAGCGGCCGCTCGGAGGCGTTCAGCATCCCGATCGCCTTCTCGATCTGGGCGCGGCTCGCGGCGGGCTTGTAGACGGGAAGGGGCTCGTAGGTCTCCGGGTCGAACTCGATCTCCGTCAGCTGCACGTCGATCGGCAGGTCGATGAGGACGGGCCCGGGCCGGCCGGAGCGCATCAGGTGGAACGCCTGCTGGAAGACGCCCGGGACCTGCGCGGCCTCCAGGACGGTCACGGCCATCTTGGTGACCGGCTTGGCGATCGAGGCGATGTCGACGGCCTGGAAGTCCTCCTTGTGGATCACGGCGGTCGGGGCCTGGCCCGTGATGCACAGGATCGGGATGGAGTCGCCGATCGCGGAGTACAGGCCCGTGATCATGTCGGTGCCGGCCGGGCCGGAGGTACCGATGCAGACGCCGATGTTGCCCGGGCGGGTGCGGGTGTAGCCCTCGGCCATGTGGGAGGCGCCCTCGACGTGCCGGGCGAGGGTGTGGGTGATGCCGCCGGAGGCTTTGAGGGCCGCATAGAACGGGTTGATCGCCGCGCCCGGGACACCGAACGCGTCGGCGACGCCCTCACGCTTGAGGATCTCAACTGCCGCGCGGGCAGCGGTCATTCGAGCCATCGAGTACTCCTGCTTCGGCTGTCGGATTCGCACTCCCGTCGCGCCCCGCGGTGAGCTTCTTCCGTATTGTGGAAATTACTTTCTACGATCTGGAATGAATGTAAGTGGGCCGGGTGAAGGGCGTCAAGAGAGGGCAACCGCCGGACAGGGGGCGGCCCGAGGGAGCACCATGGACGCGCTGTCCCGACGCGAGCCGGTTCTGGAGTGACCATGGCCGAGACCGTTGCGGTGCGCTGCCCGGAGTGCCGGCGCGAGCACCGCTACACGGCGCCGGTGTACCCGTGCGTGTGCGGCGCGCCCGTCGCGCCGGGCCTCGACCCCGCCGGTACGGCGACGCCCGTGGCGCACCGGGTCTGGCAGGAGGACTGGGTGACGGTGCGCTGCGTGTCCTGCGGCCGGGGCGCCGACTGGCCGCGCCCCGAGGTCGGCTGCGCGTGCGGAGTGGTGCTGCGCGTGCCGCTGGTGGAGCCCGGTGGCGCCGACCCCGGGGACGCGACGACGGGGCGGGAACCGGCCGGGAGTCCCCGGGCCGTCGCCGCCCGGCCGCCCTTCCAGTCCGTGACCATCCGCACCGCCCTCGACGCCGTCACGGCCACCGCCCTGTATCTGCGCTGGCTCGGCTACCGCAAGGTGCGCCGGGCGGACCAGCGGCCCCCGTCCGGGATCGGCCTCGCCGCCCGCGGCGTCGTCGCCCAGGTCGACCCCGGTCTGCAGCCGGCGACCTTGCGGGACGTGGAGTGCCTGTGGCTGACCGCCATGACCGAGTCGGCGCAGTGCCTGTACTTCTCCCTCGCCGGGTACGCGGCCGACGCCCGCGCCCGCGCCGACGCGCTGGGCATCCCGCTGTTCGTCCTGGACCTCACGGGCACCCCGAGGCCGGTGAACGGCCCGGCGGACCGGCTGGTCACCATCGGGGCGGCGGACCGCACGCCCTGACCGCCGCTGCCGCCCGCATACTCGCTCCCATGCGCATCCGCCCCGCGACCCCCCGCGACCTCCCCCTGCTCCAGGACCTCGAACGTGCCGCCGGTGCCCCGTTCCGCGACCTGGGCATGGACGCGATCGCCGACGACGAGCCGCCGGGGCTCGGCATGCTGGAGGGCTACCGCCGGGCGGGCCGCTGCTGGGTCGCGGTGGACGACCGGGACCGGCCGGCCGGGTACCTGCTCGCCGAGCCCGTGGACGGCGCCCTGCACATCGAACAGGTCTCCGTCCACCCGCGCGCCGCCCGCCGGGGCGTCGGCCGGGAACTCCTCGCCCACGCCGCCGGACGTGCCCGCGCGCAAGGGCTGACCGCCCTGACCCTGACGACCTTCGCCGAGGTCCCCTGGAACGCCCCGTACTACGCCCGCCTCGGTTTCCGGAGCCTGGCCGGGGACGAACTGACCCCGGGTCTGCGCCGTATCCGTGCGGCGGAGGCCGCACACGGTCTCGACCGCTGGCCGCGGGTGTGCATGCGCGCCCCCGTCTGACCGGCGGGGGCGCGCGCCGGTCAGCCGTCCGCGAACCTCTCCCGCAGCTCGACCTTGCGCACCTTCCCGGACACCGTCATGGGGAAGGCGTCCAGGACCTGGAGCCGGCTCGGCACCTTGTAGTGCGCCAGCCGGCCCGCGCAGAAGGCCCGCAGGTCCTCCAGCACCGGCGGGTCGGCCGGGTCGCGCGGGATGACGCAGGCGAGGACCTCCTCGCCGTAGTGCGGGTGCGGGACGCCCACGACCTGGACGTCCTGGATCTTGGGGTGCGCGTAGAGGAACTCCTCGATCTCGCGCGGGTAGATGTTCTCCCCGCCGCGGATGATCATGTCCTTGATGCGGCCGACGATCTCCACGTAGCCGTCCTCGCGCATCACGGCCAGGTCCCCGGTGTGCATCCAGCGGCCCGCGTCGACGGCCTCGGCGGTCTTCTCCGGCTCGTCCCAGTAGCCGAGCATCACGCTGTACCCGCGGGTGCACAACTCCCCGGCCGCGCCGCGCGGTTGCGTCACCCCGGTCGCCGGGTCGACGACCTTGACCTCGAGGTGGGGCAGGACCCGGCCGACCGTGCCGGTGCGGTGCTCCAGGTCGTCGTCCCGCCGCGTCTGCAGCGACACCGGGGACGTCTCGGTCATGCCGTAGCAGATGGACACCTCCGCCATGTGCATCTCGGCGACCACCCGCTTCATCACCTCCACCGGGCAGGGCGAGCCCGCCATGATGCCGGTGCGCAGCGAGGACAGGTCGTAAGAGGCGAAGCCGGGCAGGTTCAGCTCCGCGATGAACATCGTCGGCACCCCGTACAGGGAGGTGCAGCGCTCCTGCTGGACCGCCTCCAGGGTCGCCTTCGGGTCGAAGGAGGGCGCGGGGATCACCATGCAGGCGCCGTGCGAGGTGGCGGCCAGATTGCCCATGACCATGCCGAAGCAGTGGTAGAAGGGCACCGGGATGCAGATGCGGTCCTGCTCCGAGTAGCCGAGCAGTTCCCCCACGAAGAAGCCGTTGTTGAGGATGTTGTGGTGGGAGAGGGTCGCGCCCTTGGGGAAGCCCGTCGTGCCCGACGTGTACTGGATGTTGATGGGGTCGTCGCAGGACAGGTCCGCGAGGACCGGGTCGGCACTCGCCCTGGCGAGCAGCGCGTCCCACCCCGGATCGCCGAAGTACACCACCTCGCGCAGATCGGGGCAGCGGCCCCGCACCTCCTCGACCATCGCCCGGTAGTCGCTCGACTTGTGGCCGAGGGACGCGAAGAGCATCGAGACCCCGGCCTGCTTCAGCACGTACTCGACCTCGTGGGTGCGGTACGCCGGGTTGATGTTCACCATGATCGCGCCGAGCCGGGCGGTGGCGTACTGGACGAGCACCCACTCGGGGCAGTTGACCGCCCACACACCCACCCGGTCGCCCTTGGCGACGCCCGACGCCAGCAGGGCCGAGGCCAGTTCCCGCACGGCGGCGCCGAACCGCGCGTAGGTCCAGCGCCGGCCGGACGGCACGTCCACCAGTGCCTCGCGCTCGGGCCAGGCGGCGACCGCGCGGTCCAGGTTCGCCCCGATGGTGTCACCGAGCAGGGCCGTGCCGCCGGTGCCGTGGCTGTAGGAGTTCACCGGAAGTCCTCCTCGCGGTACTCGGCGTCCGACCCGGCGGCCGTGGCCTCGCGCAGTTCGATCCGGCGGATCTTGCCGGAGACCGTCTTGGGCAGCTCGCCGAACTCCAGGCGGCGGACGCGCTTGTAGGGGGCGAGCGTCTCGCGGGAGTGCTCGAAGAGGACCTTGGCCGTGTCCGGGCCGGGCTGCCAGCCCTCCGCGAGCACGACGTAGGCCTTGGGGACGGCGAGCCGCAGCTCGTCCGGGGCGGGGACGACCGCCGCCTCGGCCACCGCCTCGTGCTCCAGCAGAGCGCTCTCCAGCTCGAACGGGCTGATCTTGTAGTCGGAGGCCTTGAAGACGTCGTCGCTGCGCCCGATGTAGGTGAGGTACCCCTCCTCGTCCCGGGAGGCGACGTCACCCGTGCGGTAGTAGCCGCCCGCCATGGACTCGGCCGTCCGGTCGGCGTCGCCGTGGTAGCCGGTCATCAGGCCGACCGGCCGCTGCGACAGGTCCAGGGCGATCTCCCCCTCCGTGGCGCCCGGGGCGCCGGAGACCGGGTCGAGGAGCTCCACGCGGTAACCCGGGCTGGGCCGTCCCATCGAGCCCGTCTTGAGCGGCTGGCCCGGGCTGTTGGCGACCTGGACGGCGGTCTCGGTCTGCCCGAAGCCGTCCCGGACGGTGACGCCCCAGGCGCGGCGGACCTGCTCGACGACCTCGGGGTTCAGCGGCTCCCCGGCGGCGACGACCTCCCGCGGCGGGGTGCGCAACTGGCCGAGGTCGGCCTGGATGAGCATGCGCCAGACGGTCGGCGGGGCGCAGAAGGTGGTGACGCCCGCCCGGTCCATCTCGCTCATGAGCCGGGCGGCGTCGAACCGCGTGTAGTTGTGCAGGAAGACGGTCGCCTCGGCGTTCCACGGGGCGAAGAGGTTGGACCAGGCGTGCTTGGCCCAGCCCGGAGACGAGATGTTCAGGTGCACGTCGCCCGGTTTCAGGCCGATCCAGTACATGGTCGCCAGATGGCCGATCGGGTACGAGGTGTGGGTGTGCTCGACGAGTTTGGGCCGGGCGGTGGTGCCCGAGGTGAAGTAGAGCATCAGCGGGTCGTCGGCCCGGGTCGGGCCGTCGGGTGTGAAGCCGGCCGGGGCGCCGTGGGCGTCGTCCAGCGCCGCCCAGCCGGCCGGCACGTCACCGGCGGCGCCCGCGGCGATGCGCGTGTAGTCCCCGGGGACCTCGGCGAACTTGACGGTGTCCTCGGCCCGGGCCACGACGTGCCGGACCCGGCCGCGTTCCACCCGGTCGCGCAGGTCGGCCGGGCCGAGCAGCGGGGTGGCCGGGATGACCACCGCGCGCAGCTTCATCGCGGCCAGCGCGGTGATCCACAGTTCGGCCTGGTTGCCGAGCATGACGAGGATGCGGTCCTCGGCGCGCACGCCCCGGTCCCGCAGCCAGCCGGCGAACCGGGACGAGAGCACGGACATCTCCCGGAAGGACAGCCGGGTCTCGCTGCCGTCCTCCTCGACGATGTGCAGGGCCGTGCGGGCGTTGTCCTCGGCGATCACGTCGAACCAGTCGAGCGCCCAGTTGAAGTACTCCGGCCGGGGCCAGCGGAAGCCCTCGTAGGCCGTCGCGTAGTCGTCGCGGTGTTCCAGCAGGAAGTCCCGGGCGCTGCGGAACTGCTCCGTCGCCGATGTCATGCGTCCTCCTCGGTGCCGGACCATTGCCGGGCGGCTGTCAGTCATCGTGTAATCCGTGATGCGGGTCTCACTACCCCCGAACGGGGGGTGGGGCCGCACGGAAGCCGGAACGAAGGGGCGAGCGGGTGACGGCAGACGCGTCCGAGGCGGTCGTGATGCGCGACGCGCTGCTGCGCCTGCGGCGGGGCACGGGTCTTCCGGTCGCCTTCGGCGGGCTGCTGGAGGCGGGCTCCCGGATGCGCATCAGCGAGCTCAGCGGCACGGCGACCGACGCGCTGCGCTCGCTGGTGGTGACGTCGGGGAACGGGCTGGGCGGGAAGACGGTGGCGCTGTCCCGGCCGTGCGTGGTGACGGACTACTCGGTCTCGCGGCAGATCAGCCACGAGTACGACGCCCCGGTCGCCGCGGAGGGCCTGCGCTCGGTGCTGGCCGTGCCGGTGGTGGTGGGGCACCGGGTGCGCGGGGTGCTGTACGGGGCGCTGCGCACGGCGCTGCCGTTGGGCGGGCGGATGCTGGACGCCGCGGTCGAGGCGGCGCGGGACGTGGAGCGGGCGCTGGCGGTGCGCGACGAGGCCCGCACGGTCGCGGCCGGGGCGGGGGCGGGCGCGGGGTGGGAGCAGGTGCGGGAGGCGCACGCGGCCCTGCGGGCCCTGGCCCCGCGGATCGCCGATGCGCGGTTGCGGGCGGAGCTGCTGCGGGCGTGCACGCTGCTGACGGCCGGCGACGGCGGCGGTCCCGGACCCTCGGCCCGGGTGCGGCTCGCCCCGCGCGAGGTGGACGTACTGGCCTGTGTCGCCGCGGGCGCCACCAACGCGGCCGCCGCCCAGCGGCTGGGCGTGACGCCCGAGACGGTCAAGGGGTACCTGCGATCGGCCATGCGCAAGCTGCGGGCCCGTACCCGGGGCGAGGCCGTGGTGGCCGCGCGCCGGGCGGGATGGTTGCCGTAGGTTGGTGATGCTCTCCCCCGGGTCCGGCCGCGCGGCCGGGCGGCGGCGCCCCGCGCAGGTGCGGGCGCCGTGTTCCGCGGCATTCCGCGGGCCGGTGAATTCGCGCGCCCGCACCCCCTGTTATTTCCCTCACCACACCGTCCCTCCGTAATTCAAAGAGCTGTTGCCTAATATTGGCCAGGACACGACACAGGGAGGGCCGCGGTGACCGTACGACGGGACTTCCATGAGCCTTCCAGGAGCCGCCCCGACCTGGTCATCGGCCGGGAGGATCTGTTCACGTCGGCCCGGGAGCAGCTCGGCCGGGGCGGCAGTGTGCTGCTGCACGGTCCGGCCGGAATTGGAAAGTCGACCGTCCTGCGGGCACTGGCCGCGGATTACGTTGGTCCGGACCGCACGGTGTTGCGCTGCTCGGCGACCGAGTCGGAATCCCATCTGCCCTTCCTGGCCCTGGCCGATCTGTTCGGACTGGTCCTGGACGACGTCTCCGGGTCCCTGCCCGCCGCCCAGCGCACCGCCCTGGAGTCGGCGCTGACCGGCCGGGGCGAGTCCACGCTCCAGCGGGACGGGCTCGCGCTGCGCCTGGCCGTGCTGTCGGCGCTGCGGGCGCTGGCCGCCAAGGGCCCGGTGCTCGTCGTGGCCGACGACCTGCAGTGGCTGGACGCCGCCAGCGCGGAACTGCTCGGCTTCGCCGCCCGCCGCCTCGGTGACACGCCGGTGCAGATGCTGTGCGCGGTGCGGACCGAGGGCGAGGAGTACGACCGCCACCTGCGCGCGTCCCCGCCCGACACGCTCGCCGTCCGGCTGGGGCCGCTCACCCGTACCCAGGTCTCGGCGCTGCTCGACCACCGCGGCTACACCCCGCTGTCCCGTTCCACCGTCCGTGACATCCACCGCACCAGCGGCGGCAACCCCCTGTTCGCCCTGGAACTGGGCCGTGCCCTGGCCGAGAGCACCGCACGGCCGCGGCCCGGCGAGCCGCTGCCGGTGCCGACCTCCCTGCGGGCGCTGGTGCTCAGCCGGCTGGAGATGCTGTCGGACGAGGCCCGCCGGACCCTGCTGGTGGCCAGCGCCGGCGCCCGCCCCTCCCTGGCCCTGCTGCACGCGGCAGGCCGGGAGCACGCCGAGGCGGAGACGGCCCAGGCGGCGGCCCTGGGGCTGCTGGCCACGGACTCCGAGGCGCCGGCGCTGCGGTTCGCGCACCCGCTGATCTCGGCCGCGCTGTACGCGGAGGCCCCGGCGCAGGAGCGGCGGGCGGTGCACGCGGCGCTGTCCACGGCCGCCTCCGATCCGATCGAGCGCGCCCGGCACCTGGCGCTGGCGACCACCGGCACCGACCCCGAGGTCGCGGCCCGGCTCGCCGAGGCGGCGGCCCTGGCCCGGGACCGCGGGGCGCCGTCGGTGGCGGCCTCGCTCGGACTGCTCGCGGCCCGGCACACCCCGGCCGACAGCACTCCGGGACCGGACGAGCGGCGGCTGCAGGCCGCCGAGGACGCGATCACCGCGGGTGAGGCCGATCTCGCCCGCGACATCGCCCGTGACGTGCTGACGCGTGCCACCGTGCCCGCGGAGCGGGTGCGGGCCTGGATGGTCGTCATCGAGGCGGCCGGGCAGGCCCTCGGGGACGTCGACGCCGTCTTCCCGCAGGTCCTGGCCGACGCGGGCGACGACCCGGGCCTGCTGGCGCTGGTCCACTACCAGCTGGCCTGGCGCGGCCTGGTCGTGGAGGGGGACTTCGCCGAGGCCCGGCAGGAGGCCGCGCACGCGGCGGAACTGGCGGCCCGGGGCGGGGACCGGCGCACCGAGCTGATGGCGCTGTCCTTCCAGGCCTCCACCGAAACCCTGATGGGCCACCCGGACGCTCCCGCGACCGTCAAGCGGGCGCTGACGGAGCCGCAGGACCCGTATGTGGCCTGTCACCACAACGGCGCCGGCTCGGCCCGGTTCCGCTGGCTGATCATGAGCGACCAGCTGCCCGAGGCGCGGGCCACGATCACCGCGCTGCTGCGCGAGGTGCGCCGGCGCGGCATGGTCGAGAGCGAGGTGCACTTCCTGCGCTTCCTCGCCGACACCGAACTGCGCTCGGGGCACTGCGGCCGGGCCCTGGACCTGGCCCGCGAGAGTCTGCGCCTGGCCCGCGACTCCGGGATCGGCGAGGGCGCCTCGGCCATGCTCGCCTCCCTCGCGGAGGCCTCCGGCGGGGACGTCGACCGGGCGCTCGCCCTCGCCCGCGAGGCGGCCGACCACGCCGAGGTCGACGGCGACCAGATGTACCTGTCGCGGGCCCTGGCCGCGCTGGGCTACGCCCAGTTGGTGGCCGGGGACCCGGCGGCCGCGGTGCGCTCGCTGCGCCGGGTGCGGGAGCTGGAGCAGGGCCTGGGCATCAACGACCCCGGGCGCGGCCGCTGGCACGGCGACCTCGCCGAGGCGCTGGTGCGCATCGGCGAACCGGGCGAGGCCCAGGACCTCGTCGACACCACCCGGGTGCACGCGATGCGGCTCGGCCGGCAGAGCGTGCTGGCCGTGCTGGACCGGGCCGAGGCGCTGGTGCGCGCGGCGCGGGGCGACCACGAGGGCGCGCTCGTACGGCTGGCGTCCGTGCAGGACCGGCTGGGCCGGCTCGGGTACGGACTGGAGGAGGCCCGGGCCGCCTTCGCGCTGGCCCGCCTGCGGGACCGGAGCACCGCCTCGCGCGGCGCGGCGCCCGCCACCCCGGCTCCGGCGCCCTACGACGAGGCGGCGCGGCTGTTCCGGCGCTGCCGGGCGCTGCCCTGGCTGCGGCAGGTGGACGCGGCCGCCACCGCCGGGTCGGCCGCGCCGGCGGCACCGGCCGCCTCGGCGCCACCCGTCGCGCTCGACGCGCTGGAGGGACTCGCCTCCATGGAGCGTCAGGTGGCCTCGCTGGTGATGGAGGGGGCGACCAACCGGGAGATCGCGGGCCGTCTGTTCATCAGCGTCAAGACCGTCGAGGCGACCCTCACCCGGGTCTACCGCAAGCTGGGCATCCGCTCCCGGGTGGACATCGTCCGGCTGGCCGCCGGCCGCCGCACCACCTGAGCCGGCCGCCGCAGCACCCGGGACGGCCGCCGCACCACCCGGGCCCGGTCGCCGCAGCACCCGGGCCCGGTCGCCGGGCCATGCGGTCCGACCTGGGTTTACGCGGCCGGACCGAGGGTTTTCCCTGCCCCAACTCCCTTAGGGGGTTCCCTCATTGGGGGCTTCGCCGCGCCGGCCCTAGCTTGAGGGCGTGCCGCTCGCCGGGCACACGGAGATCCGAACAACGACGTGAGGGTCACCGTGCACCACCACCCGCGCGACCCCCCACCGGCAACTCCCCGAGGAGACCCATGTTCGGGCTCAACGCTGCCAAGAAGGCCGCCGCCGTAGCCGCGGCGACCGCTGCCGCCGCCACCACCGCGCTGCTCGCCGCCCCCACGGCCGTCGCCGCGCCCCAGCCGATCGTCGGCGGCACCACGACCACCGCGTCCGCGTACCCGTTCGTCATGCAGATCACGGACGCCTCGCAGAACCAGTTCTGCGGCGGCACCCTGGTCTCGCCCACGAAGGTGGTCACCGCCGCGCACTGCCTGGTCGGCGAGACCACGAGCAGCGTGCGCGTCGTCGGCGGCCGCACCTACCTCAACGGCACCAACGGCACGGTGGCCCGGGTCAGCAGGATATGGATCCACCCGAGCTACACCGACGCCACCAACGGCGACGACGTGGCCGTGCTGACGCTGTCGACGTCGATGCCGTACACCACGGCCAAGTACGTCTCCTCCTCCCAGACCTCGGTGTACGCGGCCGGCACCACCGCCCGCATCCTCGGCTGGGGCACCACCTCCGCGGGCGGCAGCTCCTCCAACCAGCTGCGCACCGCGACCGTTCCGACCGTGTCCGACTCCAGTTGCGCGAACTCCTACGGCTCGGACTTCGTGCGCAGCGACATGGTCTGCGCCGGCAAGACGACCGGCGGCGTGGACACCTGCCAGGGCGACAGCGGTGGTCCCCTGCTCATCGGGGGCGTCCTGGCAGGCATCACCTCCTGGGGCGAGGGCTGCGCCCAGGCCGGGTACCCGGGTGTCTACACCCGGCTGACCACCTTCTCCAGCCTGGTCACGGCCCAGGTCAACTCGTGATCCGACAGGTTTCCTGAGCAACCCTCAGGTGCGATACCAGGGGGCGTTGGGGGGGGCCCCCCGCGGGGCGCCCCCCCCCCCCGCCCCGTTCGGGGGCCCCGGGGCCGCCCCCCGCGGGGGGTGGGGGGGGGCCCCCC
>NZ_JBVHPJ010000001.1:153067-215621 GCF_055567995.1 Streptomyces sp. NPDC026246 | reverse complement strand
CCCCACCCCCGCGCCCCCCCCCCATCTCCACCCCGGCCCCCCCCATTTTTCCCCCCCCCCCCCCCCCCCCGGGGGGGGGGGGGGGGGCCCCCCCCCCCCCCCCCCCCCCCCCCCCCCCCTCTCCATGTCCGCGCGACGGTGACGACCGCCCGGGGCGGAGTCGGTGCGCCGCCCGCCTCACGTCCGTACGGCGCCGAAGCGGATGTCGTACGAGGCCGCCGGGTGCAGGGTCCGCAGCATCCGCTCCCCCTCGGCGGCGACCTCCTCCCGCGCGACGCGGGCGAGCCGGCCGAAGGGCTCGATCACCAGGGCGTCCTCGTCCAGGCGCCACAGCCCGGCGAGGAAGCCGTCGACGAGCAGGGTGCGGTGGGCGACGTTGCCCTGCCAGGAGCGGCCCCGGTGCTCGGGCGGGACGACCCGGGTGCGGTCGGCGTGCGAGAGCAGCAGGTTGTCGAATTCGGGCAGGAAGCGCGGCGGGGCGGGGGTGTCCGGGTCGGGGCGGGGGGCGTCCGGGAGGTCGAACAGCTCGGTGCCGCCGTCGTCCCGGAAGGTGACGAGCCGGGGGCGCAGCCGCTCGAACGCCGCACGCAGCCGGGTCAGCCCCGCCCAGGTCTGCATGTCCTTCACGGACGCCGGGCCGAAGGCGGCCAGGTAGCGCAGGACGACCTCGTCCGGCGCGGGGGCCGGTTCCGCGGCGCGGCCCAGCCAGTGCTCGGCGGTGGTCAGCCGGACCTGGCCGCTGCGCTCCCACAGTCCGCGCGGGGTCACCTGCACCAGCGGGAGCCGGCACCGGGCGGCGACGCCCAGGGCCTGGGGGTCGGCGTCGGGCCAGTGCTGCCGCAGGGCCTCGCGCAGCTCGCCCATGGTGCGGGGTTCGTCCTCGACGAGGTCGCGGGCCAGGGCGGTGAGCCGGTCCAGGTCGACGCCGGCCAGGCCCTTGCGGAAGGTGACCAGTTCGCGGTCGCGGGCGGGCTGCACCAGTGGGCGCAGTACGAGGCAGTCGTCCGCCGTGTGGGTGTGGATGGTGGAGCGCATGGTGACGATCCGGACGACCGCCCGGTCGGCCATCAGCCGGGACAGCGCCTCGGGCGTGAAGGCGTCCAGACGGGCGGCGAGCGCGTAGTAGGGCGGCTTGACGTTCTGCGCCTGGAGGCCGACCAGGTGCTCGACGGCGTCGGCGGCGGACATCCGCGACGGGCGCAGCAGGAGCTGGCGGTCGAGGGTGGCCCGGTTGAGGGCGCGCGTGCCCAGGACGGGTGCCGTGGCGCTCCGCTTGGTGTTCGTCATGGGGGCACGGTAGCGAGGGTCGCGGACAGGTTCTGTCCGCGACGACCGTCCGCGACGACGAAGGGGCCCGCGGCGCGAGCGGCCCGTATTCTGCTCGTGTCCCGCCCCGTGGTCCCCCTGATCCCCGCGTACGCACCCTCGACCGAGAGGCAGCCGCGATGCCCGAGCCACGCGCCGGCTCCGCCGGGAACGACCGGCCTGCCGGGTCCGGGCGGGCCGCCGGTTCCGCCCGGCCGGCGGGCCGAGGCGCGCGCAAGTCGGTGTGGCGCCGCGCCGGGCCGCCGGCGCAGCCACCCGCCGACGCCGGCGGCCCGGCGGAGGCGCAGCGGCCCGCCGAGCCGGCCAGTGTGGTCGAGGCGGCCCTCTACCGGGACGGAGTCCGCGTCTCCTCCCCCGCGACCCTGGCGGAGACGTTCCGCGCCCTGCGCGAGCAGCCGGCCGGCATGGCGTGGATCGGGCTTGCCCGCCCCACGGACGGCGAACTGCACGCTTTGGCAGCGGAGTTCGACCTGCACCCGCTCGCCGTCGAGGACGCGATCAAGGCGCATCAGCGGCCGAAGCTGGAGCGTTACGGCGAGACGCTGTTCGTGGTGCTGCGGGCCGCGCTCTACCTCGACGCGCCGGAGGAGGTCGACTTCGGCGAACTGCACGTGTTCGTCGGCCCGGACTTCGTGATCACGGTCCGCCACGGCGCTGCACCGGACCTGTCGGCGGTGCGCCGCCGCATGGAGGCGACGCCCGAACTGCTGCGGCTGGGGCCCGAGGCGGTGCTGTACGCCATCCTCGACGCGGTCGTCGACGGCTACGCCCCGGTGGTGGCGGGCGTGCAGAACGACATCGACGAGATCGAGACCGAGGTGTTCCGCGGCCACCCCGAGGTCTCCCGGCGCATCTACGAACTCTCCCGTGAGATGGTCGAGTTCCAGCGCGCCACCCGCCCCCTGGGCGGCATGCTGCGGGCGCTGACGGCGGGATTCGCCAAGTACGGGACCGACGAGGAACTGCAGCGCTACCTGCGGGACGTGGCCGACCACGTCACGCACACCAGCGAGCGCGTCGACACCTTCCGCCAGGCCCTCACCGAGATCCTCACGGTGAACGCCACGCTCGTCACGCAGCAGCAGAACGCCGAGATGCGCGCACTGGCGGAGGCCGGCTTCGAGCAGAACAAGGAGATCAAGAAGATCTCGTCGTGGGCGGCGATCCTGTTCGCTCCGACCCTCGTCGGCACGGTCTACGGCATGAACTTCGACCACATGCCGGAGCTGGGCTGGAGCTTCGGGTACCCCTTCGCGCTCGCCGCGATGGGCCTGGTCTGCGTCGGCCTTTACGTGGTCTTCAAGCGCCGCGACTGGCTCTGAGGGACGCCGTTCGGGTGCCCCGCCGGCCGCCCGGCGGGCGGGCCGTCCCGCTCGGTGCGAGCGTGGAGGGGACACCGCGGCGGACGGGCACGCCGGGGACGGACGGGACGGAGCGCGGCATGGCTCGGGCCATCTGGACAGGCGTGATCACCTTCGGCCTGGTCACGGTGCCGGTCGGGCTGTTCACCGCGACCGAGGACCACACCGTCCACTTCCACCAGCTCCAGCGCGGCACCGGGGACCGCATCCGCAACCGGCGTGTCAACGAGCGCACCGGCGAGGAGGTCGCCACCTCCGACATCGTCAAGGGCTACGAGGTGGGCGAGGGCGAGTACGTGATCGTCGAGCCGGACGAGCTGGACGAGATCGCTCCGGGCCGGTCCAAGACCATCGAGATCTCCGACTTCGTCGACCTGGACCGGATCGAGCCGGTGTACTTCGCCCGCACCTACTACGTCGCCCCGCGGGGCGAGGAGTACCTCAAGGTCTACGAGCTGCTGCGGGCGGCGCTGGAGAAGACCGGCAAGGCGGGCGTGGCCACGTTCGTCATGCGCAACAAGCAGTATCTGACGGCGCTGCGGGCCGAGGACAAGCTCCTGGTGCTGCAGACCCTGCACTGGGCCGACGAGGTCCGCGACCCGGGCACCGAACTGCCCGACGTGCCCTCCCGCCGGGCCGGGCGCGGCAAGGAGCTGGACATGGCGCTGCGGCTGGTGGACGCCCTCAGTGGCCCGTGGGAGCCGCACCGGTACCACGACACGTACCAGGAGAAGGTCCGCGAGCTGGTGAAGGCGAAGGCCGAGGGCCAGGAGGTCGCCGTGGCCGAGGGGCCGCCGGAGGCCACCGGCGTCGTCGACCTGATGGCGGTGCTGGAGAGCAGCCTCGCCCAGGCCGGTGCCTCGGGCGGCGGCAAGCGCGGCGGGTCCCGGCGGTCCGGATCCGCCGGGAAGGACTCCCGCCGGACCGCGTCCAAGACCTCGCGGCCGGAGCGGGCGCGCGCGCCGAAGGCCCGTGAGCGGGGGGCGAGCCGCAGCGAGCTGCGGCAGTTGACCAAGGCCGAGCTGTACGAGCGGGCCGGCGAACAGGGCATCGAGGGCCGGTCGAAGATGACCCGCGACCAGCTCGTCGACGCCCTGGCCCGACCGGGCCGCCGTCGCGCCGGAAGCGCGGCCTGACACCGGGTGGCAACACGTACGGCGGGTACCCGGCAGGCCCCGGTGGAGGGAGACACCCGTGGGCGCCGCTCAGTCGCCCGTCGTCTTGCTCACCAGCGCGCCGTACGCCAGTTGCAGCGTGTCGGCCCCGGCCAGTGCGGTGAGCGTGCCCATGGCCGTGCGGGTGGCCCGGGGCCAGAGCAGCTGACCGGCCGTGAGCGCCGAGGCGATCCAGACGCTCATGCAGAAGGGGCAGGTCGCCAGCTCGCCGACCGTGTGCCGGCCGTCGGGCTGCGCCTCCTCCTCCAGTTCGGCCGGCCCCTGCGGTCCCACGTACCGGGTGAAGGGGGCCCGCAGGGGGCTGGTCACCGAGGCCTTGCTCAGCAGGCGGCTGAGGCGGAACGTGGCGACCGCGGTCAGGGCGACGTCCCACGGCTCGGGGCGCGCCGGGACGGGGCGTCCGCGCAGCCGGACGGCGGTCGCCCAGGCCGTGGTGAACACCGTGAATCCCGCCATGGCGGCGGTGTAGCCGCCCAGCGGCCGGTCGTGGCCTCCGGAGTAGCCCCGGTGGGTGCGGCGGAGCAGCCCGCGCAGCTTCTGTGCCGGGCGGCTCTCCGCCACGGGCGTCACATTCATGTTCATTACCTGTCCGAGCTGCGCTTTCCTTGTCCGGTGAGGGCACGGTCCGGTGCGGTGTGCCGGCCGCCGTTCTGGTGGCGCAGGCGCACCTCGACCCGGTTGCCGGTGATCCGGGTCTCGAAGGAGGGCTGGGGGGCGGTGGCCGGGCCGCGTACGTTCCAGCCGTCGGAGAGGCGGAAGACGCTGCCGTGCCAGGGGCAGCGCACGCAGCCGTCTTCGACGGTGCCCTCGGCGAGGGGCCCGGCCAGGTGGCTGCACCGTTCGGCCAGGGCGTGGATCTGCCCGCCGGTCTCGCGCACGACCAGCACCGGCACGTCGTCGACCGTGCGCCGCACGGGTTCGCCGGCGGGGAACTCCTCGACGGCGCCGACCGGGTGCCAGCCCTCGGAGACGACGTGCGGGACCTCCTCGGCGTGATTGGCGCCGGAGGCCTGCCGGTAGGCCATGTGGCCGCCCAGCATGCCGCCGACGCCGACCGCCGTCAGTCCCAGGAACCCGTAGGTCCGGCCGGCCGTCTCCCGGCCCTTGGCGCGGCAGGCGAGGGAGGTCGCGTACAGCCCGACGGCCGCGATGTTGGACAGGGCGTGCACCAGGCCGACGCGCTGCTGCTGGCGGTGCAGTTCCGCCCAGTCGGCCCAGCCGGCCAGGGCGGCCGGGGCGGCGGCCCCGAGCCCGACGCCGATCAGCAGCCGGGCCTCGCGGGAACGGCCCGGACGCAGGTCCAGGACCGCTGCCGAGAGCCAGCTGCCGATCGGCACCTGGACCATCAGCGGGTGCACGGGGTGCCCCAGCCACCGGCCGTGCAGCAGGTCGCGGCCGCGCCCCAGCGGCAGGGCCCGTACGCCCTTGCGGAGTGTGTCGATCACCGCGTCGGCCCCGGACTCGCGCTCGAGGCGGTCCAGCAGCCACAGCATCCGGTTCTGCCGCAGCAGGCGGCGTCGCTTGGTGGTCATGCCCGGCCGGGTCCCCACCGGCCGGGACGGCAAACGGGGCTGCGGGCGGTCGCGCGGAGGCGGCCGCCGTCCAGGTCACGCCCTCCGGGTTCCGGTGGCCGGACCGCGGGTGAGCAGGGCCCCCAGGGCGATCATGCCGATGCCGAGGAAGAAGTGCAGCCAGTCGTCGGCCGTGTTCAGCGGGACGAAGTTGGCGGCGCTGTCGTGGCCGATGATCAGGCCGTACAGCCACAGCACGAGGTAGATGGCGCCGCCGGCCAGCAGGTAGGTGCGGGCGGCCGAGGCGGTACGGGACATGGCCAGGCCGGCCACGCCGAACGCGAGGTGGACCAGGTTGTGCAGGATGGAGATCTGGAAGACCCCGAGCAGTTCGGCACCGGAGTCGTGCGAGGCGAACTCCATCGAGTCGTACCCGGTGGTGATCCCCGGTATGAAGCCCAGGATGCCGACCAGCAGGAACACTGCTCCCACCAGCAGTGCCGCCGTCTGGACGGGGGTGCGGGCACCGGTCGTCGGCTGCGTTCGTGAGCTCATGGCGGTTGCCTTCCGGCGTGAGGGGCGCGTCACGTCGAGCGCCCGGTGCGCCGCGGGTACCCCCGGTGCACAAGGCAACCTCCCGGATTCCGGGGGCGTTTCCGGGTGCGTTTCCGGGTGCGGCCGGAGGGCACTCGCGGCGCCATGGATGGAAGTCGTCGCCCTGTGCTCGCCGACAGCTCGCTCGCCCTGCTGGCGAAGGGGTACACGTGGCTGCCCGACCGCAGGCGCCGCACGGACGCCCCGCTGGTGCGCACCCGCCTCATGGGCCGGCACGCCGTGGCCCTGCACGGCCCGCAGGCGGTGCGCTTCTTCTACGACGAGCGGCACGTCGAGCGCGGTACGGCCCTGCCCGGCCCGGTGCTGAGCACACTGTTCGGGCACGGGGCCGTGCACACGCTGGACGGCCCGACGCACCGCGGCCGCAAGGGCATGTTCCTCTCCCTGCTCACCGGGCCGCAGGCGGTCGCCGGGGTGGTGGACGCCGTCACCGCGGACTGGGACGAGACGGTGCGCTCCTGGCCCGGCCGCCGGATCGTGCTGTTCGACGAGGCGAGCCGCGTGCTCACCCGGGGCGTGTGCCGCTGGGCCGGGATCCCGCTCGAGGACTGTGACGCGGTCGGGGCGGACCTGGTGTCCCTGGTCGACGGTTTCGCCACGGCGGGTCCGCGCCACTGGCGTGCCCGCCGGGCCCGGGCCCGTCTGGAGGGCCGGCTGGGCGCCCTGGTCGGGAGCGTGCGGGCCGGTGGGGCGGTCGCCGCGGACGGGTCCGTGCTGGACGTGGTGGCCCGGCACCGGGACGCCGACGGGCGGCTCCTCGACCCGCGCACCGCCGCGGTCGAACTGCTCAACGTCATCCGCCCCACCGTCGCGGTGTGCTGGTTCGTCGCCTACGCGGGCCACGCGCTGCGCCGCCCGGACGTCCGCGAGGAGCTGCGCGGCGGCGACCCGGCCTACGCCGTGGCCTTCGCCCACGAGCTGCGGCGCTTCTACCCCTTCGCTCCGTTCGTGGGCGGCCGGGCCGTCACCGACCTGGACTGGCACGGCGAGCAGATCCCGCGGGGCGCGATGGTCCTGCTCGACCTGTACGGGCAGAACCACGACCCCGAACTCTGGGACGAACCCCTCGCGTTCGCGCCGCGGCGCTTCCTCGGGCACCCGCCCGCCCGGGACGAACTGGTCCCCCAGGGCGGCGGCGATCCCGCCACGGGCCACCGCTGCCCCGGCGAGGACATCACGATCGCCCTGCTGGCCGCCCTCGCCCCGCGGCTCGCCGGGCTGGAGTACGAGGTGCCCGAGCAGGACCTGAGGATCCCGCTGAACCGTCTGCCGGCCCGCATCCGCAGCGGCTTCGTCATGGACTCCGTCCGCGTCCCGGTACCCGCCGGGCAGGCGGCGCCGATGCCCACGGCCTGAGAACCGGCGAGAAGGCGCGCCAGAACCGGCGAGAAGACCGGCCAGCACCGGCGAGAAGGCCCGCCCCCGACCCCGAGGGCGGGCCTGACCTTTCCCGGCGGGCCGCACCGCCTCCCGCCGGGCTTCGCCCGTCGGGGGCGGGACAGTCGCCGTGCACCGCCCCCTCCCGAGGGCTGGGACGTGCAGGGCGCCGTGGCCGGCGGGGGGCCTCCCCGTCGTGGTCCACATGACCCGTGTCGATCTGCCGGGCCGCCGGTCTGCGGGGCCATGGCAAGCTCCGCGAGCGCTCGGGTCGTCCGGGCCGCGGCACCGGCTTCCCTCCCGCCCCGGCCGGCCCTCCGGCGGCCCGGCGAGGGCGGCGAGAGCGGGGTCACAATCAGAGCGAGGGGAAGGTCACAGGCGTCCCCTCTGCTGCACGTTCGTGTCCGTGACCTAGCATCCGAGCATGACGGTCCTGCCTGACGACGGGCTTGAGCTGGCCGGCGAGTTCCCTGACGTGCCCCATGAGCAGTGGCAGCGCCTAGTGGCGGGTGTGCTGCGCAAGTCGGGCAAGGACGTCGGGGGCGCCGAGGCCGAGGAAGCCCTGTCCACCGCGCTGGAGGACGGGTTGCGCACCCGTCCCCTGTACACCGCCCGCGACGCCGCCCCCGAACCGGGGCTGCCCGGGTTCGCCCCCTTCGTTCGGGGTGGCCGCGCCGAGGGCAACACGGTCGGCGGCTGGGACGTACGGCAGCGGCACACGGCGGCCGACCGCGACGCGCTGCTCGCCGACCTGGAGAACGGCGTCACCTCGCTGTGGCTGACCGTCGGCGACGGCGGCGTCCCGGTGTCCTCCCTGGGCTCGGTCCTCGACGGGGTCTACCTCGACCTGGCCGGGGTGGTGCTCGACGCCGGGCGGGACGCGGAGCCGGCCGCGCGGGAGTTGTTCCGGCTGTACGAGGAGCGGGGCGTCGCGCCGGAGGCCGCCCGCGGCAACCTGGGCGCGGACCCGCTCGGGTTCGAGGCCCGTACCGGTGAGCGGCAGGACTTCTCGGCGGCGGCCGAGCTGGCGCGGCGGTGCGCCGGAGCGTACCCGCAGCTGCGGGCGCTGACCGTGGACGCGCTGCCGTACCACGAGGCCGGCGGGTCGGCCGCGCAGGAGCTGGGCGCCTCGCTGGCCACGGCGGTGGCGTACCTGCGAGCCCTGACCGAGGCCGGACTCGACGTCGAACAGGCCTGTGCGCAACTGGAGTTCCGGTACGCGGCGACCGCCGACCAGTTCCTGACGATCGCCAAGCTGCGGGCCGCGCGCCGGCTGTGGGCGCGGGTCGCCCAGGTCTGCGGCGCCCCGGCCGCCGGGGCGCAGCGCCAGCACGCCGTCACGTCGCCGGTGATGATGACGCGCCGCGACCCCTGGGTGAACATGCTGCGCACCACCATCGCCACCCTGGCGGCCGGAGCCGGCGGGGCCGACGCGGTCACCGTGCTGCCCTTCGACGACGCACTCGGCCTGCCGGACGCGTTCGCCCGGCGCATCGCCCGCAACACCTCCACCATCCTGATCGAGGAGTCGCACCTGGCCCGGGTGATCGACCCGGCGGGCGGTTCCTGGTACGTGGAGCGGCTCACGGACGAACTCGCCCACGCGGGCTGGGAGTTCTTCCAGCGGATCGAGGGCCTCGGCGGCATGGCGGCCGCCCTGCGGTCCGGTGACGTCGAGCGGGACCTCGCCGAGACCTGGCGGGAGCGCACCGGACGGCTGGCCAAGCGGCGCGAACCGGTCACCGGCGTCAGCGAGTTCCCCTTCCTGGCGGAGAAGCCGGTGGTGCGCGAGCCCGCGCCCGGGCGGCCGTCGGGCGGGCTGCCGCGGGTGCGCCGCGACGAGGCCTTCGAGGCGCTGCGCGCCCGTTCGGACGCGCACCTGGCCGCGACCGGCTCCCGGCCGCGGATCTTCCTCGCCGCGCTCGGCCCGGCCGCCGCCCACACCGCGCGCCTCACCTTCGCCTCCAACCTGTTCCAGGCGGGCGGCATCGAGCCGGTCGCCGAGGGCGACTTCGCGGCCAGCGGCGCGAGTGAGGCCGTGCTGTGCTCCAGCGACGCCCTGTACGAGGAGCAGGCGGCGGCCCGGGCCGCGGAGCTCAAGGAGGCGGGCGCCGCGCACGTGTTCCTCGCCGGGCGGCCCGGGGAGTATCCCGGTGTCGACGGTTACGTCTTCGCGGGCTGCGACGCCGTGGCCGTCCTCTCCACGACCCTCGACCGTATGGGAGTTGCCCGATGACCGCCCCCCGTGGCATCCCCGACTTCTCCGGGATCGAGCTGGGCACCCCGGCCGCCGACGGCACGCCCGACGAGTGGCGCGCCGCGGTCAAGGACGCCTCCGGCGGGGACGACCTGCTGTGGGAGACGCCGGAGGGCATCGCGGTCAAGCCGCTGTACACCGGCCGTGACCTGGAGGGCCTGGACTTCCTGGACACGTACCCGGGCGCGGCGCCGTACCTGCGCGGCCCGTACCCGACGATGTACGTCAACCAGCCCTGGACGATCCGCCAGTACGCGGGTTTCTCCACGGCCGAGGAGTCCAACGCCTTCTACCGGCGCAACCTCGCGGCCGGGCAGAAGGGCCTGTCGGTCGCCTTCGACCTGCCCACGCACCGCGGTTACGACAGCGACCACCCGCGGGTGACGGGCGACGTCGGCATGGCGGGCGTGGCCATCGACTCGATTCTCGACATGCGGCAGCTGTTCGACGGGATCCCGCTGGACAGGATGACCGTGTCGATGACGATGAACGGCGCGGTGCTGCCCGTGCTGGCGCTGTACATCGTGGCGGCGGAGGAGCAGGGCGTACCGCCCGAGAAGCTGGCCGGGACCATTCAGAACGACATTCTGAAGGAGTTCATGGTCCGCAACACCTACATCTATCCGCCGAAGCCGTCGATGCGGATCATCTCCGACATCTTCGCGTACACCTCGCAGCGGATGCCGCGCTACAACTCCATCTCCATCTCCGGCTACCACATCCAGGAGGCGGGTGCGACGGCCGACCTGGAGCTGGCGTACACCCTCGCCGACGGTGTGGAGTACATCCGGGCGGGCCGTGAAGCGGGCCTGGACGTGGACGCGTTCGCGCCCCGGCTGTCGTTCTTCTGGGCGATCGGCATGAACTTCTTCATGGAGGTCGCCAAGCTGCGGGCGGCGCGCCTGCTGTGGGCGAAGCTGGTCAGGCAGTTCGATCCGCAGAACGCCAAGTCCCTGTCGCTGCGCACCCATTCGCAGACCTCCGGCTGGTCGCTGACCGCGCAGGACGTGTTCAACAACGTCACGCGCACCTGCGTCGAGGCGATGGCGGCCACCCAGGGGCACACGCAGTCGCTGCACACCAACGCCCTGGACGAGGCGCTCGCCCTGCCGACCGACTTCTCGGCGCGCATCGCCCGCAACACGCAGCTGCTGCTCCAGCAGGAGTCGGGCACGACGCGCGTGATCGACCCGTGGGGCGGCAGCGCGTACGTGGAGAAGCTCACGTACGACCTGGCGCGGCGGGCCTGGCAGCACATCCAGGAGGTGGAGGCCGCGGGCGGCATGGCCAAGGCCATCGACGCGGGCATCCCGAAGCTGCGCATCGAGGAAGCGGCGGCCCGCACCCAGGCCCGCATCGACTCGGGCCGGCAGCCGGTCATCGGCGTCAACAAGTACCGCGTGGAGACCGACGAGCAGATCGACGTGCTCAAGGTCGACAACTCCTCGGTGCGCGCCCAGCAGATCGAGAAGCTGCGGCGGCTGCGCGCCGACCGCGACGAGCGAGCCTGCCGGGACGCGCTGGACGCGCTGACCCGGGCCGCCGCGGGCGAGGGCAACCTGCTGGAGCTGGCCGTGCACGCGGCCCGCGCCAAGGCCACGGTCGGGGAGATCTCCGACGCCCTGGAGAAGGTGTACGGGCGGCACGCGAGTCAGATCCGTACGATCACCGGCGTGTACCGCAACGAGACGGGAGAGTCCCCGAGCGTGGACCGCACCCGCACCCTGGTGTCCGCCTTCGAGGAGGCCGAGGGCCGCCGCCCGCGCATTCTGGTCGCCAAGATGGGCCAGGACGGCCACGACCGCGGCCAGAAGGTGATCGCCACCGCCTTCGCCGACCTCGGTTTCGACGTGGACGTCGGCCCGCTGTTCCAGACGCCCGCCGAGGTGGCCCGGCAGGCCGTCGAGGCGGACGTGCACATCGTCGGCGTCTCGTCGCTGGCGGCCGGTCACCTCACCCTCGTCCCGGCGCTGCGCGAGGCGCTGGCCGAGGAGGGGCGCGAGGACATCATGGTCGTGGTCGGCGGGGTCATCCCGCCGCAGGACGTCCCGACGCTGCTGGAGATGGGAGCGGCGGCCGTCTTCCCGCCCGGGACGGTGATCCCGGACGCGGCGTACGACCTGGTGCGGCGGCTGTCGGACGGTCTCGGGCACGAGCTGTGATCGATGTCGACGCGTATGTGAAGGGCGTGCTCGACGGGAAGCGGGCGGTCGTCGCGCGCGCCATCACGCTCGTCGAGTCCACCCGCCCCCAGCACCGGGCGCTGGCCCAGGAGTTGCTGACCGCGCTGCTGCCGCACAGCGGCCGGGCCCGGCGGATCGGCGTCAGCGGGGTGCCGGGCGTCGGCAAGTCGACGTTCATCGACGCGTTCGGCACGCTGCTGACCTCGCTCGGGCACCGGGTGGCGGTGCTGGCCGTCGACCCGTCCTCCAGCCGTACGGGCGGCTCCATCCTGGGTGACAAGACCCGGATGGAGCGTCTGGCCGTGGACCCGGCGGCGTTCGTGCGCCCCTCCCCCACGGCCGGCACGCTGGGCGGCGTCGCCAAGGCCACCCGCGAGTCGATCGTGGTGATGGAGGCGGCCGGCTACGACGTGGTCCTGGTGGAGACGGTCGGCGTCGGCCAGTCGGAGACGGCCGTGGCGAACATGGTCGACACCTTCCTGCTGCTCACCCTCGCCCGCACCGGCGACCAGCTCCAGGGCATCAAGAAGGGCGTGCTGGAGCTGGCCGACGTGATCGCCGTGAACAAGGCGGACGGGCCGCACGAGCGCGACGCCCGGGCCGCCGCCCGGGAACTGGCGGGCGCGCTCAGGCTGATGCACGGCAAGGACGCGTTCTGGACGCCGCCGGTGCTGCACTGCAGCGCCCGGGAGTCGACGGGCCTGGACACGGTGTGGGAGCGCCTGGAGCAGCACCGCACACTGCTGGACTCCACCGGCCGCCTCACCGCCAAGCGCCGCGACCAGCAGGTCGACTGGACCTGGAGCATGGTCCGCGACGAACTCCTCGGCCGTCTCCAGGCCGATCCCGCGGTACGGGCGCTGGCGCCCGTGCTGGAGGAGCGGGTCCGGCAGGGCGAACTGACCCCGACCCTGGCCGCCGAACGGATCCTCGGCGCGCTCGGCGGCGGTACCGAGGCCGCGGGAACCTGAGCCGGAAGCAACCGGAACGAGCAACCGGAACGGGGAATGCGCACGCCCGGCTTGCATGACTATGCAAAGTGATACATACTCTTTCTATGTCCAAGGTCCTCACCTCCCTGCCCGCCGGCGAACGCGTCGGCATCGCCTTCTCGGGCGGTCTCGACACCTCCGTCGCGGTCGCGTGGATGCGCGACAAGGGCGCCGTCCCCTGCACCTACACCGCCGACATCGGCCAGTACGACGAGCCCGACATCGCCTCGGTGCCCGGCCGTGCCCAGACCTACGGTGCCGAGATCGCGCGCCTGGTCGACTGCCGTGCGGCGCTGGTCGAGGAGGGCCTGGCCGCGCTGACCTGCGGCGCGTTCCACATCCGCTCGGGCGGGCGGGCGTACTTCAACACCACCCCGCTCGGCCGGGCCGTCACCGGCACGCTGCTGGTGCGGGCGATGCTGGAGGACGACGTCCAGATCTGGGGCGACGGCTCGACCTTCAAGGGCAACGACATCGAGCGGTTCTACCGCTACGGCCTCCTCGCCAACCCGCACCTGCGCATCTACAAGCCCTGGCTGGACGCGGCGTTCGTGACCGAGCTCGGCGGCCGCAAGGAGATGTCGGAGTGGCTGCTCGCCCACGGCCTCCCCTACCGCGACAGCACCGAGAAGGCGTACTCCACCGACGCCAACATCTGGGGCGCCACGCACGAGGCCAAGACGCTGGAGCACCTGGACACCGGCGTCGAGACGGTCGAGCCCATCATGGGCGTGAAGTTCTGGGACCCGACGGTCGAGATCGCCACCGAGGACGTGACGATCGGCTTCGACCAGGGCCGCCCGGTGTCGATCAACGGCAAGGAGTTCCCCTCCGCCGTCGACCTGGTGATGGAGGCCAACGCCATTGGCGGCCGGCACGGGCTCGGCATGTCCGACCAGATCGAGAACCGGATCATCGAGGCCAAGAGCCGCGGCATCTACGAGGCCCCGGGCATGGCCCTGCTGCACGCCGCCTACGAGCGCCTCGTCAACGCGATCCACAACGAGGACACCCTCGCCCAGTACCACACCGAGGGCCGGCGGCTCGGCCGGCTGATGTACGAGGGCCGCTGGCTGGACCCGCAGGCCCTGATGATCCGCGAGTCGCTCCAGCGCTGGGTCGGCGCGGCCGTCACCGGCGAGGTGACGCTGCGGCTGCGGCGCGGCGAGGACTACTCGATCCTCGACACGACGGGCCCGGCGTTCAGCTACCACCCGGACAAGCTGTCCATGGAGCGCACCGAGGACTCGGCCTTCGGCCCGGTGGACCGGATCGGCCAGCTCACCATGCGCAACCTGGACATCGCCGACTCGCGCGCCAAGCTGGAGCAGTA
Source organism: Streptomyces sp. NPDC026246 (assembly GCF_055567995.1). Taxonomy (NCBI): domain Bacteria; kingdom Bacillati; phylum Actinomycetota; class Actinomycetes; order Kitasatosporales; family Streptomycetaceae; genus Streptomyces; species Streptomyces sp. NPDC026246. Next base: position 201,491 of record NZ_JBVHPJ010000001.1, on the reverse strand, counting down.
CGCCGGCATCGGCCTGATCGGCACCGGCAGCCCCACCATCGGCGCCTCCCAGGCCGCCGCGACCGGGCTGATCGGCACCATGCCGGAGCTGCCGCAGGGCGGCGCCGAGGCCATCGCCTCCCGCGGCGAGGTCTCGGAGGAGGACGCCTGGCTGGACCGCGCGGCGATGGAGTCCGGCACGGACTGACCGCATGAATGCGAGGGCCGGCTCGACGGTGTCGAGCCGGCCCTCGCGCGTGGGTGTGTGTCGGCTCAGCCCGACGTGCCGGCCATCTCGCGGACCGGGCTGTCCAGGGCGTCCAGCCCGCGCAGGATGTCCTCGACGCGCTGCTTGGCGTCGCCGAAGAGCATCTGGGTGTTCTCGCGGAAGAACAGCGGGTTCTGCACGCCCGCGTAGCCGGCGGCCATGGACCGCTTGAAGACGACCACGTTCGCCGCCTCCCACACGTGCAGCACCGGCATGCCCGCGATGGGACTCGACGGGTTGTCGGTGGCGGCCGGGTTGACCGTGTCGTTGGCGCCGATGACCAGGACGACCGAGGTGGCGGCGAAGTCGTCGTTGATCTCGTCCATCTCCAGGACGATGTCGTAGGGCACGTTGGCCTCGGCGAGCAGCACGTTCATGTGCCCGGGCAGCCGGCCGGCGACCGGGTGGATGCCGAAGCGGACCTCGACGCCCCGCTCGCGCAGCTTGCGCGCCAGTTCGGCGACCGGGTACTGCGCCTGGGCGACGGCCATGCCGTAGCCCGGGGTGATGATCACCGAGGAGGCGTCGCGCAGGAGTTCCGCGGTCTCCTCGGCGCTGATCTCCCGGTGCTCGCCCTGCTCGCCCTCCTCGGCCGCCGCGGCCGGGGTGCCGAAGCCGCCGGCGATCACCGAGATGAAGGACCGGTTCATCGCCTTGCACATGATGTACGACAGGTAGGCACCGGAGGAGCCCACCAGCGCGCCGGTGACGATGAGCAGGTTGTTGGCGAGCAGGAAGCCCGAGGCGGCCGCCGCCCAGCCCGAGTAGCTGTTCAGCATGGACACCACCACCGGCATGTCACCGCCGCCGATGGACGCGACCAGGTGCGCGCCGAGCGCCAGGGCGACCACGGTGACCGCGATGAGCAGGCCCATGTTCGGCCGGGCCACGAACGCGATGGTCAGCCCCACGAAGGCGACCAGCGCGCCGATGTTCAGCACGTGCTTGCCCGGCAGCGTCAGCGGACGGGAGGCGATGCGCGCGGAGAGCTTCAGGTAGGCCACCACGGAACCCGTGAAGGTGACGGCGCCGATGAACACCCCGATGAACACCTCGGCGTGGTGGATGCCCAGCAGCGAGCCGGACAGTTCGGCGTCGACGTCGAGGTAGCCGTTCCAGCCGACCAGCGTGGCGGCGAGACCGACGAGGCTGTGCATGATGGCGATCAGCTCGGGCATGCCGGTCATCTCGACGACCCGGGCCCGCCACAGGCCGAGGCCGGCACCGGCCGCCGTGGCGACGGCGATCAGCACCAGTCCGGTGGCGGTGATGCTGCGCGAGGCGAGACCGACGGTCGCGGCGAGCGCGACGACCATGCCCGCGATGCCCCAGACGACTCCGGAACGCGAGGTCCGGTGCTGGGAGAGTCCGGCGAGGCTGAGGATGAACAGCAGCGCCGCGACGACGTAGGCGGCCTGGGCGGCCGTGTCTGTGGTCATCCCTGATCAGCCCTTCGAGAACATGCCGAGCATGCGGCGGGTCACGGCGAATCCGCCGAAGATGTTGATGCTCGCCAGCAGGATCGCGGCGAACGACAGCACGGTGACGGCGGTGTCCCCCTGCCCGATCTGCAGCAGCGCGCCGACCACGACGATGCCGGAGATGGCGTTGGTGACCGACATCAACGGGGTGTGCAGCGCGTGGTGCACGTTGCCGATGACGTAGAAGCCGATGACGATCGCCAGGACGAACACCGTGAAGTGGCCGAGGAGTTCACTCGGGGAGAAGGCCGTCACGAGGAACAGCGCGAGCGCGCCGGCGGCGACGAGGGCGTAGGAGGCCCACGCGGGCCGGGCGGACTTGGCCGCCGCCTCTTGGGCCGGCGCGGCGGCGTCCTTCGCGGCGGCGGGGGCCGGGGCGGCGGACACCTGCACCGGGGGCGGCGGCCAGGTCTTCTCGCCGTCGCGGACCACGGTCATCGAACGCTGCACCACGTCGTCGAAGTCGAGGACGAGGCGGCCGTCCTTGCCCGGCGTGAGCAGCTTCATCAGGTTGACGAGGTTGGTGCCGTACAGCTGCGAGGCCTGGGCCGGGAGCCGGCCGGGCAGATCGGTGTAGCCGATGATCGTCACGTCGTTGTCGGTGACGACGGCCTTGCCCGCGACCGTGCCCTCGACGTTGCCGCCCTGGGCGGCGGCCATGTCGACGATGACGCTGCCGGGCTTCATGCGCGCGACGTCCTCGGCGGTGATCAGCCGCGGCGCCGGGCGGCCCGGGATGAGGGCGGTGGTGACGATGATGTCGACGTCGGCGGCCTGCTCGGCGTACAGCTGCGCGGCGAGCCGGTCGTAGTCCTCCGACGTGGCCTTGGCGTAGCCGTCGGTGCTCACCTCCTGCTCGGTGGAGACGGCGAGGAACTCCCCGCCCAGCGAGCGGACCTGCTCGGCGACCTCGGGCCGGGGGTCGGTGGCGCGGACCACCGCGCCGAGGCTGCGGGCGGCGCCGATCGCCGCGAGGCCGGCCACACCGGCGCCGGCCACCAGGACCTTGGCGGGCGGCACCTTGCCGGCGGCGGTCACCTGGCCGGTGAAGAACCGGCCGAAGGCGTGCGCGGCCTCGACCACGGCCCGGTAGCCCGCGATGTTCGCCATCGAGCTGAGGACGTCCAGCGACTGGGCGCGCGAGATGCGCGGCACGGCGTCCATGGCGAGCACGGTGACGGGCCGCCGGGCCAGCTCCTCGACCAGCTCGGGGTTGAGCGCGGGGCTGATCAGCGCGACCAGGGTCGCCCCGTCGCGCAGCCGGCCGATCTCCTCGGGGGAGGGGCCGTTGACCTTGAGCACGATCTCCGCCTGCCACGGGTCGCCCAGGCGGGCCCCCGCCTCCTCGTAGGCCGTGTCGGAGAAGCGGGACGCGGCTCCCGCTCCCGGTTCGACCACCACGTCGTACCCGAGCGCGACGAGTCTGCCCACGGTGGCCGGTGTGGCCGCCACCCTGGTCTCGCCCGCAGTGGATTCGGCCGGAATGCCGATCCTCTGGGGTTCAGCTTCCGCTGGAACCATCGTCTGCCTCTCCTCGTCTTTGTGCCTGTCCTCCTTGGTGCCCGCATCCTGCACGGTCGACGCGGTATCCGTGGCGGACCACGGTCACATGGCCGGGGAGGTCGTCCTCACACGACCGAGGTATTGCCGTGAGGTCCGTTCGGCGGTATTGCCGTTACGCAAGAGGCGGCAGATGCCCCGTGATGCGGCATGTTTCCGCCGCGCGCAGACTGGCCGTGTGAGCAATGTGCGCCCGGGGCGCGGGACCGCGTCCCCCTCCCGAACCGTGTCACAGCAGTCGCTGGCGCTGGCGGCGATGATGTTCGCCGTCGCCATGACCTTCATCGACCAGACCATCGTGTCGATCGCGGCTCCGGACATCGTCCGGGAACTGGGTCTGTCGTCCTCGGGGATGCAGTGGGTGGTCAACGCCTATCTGCTGTCCCTCGCGGCGTTCTTCGCGCTCGGCGGGCGGCTCGCGGACCTGTACGGCCCGCGCCGGGTCGTCGTCATCGGCACGCTGGTCTTCGTCGTCTCGTCGGTGCTGTGCGGCTGCGTCCCCGCGGGCGACGCCGCGCAGGCCTGGCTGATCGTCTTCCGGGCCACACAGGGGCTGGGGGCGGCGCTGCTGTTCCCCGCGGCCCTGGCCGTGGTGGTGGCCGTCTTCCCGGTCGAGCGGCGCGGCCGCGCCCTCGCCCTGTTCTTCGGAGTCACCGGTGCGCTGACCGCCATCGGGCCGCTCCTGGGCGGCTGGCTGACCAACTGGACCTGGCGGTCGGTGTTCTGGGTCAACGTCCCGGTGGCGATCGTGGCGCTGGTGCTGACGGCCCTGGCACACATCTCCGACCGGCGGCGCTCCGGCACGCTGGACGTGCCCGGTGCCGTCCTCATCGCCCTCGGCATGGGCCTGAGCGTGCTCGGCTTCCAGCAGGCGTTCTCCTGGGGCTGGGGCAGCTGGGCGACCTGGCTGTGCATCGTGGGCGGCCTCGCGGTGCTGGCCGGGTTCGTCCGCTACGAGCGCCGGGTGGAGCATCCGCTGATCGACCTGCGGGTCTTCCGGGACAAGGCGTTCAGCGTGGACGCGCTGGTGCTGTTCTTCGCGATGCTGGCGTTCGTCCCGCTGTTCTTCTTCGCGTCGGTGTACGCGCAGGTGTCGCTGAGCGCCTCGCCGAACCAGGCGGCGCTGTTCCTGCTGTACTTCTTCGTGGGCTTCGCGATCGCCTCCCAGTGGGGCGGCCGGATCCTCGACAAGAAGGGGGCGCGACCGGCGCTGAAACTGGGCGGTGTGGTGGGCGCCGTCGGGTTCGCGCTGTGGGCGGGCGAACTGACCAACCTGACCATGCACGACCAGTGGCTCTACGCGGCGCTGGCCGGGGCGGGAGTCGGCTTCATCCTGGCCCCGGCGTCGACGGACGCCGTGAACCGGGCCATCGGCACCTCCTACGGCGAGGTCACCGGCATCACCCAGACGGTGCGCAACTTCGCGGCCAGCGTGGGCATGGCGATCTACGGCACGATGCTGACGCACGTCACGACGGACAAGGTGACGGGCTCCCTGGAGTCGCGGGGCGTGCCCACCGGGACGGCCGAGAGCGTCGCGCGGGACGTCACCGAGTCGGTCACGGGCAACGGCGACGCCCGGCCGCCCACCGGCACCGGCCCGGCCGCCGAGGCGACCCGGGACGCGATGTCGGCGATCCGCATGGACTTCGCCGAGGCCAACCAGTGGGTCTTCTACGGCATGGCCGTCGCCCTGGGCATCGCCTTCCTGTGCGCCCTGCGCCACCCGGGCGGCAAGGTGGACGCGCAGGCCCCGATCGAGGAGCCGGTCGCGGGCCGCACCTGACCGCCACCCGGGCGGGTTCCGTCTCAGGACGAGAACAGCTCGTCGGTGCGCCGCTGGATCTGATCAGGCGTCAGGTCTTCGAGGGGCTGGGAGATCATCCACTGGTGCCCGAACGGGTCGGCCAGCCGTCCGCCGCGCTGTCCGTAGTGCTGGTCGGCCACGGGGTGCACGACGCTCGCCCCGGCGCGCAGCATGGCGTCGGCGACGGCGTCGGCGTCGGACACGTCGAGGGCCATGATCACCGGGGTGCCGCCGAGAGTGGGGGGCGCCTGGTCGCCGTCGGCGGCGTCCTTGACGGCGATGACCGCGTCGCCGAGCCGCAGCATGGCGTGGACGATCCGGCCCCCGGGGCCGGTGTACCGCTCGATCTCCTCGGCGCCCAGCGCGGTGCGGTAGAAGTCGACGGCCCGGGGCCCGTCGGAGACCACGAGCCGGGCGTGGAGCCGGGTGAGGGCGGGCTTGCCGCCGGCGTTCGTCATGGCCCCACGATGACGGGTGGGCGGTGGCCGTGGATTGTAGAAAACAGCCGTCCCGGCGCGCCTCACCCGGGAAGCGGTACGTGGTTGCCCTCCCGCGGCGAGCGCGGGGCGTACGCGCCCGGGGTGATGCCGGCGTGCGCGCGGAACTCGTGGATCAGATGGGCCTGGTCGTGGTAGCCGCAGTCCGCGGCGAGCGCCGCCCAGTCCGGCGGCGCTTGCCCGGCGTTCACCCGTCGCAGCAGCCGCTGGAAGCGCCGGACCCGCGCGTAGCGCTTGGGCGGGACGCCCAGTTCGCCGGTGCAGCGCCGGGCCAGGCGCCGCGGTGTCCAGCCGAGCCGGTCGGCGACCTCGGCCACGGGCGCGCCCCGGTCGAGCAGCAGCGCGGCGCGGCTGATCGCCGGGTCGGGCGTCAGAGGGCCCCGGGACCGCTCCAGCAGGACCGTCTCCAGCGTGCGCAGTGCGGCATGGGGACCGCCGGCGGCCATGGCCTCCAGCAGCCGCTCGCGCAGCACCGCGCCGTCGGCGCCCCACAGGTCGCCGAGCCCGGCCAGTTCGTCGCGCACCTCACCGACGGGGACGGGCAGGAAGGGGCGCAGCCCGGCGGGACGGAACGCCACCCAGACGACGGCGCTCTGCTGCGCCGGGTCGATCACGGCCGGACCGGTGAACGGCCCGAGCACGGCGGCGCCCCCGGTGCTGCGCCGGGCGCCGCGGGGCGGCGCGGTGGTGAGGGTGTCCCGGTCGAGGTTCACCAGCAGTTGCGCCCCGCCCGTCGGCAGGGCCAGTTCGGCGGCGTGCGTGCACCGGGTCGCGGCGTACCCCATCGCCCCGATCAGCGGAGCCAGGGCGGGCGCCGACGGCCGGACCGTGAGGGGAAGCGGCGGCTGCGGCGAGGGGCGCATGGGTCCAGCGTACGACGGCGTACCTTTTGCCCCGATTGCTCCGGTGCCGGGCGGGGCACTCAGGGCGTGTGCAGACACACGAGGACATACGACCGCGCAGGGTCCTGCTGACCGGGTGGTTCAGTTTCCCCGACGGGGAGGCGACCGCCGGGGACGTCCTGGCCCTGCGGCGGGTGGAGGACGTCCTGCGGGGCACGGGCATCCCCCACGACATCGCCTGGAGCCCGGGGTTCCGGCCGGAGGCCCTGCATCTGGACCGGCTGCGGCCCGCCGACTACACGCACCTGGTGTTCGTCTGCGGTCCGCTGCACGGGCCGCAGGTGGAGGAGCTGCACCGGCGCTTCGCGCACTGTGTGCGGATCGCGGTGGGCACCTCGGTCATCGACCCGGACAGCGTCGCGGTGACCGGCTTCCACCGGGTGCTCCCCCGGGACGCACCGGACCGGGAGCCCGTGGAGGACCTGGCGGCCCGCGCCCCGCAGGTGCCGGCGCGGCCGGTGGTCGGCGTGATCCTCACCCACGGCCGGCACGAGTACGGGGCGCAGCGGCGGCACGGCCAGGTCGCCGAGGAGGTGACGCGCTGGCTGGCCGCGAAGGACTGCGCCCGGCTCGAGCTGGAGACGCGGCTCGACACGCACGACTGGCACCTGAGCGCGACACCCGCCCAACTGCAGTCCGTCCTGGCCCGGCTGGACCTGGTCGTCACCGACCGGCTGCACGGGCTGGTCATCGCGCTGCGGGTCGGCACACCGGTGCTGGCCGTGGACCCGGTGCGGGGCGGCGCCAGACTCAGCGCGCAGGCCCGGGCCTGCGGCTGGCCCGCGCTGGTGCCCGCCGAAGGGCTGCGCGTACGGCAGTTGGACCGCTGGTGGGACTGGTGCCTGACCGGCGGGCGGGTGGCCGCGCGGCAGATCCGGGACGGGTTCCGGGAGGGCGCCGCGCCGGACAGCGCGGACCGGCTCGTCGAGGCACTGGCCCGGCCCGTGCCCGGTTAGTCCCCGGGACTCCGGGGGCACCCGCTGTACGTCCCCGCCTGCACGTCCCGCGGCACGTTCCCCGGGAGGCGACGGTCCGGCCGTCCGGAAGGAGAAAGCGCGTGTCCATCGGCCGACTTCCCGAGAACGAGCAGCGCATCCTCGACGAGATGGAACGCGTGCTGCGCCGCGACCGCCGCCTGAACCGCCGGATGCGCACCGGCCGGCTCAACCGCCGCCCCGACCCGACCCGGATCGTGGCCCGCGTCGGCGCCTACCGTCCCCGCGGGTGGACCGTGCTGCTGCTGCTCGCGGTGTCGGTCACGCTCATGGTGGCCGGCATCGTCACCGGTGAGCCGGGCGTGATCTGGGCCTTCGCCGCCCTGTGGCCGCTGACGCTGTTCGCCGCCTTCCGGCTCATGTGCCGCTGGTGCGGCGGCTGAACGACCCCGCACCTTCCGGCGCCGGGGCCCGTACCGGCCCGGTGCGGGTTCAGCCCGTGCGGCGGCGCGCCTCGGAGACGCGCTGAGCGGGCTCCAGCAGGCGCAGCCGGGACGCGACCTCGTGGGGTGGGACCCGGCGCTCGCGCAGCACCCAGGACAGGGCGAAGGCGCGCAGCGAGGCCGCGTCCCGCGCCACCGTACGGGCCGGGCTCACGGTCCGGCGCAGGGCGGTGCCGACCGGGCGGCACAGCCGGGTGAACGGGCGAGGGCGCCGTGGTCGAGCGGCAGGGCCGGCTGGTGCACCTCGGGGAAGTCCTGCGCGAGCAGGTGGCCGAGGGGCTCGGCGAGCGCGGCGGAGCGGTCGCGCGCGGCGATGACGGTGCCCACCCGGCAGGCGTCCGGGTCCCGGCCGTTCATGGGTGCCGGGTTCCCTTCCGCCCGGACCGGATTCCGGGCAGTTCGCCGGCGGCCCGCAGCACCTTCTCAGGCGTGATGCGCAGCAGGGCGGGGTCGGGGCGGCGGCCGTGCGGGTCGCCCTCCGGGCCGTACCAGAGCGCCCGGTGGCGGGGGTCGGGCGGCGGGCCCCAGCGGCTGGGCGCCACGGGCCCGAACAGGGTGACGGACGGCGTGCCGTGGGCGACCGCGAGGTGCGCTATGCCGGTGTCGCCGCTGATGACGCAGGACGCGCCGGCGACCAGGGCGGACAGCCGGCCGAAGGGCAGCCCGCCGCCGAAGACGTCCGTGTCGGCGAGGTCCGCCTGCTTGGCGAGCCGCGCCACCAGGTCGCCCTCGTCGGCGCCCCCCGTGACGACGACCCGCAGGCCCCTGGCGCGCAGCCCGGCCGCGACGGCCGCGTAGCGCTCGACGGGCCAGCAGCGGGCGGGCGATCCGGCGCCGGGGTGCAGGACGGCCGCGCCGGGCGCCGGGGAGGGGGTGTGCGGCGGGGGCAGACGCAGGTCGCCCGGGTCGGCGTCGACGCCGTACCACCGCAGCAGCCGGCACCAGCGGTCGCGTTCGTGTTCCTCGGCGTACCAGGGCGGTCCGGCGATGTCCGGCGTGTCCGGGTGGGCGAAGGCGAGCAGCTTCGCGGGGTGCAGGTGCGTCAGCAGCCGGTGGCTGAGCGGTCCGTTGCCGTGCAGGTCGACGGCGATGTCCGGGGGCGGGCCGCTCCAGTCGAGCGATGCGGGCACCTCCCGCCCCGGCGCGGACGCGGGCAGCAGCCGGTCCACGGCTCCCGTCGCCCGCGCGAGCGGTGCCAGCCCGGCGGGGGCCGCGAGCACCAGTTCGTGGTGCGGGTGGGCCCGGCGCAGGGCCCGCAGGGCGGGGACCCCGGCGAGGAGGTCGCCGAGGCCCAGGGCGCGCAGGACGAGAAGACGGGGCGGCGTCGGCTCGGCTGCCGGGTCCGGTGTCATGCCAGCAGCCTGCCGTGCGCCCCGGCGGTACGCCTGCGCAGGCGGCCATCGGGTACCCGGGACCGCTATACATATCGTGTATACACCACATGTATAGTCCCGGCATGCCTTCTCCGACCAAGAAGATTCCGACCGGCAAGACGACGAACACGGGGGCGGGGTTCCGGACGTTCGGGGCGCTCGCGGTGACCGTGGCCCTGACCGCCGCCCTGAGCGGCTGCTCCGGGTCCGACGCCACGGCTCCCAGCACCGTCCGCGCACGCGGAGCCGCGGGCACCCAGGCGGCCCGCATCGGCGTCGCGGACTGCCGCGAGGTCAAGTGCATCGCCCTGACCTTCGACGCCGGGCCGAGCGAGCACTCGGCCCGCCTGCTGGACATCCTGAAGGAGAAGCAGGTCCCCGCGACCTTCTTCCTCCTCGGCGAGCGGCACATCGCGAAGTACCCGGAGCTGGTGCGGCGCATGGCCGACGAGGGCCACGAGGTGGCCAGCCACACCTGGGACCACAAGATACTGACCGAGCTGAGCCCCGAGCGGATACGCGAGGAACTGCGCCGCCCCAACGAGGAGATAGAGCGCCTCACCGGACGGCGTCCGACCCTGATGCGCCCGCCGCAGGGCCGCACGAACGAGACCGTGCACGAGATCAGCCGCGAACTCGGCCTGTCCGAGGTGCTGTGGAGCGTGACGGCGAAGGACTACACGACGACCGACCCGGCCCTGATCACCCGTCGCGTCCTGGCCCAGTCGTCCCGGGACGGCATCATCCTGCTCCACGACATCTACGACGGCACGGTGCCGGCCGTGCCGGGGATCATCGACGCCCTGAAGGAACGGGGCTATGTGTTCGTGACGGTCCCCCACCTGCTGGCCCCGGGGAAGGCGGAGCCGGGCGAGGTGTACCGGTGACGGGCGGCCGGACCCGGCGGGCCGGTGGCTGAGCCGACCGGGTGACGGGGGCGCGACCGGCGCGGTGGACGGCGCGGGTTCCCTACGATCGGGGGGTGGCCAACTTCCTGCTCGAGCGCACGGTGCCGCTCCCCCTCGACGAGGCGTGGCGGCGGATCACGCGATGGGAGCGGCACGGCGAGACCGTGCCGCTGACCGTCGTCCGGGTGGTCCCGCCGGGGCCGACGCGCGAGGGCACGCGTGTCGTGGCCCGCTCGGGCGCCGGTCCGCTCGGCTTCGACGACCCGATGGAGGTCACGGTGTGGGAGCCGCCCGCGGACGGCGCCCCGGGGAGGTGCCGGCTGGTCAAGCGCGGCCGGGTGGTGCTCGGTTGGGCCGAGCTCGAGGTGCGGCCGGGGCCGGGCGGGCGCACACGGGTGCTGTGGCGCGAGGAGATCCGCGTCCGGTTCGTGCCGTCACTGTTCGACGGTGTCCTGCGGCGTTCCGCGCGCCGGGTCTTCGGGCGGACCGTCAACCACCTGCTCCGGCTGCCCTGACGGCACCGGTGCGGCGCCGGCCGGTGTCAGGTGCGGCCCCGCCGGGTGTCAGGTGCGAGCCCCACCGGGTGTCAGGTGCGGCCCCCGCCGGGGGTCAGGCCACCGAGCCGATCCGGCCCACCGTGCCGGACTCCGGCGCGTGGTGGATCGGCGTGTGCGCCCCGGTCAGCGGCACCCCGCTCCCGCCGCGCCGCCCGGCGACGATCTCGGCCGCGATCGACAGCGCCGTCTCCTCGGGCGTACGGGCGCCGAGGTCCAGCCCGATCGGCGAGTGCAGGCGGCTCAACTCCATGTCGGTGACGCCGACCTCGCGCAGACGTGCGGTGCGGTCCAGATGGGTGCGCCGGGAGCCCATGGCCCCCACGTACGCCACCGGCAGGCGCAGGGCCCGCTGCAGCAGGGGCACGTCGAACTTGGCGTCGTGGGTCAGGACGCACAGCACCGTGCGGGCGTCGACCTCCGTGCCCTCCAGGTAGCGGTGGGGCCACTCGACGACGATCTCGTCGGCCTCGGGGAAGCGGGTGCGGGTGGCGAAGACGGGGCGGGCGTCGCACACCGTGACGTGGTAGCCGAGGAACTTGCCGACGCGGACCAGGGCGGAGGCGAAGTCGATCGCGCCGAACACGATCATGCGCGGTGCGGGGACCGAGGACTCGACCAGGACCGTGAGCGGCGCTCCGCAGCGGGAGCCCTGCTCCCCGATCTCCAGGGTGCCGGTGCGGCCCGCGTCCAGGAAGGCGGCCGCCTCGGCGGCGACCGTGCGGTCCAGTTCCGGATGGGCGCCGAAGCCACCGGCGGTCGAGCCGTCGGGGCGGACCAGCAGCGCCCGGCCCGTCAGGTCGACCGGGCCGGAGACGATCCGCGCCACCGCCGCCGCCTCCCCTCCGGCGGCGGCGGTGAGCGCGGCCGCGACCACCGGCCGGACCGGGTCGGCGGCCCGTACCGGGGTGACCAGGATGTCGATGACGCCACCGCAGGTCAGGCCCACGGCGAAGGCGTCGTCGTCGCTGTAGCCGAAGCGCTCCAGGACGGTTTCGCCGTCCCGCAGCGCCTGCGCGCACAGCTCGTAGACCGCGCCTTCCACGCAGCCCCCGGAGACCGAGCCGATCGCCGTGCCGTCGGCGTCCACCGCGAGCGCGGCGCCGGGCTGGCGGGGTGCGCTGCCGCCGACGGCCACCACGGTGGCCACGGCGAAGTCACGGCCCTGCTCGACCCACCGGTTCAGCTCCTCGGCGATGTCCAGCATGTGTCTCGGTCTCCTTCGGGCTGTCGTGTCGGGGCGGGGGCGGGGCGTCAGTGGACGCCGAGCCAGCTCTCGATCGGGTGGAGGGCGAAGTACACGAGGAACACCGCCGTGAGGATCCACATGAAGGCGCCGATCTCGCGCCACTTGCCCTGGGCGGTCTTGATGGCGACGTAGGAGATGACACCCGCGGCGACACCGGTGGTGATGGTGTACGTGAAGGGCATCAGCACCACCGTCAGGAACACCGGGACGGCGGTGGCCCGGTCGGCCCAGTCCACGTGCCGGGCGTTCATCAGCATCATCGCGCCGATGACGACGAGCGCAGCGGAGGCGACCTCCTGGGGCACGATCGCGGTGAGCGGGGTGAAGAACAGGCAGGCCGCGAAGAACAGGCCGGTGACCACGGAGGCCAGACCCGTGCGGGCGCCCTCCCCGACACCGGTGGCGGACTCGATGAACACGGTCTGGCCGGAGCCGCCCGCGACACCGCCGATCGCGCCGCCGGCACCGTCGATGAACAGCGCCTTGGACAGGCCCGGCATCCGGCCCTTGGCGTCGGCGAGCCTGGCCTCGGTGCCGACGCCGATGATGGTGGCCATCGCGTCGAAGAACCCGGCCAGCACCAGCGTGAAGACGATCATGCCGACGGTCATCGCGCCGACCTCGCCCCAGCCGCCGAACTCGACGTCGCCGAAGAGCGAGAAGTCGGGCATGGACACGGCGCTGCCGTGCAGTTCGGGAGCGCCGCCCGCCCACTGCTTGGGGTCGACGACCCCGGCGGCGTTCAGGATCGCGGCGACGACCGTGCCGCTGACGATGCCGATCAGGATGGCGCCCGGGACGTTGCGCGCCTGGAGCATGAAGATCAGCAGCAGGGTGCCGGCGAAGAGCAGCACGGGCCAGCCGGCCAGCTCGCCCGCCGGGCCGAGGGTGACGGGGGTGGCCTCACCCTGGTGCACGAAGCCGGACTTGTAGAAACCGATGAGCGCGATGAACAGGCCGATGCCCATGGTGATGCCGTGCTTGAGGGCGAGGGGGATCGCGTTCATGATCATCTCGCGCAGGCCGGTCACCACCAGCAGCATGATGACGACGCCGTACATGACGCACATGCCCATGGCCTGCGGCCAGGTCATCTCGGGTGCGACCTGGGAGGCGAGGACCCCGGAGACGGAGAGGCCGGCGGCGAGGGCGAGGGGCACCTTGCCGATGAAGCCCATCAGCAGGGTGGTCAGGGCCGCGGCGAACGCGGTCGCGGTGATCAGGGCCTGCTGCCCGAGCGTGCCCCCGGCCACGTCCTTGCCGGACAGGATCAGGGGGTTGAGCAGGAGGATGTACGCCATCGCCATGAAGGTCGTGATGCCGCCGCGCACTTCGCGGGCGACGGTCGACCCTCTGAGGGATATGTGGAAGTACCGGTCGAGCCAGGACCTGCCGGCCGGGACGCGGGTGCCTTCGCCCGCGTCGTCGGCTGTGGTCCTCGGCTCTACGGACTGCTGGGTCATGTGGGCCTACTCCCAAGGTTCAAAGGGGCACCCGCTGCTCGTCACGGCGACGTACGGGATTTGGGAAGGTGCTTCGGCCGCACGACCCGGGGGACGGCCCGAGACGAACGATCAGTCGGTTCCCGGGGACCGCGAGCGGTGCGGTTCCCGGTCCTCCGGGCGGCGCGGAAGTGTGACGTTCCGGTGCGCCGCCCGGAGAGCTCTCACGCGGTGCCGGTCAGGTGCTCCGGGCGGACCGGCGTCCTGTTCAGCTCCAGCCCGGTCGCGGCGCGGATCGCCGCGAGCACGGCCGGGGTGGACGACAGGGTGGGTGCCTCGCCGATGCCGCGCAGGCCGTACGGGGCGTGCTCGTCGGCGAGTTCGAGGACGTCGACCGGGATGGTCGGCGTGTCGAGGATGGTCGGGATCAGGTAGTCGGTGAAGGAGGGGTTCTTGACCTTCGCCGTCTTCGGGTCGACGACGATCTCCTCCATCACCGCCACACCCAGGCCCTGGGTGGTGCCGCCCTGGATCTGGCCGATCACCGACAGCGGGTTGAGGGCCTTGCCGACGTCCTGGGCGCAGGCCAGTTCGACGACCTTCACCAGTCCCAGCTCGGTGTCCACCTCGACGACGGCGCGGTGGGCGGCGAAGGAGTACTGCACGTGCCCGTTGCCCTGCCCCGTGCGCAGGTCGAAGGGCTCGGTCGGCCGGTGCCGCCACTCCGCCTCGATCTCGACGGTCTCGCCCTCCAGCACGTCGACCAGGTCGGCGAGGACCTCACCGCCGTCGGTGACGACCTTGCCGCCCTCCAGGACCAGTTCGGCCGTCGCCCAGGCAGGGTGGTAGGTGCCGAACTTGCGGCGGCCGATCTCCAGCACCTTCTCGCGGACGAGTTCGCAGGAGTTCTTCACCGCGCCGCCGGTGACGTACGTCTGCCGGGAGGCGGACGTGGAACCGGCGCTGCCCACCTGGGTGTCGGCCGGGTGGATGGTCACCTGGGTGACGCCCAGCTCGGTCCGGGCGATCTGGGCGTGCACGGTGACGCCGCCCTGGCCGACCTCCGCCATGGCGGTGTGCACGGTCGCCACCGGCTCCCCGGCGATGACCTCCATGCGGACCTTGGCGGTGGAGTAGTCGTCGAACCCCTCGGAGAAACCGACGTTCTTGATGCCGACGGCGTAGCCGACACCACGGACGACGCCCTCGCCGTGCGTGGTGTTGGACAGGCCGCCCGGCAACTGCCGCACGTCGGCGCCCTCGCTGGACTCCCACTGCCGCTCCGGCGGCATCGGCATGGCCTTGACGCGGCGCAGCAGGTCGGCCACCGGGGCCGGGGAGTCGACGGGCTGGCCCGTCGGCATCAGCGTGCCCTGCTCCATGGCGTTGAGCCGGCGGAACTCCACCGGGTCCATGCCGAGTTTCGCGGCGAGCTTGTCCATCTGCGCCTCGTAGGCGAAGCACGCCTGCACCGCGCCGAAGCCGCGCATGGCGCCGCAGGGCGGGTTGTTGGTGTAGAGGGCGACGGCCTCGATGTCCACGTCGTCGATGACGTAGGGGCCGGCCGACAGGGAGGAGGCGTTGCCGACGACCGCCGGGGACGCGGAGGCGTAGGCGCCGCCGTCCAGGACGATCCGGCACTTCATGTGGGTGAGCTTGCCGTCCTTGGTGGCCCCGTGCTCGTAGTACAGCTTGGCGGGGTGGCGGTGGACGTGCCCGAAGAAGGACTCGAAGCGGTTGTAGACGATCTTGACGGGCTTGCCCGTGCGCAGGGCGAGCAGACAGGCGTGGATCTGCATCGACAGGTCCTCGCGGCCGCCGAAGGCGCCGCCGACGCCGGACAGCGTCATGCGCACCTTGTCCTCGGGCAGGCCGAGGACGGGCGCCATCTGGCGCAGGTCGCTGTGCAGCCACTGGGTGGCGATGTAGAGGTGGACGCCGCCGTCCTCCTCCGGCACGGCGAGGCCGGACTCGGGGCCGAGGAACGCCTGGTCCTGCATGCCGAAGGTGTACTCGCCCTCGACGATGACGTCGGCCCGCTCGCGGGCCTCGGCCACGTTCCCGCGCACGATCGGCTGGCGGTGCACGATGTTGGGGTGCGGGACGTGACCGCTGTGGTGGTCGTCGCGGTTCTCGTGGACGAGGATCGCGTCGGGTGCGGTGGCCGAGGCCTCGTCCGTGACGACGGGCAGCTCCCGGTACTCCACCTTGATCTTCGCGGCGGCGCGGCGCGCGGTCTCCGGGTGGTCGGCGGCGACGAGCGCGACCGGCTCGCCGTGGTGGCGGACCTTGCCGTGCGCGAGGACCGGGGTGTCCTGGATCTCCAGGCCGTAGTTCCGCACCTCGGTGGGCAGGTCGTCGTACGTCAGCACGGCGTACACGCCGGGGGTGGCCAGGGCCTCGCCGGTGTCGATCGAGACGATCTCGGCGTGGGCGACCGTGGAGCGCAGGATCTGGCCCCAGAGCATGTCCTCGTGCCACATGTCGGACGAGTACGCGAACTCGCCGGTGACCTTGAGGGTGCCGTCGGGGCGCAGCGTGGACTCGCCGATGCCGCCCTTGGTCGGGGTGCCCTGGGTGATCTTCGTGGGGGTTCCGCTGGGGGATGACACGATCAGACCGCCTCAGACTGCCGGGCGGCCGCCAGGCGGACCGCGTCCATGATCTTCTCGTAGCCGGTGCAGCGGCACAGGTTGCCCGACAGCGCCTCGCGGATGTCCGCGTCGGTCGGGTTGGGGTTGCGCTCCAGCATCTCGTCGGCGGCGACCAGCAGCCCCGGGGTGCAGAAGCCGCACTGGACGGCGCCGGCGTCGATGAACGCCTGCTGGATGGGGGCCAGTTCGCCGCCCTCGCCGGTCTGCGAGTCGGTGCCCCGGGCCTGCCAGCCCTGGGCGTCCTGGAGCGACGTGCCACAGGCGCCGGAGGCGCAGCCGCCCTCGGCGCGCTGCCTGGCGTGGTCGGCGAGACCCTCGACGGTGACGACCTCGCGGCCCTCCACCTGCCCGGCGGCGACCAGGCACGAGCACACCGGCACGCCGTCCAGGCGGACCGTGCACGAACCGCACTCGCCCTGCTCACAGGCGTTCTTCGAGCCCGGCAGGCCGAGCCGCTCCCTCAGCACGTACAGCAGGGACTCGCCCTCCCACACGTCGTCGGCTTCCTGCGGACGGCCGTTGACCGTGAAGTTGACGCGCATCACGCAGCTCCCTCGGTGAGGCGGCGTTCGCCGCGGTAGGACTCCCAGGTCCAGGTCAGCGTGCGGCGGGCCATGACGCCGACCGCGTGGCGGCGGTAGCTCGCGGTGCCCCGGACGTCGTCGATGGGGTTGCAGGCGGCGGAGCACAGGTCCGCGAACTGCTTGGCGACCGACGGAGTGATGATCTTTCCGTTGTCCCAGAAGCCGCCCTCCTCCAGTGCGGCGTTCAGGAACTCCTCGGCGGCCTTGGCCCGCACGGGGGTCGGCGCGGCGGAGCCGATGCCGGTGCGCACGGTCCGGGTGGTGGGGTGCAGCGCGAACCCGAAGGCGCACACGGCGATCACCATGGCGTTGCGGGTGCCGACCTTGGAGAACTGCTGCGGCCCGTCCGCCTTCTTGACGTGCACCGCGCGGATCAGCTCGTCGGGCTCCAGCGCATTGCGCTTCACACCCGTGTAGAAGGCGTCGATCGGGATGAGGCGGGTGCCGCGCACCGACTCGGCCTCCACCTCGGCGCCCGCGGCCAGCAGGGCGGGGTGGGCGTCCCCGGCCGGGGACGCGGTGCCGAGGTTGCCGCCGACGCCGCCGCGGTTGCGGATCTGCGGGGAGGCCACGGTGTGCGAGGCGAGGGCGAGACCCGGCAGCTCGGCGCGCAGGTTCTCCATGATCTTCGTGTAGGGCACGGAGGCGCCCAGGCGCACGCTCTCCTCGCCGACCTCCCACTCGGAAAGGTCGCCGATGCGGTTCAGGTCGAGGAGGTACTCGGGCCGGCGGTGGTCGAAGTTGATCTCGACCATCACGTCGGTGCCACCCGCAATCGGCACAGCGGTGGGATGCTCTGCCTTCGCGGCGAGCGCCTCCTCCCAGCTGGCGGGGCGAAGGAAGTCCATGACCGGCTCTCTTCTTCGTCTTCTCGTGGGGCGTTCAGATTGAGCCAATCCGTGTGCGGCGGTCCCGGCTCGTTCATGTGCTGTTTACGCGTAGTGGCCTCAGTACACAGGCCCGTGCTCCGACGGGGTCAGTCACGGAAACCATGAAGGAGTTGGCTGGCCACGGCGGGCATCTTGTAGATTCGTATGAACGGAGGCCATCCGAAACCTCCTCGTTCTCCTGTGGAAACGCGCGACACAGCCGCGTGACCTGGGACACAACCGGGACACGGTTCCCAGGCGGCGAGCCCTGCTCATCCACCCGCCGAACAGGCGTTCCCCGGGGATGCCTTTCCTAGATCCACCATAGTTTTCGAGACAAAGAACGGCGGCGACGAGAATGCGGCTGCGCGCACTGCTGGAGACGGACGCGCTGGGCCTCAAGCTGCTCGGCGGCCAGGACGAGCTGGACCGCACGGTGCGGGGCGTGATGACCACCGACCTGCGGGACCCCAGCCGCTACCTCTCGGGCGGCGAACTGGTGCTCACGGGCCTGGCCTGGCGCCGGGACGCCGGTGACTCGGAGCCGTTCGTCCGGATCCTGGTGCAGGCGGGCGTGACGGCCCTGGCCGCGGGCGAGGCCGAGCTCGGGGACGTGCCGGAGGACCTGGTCGCCGCGTGCGCCCGGCACCGCCTGCCGCTCCTGGCCGTACACGAGTCGGTGGCCTTCGCGACGATCACCGAGCATGTGGTGCGCCAGGTCTCCGGCGAGCGCGCCGGGGACCTGGCGGCGGTGGTCGACCGCCACCGCCGGATGATGACGTCCGGCCCGGCGGGCGGCGGCCCCGACGTGGTCCTGGACCTGCTGGGCTCCGACCTCGACCTGCGCGCCTGGGTCCTCTCCCCCACCGGCCGCCTGATGGCGGGCTCCAAGAGCGCCGGGGCCGCCCTGCCGGCCGAGGTGTGCGCCCGGCTCGCGGGCGAGCACCTCACCGCCACCCGCACCGGCCGCCGCGGCCCCCACCGGGTCGTCCTGGGTGCCACCACCTACTCCCTGTTCCCCGTGCGCTCCACCGGCCGTCCCCCGCAGCCGGTCCGGGACGCCCGCGAGAGCGCGCTGTCCGACTGGCTGCTGGCCGTGGAGGCGGACGCCGGCGACTGGGCCGAGGAGCGCCTGGACCTGCTGCACGGCGTCACCCAGCTGATCGCCGTCGAACGGGACCGCCGCGACGCGGCCCGTACGGTCCGCCGCAGGCTCGCCCAGGAGGTGCTGGAGCTGGTCCAGACGGGCGCCGCGCCCGGTGAGATCGCCGCCCGGCTGCGCGTGGCCGCTCCGGTGCTGCTGCCCGGCCTGGGAGCGGCGCCGCACTGGCAGGTGATCGTGGCCCGGGTCGACTGGGACGGCGAGCAGACCGAGACCGGCCCGGTGGCGCAGGCCCTGCTGGAGGAGATCCTCGTCGACCCCGCGGCGGCCGGGCCGGACCCCTCCGACCGCATCGCCGTCGCCCACACGGGCGAGGAGGCCATCGCCCTGGTCCCCCTCCCGGCCGTCACGGCGGAGCCCGACGGGTCGGAGACGGGCGTCCTCGCCGACGCCCTGCTGGAGTCGGTCCGCGACCCGTTGACGGCGGGGCTCGACGGCGACGGGCGGCTCACCCTCGGAGTCAGCGCGGCCGTCCACTCGGCCGAGGGCCTGCGCGGCGCCCTGGAGGAGGCCCGGCACGCCCGCCGGGTGGCCGCCGCCCGGCAGGGCCGGGTCTGTGCGGCGGGCCACCAGGAACTGGCCTCCCACGTCCTGCTGCTCCCCTTCGTCCCCGACGACGTCCGCCGCGCCTTCACCGCCCGCCTCCTGGATCCCCTGCGCGACTACGACCAGCGCCACCGGGCGGAGCTGATCCCCACCCTGGAGGCGTTCCTCGACTGCGACGGCTCCTGGACCCGCTGTGCCACCCGTCTGCACCTGCACGTCAACACGCTGCGCTACCGCGTCGGCCGGATCGAGCAGTTGACGGGGCGTGACCTTTCCCGGCTGGAGGACAAGCTCGACTTCTTCCTGGCACTGCGGATGAGCTGAGACAAGGGCTGGCACGGCCCGGGTCCCGGGCCGCCGCCGAGTCCCACGACTTTGTGAAATCCTTCACCCGCCCTCTTGGCCCGGCCCGCCGATTCATGCTGAGATGCCGCCACCACTCAACAGCTCGATGGCGTGCTCGGGGAGGGCAACGTGGCGCATACCGCCATGTCTGGTAACGGAACGACCGCCGGTGACGATCCCCTCCAGACCGCGGTATGGCGGCTGCGCTCGCGCGGGTGCTGGGCCGACGCGGCCGCACTGCTGCCGCCGACCACCCCGGCGGCGGCGCTGCAGCGCGCGGCGCTGCTGGTCGAACGGTGTCTGTACACCGAGCAGGGCTGGGAGGAGGCCGAGGACGCGCTGCGCACGGCGGAGGCGGTGGCCCACGGCGACGAGGAGCGGGGCGCGGCCGCTTGTGAACGCGGGTACTTGGCCTACGCGGCGACGGTGCTCGCGGTGCGCGACCGGGCCGACGAGGCCCGTGCCGCGCTCGGCCGGGCCGCGGCGCTGGTACCTCCGGGGGCTCCGCAGCGGGCCCTGCTCGACTTCCGCCGCGGGCTGGTGGCGGAGAACCTGACCAGTTCGCCCCAGGCCGCACGCGCCGCCTACCGCCGCGCCCACGCCGGGGCGACGGCCCTGGCCGACCCGCTGCTGCTGTCCTTCACCTGGCGCCACATGGCCGGACTGGCCTTGCGGGAGGGCGAGTTGGCGGAGGCGCGACACGGCTTCGCGGAGTCGCTGCGGATCCGTGAGGAACTGGGCTACCTGGTGGGCACGGCACCCGCGCTGGTGTCCCTGGCCGAAACAGAGACCGAGCCGGAGGCGTCGCGCCTGCGGGAGGAGGCCCGCCGCCTGTTCCGCCTGCTCGGCGGCGTTCCCACCTGGCTGGCCCGCCATCTCGCCCCCGTGCCCCCGGCGGCAACGGCCTGACCCCGGGCCCTCCCCGGCCCGTCCGCCCCCGGCCTGCGGCAGGAGAGGGCGGGCCAGGGGGTGTCGGCGTACGGCGGATGTCCGCTCAGCCCGCGCCCACGGCCCCCGCGAAGTGCTCCCCGGCCAGCGCCCGCACGACCTCCAGGTCCCGGGCGATCAGCGCGTCCAGCAGCGCCGTGTGCTCATGCGCGTCCGCCACCAGGTCGGCCCGGCCGCGCACACCCGGCCCGCCCCCGACCAGCGGCCACTGCGCCCTGCGGTGCAGGTCCTCCGCGATCTGCACGAGCTGGCGGTTGCCGGCCAGGGACAGCACCGCCCGGTGGAAGCCCCGGTCGGACTCCGCGTAGGTCGCCCGGCAGCCCGAGGACGCCGCCCGGACCGTCGCCTCGGCGAGGGGACGCAGCTCCGCCCAGCGCTCCGCGGGGACGGTGCGTGCCAGGCGCAGCAGCACCGGCACCTCGATCAGCGCCCGCACCTCCGCCAGTTCCGCCAGCTCCCGCGCCCCGCGCTCGACCACCCGGAAGCCGCGGTTGGGCACGACCTCCACGGCGCCTTCCAGGGCCAGCTGCTGCATGGCCTCGCGCACGGGTGTGGCGGAGACCCCGAACCGCTCCCCCAGCACGGGCGCCGAGTACACCTCGCCGGGCCGCAGGTCCCCGGCCACCAGCGCCGCGCGCAGCGCGTCGAGGATCTGCCCGCGCACCGAGGCCCGCTGCACGACCGGCCGCTCCCGCGCGGCACCCGGGGCGGGCGGCTCACTGTGCGTGTGCTCACCGCGCACCGCCCCGGCCTGCCGCGGCACCCGGGCCTCCCCGGCCGCGGCGGCCGGACGCGTGCGGGGCAGTCCGGTCCCGGCGGGGCCCTGCGTGCCCTGCTTCACAAGGTCCTCCTCCGGACGTGTCGGTGACGTGTCGGTACTTGGGGTCATTACGGCGGGTTGCTACTCGCCCGTCAAGCACCATAAGCGCATCGGCCGGCGGTTCACATCCGCGGTCCCCCTGCACGGTTCCCTTTTCCGCGATCTTCGGTAAGGTAAGCCTTACCTTCAGGAAGCCTGTTCGACCCAGACGGATCGGTGATCACATGCCCGCGCCCCGCTCGGCCGTCTCCGGCGCCTACGCCCGTCTGGCCGAGGTCCTCCCGGGGCTCGCCGTCACGGAACTCGCTGCCGGGGACGCGCTGCCGCGAGGCGCCGGCTGGGCCGCCGCAGCCGACCTCGCGGCGGCCGGCCCCGCGCTCGACGCCTTCCTGGCCTGGGACGAGGAGCAGATCCAGCGGGACTACGGACAGCGCGCCCGCCCCGACGTCGTCGCGAGCTTCGGTCTGCACCGCTACGCCTGGCCCGCCTGCCTGCTGATCACCGTCCCCTGGTTCCTGCAGCGCAGGGTCCCGTACTACCCCGTGACGCACGTCTCGTACGACCGGACCGCCGCGGGACACCCCCTCGGGCACCTGGCCGTCCGCCCCGCAGGCTTCGCCTGCCTGCCCGGCGACGAGGCGGCCGTCCTGCCCGGGGCCCGCGTCGTGCCCGACGAGGAGGCGCTGCGGGCGCAGGTGCGGTCGGCTGTGGCCGCGCACATGGAACCGGTCCTGGCCGGGTTCGGGCCCCGGATGCGGCGCCGCGGCCGGGCCCTGTGGGGCATGGCGACGGACGAGATCGTCGAGGGCGTCTGGTACATCGCGCAGCAGCTCGGCGAGATCGAGGAGCGGCGGGCGATGCGCGAGCTGGAACTGCTGCTGCCGGGCGCGGTCAAGCCGTACGTCGGCACACCGGCCTTCCGGGAGCTGACCGGGCCGGGCGGCGAGCCCCTGCGCACCCGGGAGCGGGCGAGCTGCTGCATGTTCTACACCCTGCGCCCCGAGGACACCTGCGCCACCTGCCCCCGCACCTGCGAGGCGGACCGGGTCGGCAAGCTGCTGGCCACAGCAGGGTGACGCGGCGTCGGGCGTGATCACCCCCCGGCGACCCGTAAGATCATCACAACACCGGCCCCCCGTACGCCTCCAGGCGGATCACCGTCTCCCCGCGCGTGGCGGGAACTTTCCGGAGAACCACTCGTACGGGTAGTCTTGTTCGAACTCAACTCCCGCCCCTCAAGCGGCAGTTCGAGCAGAACGTCGCCCTGGGCATCCCCTTGCACTTCCTTGGCGGCCTCTTGCCCCGAAACCCCCTGAGGGCCGACGGGATTGGGCCACTATGGCGGGCGTTACGCCCTATCCCACTGCAAGGGACCCCCGAATGAGACTGACCGACATATCGCTGAACTGGCTGCTTCCCGGCGCCGTGCTCCTGCTGGGCATGCTGGCGGCGGTGGCGGTGCTCGCGCGCGGCAAGCGCTCCTCGGTCAAGGACACGAGCGCGGACGACTCCTGGGAGCGCAGCGAGGAGCGCCGCAGGCGCAAGGAAGCGATCTACGGCACCGTTTCCTACGTCCTGCTGTTCTGCTGCGCGGCCGTCGCCGCCGCACTCTCCTTCCACGGCCTGGTCGGCTTCGGCGAGCAGAACCTCGGCCTGACGGGCGGCTGGCAGTACCTCGTCCCGTTCGGCCTGGACGGCGCGGCGATGTTCTGCTCGGTGCTGGCGGTGCGCGAGGCCAGCCACGGTGACGCCGCGCTCGGCTCCCGGATACTGGTCTGGACGTTCGCCTTCGCCGCGGCCTGGTTCAACTGGGTGCACGCGCCCCGGGGCGTCGGCCACGCGGGTGCCCCGCACTTCTTCGCCGGCATGTCCCTGTCCGCCGCGGTGCTCTTCGACCGGGCGCTGAAGCAGACCCGCCGCGCCGCCCTGCGCGAGCAGGGCCTGGTGCCGCGCCCGCTGCCGCAGATCCGCATCGTGCGCTGGCTGCGTGCTCCCCGGGAGACGTACGGCGCCTGGTCGCTGATGCTGCTGGAGGGCGTGCGCAGCCTCGACGAGGCGGTGGACGAGGTCCGTGACGACAAGCGCAAGAAGGACGAGGCCCGTCAGCGGCGGCGCGACCAGCAGCGCGTGGAGCGGGCGCAGCTGAAGGCGATCAGCCGCGGGAACCGCGGGCACTTCGGCCGCGGTGGCGGCCGGCAGGTGGAGGTGCAGGTGGAGCGCGCATCCTCGCAGGCCTCCGCGGAGCCTGCCATAGCGCCGGATCCCCTGCCCGTCCGCTCGCGTCCCTCCCTGCAGCCGGTCCGTCAGGGAGCTGACCCGGTGACCGTGGACCTGACCGCGGAGGACGACACCCAGGCGCTGCCGCGTCTGGACTCCCTGGAGCGCAAGCTCAAGGACCTGGAGCAGCAGTTCGGCTGACGCAGCGGCACCGGAAGGGGGCGCGGTTCTGGCGGACCGCGCCCCCTTCGGCGTTCACGCCGCGCGGGCCTGGAGCTCGAACCAGACCGACTTGCCCACGTCGTGCGGCCGTACCCCCCAGTCGTCCGCGAGGGACTCCACCAGGAACAGGCCGCGCCCGCCCGTGCCCTCGTCGGGGACCGGGGTGCGCACCCGGGGTCTGCGGGCCACGAAGTCCCGTACCTCCACGCGCAGTCCGCGGGGTCCGACGGTGGCCGTGAGGACCGCGTCGTGGTCGGTGTGCACGATCGCGTTGGTGACGAGTTCGCTGGTGAGCAGTTCCGCGATGTCGGGGAGGTCGGAGCGTCCGGGTGGCCTGCCCCACCGCCCGAGCAGTTCCCGCAGGGCCCTGCGGGCCTCCGGGACGGCCCGCAGGTCCGCCCGCCCGAGTCTGCGGCGCAGTTGCGGTTCGGGCTCGCGCTCCGCGACCTCTTCCGCCCCGTCCCCCGTCGTGTCCACCGAGAAGGCCCCCGTCGCCGTGGGACCGCCTCCCCGTGCCTGCCTCTCCATGGCC
Source organism: Streptomyces sp. NPDC026246 (assembly GCF_055567995.1). Taxonomy (NCBI): domain Bacteria; kingdom Bacillati; phylum Actinomycetota; class Actinomycetes; order Kitasatosporales; family Streptomycetaceae; genus Streptomyces; species Streptomyces sp. NPDC026246. The sequence goes on along the minus strand of NZ_JBVHPJ010000001.1, from coordinate 177,134 downwards.
CCCGCCCGCGCGCCGATGTCGGTTCCCCCTTGGTCGAACACGTTCACGGGGATCCATGCCCCACCGGGCACGCGCCAGTCATGCCCGCTCGCCGACGGCCGGGTGTTCGGCCACCGGAACGGGCATCCGGGTCCGGTGGCGGCCCGCCGGGCAGTACACCGGCCGGGGGCAGCGGGTCAAGTGGGTGGCCGGTCAGGGTCTCCGCACGGTTGCTGACCGCCGGAGATCGGACGACGAGCCGTGTGTCGGCTGTCGCCGGACGCGTGCGCGGGGACGGGAGGAGCGCACCGGCTCGCGGGGGCGGGGCTCGCCGGAAGTTGGCCGAAGTACGACGGTTTCCGTCGCCGGGCACGGCCGGTGCGGGGCCGTCCTCCTCACCCCCGTGGCGGAGGACGGCCCTTGTGCCGGTGGCCGCCCGGTCAGTAGAGCTTGTTGACGGCGGTGGTCGTCGTCTTCTTGAAGGCGCTCACCGGGGCGTCGCCGAAGTCGCCCATCTGACCCCACTGCACGACGGTGACGGTCCTGCCGTCACGTCCGACCGACATCAGCGAGACGTCGTTGGCACCCCACGAGGTCTCCGTGTGCAGGCCCCGCACCTGGGCGCCCTCCTCGACCGCCAGCTTGCCGTAGTAGCGGCTCCCGGCCTCGGTGTCGGGGTAGGCCTGCTCGATGCGGTCGGCGCAGGTGCGGATCAGGTCGTCGTAGTGCTTCGCCAGGGCCTTGGCCAGGGTGGCCGTGTCCGCCACGACGGTCAGCTGTACGGCGCTGGTGTCCAGGTCGGTCCGGAACTCGCGGTAGCGGTAGTCGTAGGACGGCACGCCCTCCGTGCTGACGCAGGTGCCGAGTCCCTCCGGGAACCCTTCGGTGACAGGGCCGGCCGTCCAGGTGGAGCTCGGGTGCGGCGGCAGCTGGGACGCCGACAGGAACTTCGGTGCGGCGGCCTGCGTCGCGGCACCGGCGGCCGGTGCCGTGAGGACCGTGCCCGCCGCGAGGGCCGCGACGGTGAGTGCGGTGAGCGCGCTCGCTCGGATGTGCTTGGGCATGGGTGTCCCCCCGTGAATGCGTACGTGGATGGTCGATGCCGCCCGAGGCCGGCCGGTCGGCCAGGACCTGCTCGGTGCGGCACCAGAAGCATCAGCGGTCACACCGGGCGGATGCAACAGCCCGCGCCCGATCCGGCACGGTGGAACCATCCCAGCCCGTCTGACGTGCAGGTACAGGGGGTGCCTGGGATGCCGTTCCGGGCCCGGTCGGACCACGAGGACGGGGGAACGGTGTCGGCACGCAAGGACGTGGACGGCGTCGGGGAGTTCGCGGCGCTGCTGAGGGCCCTGAAGGAGCGCACGGACCGCAGCTACGGTGCGCTGGCCCGCCGCCTGGCCATGAACACCTCGACGCTGCACCGGTATTGCGCCGGCGACGCGGTCCCGGTGGACTTCGCGCCCGTGGAGCGCTTCGCGGCGCTGTGCGGGGCCACGGCCGACGAACGCCTGGAACTGCACCGCCGCTGGCTCGTCGCGGTGGCGGCACGGCAACGGCCACGCGGCGGCGGCATGGCAGGGGCTGGTGCGGCCGCGGGCGGACCGGTGGAGGGCACGGACAGGACGGGGAGCACGGACGGGACGGGGAGCACGGGCGCGGCGGGCGTCGCCGCGGGCGCGGCGGGCGTCGCTGCGGGCGCGGCGAGCGTCGCTGCCGGTGCGGTGGACGGCCCGGGGGTGGCGGGCGTTTCCGGTGCGGCGCACGGCGCTGGTGCGGGGCGGGGTGGCGCGGATGCGGGGCAGGGCGCAGGCTCGGCGAGCGTTGCCGGTGCGCCGCGAGGCGCCGGTGCGGGGCAGGGCGCGTCTGCGGCGGGAGGCGCGGGTGCGGCTGCCGTCGTCGCCGGTGCGGCGGGAAGCGCGGGCGCGGGGCAGGGCGCAGGCTCGGCGGTCGCTGCCGGTGACGGAGAGGGCGCGGGTCCGGCGGGAGGCTCTGGTGCGGCGGGCGTCGTCGCCGGTGCGGCGGGCGACTCGGGCGCCGAGAGCGGTGAGGGCCCGGCGGAGGGTGACGCGGCCGCAGCGGCCGGGGAAGCGGCGGAGGGTGACAGGCCGACAGGGATCCAGGACGCGGCGGAGGGTGACCGGCCGACGGGGATCCAGGGCGCGGCGGAGGGTGACGGGCCGACGGGGATCCAGGGCGCGGCGGAGGGTGACGGGTCCGCACGGGACGGGGGCAGGGCGGAGGCCGGGGAGCCGGCGGCGGTGGGGGACGCCGCCGAGGAGGGGCGCGCGGCGCCGGGCCGGGGCGCCCCGCAGGGCGCGCACGCGGTGCGGGACGCCGAAGCGGCGCGGGGCGCGGGCGCGTACCAGGAGGCGGGCGCCCCGTCGAGCGTGCGCGCGGCGGACGCCTCTGCCGGGACGGACGGAATTCCGCGAGGCGAGGACGGCCCGGGCGAAGCGGACCCGGTGACTCTCCCTGCCCCGCACGCCGCACGCCCCCGCCGCCCCTGGCACCGCCACAGGCGTCTCGCGGCCGGCCTCGCCGCCGCCGGCGCGCTGCTGGCGGCCCTGGGAGGTCTCGCCGCTCTGCCGGACGGACGGCGGGACGCCGCCGACGGCCCGGCCCGTACCGTCGCCCCGGCCGATCCCGGGGCGGACCCGACCGGACGGCCCGGACGGCACGGCTCCTCCGCGCCGAGCGACTCGCCCACCCCGGACCCGTCGTCGTCCTCCACCGCCCCGGAGAAGGACGGGAGGAAGGGGCGGAAGCACGGCACGGCCGGCCCTTCGCCGTCCGCCCGGTCCGCCGCTCCCCCGCGGAACGGCACGTCCGCCGCCGTACCCCTCACCTGGTCCGCCGACTCCCAGGCGTGGAAGCTGGGTTGCGGACACGACTACGTGATCACCAAGCCCCCGGCCCAGGTTCCCCCGCCCCCCGTACCGCAGGACGCGGGCACCTGGGCCGCGACCCAGGGCGCGGTGCACGCGGGCGAGACGCTCGTACGGCTGTCGGTGCAGGGACGGACCGACACGGCCGTCGTGCTGGAGGACCTGCGCGTGCGCGTGGTGGGGCGCACGGCACCCGTCGAGGGCAACGCCTACGCGATGGACCAGGGCTGCGGCGGGGCCGTCACCCCGCGGTACTTCGAGGTGGACCTGGACAAGGACCGGCCTCTCGCCCGCGCGGTCGCAGGGAGCGACGCCGGGAGGCCCATACCGGCGGTGCGCATGCCCTACCGGGTCTCCGCGCGGGAGCCCGAGGTGCTGCTGGTAACGGCGGGCACCCGGTCGTGCGACTGCCGGTGGTACCTGGAGCTGGACTGGTCCTCGCAGGGCCGCAGGGGCACGGTCCGGATCGACGACCGGGGCCGGCCCTTCCGCACCAGCGCCCTGGAGGGCCGGCCCCGCTATCTGTACGACACCTCGTCCCGCCGGTGGACGCCCTACGGCTAGAGTCCGCGGAACGTCGCGAGCGACGGTCAGGCCCCCTACGGCCGGGGCATGTTGCGCAGGTTGGAGCGGGCCATCTGCAGCATGCGGCCGACGCCGCCGTCCAGCACGATCTTCGAGGCCGACAGGGCGAACCCGGTCACCATCTCGGCCTTGATCTTCGGCGGGATGGACAGCGCGTTGGGATCGGTGACGACGTCGACGAGGGCCGGGCCCTTGTGCTTGAAGGCGTCCTTCAGGGCCCCCCGGAGGTCCTTGGGCTTCTCGACCCGCACCCCGTGGGCACCGCAGGCCCGGGCGACGGCCGCGAAGTCCGGGTTCTTGTTGGCGGTGCCGTGGGACGGCAGGCCGGCGACCAGCATCTCCAACTCGACCATGCCGAGGGAGGAGTTGTTGAAGAGGACGACCTTCACCGGGAGGTCGTACTGCACCAGCGTGAGGAAGTCGCCCATCAGCATGGAGAAGCCGCCGTCACCGGACATCGACACGACCTGCCGCTTGCGGTCGGTGAACTGCGCGCCGATCGCCATGGGCAGGGCGTTGGCCATCGAGCCGTGCGAGAAGGAGCCGATGACGCGGCGGCGGCCGTTGGGTGAGATGTACCGGGCGGCCCAGACGTTGCACATGCCGGTGTCGACGGTGAACACGGCGTCGTCGGCGGCGACTTCGTCGAGCACGGCCGCCACGTACTCGGGGTGGATCGGCGTGTGCTTCTCGACGTTGCGGGTGTAGGCCTTCACCACCCCCTCCAGCGCGTCGGCGTGCTTCTTGAGCATCCGGTCCAGGAAACGGCGGTTCTTCTTCTCCTTCACCCGCGGGACGAGGCAGCGCAGCGTCTCCCGTACGTCGCCCCACACCGCCAGGTCCAGCTTCGAGCGGCGGCCGAGGTGCTCGGGCCGCACGTCCACCTGGACGATCTTCACGTCGTCGGGGAGGAACGCGTTGTAGGGGAAGTCGGTGCCGAGCAGGATCAGCAGATCGCACTCGTGGGTGGCCTCGTACGCGGCGCCGTACCCGAGCAGTCCGCTCATGCCGACGTCGAAGGGGTTGTCGTACTGGATCCACTCCTTGCCGCGCAGGGCGTGCCCGACCGGGGCCTTGATCTTCCCGGCGAACTCCATGACCTCCGCGTGCGCTCCGGCCGTGCCGCTGCCGCAGAACAGGGTGACCTTGCCGGCCTCGTCGATCATCTCGACCAGCCGGTCGATCTCGGCGTCACCGGGGCGCACGCTGGGCCGGGAGGTGACGAGGGCCGTCTCGGCGGCCTGTTCCGGGGCGGGCCGGTCGGCGATGTCCCCGGGCAGGGTGACGACGCTGACGCCGCTGCGTCCGACGGCGTTCTGGATGGCGGTCTGCAGCAGCCGCGGCATCTGCTGCGGGCTGGAGATCATCTCGCTGTAGTGGCTGCACTCGGTGAACAGCCGGTCGGGGTGGGTCTCCTGGAAGTAGCCGAGGCCGATCTCGCTGGAGGGGATGTGCGAGGCCAGGGCGAGGACCGGGGCCATCGAGCGGTGGGCGTCGTAGAGGCCGTTGATGAGGTGGAGGTTGCCGGGACCGCAGGAACCGGCGCACGCGGCGAGCGAGCCGGTGATCTGGGCCTCGGCACTGGCGGCGAAGGCGGCGGTCTCCTCGTGCCGTACGTGGATCCAGTCGATGGCGGAGTTGCGGCGGACGGCGTCGACCACGGGGTTGAGGCTGTCGCCGACGACCCCGTAGAGGCGCTTCACCCCGGCGCGGGTGAGGATGTCGACGAACTGTTCCGCGACGTTCTGTTTGGCCATGGTTCTCGTCTGCCCCTTCGGTCTGCCGGGATCCCTCCGGGTTCCATCACCTCACAGGCCGCGCGCTCACGCCTCCCACACCGCCGCGGCCGTACGGTCGTCCGCGTAACCCTTGACCCGGACCTGCGAGTCGGCGAGGAACGCGGCCAGGCCGGGCGGGTCCGGGAGGGACCACCGCTCGGCGAGGTACTCGCCCAGTTCGGGTTCGCCCCGCAGCGGGTCGGCGAGACCGCCGCTGCACATCAGGAGCGTGTCACCCGGGCGGGCGACGGAGGTGCGGAAGCGGAAGGGCTCGCGGGGCGGTTCCGAGGCCGGTTCGTAGGGGCTCGGCGGGGTGGGAATGCCGAAATCCATGGTGAGCCGGTCGCCCTCGGGGGTCTCGGAGGGCGGCGATCCGAAGCCGAGGACCGCCTCGCCCCGGGCGTCCGTCACCCGGGGCTCCATGTCCTGCCACTCCCCCTCGCGCAGCCGGAACAGCCCGCCCGGGCCGACGCCGAAGAACACGCGGATGCGGCATCCCGGGTCGGCGGGCAGCAGCAGGCAGCGCAGGCTGGCCCCGTACTCCTGCGGGGTGACGCCCTGTTCGCTCGCGCTGGCGCGGAGTCTGCCGAGACTGCGGTCGGTGAGGCGGTGCAGCCCGGACTTGAGGTCGCCTCGGCGGCCGCCCCTGATGTCCTCCACCAGGCGTGCGTGGCTGCGCCCCACGGCACGGCCGATCCAGTGACACGCCTCGGCGGCGGCCCGGTGCGCGCCCGGCGTGGCGCGGGCCCCGGTCGCCATCGCCACCAGCAGCAGCGCCCGTTCGCCCGTGCCGAAGCGCGCGGTGAGCAGCGAGTCGCGCCGCGGCTCACCCCGGTACCGGGCCGAGTCGCCCCGTACGGACACGGCCCGCAGGGTGCAGGACCCGTACCGGGCGCCGTCGAGCACCGTGTCCGCGACGAGGTCGCCGAGGTCGTCCGGGTCGGCGGCGGGCAGGGCGGTGGGTTCGGCGTCGTAGGTGGGCGGCCGGGAGCCGACATGGCCCCGGGGCCCGGGTTCCCCGGCGGGCCGCTCGATCCGGGACGCGGGCTGCTCCACGGCCGGTTCCGGCGGCGGCCCGGCGGGAAGCGGCGGCACGGAGACGGTCCCGACCACGCGGTGGGGCTCCGCCGGGTTGCCGGGACCCGGCCGCTCCGGCTGCACCGACGGTGGAACGACCGGCGGGGGCGGGGCGGAGGACACGTCCGCCCCGGCCACCGCGCGGCCGGGCTCTCCCGGCCAGGCCGGGGGCGAGACCGGGGGCGGCGGGACCGCCGGCATCCCCGGGCGGGGAGGAGCGACCGCGGGGGGTTGCTCGGGGGGCGTCGCGGATACCGGGGCTGCAGGTGCGGGTCCCGCTCCCTGTGCGGGTCCCGCTCCCTGTGCGGGTCCCGTTCCCGGTGGGGGCTCGGGTCCGGGTTCGGGTCCGGAGGCGGGTCCGGGCGCGGGCCCTGGTTCGTAGGTCGGTCCGGATGCGGGCCCAGGCGCGGGCCCCGGTCCGGGCGCAGGGCCCGGACTGGGCCCCGGCGCAGGTGCGGGTGCTGGATCGGATCCGGGCGTATGCCCCGGCGCGGATGCCGGATCGGCTCCTGGCGTACGTCCCGGCGCGGGGTCGCCTCCGGACTCCGGTGCGGGTGCGCGGGGGCTCGGGCTGTGCTCCGGTGTCGGTCGCCCGGACCAGGGGTGTTCGTCCTCGGGGGTCCCGGGGCGCTGTGCGGTGAGGCCCTGCGGCTGTCCCGCCGCCGGGAAGGTGACCGGGCCGGGCGGACGGGACGGCGGTGGCTCCCACGGGGCGCGCGGCGGCGGAGCCGGCAGGTCGTCGGCGCCCGCCCGGGGCGACGGTACGACGGGCCGCCCGGTCACCGTCCCCGCCGCCGAGGCGAAGCGGTCGTCCAGGGAATCGGGGGCCGGTGCCGGGCCCGTGTCGTCGGCGGAGTCCTCGTACAACTGCCTCCACCAGTCGTCCTCGTGACCGGTGGGCCTTCCCCCCTGCTGGCTCATGCCCCCGATTGTCACCGCACGAGCCGGATGAAAACGGGGCTTGTGGAAAAAACCGGCCCGCCACCCGGCGGTGATCGACACCTCGGGTGAACCTTGGAACAGCCGTGCGATCCGGGGCGCCGGGGCCGTCCGGGCGGCTGACCTGCGGGTGTGGCCCACGGTCACGCTTCTGACCTGCGCGTTCTCCCGGCTTCCGGCAGTCTGGTCAGATGGGAGTGTGGGACCTCCTGCTGGTCGGGCTGGTCATCCTGCTCGGACTGTGCGGCGTGCTGCTGCCCGCCATGCCCGGCTCGTGGCTGGTGTGGGCCGCGGTCCTGTGGTGGGCGCTGAAGGACCCGCAGCCGGTCGCCTGGTGGGTCCTGGTGGGGGCGACGGGCCTGCTCCTGCTCTCCCAGGCGGTGCGCTGGACGTTGCCGCCCCGCAGGCTGCGCTCCGACGGCACCACCCGCCGCATGCTGGCCTACGCCGGCACCGGCTCCCTCCTCGGTTTCGTCCTCGTCCCGGTCCTGGGCGCGATCCCCGGCTTCCTCGCCGGGATCTACCTCTTCGAGCGCCGCAGGCTCGGCCGTCACAGCGACGCGGTCGCCGCCCTGCGCACGGTGCTGCGCTCGGGCGGTTCCGCCGTCCTGGCCGAGCTGTTCACCTGCCAGCTCATCGCCGCGGCCTGGGTGGGCGCGGTGGTCTGGGGCTGAACCGGTCCGCCGCCGAGAAGGCCGGTCAGGCTGCGAGGACTCCCTCGTGCGTCAGCAGCCGCACCTTGCGGTCCAGGCCACCCGCGTACCCGGTCAGCGCGCCGCCCGCCCCGATCACCCGGTGGCAGGGCCGCACGACGAGCAGCGGGTTGGCCCCGATAGCCCCGCCCACGGCCCGGACCGCCGCCCGGGGCGCCCCGATGCGCGCGGCGATCTCCCCGTAGGTCACGGTCGCGCCGTAGGGGATGCCGTCGAGCGCGGCCCAGACCTGCTCCCGGAACGGTGAGCCCTCGGTGCGCAGAGGCAAGCGGAACTCCTTCAGCTCGCCGGCGAAGTAGGCCGCGAGCTGCTCCTCCGCCTCGCGGAAGGGCCCGGCGTCACGACGCCAGTCGTCGCGCACCTCCCGGCCACCTTTCTGCCCGGGCACCGACAGCGAGGTCAGCTCGCCGGAGGGGGCGGCGGTCAGGAGCAGCGGCCCGAGCGGGCTCGCCATGCTCGTCCAGTAGGCCGGAGGGTTCATCGGGTCTCCCACTCCCCTGCTGCGCGCAGGTGGTTCAGGGCGTACGAGCGCCAGGGGCGCCAGGTGTCGGGGACGTCGAGCCCGGGCGGGGCGGCGTCCGGGTCGCCGAGGGCGCGGGCGCGGATCTCGGCGAGGGTACGGGCGTCCAGTCCGGGCACGGCCCGCAGGGCGTCCTGCGCGGCGTCCCGGTCGGCGCCCGGGTCGAGGCGTACGGCGTGGTCGGCGAGGGCGGCGGTGAGGGCGCCGAGGGTACCGCCGGGTTCGGCCCCGGCGAGGACCGAGGGTTCGGGGAAGAGGTGGGTGAGGCTGCCGCAGGGGGCGTCGAGGGCCTTGCCATATCGGCGGACCAGCCGTTCCGCCTCCGCGCGCCCGACCAGTGCGCGCACCGCGAGTTCCTCGGGGTCGGCCGCGCCCGGGGACCGCAGGCCGGGCCGGGCGGCGACCAGGGGTGCGAGCCGCGGGTCGGCGCCGAGGCGGCCGTCGACGGCGTAGGGGTCGGCGTCCAGGTCGAACAGCCGCCGCAGCCGCTGGACGGCGGTGGTCAGGTCGCGGAGGTCGGTGAGGTGCAGCCGGGCGTCGAGCCAGCCGCCCGGGTGGGCGCCGGAGGTGGGCCGGGCGGCACCGGTGCGTTCGGCCACGGCGACGATGCCGGTGCCGTACGGAAGGCGGAGGGTGCGCCGGTAGGTGCGGGCGCCGGGCGGCCCGCCGATCTCCTCGATGCCGGGCACGGCCTCGCGGTGCAGCAGGTCGAAGACGGGGCCGGACTGGTACGGGCCGCGGTACGCGAGGCGCAGGGGGATGCCGGCGTCGGGGGTGGCGGCGCTCCGGCCGTGACCGCCGCGCGGAGCAGCGGCGCGCAGCTCGCTCGGGGTCGTGGCGTACACGGCCCGGATCGTGTCGTTGAATTGGCGCACGCTGGAGAAGCCGGCGGCGAACGCGATCTCGGTGATCGGCAGTCCGGTCGTCTGCACCAGGAGGCGTGCGGTGTGGGCCCGCTGGGCCCGGGCGAGGGCGACGGGACCGGCGCCGAGTTCGGCGGTGAGCTGGCGCTGCACCTGCCGTGGGCTGTAGCCGAGGCGTGCGGCGAGTCCGGTGACGCCCTCCCGGTCCACCACGCCGTCCGCGATCAGCCGCACGGCCCGGGCCACGACGTCCGCGCGTACGTTCCATTCGGCGGAGCCGGGCACGGCGTCCGGGCGGCAGCGCCGGCAGGCCCGGAAACCGGAGCCCTGCGCGGCGGCGGCCGTGGCGAAGAACCGCACGTTCGCCTGCTTCGGCGTGACGGCCGGGCAGCTCGGCCGGCAGTAGATGCCGGTCGTCTCGACGGCGAAGAAGAACACGCCGTCGAACCGCGCGTCGCGGCTGCGCACGGCCGCGTACCTGGTGTCCTCGTCCGTCCTCTGATCCGTCACCCGTCCAGTCTCCGCCGCCGCCCGGCCGCCCGCTGGCGGGAATCGGACATGGCACCGACCCCCGCCGCCCGGCGCACGCCACCCGGCCGCCGCACGGCGGGTGGCGGCCCGCACAACCGCCGGCACGCCCGGCCGGTGGCACGCCGGGTGGCGGTGCGGCGGGTGGCGGTGCGGCCGGTGGCACGCCGGGTGGCAGTGCGGCGGGTGGGGCCCGCCAGGCCGGCGATCCGCCGCGCCGTTGATCCGCCAGGCGATGGCGTGCCCGACCGGTGGCCCACCGAACCGGTGGCGCGGCGGGTGACGGTCCGCCGAACCGGTGGCGCGGCGGGTGACGGCCCACCGAACCGGTGGCGCGGCGGGTGACCGGCCTCGGGGAACATCGGTACAGCGGTTGGCGCTGAGAAAGATCATGGTCGGCTAGCACACCGGCTGTGGGCTCCACTGAGGTTCGCGGAAAGATCACCGGACGGGCACCGGGGCTGGCTACGCTCCGCTCGTGCCAGTGGAGTTTCTGACTGATGAGCAGGCCGAGGCGTACGGGAAGTTCGCCGAGGAGCCGACCCGCCCCGAGCTGGAGCGGTTCTTCTTCCTGGACGACGTCGACCGCGATCTGATCGCGCTGCGACGCTCCGCGCACCACCAGCTCGGCTTCGCGCTCCAGATGTGCACGGTGCGCTACATCGGCCGGTTCCTCCCGGACGACCCGCTGGACGCGCCGTGGCCGGTGGTCGAGCACCTAGCCGGGCAACTCGGCATCGAGGATGCGTCGGTGGTGAAGCGGTACACCGAGCGGCCGAAGACTGCGTACGAGCACGCGTGGGAGATCCGGGACGCCTATGAGTACCACGAGTACGACGATGCGGAGTGGTCCCGGCGGTTCTGCACCTTCCTGCACGGGCGGGCGTGGACGCACGCCGAGGGCCCGAAGGCGCTGTTCGACCACGCGGTGGGCTGGCTGCGCCGCAACCGGGTGCTGCTGCCGGGCGTCTCGGTGCTGGCCCGGCAGGTGTCGGAGGTGCGGAAGGTCGCGGACAAGCGGCTGCACGCCACCGTCGCGGGGGCCGCCCGCCGCGCGGACCCGGCGCTGCCCGGGGATCTGGTGGCGACGCTGAAGACGCCGGAGGGCTCGCGGTTCTCGGAGCTGGAGCGGCTGCGGCGGCCGCCGACGCGGACGACGGGGACGGCGTTCGCCCGTGCGCTGGAGCGGGTGGACGAGATCGGCGCGTACCGGCTCGGGCGGCTGAGGCTGTCGCAGATCCCGCCGAACCGGATGGCGGCGCTGGCCCGGTACGCGCTGGGGTCGAAGGCGGCGCTGCTGGAGCGGGCGGTGGAGCCGAAGCGCACGGCGATGCTCACTGCGGTGATGCGGCACCTGGAGGCGAAGGCGATCGATGAGGCTGTCGACGCTGCCGCAGCTGGAGAAGGCGTCACGGGTGCTCGCGCGGGCGGCGAAGGTGCTCTTCGAGGAGCTGGAGCTGGTTGAGGAGCAGGAGGCGGACCTGGACGTGGCCGCGCTGTGGGCGGCGGTGGAGGAGGTCGCCCCGCGTGCCGCCGTGATGAGTGCGGCGGCCACCGTGGTGACCCTGGTGCCCGAGGACGAGAACTCGACCGACGTGGCGATGCGGGCTGCGCTGGCGAACCGGTACGCGACGGTCCGCCCGTTCCTTGCGCTGCTGGGCGAGTCGAAGGCGCTGGACGCGGCGAGCGCGGGCAAGCGGGTCCTGGCCGGGGTCCGGGGTCTTCCGGCGCTGGCGCGGCGGAAGGTGGGGGTCAAGCCGCTGCTGCCGCGCGAGGTGGACGACAAGCTCGTGCCGCCGGCGTGGCGCAAGGCGGTGTACGCCAATCCGGATCTGCCTCAGGGTGCGGTGGACCGGGACGCGTACGTGGTGTGCGTGCTGGAGCAGCTGCACCGGGCCCTGAACAACCGCGACGTGTTCGCCTCGCCCTCGCACCGCTGGTCCAACCCGCGGGCCCGCCTGCTGGACGGGCCCGACTGGGATGCGGTCGAGGAGGACGTCCTGGCGGCCCTGAGCCTGGACATGCCCGTCCAGGAGCACCTGGCGGAGCTGGTGCGGGGCCTGGATGCCGGATGGAAGCAGCTCGCCGAACGCCTTCAGGAAGCGGGGCCGGCGGCGAAGGTCTCCATCGAGGTGCAGGACGACGGGCGGGTGAAGCTGAACGTCGACAAGCTCGGCGCGCTCGGCGAGCCGAAGTCCCTGACCTGGCTGCGTAAGCGGGTCGAGAAGATGCTCCCGAAGATCGACCTGCCGGACCTGCTGTTCGAGGTGAACGCCTGGACCGGGTTCCTCGATGCCTTCGTCCACCTCGGCGACGGCACCACCCGGATGAAGGACCTGCCCACCTCGGTGGTCGCGCTGCTGGTGTCGGAGGCGTGCAACATCGGCCTGACCCCGGTGGTCAACTCCGGCTACGAGGCCCTGACCCGGGCCCGGCTCGTGCACGTCGACCAGTACTACATGCGCGCCGACACCATCGCCGCGGCGAACGCGCGGCTCATCACTGCCCAAGCCGACATCCCGATCGTGCGTTACTGGGGCGACGGGCTGCTCGCCTCCGTGGACGGGCTGCGCTTCCAGGTACCGGTGCGCACCATCAACGCCGCCCCGTCGCCGAAGTACTTCGGGTTCAAGCGCGGCATCACCTGGCTCAACGCCGTCAACGACCAGGTCGCGGGCATCGGGCAGATGGTCGTCCCCGGCACCCCGCGCGACTCGCTGCACATCCTGGACGCGCTGCTGAACCTGGATGGCGGGGTGAAGCCGGAGATGGTGGCGACCGACAACGCCTCGTACTCCGACATGGTGTTCGGCCTGTTCAAGATCCTCGGCTACAACTTCAGCCCGCGGTTCCGCGACCTGGACGACCAGCGGTTCTGGCGGGCCACGATGCCCGGTGTCGAGACCGGCACCTACGGCGTGGTGGAGGACCTGGCCCGCAACCGTGTGAACCTGAACAAGGTGATCACGCACTGGCCGGACATGCTGAAGGTCGCCGGTTCTCTGGTCACCAATCAGGTCCGCGCCTACGACCTGCTGCGTATGTTCGGACGCGAGGGGCGTCCGACCCCGCTGGGGGCGGCGTTCGCGGAGTACGGGCGGATCGCCAAGACCGAGCACCTGCTGCGCGTGGTCGACCCGGTGGACGACACCTACCGGCGGCAGATGAACCGGCAGCTCACCGTGCAGGAGTCCCGCCACAAGCTGGCCCGCGACGTGTGCCACGGCAAGCGCGGCACCATCCACCAGGCGTACCGGGACGGGATGGAGGATCAGCTCGGCGCACTCGGCCTGGTCCTTAACGCCATCGTGCTCTGGACCACCAGGTACATCGGCGCCGCAGTCGCCCAGCTGCAGGACGGGGGACACGAGATCCGCGACGAGGACATCGCCCGGTTGTCCCCCCTCAAGCACCGCAACCTGAACCTGCTCGGCCGCTACAGCTTCACCGCCTCCACGCCGGCTGCCGGCGCCCTGCGTCCGTTGCGGGACCCTGACGCGGTTGCACCTGACGATGACGACGACGCAGAAGAGTGAGCCGGCGCAGACCGTAGTCGAGGGTGTCGGCTACGACCGGATGCGCCGCGGGGGCCCGCTCAGTCGAGTGATGCTTCCGTCGATTCGTCCGAGACGGGGATGCGTCCAGTTCGATACGGAACGCGGCTTCATGCCGCGGCTGAAGTGCTTCGAGATGGAGATCAGATGACGGCAAACACCAGTACGTGGCAAGCATCTGTCGAGGGCGGGCAGGAGCGCTTGGACCGGTGGCGGCGGATGCTGGCGGGAGCGCCGGCTGTCGCGTCACGTCGGCGGCAGCGGCGCCAGAACCCGGAAACGAATGTGGCGACAGGGGTATGGCTGCACGCTGCGGCGCGCGCGGAGATGGGGCTGGAGCTGACCGAGTGGGAGCAGTCGTTCTTGGCGCCGCTGGTCGGTGTGCTGGGGGAGGGCGAGGTGTGGGCGCTGGGGCGGGCCTACCGTGAGCAGCGGGATGTCGGCACGGTGGCGCTAGTGCCGCAGGCGGTCGCGCGGCGTGGCCTCGACGAGCCGTTCACGCCCGAGGACGTCGCTGCGCGCATCCGGGCCGTCGGGGAACTGGCGGCCAACCAGCCCAACGTCGCGTGGGTCAATCGCACTCGCCTGCTGGCGGGGGAGCAGTTGGAGACGGATGCGTTCAGCGAAGCAGCCGATGCCTACGGTTACGGCCTGACCCTGTTCGACGGCGCCCAGTTCGGTACCGCTGCTCAGGAACAGACAGACGGCAGCGCGCCCACGGATGAGGCGGCATCCAACACGCCGTTCAGGGCGAAGCTGGAGTGGGCCGGGTTCCGCTGCCGCCAGGCGGCCGGCGACCAGTGGGGCGGACGGGACGAGATCTACTGGACCGCGGCCTGTCAGTCCCACAACTACAAGTTCCACACGCGCACCGGCGAGACAGGCAGTGTGTCTGGCAACAACGACTACCCCATCCCCGGCGAACATGGCACCGGGAGGATGGCGTTCTTCGATGCCAGTTTCACCGGCAACCTCAGCGCCTTGATGATCACATGCTGGGAGGCCGACCAGTCCAACGACGCGTGGTACACCGCGCTCGGGAAGGCGCTCGGGGACGCCGTCGACTCGCTGAGTCTGGTCGACTTCGCGCTGAACTTCGTCCCTGGTGCGGACATGCTCGGCTACATGATCGTCGCGATGGACCTCCTGGCGACGTTCTGGGAAGCCCTGCGCAACCACGACGACATGGTCCTCACCCGCGGCTTCGCCCTCAACCGATCGGATCTGAAGGCGCTGTACTACACCGAAGGCCGACGCATGACCCTGCAGTTCAATGCCCGCTCCTCGGGGATGGGCCACTTCGCCCTGAGTGTGAAGTACACGGGCGACACCCCTCCGGGACCTCCTCCGGAGGGGAGCTTCCAGTTCCTCGCCACCGGCTGGACTGGGCTGCTCGGCTCCTCTTTCACCCGCAACCTCGACGCCGCCTGCCTCGCTCCGGGCAGCGCCACAGACGTCTACCTGTTCCAAGGAGATCAGTACGTCCGCTACGACTGCCGCAGCGAGGACATCGGCTACGGCACCAAGAAGCTCTCCGACGGCTGGCCTGGCCTGAGGGGCACAACCTTCACCAGCAACCTCGACGCCGCCTGCCTCATTCCGGGCAGCACGACCCACGTCTACCTGTTTAAAGGCGACCAGTACGTCAACTACGACTGCCGCAACGAGCGGGCCAGCATCGGCAGGCTCTCCGACGGCTGGCCTGGCCTGAGGGGCACAGACTTCACCAGCAACCTCGACGCCGCCTGCAGCGTTCCCGGCAGCTCCACCGACGTCTACCTGTTCAAAGGCGACAAGTACGTGCGCTACGACTGCCGCAACGAACGGATCCGCAACGGCGTCCAGAACATCATCACCGGCTGGCCGCGACTGGCCGACACCGAGTTCGCCTACAACCTCCAGGCCGGCTGCGCCGTCCCCGGCAGCGGAAAGGACGTCTACCTGTTCAAGGGCGAGCGTTACGTGCGCTACACCATCTGAGTGCCTGTTCCATATCTCCGGTTCTGGGTGACGCTGGTGCCTAGCCTGGGCCAGCGTTCGACGGTGCCGGGCGGCCCGGAGGGCGGGTGTGTGGGGGCTGTACTGAACGGCTGAGGCCGGGAGCGAGTCCGCCACTATCTACCTCACCGGACTCCACATCGCCGCCATCTTCATGGCTCTACGATCTTCGAATGAGTGAATGGAGCCTGGCAGGCGAAGAGCTGTCGACCGCCCGACTATCCCTGCGGCGTCCGACCGAAGCCGACATCGATGCAATCTTCGCGATCCACAGTGACCCCGCAACCTGCCTGCACAATCCCTCCGACGCCCTCGCTCGGCCCGAAGAGGCCGAGGAGCTCTATCAGCGCTGGAACAACCAATGGCAGAGCTGTGGATACGGGTACTGGGTTGTCCGACGCCACAACTCTGCCCGGCAATTGGGGTTCTGCGGGGTCAAGCCCATGGACCTGAACGGCATGAACGTTCTCAACCTCTTCTACCGTTTCGCCGCCTCGGCATGGGGTCAGGGCTTCGCCAGCGAGGCGGCGACCGCAGTGACCGACTGGGTATCGCGCCACGTTACCGACCTCCCGCTGATCGCCCGAGTCCGACCGGCTAACGCTGCCTCGCAGCGCGTGGCGGTACGTGCCGGCCTGATGCGGGCAGAACATCTCGACGGCCCCGGATACGACGGCTTCGACTGGATCTACGCAGCGAAACTGCCTGGCTAGCGCACTCCGAGTGTGTGGTCACTCGCCGAAGACCGTTCAATGTTCCGAGCTGAGCCACGAGGTAGGCCGACACCGTTCTGCCGCGAGCGGTATCCGGCTAGGGCGGGAGGCGTTAGCTGACCGCTGCCTGCCGACCGGCTCGCGAAGGCATGCGCCGACGATTCAGTCCGTGAACGTTGCCGCGTCCGGGCCGCCTTCGGCGACTGACCTGCGACAGGCTGAAGATCGCCTTGTCTGTCGTTGCGCGCCGCTCACGTGCACCGCAACTGATCTGCCGGCACGGCGATCTCCACGCCGCCGTACTGGCCCGCGCTGTGCAACCGTCGGCAGGCCCCTCGGGGCCCGAGGTTAGTCGCCGCTTCCTCCAGGCCGACCGGCCTAAGCTCGCCGACGCACCCGCCCGGGCCAGCGGTTCGTCGAGCTCGAACAACGGCTGTCCCATGTCCTCGGTCAGGAGGCCTGGCAGGCTGCTGGGCTCGGAGCTTTCACGACGCCGACGCCCTCGAGGAGAAGCTGACCCACCTCGAGCCGCAGGTTGTGGAGCTCTACTCGCGGCTTGGTGAACGCGGCGGGGATCTGGCAGCCACTCGGGCCACCAACCGCGAGCTGATGTCTCAGCTCAACAGCACCTCAGGCCGATGCCGGTGAAGCCAAGAACGGAAGTCACCGGGTCGTAGGCGAGGTCTGGCTGCGATTGAAGATCCTGTCGAGGTGGTACTGGAGTGCCGCGATGGCAGACTCCGGCGTGCGCTGTCCGACGAGGATGCTGGTGCCCATGGTTGCCGTCATGGCAAGCAGGCTGATCGCCTCAGTGCGAGCGTCGGCTCCAGCATCGGCTTGGCCCGTCTCCTGTGCCTGTCGGATCAGTTGGGTGAGGGCATTCTCGGCGGCGTCAGGGTTGTCGATGAACGGCTGGGCGGCGAGGGCCTCGTCGGTCACGGACAGGATCGAGTAGGAGCTGTAGAGAAGGTGGAAGATTCGGCTCTCCTCGTCGGTCGGCAGCGAGGCCAGCAGCAGAGCCTCGATGGTCGCGCGGGGGCCCGGGTCTTGGCCGGCAGCGGCGAGGCGGGCGCCAACGCGGGCGGTGAAGCGGTCGGTCAGGTGTTGGAGGCCGTGGAAGAGCAGCTTTTCCTTGGTCTGGAAGTAGTACTGCACCAGGCGCAGTGAAACGCCCGCCTCGGCGGCGACGTCGCGCATGCCGACCGCGTGCAGGCCCTGCCGCCCTGCGACCTGGATGAGTGCTTCAGCGATCTGGGTGCGGCGTTCATCGTGGTCCACGCGCTTGGGCATCCGTGGTGTCTCCGGGGGTTGGTGGGATCCCTGTTCGCCGTCTGGTCCGGCTCGAGGGCTCCTTTTCATGGTACCGCCGTATCACCAATATGATACGGTCGTATCATAAAGAGCGGATCTCACGGAGGTAGCCCATGCCCGAGAACACGCCCGGAACGCGCCGCGACATAGGGCGCTACGTCAATGACCAGTTGCGCGACCGCTACTTCGCCGCCTGCGACGTGCTTTACGCGAAGGGCGCACCGATCCGCTCCGAGACCGACGTGGAGACGAGCTTTGGGACGACTCACGTCTACCGGTACGGCCCCGCGGACCCGGCGGCCGAGTCCCGCACGCCGGTCGTCCTGATCCACGGCTCGGGCGGCTGCTCCGCGATGTGGTACCCCAACACGGCCGCGCTCAGCGCCGATCGCCCTGTCTACGCCCTTGACACCCCCGGCGACCCGGGCCGCAGCATCCACCGCGCGCCGATGTGGCAACCCGAGCGGGCCGCCCAGTGGATGGACGAGGCCCTCGACGCCCTCGGCCTCGACAAGGTCCACCTCGTCGGCTCCTCCTACGGCGGCTGGCTCGTCATCAACCAGGTCCACCGCCGGCCCGAACGGATCGCCTCCGTCACCGCCCTCGACCCGGGCGGGCTGGAGAAGGTGGGGCTCCGCTTCTTCGTCTGGATCTTCGCCAGCCTCTTCGCCACCTTCGCTCCCAAGCGGCTGCGCCCGGCTCTGGCCAAGTGGCTGGAACAGCCGGTCATATCCGATCCGGATCTGCGCGCCTGGATCCAGGCCGGCGTGAAGGCCTTCCGGATACGCCGTCCCGCTCCACTGCCGCTGTCCGACGCCGAGCTGGGCTCCATCCGGACGCCGTTCTACCTGATCATGGGCAAGCGCAGCCTGCTGGTGCACCCGAAGCGTCAGCTCGAACGCGTTCCTCGGGTGATTCCCGGCGCCCGCGCCGAGATCGTCGCCGCGACCGGACACGGGCCGCAGATCGACCACCCCGACCTCGTCAACGCCCGGATGCTGCGTTTCATGGAGGACATCGACTCCCTCCACCCGGCGACGCCCCGGGACGTCACCGATGCGTAGCCGGTGAGACATCCGGAACCACTCGCGGGGCGTCAAAGGGGGACAGCGAAAGCCTGGACCTCTCGACAATCGCTCGCCCCAGACAGAGAGCAGATGGGCCTCAGGGGCAGCTCATCATGCACCGTCAGGCCGGCCGTGAGTCCGAGTACGACTACTTCGACGCGACCCACTGGACCGACGAGTGGACCATGGACGGCCAGACCGCGCGGATCAGCATCTGGCACAGGCCGCCGCACGTGATGATCGAGGTTTACACCGGGGCTGGTTTCCGGATCACCGTCATCAGCGAGCCGGAGCCCGGTCCAGCCGCCCGTGAGCTGTTCCCCGAAGCCATCGTGGCCAAGCCGCGCTTCCTGTGCTTCCTGTTCTTTTCTGCGTCCTGCAGGCGGACTAGCATCCGGGCGCTTCCACCACCGCGTCACTGGCGTCAAAAATTACCTGCCGAGCAGTCTCACTTCTCACCTGTAGAGTCGTGCGGCGACTCAGAGACTGAACAGTCTGCGGCTTCAGGGAAGTCCGTGGGAAAGTAGGCTCCCGGCCGGGAGGACGGGCCTGTCCTGGTGGCGTTGCCGACCGTGAACTTGAGAACGATCAGTCCCGGTTGGCCTCATACGAGGCGGGCTGTGTGAGCTGGCTCCGGCGGGAGGACCGGCGGGTGATGCGCCTGGTCATCAGTGTGATCGCGGCCCAGGTGATCAAAGATTCCGAGTGCTGGATGAGCCGTTCGTAGTCGCGGGCGTGACGGCGGGCTTGCATGATCCAGGCCAGGCTCCGCTCCACAACCCAGCGACGGGGCAGGATGACGAATCCGGTGGCGTCCTTCGGACGGCTGATGGTCTTGAGCGTCAGGTTCAGGTGGGCCTTCGCCCAGGTCACGAGCTGTCCGGCATAGCCGGAGTCGGCCCAGACGATGGTGATCTCAGGATGCATCAGCCGCAGCCTGAACAGGACTTCCTTCGCGGCGTCGCGGTCGGTCGTGTCGGCAGGGGTGACCATCACGAACAGTGGCAGGCCCTTGGTGTCGACGACCAGGTGTCGCTTGCGTCCGTTGATTTTCTTGGCGCCGTCGTAGCCGCGCGAGTCGCGCCCGACGGTCTCGGCGGCCTTGACGGACTGGGAGTCGATGACGGTGGCGACCGCGCCGGGGGCTCGGCCCATCTCGCGGCGGATGCGTTTACGCAGCTGGTCGCGGATCTGTCCGACGACTCCGGCGGCTGCCCAGCGGGCCATGAAGTTGTAGCAGGTCCGCCAGGGCGGGAAGTCCCTGGGCAGGGCTCTCCACTTGCTTGGGTGTCCACGACGTAGCGGATGGCGTCGGCGACCTCGCGGCGTGGGTGCCTCTCGGGGCGTCCCCCCTTGGGGGACGCGCAGGCCGGCGGCGGGAGGAGGGACTCGATGAGGGCCCATTCGTCGTCGTAGGTGTCGGAGGGGTAGCAGCGGTGACGGGACAACTCAACATCCCTTCCGAAGGTGAGGGTTGGGGGACGACCGTGCCGTCCCCCAACCGGTCAGGTGTCGATGTACTCGGAGACGATGTCCAGCGTGGACTCGACCGAGCCGAGCTGGGTGTTGAGATGTTTGATCCACCGTCCTTTCGGCTGAAGAGCGGCGTGCGGGCCGACGACGGCGGTGATGAACCGGCGGATCTCGGTGAGCTTCTCCCTCACGATCGAGAGTTCGTATGCCTGGAGTTCGGCGGTGTCGGTGCAGAACCGGTAGCCGTCCTTCTTCGTCCAGATCAGGGGCGGCCAGCCCCGTTCGGAGATGATGTCGCGCAGGCAGGCCAAGCCCGCGCGGGTCTGGCTGGGTGTCAGCTCGCCGGAGCGGACGAGCTGGGGGAAGGTCAGCCCGGCAGGGCGGGCCTCGAAGAGCACGAACCGGACGGTGTCGGCGTGCCGCTGGGAGGCGGCCGATCTGCGCTCAGAAGCGCGTGGCACCGCCTATTCGCCTTCGCCTTGCAGAAGCCGGGCCAGTTCGCCGTCGACGTCGACCTTCCCGGTGTCGACGGCCGTCTCGATCCAGTCCAGGGTGGCCCGCACCCGGGCGACGTTCTCGTGGACCAGGACGCGTTCGTCGTCACCGAGCTGCCGGTCGCGCAGACCCGGGACGACGCGGCCAGCCGCCGCGACGAACGCGTGGCAGGCGGTGACAAGGTCAAGGAACTCCACCGACCGGTCGATCGCGCGGATCGCCGGGGCGAGCGGGTTGTTCTCCTTGAAGTCCTCGCGGGCCTGCTGGCCGCGTTCGACCTGGGCGCGGTTGACCTGGTGGCGGGCGGTGTCGTCACCCATCGCCTTGAACGCGACGTCCGGGCGGCGCAGCAGCCCTGTGGTCACCTCTGCAGCGACGCGCTCGTCCCTGGTCAGCTCCTCGACCACCTTCACCTTGTCGGCCGCCTTGACCTTCGCGACGACCGCGGGGCGCCGCAGGATGTCCGGAGCGATCGCGGCGGCGACCTCGTCCTCGCGGGACAGCTCCTCCACCGCCCTTACCTTGTCGGCGGGCTTGACCTGCGCGACCACGGCCGGACGGCGTAGCAGGTCCCCGGTCACCGTCGCCGCGACCTCCTCGTCCTTCGCAAGTGTGTGGATCGCGCTGACCTTCTCCTGCGGGGTGACGGGCTTGACGACCTGGCGGCCGGCCCGCCGGTTCGCCTCGTCCGGCGTCCACCGCGACTTCCCCTCCGGCGGGGTGCCGATCGCCTCGAACCGCTCCTGTTCGTCCGCGATCCCCGCCAGGATCCGGTGGACCGTGTAGGAGACGCCGGCGACCCGGCGATCCTCTGGCCACCTGGACGCCGTCCACCTCGTCTGGTTCACCATCGAGTACGACACCCCGATGTCCTCGGCCAGCCGGAACAGCGACTCCTTCACCGTGAACGGCGCCTCGCTCCTCTCCTGGCCGCCGTACTCGCGCATCGGCTCGACTTCCAGCGCGTAGTCGCCGATCGCGAACTGGATGCGGCTGGCCGTCTCCACCAGCTTCCGCAGCTCCGCCACGATCTGCGCGTACCGGCTCGCGCTGACACTGCCGACCCTGTCGCCGTCGCCGGTCTTCTCGATCTCCTTGGGCACGGTTCTCACCCCAACCCGCGGGCCGGGCACGGTCGTTGACCGTGACGAGACACAGCCCGCCTCTCGAACCCGAGAGTCAGACCGAAAATCCTATGATCGCAACGATTGACCGGCAATGACCGGTATCCGATCAGAAGTGCGATCCGGACGTGTTCGCGCAACGGTCACCGTGACCGTTCGCCGTACGAATCCTTCCGGGCCCTCCAGGCCCTTGTCACGCACCGCCGCGAGCAGTAAACGGCGTTCGACCGCCGGTCCACCCCCACCACCCAAGTCGCCCCACAGACCAGGCACTCGGCCAGCCCGTCGCCGCCCAGTTCGGCCGCCACCGGCCTCCGTAGCCGACGGACCCGACGCCACTGCCTGGCACGACACACCGCAGAACAGAACACTGCATCGGGCCGCGCTCCCGGCCTCAGCCGTTCACCACAGCCACCGCACACCCGCTCTCCGGTCCGCCCGGCGCCCTCGGACACCTGGCCAGCCTAGGCGCCAAGGCTACCCAGAACCGGAGATATGGAACAGGCACTGACATGCCCTTCCCATGTGGTCCGTCCCCGCGTGGTGCAACGGCAGTGGGCCACGAAGCAGTAGAACCAACAGTGCGCCGCAGGCACGGCCGGCGCGCTACCGCCCGGGGCGAGCTCACGCGGGGACAGACGGACGGGCGCCAGCCGCCGGGGCAGCCCGGGTGTCCCCTGACATTGAACCTGGACCGATTGCCAGGGAAGTTGGACAACTACTACGTCCTGCCAGCCGCCGCCCGACCACGGCAAGGTCTCGGCATAGGCGCCTGATCGCTTCAACTGCGCGGGAACGCCGTGGTCTGATAGAGCCAATCACTACCCTCAGAGAGAGCGGCAATACATTGAGTAATCGCCAGCAAGGCACCGTGAAGTGGTTCAACGATGAGAAGGGGTTCGGCTTCATCACCCCCGAAGGCGGAGGTGATGACCTCTTCGTCCACTTCAAGGCGATCGAGGCCGACGGCTTCAAGAGCCTTAAGGAGGGACAGGCCGTGTCCTTCGCCGTCGAACGAGGACTGAAGGGCATGCAGGCCGCTCAGGTCCGGCCCGAGTAGCACCCTCGCACCGTGTGGTCCTGTTGAGAAGCCAGCTTCAGCAAAGGGCGCCTCGCACCTTCTGACCGGGGTCCAGCTTCGATGGCAATCAGTCCAACTTCGATGTCAGAGAACACCGGGGCGGCGTTTGTCTCCATCGTTCTCCTCCTGTCGTCAAACGATCGTTTGACGACAGGCGGCCAACGCGTCCAATGAACCCGTGCAATCCAGGGTCTCGCGGCGGCCCGAATCCAATCAGATCCGATGGTGATTGCTGACAGGGTTTGACGACAGATAGGGTCCGATCCTCCGTACGGAAGGGGCCCCGAGTGGCGAACCTGGTCTACAAGCGCGTCTCCACCGACCAGCAGTCCACCACCCGGCAGAACCTCGTCCTGGACGAGGCCTGCATCGAGGACCCGGTCTTCTTCGAGGAGGACCCGGGCACCTCCAGCCGCCTCCACCCCCTCCAGCGCCCGAAGTTCCGCGCGCTCCTCGACTACGCCCGGCCGGGCGACACCGTGCACATCTCCGAAATGTTCCGTCTCGTGCGCGGCAACCAGCACATCCTCGACGTGCTCGACGTCCTGCACCGCGACCGCCTCGCCCTACGCATCCACGACGGGGCGTTCTCCGCGATGGACCTCACCGCCCGCCAACCCGCGCACCTGCGAGCTGCTGTCCACCGTGAAGTTCATGGTGCAGACCCTCGCCGCCGCCGGCGAACTCCAGCGCGACCTCCAGCGCGAGCTGACCTACGACGGGCTGCGCGCCGCCGAGGCCAAGGGCAGCAAGGGAGGGCGCCGCCCCGCCGTGGTGGCCGCGAAGGCCGGCGACGTGCGCATTGCGTACCTCGAAGGCCGCTCCATCGCCGCCCTCGCCCGCGATCACGGCGTCAGCCGCGGCGCGATCCGGACGGCCGTCGCTGACCTCCTGCCCGAGCACACCGCCAACGAGGTAGACGTGCCCGCCCCGGAGCTGCCGGTCACGCTCGACATGCCGGGCAAGGTCGCCGACTATCTCCGCACCACCGAGCTGGAGCCCGCCGAGCGCGCCGCGCTCGACCAGGGGGTGGCCGTACGGCGCGGCCAGGGGTACACCCTGCGCGTCAGCGCCGTCCCCGCCGTACACCGCCAGCTCCTCGCCCGCTGCCAGCCGCTCGACGGCGGCCAGGGCCTCCCCGCAGTCCCGGCCCAGCGCAAGGCCCGCCGCGAGTACGAGAACCGGGTCAGCACACTCACACCCGGACCATGATCGTTCTCAGCGCCAACCGCTGTACCGATGTTCCCCGACGCCGGTGACGGCCCACCGAACCGGTGGCGCGGCGGGTGACGGCCCACCGAACCGGTGGCGCGGCGGGTGACGGCCCACCGAACCGGTGGCGCGGCGGGTGACGGCCCACCGAACCGGTGGCGCGGCGGGA
>NZ_JBVHPJ010000001.1:0-152968 GCF_055567995.1 Streptomyces sp. NPDC026246 | reverse complement strand
TGACGGCCCACCGAGCCGGTGGCTCGCCCGGCCGTGCAGTCCCGCCGGCCGTGGTCTGCCCGGCCGGTGGCGTGGTGGGCCACCGGCCGGGTCGCTGAGGCGCCGGCCGGGCTGGTCAGCCGCGCCAGTGCGGGCCGCGCTTGGCCTCCATGGCCGCCTTGCCCATCGCCCCCTTCCGCTTCCAGTCCTTGCGGATCTCGGCCCGCAGCCGGGCATCGGTCTTGGCGACGATGCGCTGGTTCTCCCGCAGCAGCTTGCGGTAGCTGTGCAGGCGCCGTTCGGGCAGATCGCCGTCCTCCACGGCGGCCAGCACCGCGCAGCCCGGCTCCGCCTCGTGGGCGCAGTCGTGGAAGCGGCACCGCTGGGCCAGTTCCTCGATCTCGGAGAAGACCTGCCCGACCCCGTTCCCGGCGTCCCAGAGGCCGACGCCCCGCAGTCCGGGGGTGTCGATGAGGACGCCGCCGCCGGGCATGACGAGCAGGTTGCGGGTGGTGGTGGTGTGCCGGCCCTTGCCGTCGACGTCGCGGGTGGCCTGGACGGCCATGACGTCGGCGCCGAGCAGGGCGTTGGCGAGGGTGGACTTGCCGGCGCCGGACTGGCCGAGCAGCACGGACGTGCCGCCGCCGACCAGGGCGGCGACGACGTCGAGCCCTGCCCCGTCCAGGGCGCTGACGGGCACCACGGGCACGCCGGGCGCGCTAGTCTCGACGTCCTGCACGAGGTGGGACAGCGTGACGGGGTCGGGCACGAGGTCGGCCTTGGTGAGGACGACGACGGGCTGGGCCCCGGATTCCCAGGCGAGCGCGAGGAAGCGCTCGATGCGGCCGAGGTCGAGTTCGACCGCGAGGGACACGGCGACGATGGCGTGGTCGACGTTGGCCGCGAGGATCTGGCCCTCGGACCGCTTGGACGAGGTGGAGCGGACGAACGCGGTGCGCCGCTCCAGGAATGTGCGGACGTAGCGCGGGTTGCCGCCGGGTTCGACGGCGACCCAGTCACCGGTGCACACGACCCGCAGGGGGTCGTGCGGCGTGACGAAGGCGGTGTCGGCGCGCAGCATGCCGCCGGCGGTGACGACGTCGCACTGCCCGCGGTCGACCCGCACGACCCGCCCGGCGAGCAGGCCCTCGGCCTCGTACGGGGCGAATGCGGCCTCCCAGCCGGCGTCCCAGCCATACGGCTCGAGCGGATGCGAGGTGGACGACGACGAACCCGGGAGAGAAGAGAGAGACAAGGGGTGGCCCTTCACAGGGGTGGCCCCGGCACCGCGCTCACAGGCGCGGAGAGAGAAGAGGTCAGCCGGAGGCCACGGAGCTGGACTTGATGAACTTCCGGATGCGGGCAGCGCCCATCTCAGAGACAGCCATCGATCACACCTCCTGCTCGTCACACAGCCGACGTCGGCAGCCACGGGCCGCCGCGCGATTCGCCCTCACCTTAGAGGCGTGCGCCCCTCGGGCGCCACGGAATTAATGCCACCACGGCGCGACCGTCCGAGACGCCCTCGCGCGACCGCCCCAGACGCCCTCGCGCGCCCGTCCGACGGCGCCTTCTCGCCGCCCGTCGTGCGCGACGCGCCAGTGGCCGCCGGGCGTGGTGCACTGGAAGGACGGGAGGTGCAGCATGTCAGGTCGCGCAGGCAAGACCCGCAACATCTTTCTCGTGTGGCTGGTCTGGCCGCTGATCACGCTGGGCATCTACCACCTGGTCTGGTACTACAAGGTGAATCGCGAAGCCCGGGATTTCGATGCTCGGATCGAGGTCAATCCGGCGATGGCGGTCGTGGCCGTCACCGTCGGCTGGCTGGTGATCGTTCCCCCCTTCGTGTCGATCTACAACACCGGCCTGCGCGTGGCCCGCATGCAGCAGTCGGCCGGCATGGAGCGGAGCTGCAACCCATGGATCGGCATCGTCCTGTACATCGTGGCCGTGCTGTTCCCGCTCTACTACCAGCATGAGCTGAACCAGATCTGGGCGCGGTACCGGGGCGCGGAAGAGGGCGATCAGGTGCCGTTGGCGGCCTGAGGGAGCCTGGTGCGTCAGCCGTCCTTCGCGCAGGCGTGCCCGTTGACTTCGAAGCCGTACGGCGGGGAGTTGGTGCCGGTCCAGGAGGCGAGGAAGCCGAAGCTCACTTCGCCGCCCGCGGGCACGGACCGGTTGTAGTCGGCGGCGGTGGCGGTGACGCGGGCCCCGGCCTGGGAGACGGAGGCGTCCCACATCTGGCCGACCTGCTGGCCGTCGCGGAAGGACCAGGAGACCCGCCAGGTGTCCAGGGGCCGGCTGCTGGTGACGGTGACGGTGGCCTGGAAGCCGTCGGGCCACTGGTTGACCAGGTCGTACTCCACCCGGCAGGCGGGGGCGGCGCTGCGCTCGGGCCGGGGCTCGTCGCGCTCGGTGGGCGAGGCGGTGCCCTGCGGCCCGGTGTGCCGGTCGCGGCCCTTCGACGAGCGGGGCGTCGCCGGCTCGCGCGGGCGCTCGGTGGCCCGGCCGGACGGCCGGTCGGTCGCGGGCGGCAGCGAGGGGGCGGAGGGCAGGGACGGACGGGGGTCCGCCACCGGCTCGCGGCCAGCGTCGCCCCGGGCGGTGAGGTCGTCGCCGGAGCCGCCGAACGGCATCAGCGTCACCCCGAGCGCGAGGGCGGACACCAGGACGGCGGCGACGAGCAGCCCGTTGCGCGCGACCCGCGCCTTCTGCGCCCCGTCCTGCGGGTCGGTGTCCGGCGGAGTGGGGCGGCCGGCCCCGAGCCGCACCTCGGCCGCGCGGCGGCGGCGCTCCAGGTAGGCGAGGCCGCCCCAGCCGATCACCCCGCCGGCCAGTGCCCCGGGCAGTCCCCCGCCGTGCAGGCGCAGGCAGGCGGCTGCCTCCGCGCACTGCACGCAGGTGGCCAGGTGCCGGGAGAGGTCGCCGGGGGCCTCGGTGGCGGCGGAGCGGGTGACGGCGTCCAGCAGCCGGGCGTAGCTGCGGCAGCGGGCGTCCATCGGGGTGTCGAGGTGGTTGCGGTGGCAGCGGTCCCGGAAGAGGGTGCGCACCTGCTGGAGTTCCTCGGTGGCCGAGGCCGGGTCGAGGTTGAGGCGGCGGGCGGCCGTGGGCAGCGGGAGCGCCTCGGCCTCGGCGAGCCACAGCAGTTCGGCGTCCGCCTGCTGCAGGTCGCGCAGGGCGCGCAGGGCGAGCGGGCGTTGCAGGGGCGGTCCGGTGTAGCGGGCCGCCTTGTCGGAGTTCAGCCACAGCCGCAGGTCGGGGTCGAGCTTGTGGCCCTGCCCGGCGTCCTCCCAGGCGGCGGCGGTGGTGCGGACGGCGGTCAGCAGCAGGGGGATGCGGGGCAGCCGGGCGTGGCGGCGGCCGGTGCCGCGGGCCGGTCCGGCTTCTGCTTCCCGGGCCTCGCGGATGCCGAGCGCGAACGCCTCCCGGGCCAGCTGTGCGGCGGCGGTGGAGCCGGACGTGCACAGGTCGGCGTAGGCGAGGACCGCGTCCCAGCACTCGGAGAACAGCGCGGCCTCGGTCGCGTCCTGAGGGGTCGGCAGGTCGGGCATGTGTCTCCTGCATCCACAAGCGGGATCAACTCACCACGTCGGCAGAGGAGTTGGGGGAATCCTCGCGGCGGGGCCCGAGCTTTTCACGCGTCCCGCACAACTGACAAGCGCCCTGTTCAGATGTGAGAACAGGGCGGCCGCGCCCCCACGGCTCCCCATCGAAGGTGCCGTACGTGCGCGTCCGCCCTGTTGACTCACCGCCGCTCCGCCCGGAGGGGCGGCGTCATCGAAGTGTTATGAAACGGCGGTGGGTTCGTCCGCCGGGAGGCTGTCCATGAAGGAGCTCACCGAGAAGACCGCGTTGCCGGCGCCGGGCGGGCCGTAGCCGGGGGGCGAGGAGAGCCCGAAGTCCTCCATGGTCTGCCGGTACGCCTGGAGCAGCCGGATGTGGTACTCCAGCGGCGCCCCCTGCGGGTTGGCCTTGCCGAGCGGGGTCGTCGGCTCGGGGCACCAGGTGGTGAAGCGGGGCGTGATGCCGTGCGACATGAAGAAGCGCAGGCCCTCGGTGGTGGAGGCGATGGCCTCGTCGACCGTCTTGAAGCCGAAGGGCTCGGCCATCTCCACTCCGGCCACGAAGTTGGGGATGACGTTGCGCGCGCCGAAGATCTCCGCCGAGTCCAGGATGCGCTTGTGCCACTCGTCGCGGCCGACGTAGCGCTCCTTGCCGGGGCAGTACATCTTGAACAGGTACTCGTCCCACACCTCGTAGTTGGGGTGGTAGATCTGCACGCCGTAGTCCTTGAAGCGCTGGACGTCGTCCTTGGGCAGTGCCTGGGCGACGACCTTGCCGATCCAGCGACCGGGGAAGTGCTCCTCGATGGCCTTGGCGTAGCGCCCGTAGAAGTCCGCCTCGTCCAGGCCCTGGACCTTCGACGTGATCGCTCCGCCGGTGAGCGTGTACGCGGTGGACACCTTCCCGGTGTCGTACTTGTTGATGATCTCCAGCGCCTCGAGGACTTCGTCGACGTCCTTCACGCCCGTGTACGGGCGGCCCGCCGCCTTGTGCTGGCGCCAGTTGTGGTTGATGTCGCAGTACTGGCACTCCTCCTTGGCGCCGAAGTACTGGCACACGCGGAACGCGGTCAGGTAGATCAGGTAGCCCCACTGGATGGTCGGGGCGACCTCCATGACCGACTTCCCGTTGGCGAGGGTGTGCCGGTAGTACTCGGGCATCGGCGGCACGCCGACGTCGGAGATGCGCTTGCCGTCGAGGTAGAGGCCGAGCACGCCGTCCTCGTTCGCGGCGACGCGGTAGGGCGAGGCGGGGTTCACGCGCACCGAGACGACCGTGCGGCGCAGGTCGTACGGGCCGCCGGTGAGGATGATCTCCTCGGGTGGGCGGCGCAGCGCGGCCTCGCCCAGCTCGGGCAGGGTGCCGTGGTCGAACGAGAAGATGAAGTACGACTTCGGCTTGACCTCGCCGCCCTCGTTGTCGCTGAGCGCGGAGGGGTCGAAGGCGACACCGCCGCGCAGCAGGTCCTCCTTGAAAACGGCTTCCCGCGGCACGTGCGGGAACCGCTCCATCAGATCCTCGACCAGCGCGGTTCGGCTGCCCATCCCGTCTCTCCTCCCGGTGCGGACGTACGACTCCTCACGGTATGCCCCTCGGTGCGCGGGCCCGGTACCGGGTCCCCCCGAGCCGGGAGGATGCCCTGTTCGTCCGTTTCGCGTGAGGGGCTGCGTCAGGCTTCGCGTTCCAGTGTCGCCCAGTCGACCGCGTACGCCGGCTGCTCCCCGGCCGCCAGCCGTTCGGCCTCCTCGGTGACCGCCAGGCCGAGCCGGGCCAGCTCGTTGCCCTGGGAGCCGGCGAGGTGCGGGGTGACGAAGGCCCCGGGCAGGTCGTAGAGGGGTGAGTCGGCGGGGAGCGGCTCGGGGTCGGTGACGTCGAGGACCGCGGTCAGGCGTCCGGCGCGCACGTGCGCCGCCAGGGCGTCGTGGTCGACCAGCGCGCCGCGCGCGGTGTTGATCAGGACCGCCCCGTCGGGCATCAGGTCCAGCTCGCGGCGGCCGAGCATGCGGTGGGTCTCGGGGGTCGCCGGGGCGTGCACGGTGACGATGGGGGACGTGCGCAGCAGCTCGTCCAGGGACAGCAGGGGCACGCCGAGCGCGGCGGCCTCCTCCTCGCCGACGTAGGGGTCGGTCAGGGCCGGCCGCAGGTCGAAGGGGCGCAGCAGCTCCAGGACGCGGCGGCCGATGCGCGAGGCGCCGATGACTCCGACACGGCGGCCGTGGTTGCCGATGCCGGGTACGACGCCCCGGCCCGAGGGGGGACGCTCCGCCCGAAGGCGCTCGCGGGCGGCGAGCACGTCCTTCCCGGCGAGCAGGATCATCGCCAGGGTGTACTCGGCCACGGGCAGCGCGTTGGCGGCGGCGGCCGTGGAGACAGTGATGCCGCGCTCGCGCAGGCCGGGGGTGACCAGGGACTTCACCGAGCCGGCGGCGTGCAGCACCGCGCGCAGCCGGGGCGCCGCGGCGAGGACCGCCCCGTCGAGCGGGGGGCAGCCCCAGCCGGTGACCAGGATCTCGGTCCGCGCCAGCGTCTCCCGCACCCGTGCCCCGGCGAAGTCCCGCGCGACGAGGGCCGGGTCGATGTCGAGGGCCCCGCGCAGCCGTGCCAGCACCTCGGGCGGGAAGAGCAGTGGCACGTTCTCCGCCGTCATGGCGAACAGTGCCTGGGCGCGCTGGTGCACGGACCTGACCTTCCGGCTCGGGGACGTCGCGTCCGCGGCCTTCCGCAGCCGGGACGGAAACCGCTTCCTGCGAGGTGACCACGGTAGGGCCGGCCGGGGGCGGCGGCAATCGGATCCGCGGCCGGGGTAGGTTCCGGCGGGGGCTTCCCGGCCCCCTGCTGCCTCGGGGAAGGACGACGCGATGAACGGGACCGTGACCAACTGGGCGGGCAACATCACCTACGCGGCCAAGGAGCTGCACCGGCCGGGATCGCTCGACGCGCTGCGGGCGCTGGTCGCGGGCAGCGACCGGGTGCGGGTGCTGGGCAGCGGGCACTCGTTCAACCTGATCGCCGAGCCGGGCGCCGAGGGCGTGCTGCTGTCGCTCGCCGCCCTGCCGCCGGAGGTGGACGTCGACACCGCGGCCCGCACCGTCCGCGTCGGCGGCGGCGTGCGCTACGCCGAACTGGCCCGTCGTGTGCACGGGCACGGGCTCGCCCTGCCCAACATGGCGTCCCTGCCGCACATCTCCGTGGCCGGGTCGGTCGCCACCGGCACCCACGGCTCGGGCGTGCTCAACGGCCCGCTCTCGGCGCCCGTGCGGGAGGTGGAGCTGGTCACCGCCGACGGCTCGGTGGTGACCATGGGCCGGGACGAGGAGCGCTTCGGCGGCGCCGTCACCTCGCTGGGGGCGCTGGGGGTCGTCACCGCGCTCACCCTGGACCTGGAGCCGGCCTACGAGGTGGAGCAGCACGTCTTCACCGAACTGCCCTTCCGAGGCATGGACTCGGGCACTTTCGAGACGGTCATGGCGACGGGGTACAGCGTCAGCCTCTTCACCGACTGGCGGGAGCCGGGCTTCCGACAGGTGTGGCTCAAGCGGCGCACGGACCAGCCGCTGCCCGCGTTCCCGTGGGCCGCGCCCGCCGCCGCGAAGATGCACCCGGTGCCGGGCATGCCGGCGGTCAACTGCACCGAGCAGTTCGGTACACCGGGGCCGTGGCACGAGCGACTGCCGCACTTCCGGGCCGAGTTCATGCCGAGCAGCGGGGCGGAGCTGCAGTCGGAGTACCTGCTGCCGCGCGGGCACGCCGTGGAGATGCTGCACGCGCTCGACGCGATCCGGGGGGACGTGGCCCCGGTGCTGCAGACCTGCGAGGTGCGCACGGTCGCCGGAGACGACCAGTGGCTGAGCCCTTCCCACGGCCGGGACACCGTCGCGGTCCACTTCACCTGGGTCGCCGACACCCCGGCGGTGCTGCCGGTGGTGCGGCGCGTGGAGGAGGCGCTGGCCCCCTTCGCGGCGCGGCCGCACTGGGGGAAGGTGTTCACCCTTCCCGCGTCCGCCCTGAGCGGGCTGTACCCGCGGATGGCCGACTTCCGGGCCCTGGCCCACGAGCTGGACCCCCGGGGGACGTTCGCCAACGCCTTCGTACGGGAGGTGCTCGCCGAGGGGTAGGGCCTGCGGTCCGGAGGAGGCCGGCGGTGAGGCTCCGGCTCAGGCGGTGGCGTGCGGGCGGTCGCCGGTGGCCGGGGCCGTGCCGCGGTCGGCCTCGTCCTGGACCAGCAGGGACAGCAGCGAGGCCACGGTCACGCCCAGGCCCGCCTCGGCCGGGTGGCGCAGCGTCTTGGCGGGGTCGATCCGGTACGTGTTGGTGCGCCCCTCCCGGGTGTGGGAGAGGTATCCGTCCTGTTCCAGGTCGGCGATGATCTTCTGCACGGCCCGCTCGGTGAGCCGGCAATGGGCCGCTATGTCCCGGATGCGGGCGCTGTGGTTGTCGGCGATGGCCGCCAGCACACGCGCGTGATTGGTGAGGAACGTCCATCCGGTGTGAGGCTCGGGCACTCCATCCATGCCCCCACTCTAGCGACCGAACATTCACGCACTCAAAAACACGCACTCTGTTTCATGTATCAGTTGACGTGTGTGGCTCGGCGGGGCACCCTGTCAGCGGAGGCGAGGCGAGCGGAAGGGAGAACGAGGCCATGCCGGAACCTGCGTACGCCGTGCGGCCCCACACCCGGCCGGCCACCGCGGAGGCGGCGGACGCCGCTGCGCGGGCGGCCCTTCCCGCCTGCGCGGCGGACCTGGCCGTCACCGTGGACGGCGACCGGACGACGGTGACCCTGCGCGGCGAGCTGGACCTGGGCGCCCACCGGCTCCTGCCCGAGCTGACCGACGCGCTCGACCTCTCCGGCAGCGGTGTCGACCTGCGGCTGGAGGCCGTCGGGTTCATCGACTGCGCCGGGCTGTACGTGCTGCAGGTCCTGCGCGAGCGTGCCCGGGGACGGGGCAAGACGGTGACCGTCCGCTCCAGCAGCCCCGCGGTCGAGCGGCTGCTCACCCTGACGGGCGCCCGCGCCCTGTTCGCCGGCCCGGAGTCGGACGCGGAGCGGGACACAGACCGCGCCGCACCCCGGCCGCGGATCGTCCGG
Organism: Streptomyces sp. NPDC026246; assembly: GCF_055567995.1. NCBI lineage: Bacteria > Bacillati > Actinomycetota > Actinomycetes > Kitasatosporales > Streptomycetaceae > Streptomyces > Streptomyces sp. NPDC026246. Next base: position 144,333 of record NZ_JBVHPJ010000001.1, on the reverse strand, counting down.
CCCGCGGCCGGCACTCGGGGACCGGCGGACCCGGTGCGACCCGCCGGCGAGCTGACCGCGACCTCCGCCTGACCTGCGTCTGACATCCGCCTGACCTGCGTCTGACATCCGTCTGCCCTCCGCCTGACCTCCTTCGTACCTCCGTCCCGACTTCGTCAAGCCCCTTTCCGAACCCCTTGTCGAAGGTCACCACCCCCCTGGCCTTGCGCCGCGCCGTTGCCGACCCTGACCACGCCCGGTCGGCCGGGGGCTGGAAGGGGTGGGGCAACCGCGGGGCAGAAGCGCCACCGATGCGTCACGTCTCCCCGGAGCCGCGCCCCGCCCCGTCGCCCCGTCGCCGTGACGGCGCATGCGGCGCCCGGGTGCGACTGCCCGCCCGCACACGACCGACGCCCACCGCACGCTGCCCGCCGCTACGGCCACGTCCGACGCGAGGACCTTCACGGCCCCCGGCGGCCGGCGCACCGGCCGGGGGCCGCGTACTACGCTCGTCCCCCGGCTGCGCCCGCAGCCGCCGAGGACCGCCCCCGAGAGGTCACCCCGACACGCCCATGCCCAGAGCCGGCCTCACCCCCGACCGCCTCGTCGCGGCCGCAGCCGACCTCGCCGACGAGGCGGGCTTCGAGCACGTCACCCTCTCCGCGCTGGCCCGCCGCTTCGGCGTGCGGGACGCCAGCCTCTACACCCACGTGCGGAGCCTCAAGGACCTGCGCACGCGCGTGGCGCTCCTGGCCGGCGGCGAGATGATCGACGGCATCGCGGCGGCCGTCGAGGGACGCGAGCCCGGCCGCGACACCCTCGGCGCCTTCGCCGCCGCCTACCGCGCGTACGCCCTGCACCACCCCGGGCGCTACGCGGCCACCCAGATCGCCCTCGACCCCGAACTCGTCGCCGACTCCCCCGCGATGCGCCGCACGGCCGACGTCACCTACGGCATGCTCCGCGCTTACGGCCTGCAGGAGCCCGACCTCACCGACGCCGTACGCCTGCTGCGCAGCACCTTCCACGGCTACTGCGCCCTGGAGTCCAGCGGGGCCTTCGGCGCGCCCCGGGACGTCCAGACCTCCTGGGACCGCGCGATCGACGCCCTGCACGTCCTGCTCGGCAACTGGCCCCGCGCCTGACGTCCGGAGTCCGGCCGGCCCGTACGCGGGCCGCGGCATGCGGGGGCGGCAGGGCCTGGGGCGCCCCGGTTCCGGTCGGGGCGCCCCAGGGGCTCGATCCACCGGCCCGGGTTCCCCTGTTGCGAAGCCCTACTCCCTTTGCCGCCAACGCAGTTGACGGCAGCGCAGTTGACGGCAGCGCAAGGCGTGTCCGCTCAGCCGTCCGCCGTGGTCGTGTCGGCGACGGGGACGCCGACGCCGGTGTGCCGTCCGCCTTCCAGCCGAGCCGCTGGACGCGGGCGTGGCGGTTGAGGCCGTTCAGCGGGTCGCCCTCGATCTCCTGGTACTGCCGGGCGTCGTGGACGAGGACATCGGGTTGCGTGGGGTCAGCGGCCGCTGGGGGCCCGGGGGAACCCGAGCTGCGGCGCCAGGATGCGGGCCTCGGCCGCCTGTTCGGCCACGTACGCGAGGACCGGGCTCAGTTCACGGTGGCCTGGGCGGGCCGCGACCGGGCCGGGGCCGCCGTCACCCGCCCGCGTGGCGTTCGCCGGCCTCAACAGGGCCGCGGCGAGCCCCTCGTACCGCACCACGGACGCGCACACGCCGAGCCGGACGAGGTGTTCGTCGCCCCGCCAGCCGCCGGTGCGCAGACCGTGCAGGTAGGCGTCGTACGCCGTCTTGGCCAGAGCCGGGAGTTCGGCGGCGGGCAGGCTCCGGCCGAGGACGCACTCCGGGAGGTAGGTGCCGAGATCCTCGCCCAGGGCGCCGTCGCCGGCGAAGGACCAGTCCAGCAGGACGCTCGCGCCGGTCCCGTCCCCGGCCAGGTGCGCCGGCCGGTGGTCGAGGTGGGAGAACACGCGGGGAAGCGACTCCATGACGGTGAGGAACCACCCACGGTCCTGCCGGAGACGGACCATGTCCTCGCGCAGACCGGGCGTGACGTGCTCCCGGACGAGGGGATGCCGCCACGCCTCGTCGTCGAGCAGTGCCCCGCCGGCCGTCGGGTCCGACATGTGGTCCCGCAGGCAGCGCCGCGACAGCCAGGGGGCGTCCTCCCCCGCACCCACCGCTCCCTGGGCCGCCCCGAGACGGTGGGCGTGGTCGGCGTGCCGGGCCGCGGACCAGGCCGTCGCGGGCTCCCCGCGGACGTCCTCCAGCCACAACGCGACGTCGCCGTCCGGGCGTTCGACGCACTCCAGCAGCCGCGGCGCCCGGATGCCGTACGGCTGCCAGACGCGGGCGAGGCCGGAGCGGTGCAGCCAGGCCTCGCGGCGCCAGAAGTGCCGGTGCCGGGGGTCGTTCGCCGCGGACCAGGCGACGCCCGTCTCCCGCGTCCGGCTCAGCACCTTCAGCAGCGCCGAGCGCTCGCCTCCGGTGACCCGCCACACCGCGGCCCCGACGCCGTCGCGCCGGGCGAGCGGTGTGAACACCGCCCGGTCGGCGGGGACTCCCAGGACCTCGCGTACTTCGGCGTGTGCGGCAGCGACCTCGGGCATCCCCCGATGCTATGCCGCCGCCTCCGCCGTGTCCCCGCCTCCCCTCGGTGGACTACCGTCGTCCGCATGACCGTCTCCCCCACCCTGGCCGAAGCCCTCGCCGACGGGACGGTGGTGCTCGACGGCGGCATGTCCAACCAGCTGGAGTCGGCCGGGCACGACCTGGGCGACGAGCTGTGGTCGGCCCGGCTGCTCGCCGAGCGCCCCGAGGCGGTCACCGAGGCGCACCTGGCCTACTTCCGGGCGGGCGCGGACGTGGCGATCACCTCCAGCTACCAGGCGACGTTCGAGGGCTTCGCCCGGCGCCGGATCGGTCGTGACCGGGCGGCCGGGTTCATGGCGCTGAGCGTGCAGTCGGCCCGGGAGGCGGCCCGGCGGGCGGGCGTCCCCCGCCCGCTGTGGGTGGCGGCCTCGGCCGGCCCGTACGGGGCGATGCTGGCCGACGGCTCCGAGTACCGGGGCCGGTACGGCCTCACGGTCGACGAGCTGGAGCGCTTCCACCGCCCGCGCCTGGAGGTCCTGGCCGCGGCGGGCCCGGACGTGCTGGCGCTGGAGACCGTCCCGGACACGGACGAGGCCGCGGCCCTGCTGCGGGCGGTGCGCGGCCTCGGGGTGCCCGCCTGGCTGACGTACTCCGTCGCGGGCGGACGCACCCGGGCCGGGCAGCCGCTGGAGCGGGCCTTCGCCCTGGCCGCGGACGCGGAGGAAGTGATCGCGGTGGGCGTGAACTGCTGCGCGCCGCAGGACGTGGAGGCCGCCGCCGCGACCGCGGCCCGGGTCACCGGCAAGCCGGTCGTCGTCTACCCCAACAGCGGCGAGACCTGGGATGCCGGGGCCCGCGCCTGGACCGGCCGTGCCACGTTCACCCCGGACCGGGTGCGGTCCTGGCAGCGGGCGGGAGCCCGCCTGATCGGCGGCTGCTGCCGAGTGGGCCCGCAGGCGATCGCGGGGATCGCGGAGGCGGTGAGGGGGCCGGCCTGACCGGGCTCCGCACCGGCCGGGGCGGCTGACGTGGGCTTCCACGGCGCTCTCGCGCATGCGCACGCCTGCGTGCCGCAGGCTCGTCCCGGCCCACCGGACAGGGCGGGCCGGGAGAGCGGACCGGGGAAACGGACCGGTGCGGCGGACCGGGAGAGCGGACCGGTGCGGCGACCGGGAGAGCGGACCGGTGCGGCGGACCGGTGCGGCGGACCGGGAGGGCAGACCGGGAGAGCGGACCGGGAGAGCCGACCGGGAGAGCGGACCGGGAGAGCCGACCGGGAGGGCCGTCCAGGAGGGTGGGCCGGCGCCTGGTCGACAGGGCGGCGCGGGCGGCGCAGGATGCGGTACGTGTCCGATCTTCCGCCCTCGGGGCCACCCGCTTCCCTGCATCTGCCCGCCGGCTACCGGGGCCGGCCGGCGACCGCGGGTGACGCCGCCGCGATCCACGCCCTGGTCGCCGGCTGCGAGCGCGCCCTGTACGGCCCCACCACCACCGGGGCCGGCAGCCTCCCCACGGATCCGGCCCGGTCCGGTCCGGACCCGCTGCGCGACACCCTGCTCGTGCGGGACGCGACGGGGGCACCGGCCGGCTGGGGGTGGGTGCACGGCGGGCACCGCAGTGGCGTCGACGTGCACCCCGGCCACCGCGGGCGGGGACTCGGCAGCGCCCTGCTCTCCTGGGCCGAGGCCCGGGCCCGCGCCTCGGGCGGGGCCCGCCTGGTGCAGTCGCTGCCCGACGCCGACACGGCGGCGGCCCGGCTGCTGCGCTCCCGCGGGTACGCGCCCTTCGTCACCGAGTGGCTGCTGCAGATCGCGCTGCCCACCGAACCCGAGGTGCCCGAGGCGCCGGCGGGCATCACCGTACGGCCGTTCCGGCCCGGTGACGAGCGGGCGGCGCACCGGCTCACCGAGGACGCCTTCGCCGCGTGGCAGAAGCGGCGCAAACCGTACGCCGAGTGGGCCCGGCTCACCGTGGACCGCACGGACTTCGCCCCGGCCCTGTCCCGCGTGGCGCACGCCGGCGGGCGGTTGGTCGGGGTGGTGCTGGCGCTGGACGTGCCCGGCTCCGGCGAGGGGTACATCGACCGGGTCGCCGTCCGGCAGGACCACCGGGGCCGCGGCCTCGCGCGCGTGCTGCTCCGGGAGTCGTTCCGCGCGATCCACCGGCGCGGCGAGCGCTCCTGCGTCCTGTGGACCCACTCGGCGGCGGGCGCCCTGCCGCTGTACGCACGCCTGGGCATGACGGTCCGCCGCAGTTCCACGGTCTACGGCGTGCACCTCACCGATGAGGCGGCCGGGTCAGCCGTGGCGCCGCAGCGCCCCGGTCCGGCGCAACCGCCCGACGACCGCCCGCAGTTCGGCACGGCGCGCGGGTGAGACGTCGGCGGTCTCCGGCACGGCCGGAGGTCCTTCGGGGGGCGTGACGGCGTCGCGCGCCCACAGCGCCAGCTCGCGATCGCGCGGGCCGTGCGCGGTGTAGGCCAGGCAGTCGCCCGCCTCCGGTGCGCGGTCCCCGAACACCCGCACCGGATGCGCGGCGTTCCAGCGCTCCCACCCCGGGTCGCCCTGCGCGGCGAACCGCACCCACGCCCCGTGCATCGCGTCGGCCAGTTCCTGCGGCGCGTCGTCACCCGCCAGTTTCCGGGACTCGGGGGCGTCCCCGGTGTCGAAGACGAAGCCGAGTTCCAGGGCGTGGCACGCGCCGAGCCCGGGCAGGGACGAGGGCCAGGCGAACTCGTAGACGTACGAGGGGTCCGTGCGCGCGTCGGCCAGGTGGTGCAGGGGGATGCGCAGCAGGTGGTCGGTGACGAGCTGGCCGACGATCTCCGCCGCCCCCGCGCCCGGGTGCAGGGCCCGGTAGCCACGAGGCACCTCGCTGCCGCAGTGGCAGCGGGCCATGGCACCGGCGAGGGCGACCGTGCCGAGCCGGTCGACGCGGTCGAGCAGGCCGCCCGGGACCAGCCAGAGCCGGTACTCGTCACGGGTCCAGCCCATCAGGAGCTCGACACCCGGTGCGGCGCCGTCGAGGAGCGCTTCCAGGGGGTCGCGCGGGACGACGTCGCCGTCGACGACGAGACCGAAGGCGGGGCCGCCGAGGACGGGGCTGCTGAGCCGGCCCACCTCGGCCTGGGTGCGCAGCAGCAGGTCGCGGTCGACGGCGGCGAACGCCGCGGCAGTGGCCGGGATCTTCAGCCGGGTGGCCATCCGGCGCACCATCCGCCGGACCTTGGCACGGTCGGACACCTCGGGGGGCCCGCTCTGCAGGATCGCCCGACGGACCAGGCCCTGGGTCTGCGGGGCGGCGAGAAGGGCGCCGACGCTGATGGCGCCGGCGGACTGGCCGGACAGGGTGATGCGGCCGGGGTCGCCGCCGAAGGCCTCTATGGTCTCGTGCACCCAGGTCAGGGCGGCGATCTGGTCGCGCAGGCCGGGGTTCGGGGGCGCGTCGGGGAAGAGTCCGTAGCCCTCGACGCCGAGGCGGTAGTTGACGGACACGAAGACGACGCCGTCCCGGGCGAAGGCGTGGCCGTCGTAGACGGGCACCGCGGAGGAGCCCCGGGTCAGGGCACCGCCATGCAGCCAGACGAGGACGGGCAGGCGCGCTCCGGGGGCCGGGTCGGGCGTCCACACGTTGAGGTTGAGGCAGTCGTCGCCGGGGATCGCCGGGTCGGACAGGTACTGGGCGAAGGCGTCGGAGTACGGCGGTTTCGGCGCGGTGGGGCCGAAGGCGCCGGCGTCGCGGACGCCCTGCCACGGCGGGGCGGGGGCCGGGGACCGGAAGCGGAGGGGGCCGACGGGCGCCGCCGCGTACGGGATGCCGCGGAACACCGCGACTCCGCGCTCGAACCGGCCTCGCAGGGCCCCTCCGGGGGTACGCACCACCGGGTCGGACCGGACTGCCGTCATGGGTGACCAGCCTCCTCACCGCGCTCCTGTGCACCGTGAAGATCAGAGCACCTCATTGTCGTCCGGTATTCCGGCGCCCGGGGTGGTGGGGTGGGCCGTTCGGGTGAGGCGGCGTACTCGATGGGCGCATAGCCTGCGTCATTCCGACATCGCACTGCATACCGGACGCGGTCAGACCTCGTCCCTGCTCACAAGAGCATGACGACAGCAGCTGCTTACGCGTCGGGATGTTCCGGCAGGGCGAGCCAGTCCGACCAGGAGATCTCGCGGCCGAGGAAGCGTGGCTGCTCGAACGGCCAGTCGGCGGCGATCCACTGCGGCACCAGCGTGTCGAGGGCTTGCTCGACCTTGCTGCCCACCAGCTCGTCCACCACCCACCAGGAGATCTCGCCGTCGGCGCCGGCCCTCTCCGGCGGGTCGATGTAGACGCAGCCGAGCAGAGCCGTCTCCGCCGCGTCGAACAGCGCGTAGTTGAAAGACTGGTGTGCGGCGATCTCCTTCTCGTGCCGCAACAGGTCGGCCTGGTCGGCCTCGTAGGTCATGGTGACCGCGGGCCAGCCCCAGGCCGGGCCGAAGATGGTCCACAGCCGCTCGCGCGAACCCATCACAGCCGGATAGTCGAGCGGGGTGTCCGCCTCCCGGATCGGCCGCAGGTGATGACCACCGCCCGGCAGCGGTACCAGGACGGGGTGGACGAAGTCATCGGGAAGCCAGCTCACGGCGCCCGACCCTAGCAGCGCGCGGCCGTTCGCTCCCCCAGATTCTGCCCGTACCGCCAAGCCCTGCTCTCCTGCCGGGCAGGGCCCGCGATCAACCGATCGGGACTCCCGTTCGATCGACGGACTCCGTGATCGGTATGGCAAGGGCTTCTCAGCCGAGCCTCTCGGCCCCCAAGCCCTCTTCGGGCGGCCGAAGCCGATGCCCTCACCCGGCCACACGGCTCGTCACCCAACATCACGATGGCTGCATAGGCGGCGTGCGGTGCGGGCCCGCTCGGGCCGACTCGCGGGTGTTCGGCTTCTGACCCCAGGAGGCCTCCGCCAAGGGCTGGTCGCAGCATCAACGACCGGCTGTGACCGACACCGCCCCGCCGGGCGTGGGTGGGCTTGCGCCCCAATCGGTGCCCGTCATCAGCGGCTCACGTGTGGATGTGGCCTGCGGGCCGAACGGCTTCGTTTCGAAGAACTCGCCTCGTTCGGCGCAAGCAGTTCCGGCGAGGGAGGAGTAAACAACGAACCGCGGCTCGCCAAGAAGAGACCTTGGCGAGCCGCTTTCTGCGCCGCTATGCGGTACCGGTGGTAGCCGATTGCAGCAACGTGCAGTCTGAGTTCCACGACGGTAGATCATGCCGGACCTGATCGAGGTCGTGTCCGGGATAGCTTGGTGGCGCTGCAGGAATTCCGTGGGCCTCCAGGAGATAGAACTCCGCGCTCATTCCGCTGATGGAAGCTTCGCCGTCCGGGAAGAACTCCACTTCCATTCGGAATGCGCCGTTGTCGACCCTGAAGGGTCGGCTGGACGTGACCGAGAACGCCATCAGATTTTTGTCCTGAGGTGTTCCACTCCAGCGGAACGACTGCAGTCCGCGAACCACGAGGAGTGCAGCGTTACCCGTGGGGTAGAACAACGCACCGCGCATGTCGAAAAGGAGCGCCGCTCGGTTCGCAGTCGGGCACACTCTGCAGTCGAGCAGTTGGGCGTCGTCCAGAGCGTCGGGTTCCTTCAGCGGGTCCCAGCCAATGGGCTCCGGGGCCCGTTGGTATCTCTGGGACGTGAAAAGTTCTTCTGTCTGTGTCATGGGATCGGTATGTGCCAGTAGGGGTCGGACTTGGTGGGAGTCTTGCCGGTCATGGGATGGATCACCTGGCCGGCTTCGTTCAGATAGCTGATGTATCCGTTGGGGTATGGGTGTGGACCGCTGGTCACCGGGTCCATGACTCGAACGTATTTGACAGACTTGTGGAAGCCGGCAGCTACGGCCTCGGTGGGCTTGATGTCATAGATCCATCCCTTGAGGTTGTTGGCCGTTGCCACGGCCTTTCGCCCCTTCGGGAGCCAGAGCTTTTCGCCCTGAGGGCCGACGATGTCGGCGATCAGGCACCTGCTGTTGTGGACCAGGACCGGGGTGTCCCCCGCGAGGACATAGTACGAGTGCAGGTCCGCGACAGTGAGGTTGTACGTCCGCGCGTGATGGTAGAAGGACCGGTTCGAGTGCACGATGACCGTGTCGCCGACGTCGGTCCTGAGTGTCATGCCCGGCTCGAGGATGGCTGCCTCGAGCCACTTGCCCGCAGACGGCGACCAGAACGGGTGGTCGACGGTCGCGGTCAGCTTCTGCTCGCCACGCGATGTCGAGACGGTCAGTTCGGAGAAGTACTTGTCGTCGTCAGTGACGATGAGGTCGGTGACCTTGCGGGGACCTGTCTGCTGTGTCACAGGGTCCGTGGCCAGTACCTCGTCGCCGACCTGGAGGGACTCGATGAGCTTCACCGAATTGTCGGCCATCAGGACCTTGGTGCCTGCCAGGAAGCACTCGGCGCACTTCTGAGCCGCGCGCGCGGCGCGGCTGCTGTCGACCGCTCCCTCGACGCCCTCGAGACTCTTCTTGAGCAGCTTGAGCTTGCCGACGGGCAGGAAGCTCATGGCGGCGACAACGCACTTGCCCAGGGTGGGGTTCTTCGCGCAGTCCTTGGCGTCGTTCAGGCCGAGGACCTCCCAGGCGGCTTCCTTGATGGTGGGGTCGATCGTGGGGAACACGAGTTCATGGCCGGCCATGGCGCACGGAGGGAGGCTGTCCCGGTTCATCGGGATGTAGCACTTGGGCTTGCTCTCCCGTTCCTTCTTGCGCTTCTCCGCGGCAATGCGACGGGCTTCGGCCTCTTCCGCCTCACGCTTTTCGACCACGTCGTCCCAGGCCGCTGCCGCGTCCTTCTTGGCCTCGCTGGCGCTCTTGCCCGCAGCCAGTGCATCGGCGTGCGCCCGGTCGCTGGCCTCTTTGGCCTGGTAGGCGGAAGTGCGCGCGTACGCGGCGGAGAACTCCGCCTGGGCCGCTGACTCCTCGGCAGCAGCGGAATCCTGGTTTGCGCGGTCAGCGGCAGCGCGTGCGGTGGTAGCGGAGGCCTTGGCGCGCTTGGCGCTGGTCTCGGCCCGGTCGGCGGCAGCGTCAGCGTCGGTGGCGTACTCCGACGCCTGCTTGGCGCTGTCCGCGGCGTCCTTCTTGGCCTTCTCGGCGTCCTCGGCTGCATCCTTGGCCTCAGCAGCAGCTTGCGCTGCCAGGGCAGCGTTCTTGCGCGCTGTGGCGGCTATCTTCTGCCCTTCGGCGATGAGCCGTTCGACTTGGGCGACATGAACGTGCGCGAGCGCGTCCTTTTGTGCGGCCATGTACTGGCCTGCCTCGACGAAGCGGTGAACTTCGTCGGCGGGTCCGGCCAGCGCAATCTTCGCTGCCGACCTGACCTCAGGGCCACCCTCGTTGAACAGCTGTGTGGTGGTCACTCGTTCGTCGGCCTGCTGGGCGGTATAGCGCCCCTTGCTCAGAAAGCCGACGAGGGCTTGAGGGCTACCGTCTTCCAGTGCCTTCCTTGCGTCTTCCTTGACGCCGGGCCCACCGTCGTTGGCCAGCTTGGTGACGGCGACGCGGTAGTCGGCGTTGGCGGCCTGGTGCTGACCAGTGGTGTAGAAGTCGCGAATCTGCTGGTCGGTCCCCTTGAGGGCCTCGGTAGCGGCTGTGCGCACGGCCTCATAGGGGCTGCTAGAAGCGAGGTCAGCGACTTGTTGGCGGGTTTCATCGGTCACGGCCTGGTTCCAGCCGGTGCGCAGATAGTCGATGACATCGGCGTCCGTACCAGACAGAGCTTGGGCGGCCGCGCCCTGGCGCCAGGAGCCGAAGTACGACATCGTCCTCAAGGCGACCGCACGGCCTTGAGCGGCGAGTGCAGCTTGGTCAACGTCTGGCTTGTCGACCTTGGCTGCCAGGGCTTGAGTGTCGTCCACGATCGCCTGGCCCTCGACCACAGACCGGGATATGTCGACGGTGAAGGTGTCGGCGCTGGCCTTCTTGGTCATGGCGGCCTCGACGCCGGCGTTCGTACGGGTGGTGAGGTCTTCGGTCTCCACTTCCCGCGCGATGGTGAAGGTCTTCTTCGCTGTCGCCACTGCCTTGGTGGCGGTGTCGGCAGCGGCCTTGGCGGCTGCGGCCTGCTTGGTGGCTTCAGCTGCCTGATCGGCGGCTTCGCCGGCGTTGTCGGCGGCGGATTCGGCTGCTATCGCCGCGTTCTTGGCATGGGTGGCGGCTGAGTTGGCCGCGTCACGGGCTTCTCGTGCGGCCGCGGCTGAGGTGCGGGCCAGAGATTCGGCCGCGTTGGCGGCGCGGTTGGCCTCCGCGGCATGCCGGCGGGTCTCGGCAGCGGCCGCTCGTGCCTCGGCGGCGGAACCTCCCGCAGCGACAGCGTAGTCAGCTGCCTGATCCGCAGCTGCAGCCGCCTTATTGGCGTTTCCCGTTGCGCTGCGGGAAGCAGCCACGGCATCTGCAGCCGCGATCGACGCCTTGGCAGCCTGCTCCGCGGCCTGGGCAGATTTCTTGGCAAGTTCGCCGGCCTTGGTCGCTTCGGCGGCGCGATCGCGGGCTGCCTGCGCCTTGCTGCGGTCCTTGCTCGCCGCGTACGCCGCGTTCGAAGCGCGGCTCGCCGCTTCGGCCGCTGCCGCTGCCGCGTTGGCGGTCTGGGCCGCAGCCAGCGATGCCCTGCGAGCGGAGCGGTTGGCCGCATTGGCTGCACCGATAGCCTGCTGTGCCGCTTCAGCAGCGGCCCGGGCCGCGTTGGCGGCCTGCTTTGCCTTCAGCGAGGCGCGGTCGGCGTCGTTCTTCGCCGCTTGCGTCTCTTTGGCTGCCTTCTCGGCAGCCTGCTGGGCCAGCTCGGCGGCGGCAATGGCCTTACCTGACGCTTCCTCAGCCTTATCAGTCGCGTCTTCGGCCTGCTTGCCGGCCTTTTCGGCCTGCTTGACCAACTGTTCGATCGTGGCATGTTCCTGGTCGCGGTTACGCGCCACGAACTGGCCGACCTCAAGGAACTCGACGAGGTCGTCGGGAGTGCCCTGCAACGCCAGCTTGGCGGCGGCCTTGACGTTGGGGCCACCAGAGTTGTAGAGCTTGGTGACTTCGACCCGGTCGTCTGCCTGCTGCGCTTTGTACTGGCCCACTTCCAGGAACTGTTTGACGTCCGCGGAGGTGCCTTGCAGCGCCACTTTGCCTGCGTCCTGGACGCCGGGGCCACCGAAGTTCACGACGCGGGCAGCCTCGACACGCTGGTCCTGTGCGTGCGCTGCCTTCCAGCCCTCGTCCAGGAACGCCTCGACATCGGCCGGTGTGCCTGCCAGCGCCGTCTTGGCGGCCTGGCGTACGCCTGGTCCGCCAGCGTTGACTACGCGGGATAGGTCTACCCGGTCATCGACTTCCTGGATGGCGAGCGCGTCGGTGAGAAACTGCCGGATGTCATCGTCGCTCCCCAGAAGGGCCTTCTCGGCCGCTTCCTTGATACCGGCACCGCCGTTGAGCCAGTAACCGACTACGAGGCCCCGGTTGGCGGGCGATGTCTCGGTGTCCGCAGCAGTGGCCGGGGACATGCCCAGGAGAGTGGCCGTCAAAGTGGCGGACATCACGGTGGCACAGGCGACTTGTCGGCCGGACCGACGCGCCCTTCCATTCGGCTGAGAGTTGGAACTTCGCCCCGGTCGTATGGAGCGCGGTGGTCGTTTCACCTAAGGGGTCCTTCGTCGATCAAAACCGCACGCCAGCGAAGTGCCGCTTGCAAATCACAAGGGCACACGGTGCCATTTCACGGTTCATCATGGGATCTGCGCCGCAGCGGGCTCAGTGGATGTCGAGAGGTCAACTCAACTGCTGAACAGCGCCCTTACCGGCCCGTAGCGATCTGGGTAGCTTGCAGCGGTTGATCTTACATGTGCTTTACTTCCGCTCTACGCAGCGGACACTTCTCCTTCACTCGAGTGATCCGCAACACCCCACCCGAGAGGCATCCATGGCCATATCCCCTGCCCGAAGGACACTTCTGGGTGGCCTGACAGCGGCCCTCGTCGCCGGCCTCGGCGCCGCCGCCCTGGTCTTTGCGCAGTCCGCGCCCGCCGCCCCGGGCGACACCACCACCGATGTGCCGAGCCTGGTCGAGGACTTCAACCACCCCGGCGCCGCCCGTGCGCAGCAGGAACGCGGCGTCACGCTGCAGCGTGGAGACGGCCACATCTGGCTGACCGACGTGACCGACCTGAGCCAGTGCGGAGATGCCTCGAACATCGCGATCGAGACCCGCAGCGGCATCTTCTGCTTCAAGACCAACGCCAAGTCGGGCTACCTGACTCTGGAACTGCCCGACACCTTCAGCATCTGGACCCAGGCCCACCCGGTGAAGGCCACGTTGACCGCCGAGGGCAAGGACACCGTGGTCAACGCGCCCGCCAACGAGCTGACCCCCGTCGGCGAGTCCGGCGACAGCGGCCAGCGGTCGGTCCTCGTCGAGCTCCGCGTCACCGGCTGACGCCAGCAGCCCCGAGCATCACACCTGTGCGCACCGCCGGTGTGCACAACCGAACTTTTCAGGAACCCTCAACGTGTCTCACATACGCCCCCGCGTCGCCGCGACGAGCGCCCTGCTCGCAGCCGGCGTCGTGTCCGGTGCGCTCACCGGCGCCCCCGCACATGCCGTCACCGGTGATCGCGTCCCAGCGACGGCCTACACCTACACCGCCCAGATCACCGTCGGCGACCACGACCGCGGCTGCTCCGCCGTTCTCATCGACGCTGAATGGTTGATGACTGCCGGCAGCTGCTTCTCCGACTCCGGCTCCGCAGTGCCTTCCGGCGCTCCGAGAACGAAGACCACTGCCGTCGTCGGCCCCTCCGAGCTGTCCGGCAGCCACATCCCGGACACCCGGCGCCAGGTCGTCGAACTGGTACCGCGGACCGACCGCGACGTGGTCCTGGCCCGGCTGAGCCGGCCCGTCACGAAGGCCACCCCGATCGCTCTGGCCTCCACGGCGCCGGTCGCCGGTGAAGAGCTGAAGTTCGCAGGATACGGGCGCACCGCAACCGAGTGGGCGCCTCTCAGCCTGCACACCGGGGTCTACACGGTGAACTCCGCGAACGACACCACCGCCGGAGTCACCGGAAAGGCCGGCGCGGCCGCGTGCGCGGGCGACGCGGGCGGTCCGGTCGTACGCGAAGCGGGCGGCACGGCCACCCTCGTCGGGCTCAGCAGCCGGTCCTATCAGGGCGGTTGCTTCGGAGCCGACCCGGCCGAGAACCGCACCGGCGGTGTCGTCGCCCGCGTCGACGATCTGGCCACATGGGTGACCTCCACCGTCGGCGCCCCCCGCATCAACGACTTCAACTGCGATGGCACCGAGGACATCGCCATCGCGGACCCCAAGGCTGCAGTCGGCGGCGTCGACGGCGCGGGGGCCGTTCGAGTCGTCTACGGCGGGGGCAAGGGTACGGCCTCCATCGACCAGAACCTGGACTGGATACCCGGCGATGCCGAGGCCGGAGACTGGTTCGGCGAAACCCTGGAGACCACCGACCACAACCAGGACGGCTGCACCGACCTGGTCATCGGCACCCCGTCGGAAGACATCGGCAACAAGACCGACGCAGGCGTCGTCGACGTCGTCTACGGCGGGCCGCGTGGACTCGGCACCAACTCGGTGAAGAACACCCGCTTCGAGCAGAACACCGGCGCCGGCTCCCTCGGCGCCTCCACTCCGGAAACCGGTGACCGCATGGGCCAGGCACTGGCCGCAGGAGCCACCGCCTCCGGGGAACCGTTCCTGGTGATCGGCGCACCCGGTGAGGCCATCGGGTCAGTGCCCAAGGCCGGCATGGTGTTCTACGTCCGGGACAGCACCAGCATCGGCATCACGACCGCCAATGTCGGCATCGACCAGGACAGCACAGGCGTGCCCGGCTCCGTCGAGGCCAACGACGGCTTCGGTGGCGCCGTCGCAGCCGACGCCAACCGCATCGCCATCGGCGCCCCCGGGGAAGCCATCGGCAGCGACGCAAACGCCGGCAACGTGGCGGTCTTCTCCCACAAACTCACCAGCGAGAAGCGGCCCACGCCGCTCTTCGGTCTCGACCAGGACCTGGACAAGGTCTCCGGCGGATCCGAAGCAGGTGACCAGTTCGGCAAGTCACTCGCCCTGGTCCCCTACCGCCCCTCCGGAGCGACTGCGGCAACCGACTCCATCCTCGCCGTCGGAGCGCCCGGCGAAGACCTGGACATCGACGGAGCCGACAAGACCGACGCCGGCAACGTGATCACGTTCCGGCTCCCCGCAGCCGGCGGCTACAGCCAGCTGAACGTGTACAGCTCGGGCAGCGCCTCGGACGACATCACCGGCACCTCGGAGAGCGGTGACCGCTTCGGCCAGACCGTGACGGCCGTCAACACCTCACCTCGTGCGGTGAGCACCGCAGCCACCATGAAACTGGCCGTCGGCGCACCCGGCGAAGCCGTCGGCACCGCCGCCAAGGCCGGCGCCATCACCACCTTCTCGCTCCTCGGCGCACCCGGCTCCAGCGACCGCTGGATCGAGGCGGGCACCTCCGCAATCCCCGGACCGGCAGGCAGCGACCAGCAGCTCGGCACAAGCATCCGCTTCACCGCGAGCGCGCTCTACGTCGGCATGCCCTACGGCCCGAACACCAAGGGCCTGCTCCACGTCCTGCCCTTGTCCAACGTGATCGCCGGCGGCAGCAACACCGCCATCACCACCCACGAGCCCGGCCAGGGCGGACTGCCCGCCACCGGCTCGCGCTTCGGCTACGCCGCCCGCTGACACACCCGCACACAGCCGAGCATGAACAACGTCCCGAAGGGCCGGCCCCTTCGGGACGTTGCTGCATCTCGAGTACCTCGAAGCGCCGTTTGACGGATCTGTCCCAACCGGCCGAACAGCGCGCCTGCCGACGCCACAGCACGCCGGGGGTCAGCCCGTCGCGGGCCCCAGCCGGGCCGCCCAGGTGAGGCCGCCCAGGAGGTGGGCGCGGAAGGCCGGATCGTCGTAGGTCCCGGCGGCGTGGCCGAGGGCCGTGTAGAAGACGCGGCCCCGGCCGTGGTCGTGGCACCAGGCCAGGGGGTGGTCGGCGCCCATGCCGCCGCCCTCGTAGGAGGACTCGTCGGCGGACAGCAGGACGTGGACGCGGCCGCGTGGGTTGGTGCGGAAGTCGTACCACTCGTCGGTGACGTCCCAGACGGCGGGCAGGTGCCGGGTCGCCGGGTGGTCGCGGTCCTCGACCAGGGCCCGGCCGGGCTGGTACGGCGGGTGGCGGGCGAACCTCGCGCCCAGCAACTCGCCGTACAGGGGCCAGCCGTACTCCTCGCAGGCCGCGGCGTGCACGCCGACGAAGGCGCCGCCCGACACGACGTACGCGGCCAGCGCCCGCCGGCCGGCGGGGGTGAGGATGTCGCCGCTGGTGGAGAGGAAGACGACGGCCGCGTAGGCGTCCAGGGGCTGTTCGAGGGCGGCCGGGTCCTCCGTGGCGTGGACGTCGAAACCGCCCAGGGTGCGCAGGGCGGCGACGCCGGCCGGGATGGAGTCGTGCCGGTAGTCGGTCGTGCGGGTGTGGACGAGCAGTCGGGGGGCCATGGCATCCGAACCTAGAAGACGCGGGACCGGCCGGGGCACGCGGGGCGGTGTCCGTTTCCTTCAAGACCGCCGTCGCGGGCCTGCCTACGGTGGGCCCATGACTGCACGATTCGACGCCATCGGCATGGTGGTCTCCGACATGGCCGCCTCCGTCGCCTTCTACCGCCGGCTCGGGTTCGCCTTCCCGCAGGACGCGGACACCCAGCCGCACACCGAGGCCGAACTGCCGGGCGGGCTGCGCCTGATGCTCGACACCGAGGAGACGGTCCGCTCGTTCCTGCCCGGGTGGCGACCGCCCGCGGGAGGCGGCCGCACGTCGCTGGCCCTGCGCTGTGACGCGCCGGGCGAGGTGGACACACTGTTCGAGGAGCTGACCGGCGCCGGGTACCACGGCGAGCTGAAGCCCTGGGACGCGTTCTGGGGCCAGCGGTACGCCGTCGTGCTCGACCCGGACGGCAACGGCGTGGACCTGTTCGCGCCGCTACCCGCCCCCGGCGAGCAGCTCGCCTAGCGGCAGCCCCGTGAACTCCCGTACGTCCCGCGCGAGATGGGCCTGGTCGGCATAACCGGCCCGCGTGGCCGTGTCCGCGAAGGGCACTCCTCCCCGGGCCAGCACCAGGGCGCGGCGCAACCGCAGAATGCGGGCCAGGGTCTTGGGTCCGTAGCCGAAGGCCGCGAGCGAGCGGCGGTGCAACCGCCGGGCGCCGATGCCGAGTTCGTCGGCGGTGGCGGCGACGGGCCGGCCCGCGGCCAGGGCGGCGACGACCTGCCGCAGCAGCGGGTCCGGGGGGCCGGCGTGGGCCGCGCGGGCCAGCGCCGCCTCCTCCAGTCCGCTCGCCGGGTCCGCCGCGGCGTTGACCAGGTCCGTGAGGTGCCGTACCCGCGGGGCCGGCCACAGCTCGGCGAGGGCCACCCGGCGGTCGCGCACCTCGTGCGCGGGCACCCCCAGGAGCGTGGGGGCGGCGCCCGGGTGGAAGCGGACACCCGCCCAGCCGCCGGGCTCGCCGGCGGTGATGTGCGCGCGGGTGTCCGGACCGGCGACCAGCAGCCGCCCGTCGTGCCAGAGCAGGTCCATGCACCCGTCGGGCAGAACGCGCGTCGCACCGCCGCCGGCCGGGGTGTTCGTCCACACCACCGCACCGACGAGCCGCGAGGGGCGCTCGGCGTACACGGGAAGAGCCTACGCGCCGCCGCCCCCGCGGGCAGGGGGCCTCCCGGCCGCGGCCCAGGGCCGGTCGTCGGGGCCTCCCGGCCGCCGGTCCAGGGCCGGCCGTCGGGGCCTCCCGGCCGCCAATCCAGGGCCGGTCGTGTGGATCACGGCGGAGCGGATCGGCAGCGCCTGCCGAAGCCGCCCCGCGTCTGCGGCGTGATCCACACGACAGGTCCTAGTCGCCGCCGCCGTCGTCGCCGGAGCCGCGGCTGCCGCCGCCCCGGCTGCCCTTCCCGGCGCTGTGCAGCAGTTCGCCCGCGCCGCGCGTCAGGGCCGCCACGACTCGGACCCAGCGGGGGCCTCCGCGCTCGGCCCACACCACGCACACGCACCCGCCGACGACGAGCGCCAGCACTCCCAGGAGTACCGCCACGGCCATGTCCCCCACCCCGCTTCTCAGATGATCACCTGATCATTCCAGAGCAGGGGCGTCGGCTCACCCGGCGCGGCGGTCCCGGTACTCCGCCGGGCTCACCCCGTACGTGCGCTTGAACGCCGTCGACAGGGCGAACGCGCTGCCGTAGCCGACCCTGCGGGCCACCGCGTCGAGGGTGTCGTCGCTCTCGCGGAGCCGGTCGGCGGCCAGGGCGAGGCGCCAGCCGGTGAGGTAGGTCATCGGCGGCTCGCCCACCAGGCCGGTGAAGCGGCGGGCGAGGGCGGCGCGGGACACCCCGGCCTTGGCGGCGAGAGCGGCGACCGTCCACGGGTGGGCCGGATCGTCCTGCAGCAGCCGCAGCACACCGCCGACGACCGGATCGGCCAGCGCCCGGTACCAGGCGGGGGCCTCCGCCTCGGGCCGGGCGAACCAGGCGCGCAGCGCGGCGATCACCAGCAGGTCCAGCAACCTGTCCAGGACGACTTCCTGGCCCGGCTCGTCCCGCACGATCTCCCGGCTCAGGTAGGGCGTGAGGGGGCAGTCCCACGTCTCGGGGGTGAGCGTCAGCAGCGGCGGCAGGGCGTCGAGCAGCCGGCCGCCGATCTCACCGCGCCGGGGGTAGGTGCCGATCAGCAGCACCGTGGCACCGTCGAGGCGCTCGCCCCAGGTGCGCACGCCGAGGTCCATGGACCCGTTCAGGGGCCGCCCGTCGGGGCTGTGGCACTCCTGTCCGGGCAGGATCAGCGCCTGCGGTGCCGTGCCGGGGGCGTCGGCGCAGGTGTACGGGCCGGGGCCGCGGGCGATGGCGAGGTCCCCGGCGCGCAGCCGGGCCGGATCGCCGTGGTCGGGCAGGACGACGGCCTCGCCGCGGACGACCAGCATCACGGTGAGAGGGGCCTCGTCCGCCACCCGCACCGCCCACGGCGGGTCGAAACAGGCCCTGATCATGAACGCGCCCCTGGCGCGGGGGCCCTCCAGCAGCCCGGTCAGTGCGTCCATGGGCTCAGCGTAGACGCGGGCGTACGGGAAGCCGGCCGGGGCGGGCCACGCCGATGTGTGCCGTCCGGCACCGTCACGTGTCCCCCGGTTCGCGCTCCTCCGCGTGGTTCTGGCCGTTCTTCGCGTGGGTGCTCCGGGCGTGCGTGCGCAGGCGGGACGAGACGTCCTCGGGGGGCAGGAAGCGGGACCAGCGCTCGGGGAACTCGGAGGGCATGTCCGGGTCGGACTCGCCGTGGACGGTGGCGCGGGCCACGTACTCGGCGACCTGCGCCTGCCGCAGGCGCTCGTTGGCCTCGCGTGCCGCGGCCGTCGCGGCGGCCGGCCAGACGCGGTCGATGGCGGCGTTCACCGCGGCCCCGACGAGCACGGCGAACGCGGACACACCGATCCACAGCAGCACGGCGACGGGCGCCGCGAGGGAACCGTAGATCGTGGGGCCCTCGACCGTGCTGGTCAGGTAGATGCGCAGCAGGAAGCTGCCGAGGACCCACATGCCGAGGGCGACGAGCGCGCCGGGCACGTCCTCGATCCACGGGGAGCGCACCGGGACGGACACGTGGTACAGCGTGGTCAGGAACGCGATGGACAGCAGGATGACCACCGGCCAGTACAGGACCTGTACGACCGTCGTCGACCACGGCACGACCCGCACGACCGCGTCCGGCCCGGCCACCATCAGCGGCAGCGCCACGGAGCCGATCAGCA
This sequence comes from Streptomyces sp. NPDC026246, assembly GCF_055567995.1. Taxonomy (NCBI): domain Bacteria; kingdom Bacillati; phylum Actinomycetota; class Actinomycetes; order Kitasatosporales; family Streptomycetaceae; genus Streptomyces; species Streptomyces sp. NPDC026246. The sequence continues at coordinate 124,899 of NZ_JBVHPJ010000001.1, read as the reverse complement.
GGGCCACGATGAACAGCAGGAAGGCCATGAGCCGCGTCTTGACGATGCCCCGGACGCCGTCGAGGCCGTACATGACGGTGATCGTGTCGATGAAGACGTTCACCGCGCGGGAACCGGACCACAGGGCGAACAGGAAGCCGATGGAGATGACGTCGGGCCGGCCGCCCTTGGTCACGTCGTGCAGGATCGGCTCCGCGATCTCCCGCACGCCGCGGTCGGACAGGACCGTGCGGGCGGCGTTCAGGAGGTTGTCCTGCAGGCTCTGGATGGTGTCGGCGCCGGTCCAGGCGTCGACGTAGCCGAGCAGCCCGATCATGCTCAGCAGCAGCGGCGGCACCGACAGCAGGGTGAAGAACGCGGCCTCGGCCGCCAGGCCCAGGATGCGGTACTCGATGCAGGAGTTGACGGTGTCCTTCAGCAGCAGCCAGGCGGTCCTGCGCTTGGAGACGTTCCGGTACAGGGCACGCGCCCTGTGGAGACGCCCGGGGGGCGTGTCGGGGGTTTCACTTGCTGGCTGCACCCCCTAACGGTATCCGTCACGCCCGGCCCCACTCACCCACAGGCCGGGTCCGCGCGGACCGGGTCCGCTCCGCCGGTGAGCGGCACCCGGGCACGGGGTACGTTCGCAGCATGGCAGGCAGCACGCACACCGTGACGAACCAGGTCCCGCCCCTGGTCGGGTACAACGTCTTCTCCGCCGACCGGGCCCTGGCCGCCGCGGTCGAACGGCACGTGGCACCGGGCCTGCGCGAGGAGGTGCTCGGTGAGCTGTCGGCCCTCGGGCGCACCTCCGGCTCGGCCCAGGTGCAGGAGTGGGGGGTCCAGGCCAACGACAACCCGCCGCGGCTGCGCACGCACGACCGGTACGGCAACCGGATCGACGAGGTCGAGTTCCACCCCTCCTGGCACCGGCTGCTCGGCAAGGGCGTCTCGGCCGGTCTGACGGCCGCCTGGGACCGGCCGGCCGGTCACGTGCGGCGGGCCGCCGCCTTCATGGTGTGGACGCAGGTGGAGGCCGGAAACGGCTGCCCGCTGTCGATGACCCACGCGGCCGTGCCCGCCCTGCGCGCGGACCCGGAGCTGGCCGCCGAGTGGGAGCCCCGGCTGACGTCCATGGTCTACGACCGTGAGCTGCGGCCCGCGCGCCTGAAGGCGGGGGCGCTGTTCGGGATGGGCATGACGGAGAAGCAGGGCGGCAGCGACGTACGGGCGAACACCACCTCGGCGCGGCCCCTCGCGGAGGAGGGGACGTACGAGCTGACCGGGCACAAGTGGTTCTGCTCGGCGCCGATGTCCGACGGTTTCCTGGTGCTGGCGCAGGCGCCGGGAGGGCTCACCTGCTTCCTGGTGCCGCGGGTGCTGCCGGACGGCACGCGCAACGTGTTCCTGATCCAGCGGCTGAAGGACAAGCTCGGCAACCGGTCGAACGCCTCGGCGGAGGTGGAGTTCGACGGCACCTGGGCGCGCCGGGTGGGTGAGGAGGGGCGCGGGGTGCGCACCATCATCGGGATGGTCGCGGCGACCCGGCTCGACTGCGTGCTGGGGTCGGCCGGGCTGATGCGCCAGGCCGTGGCCCAGGCCGTGCACCACTGCTCCCACCGGGAGGCGTTCGGCTCGAAGCTCGCCGACAAGCCGCTGATGCGCAACGTCCTGGCCGACCTGGCGCTGGAGTCGGAGGCGGCGACGACGCTGGCCCTGCGGCTGGCGGCGGCCTACGACGACGGCGGTGAGCAGGAGCGGGCGCTGCTGCGGATCGCGGTGCCGGCCGCCAAGTACTGGGTGACCAAGCGGTGTCCGGCGGTGGCGGTGGAGGCGGCGGAGTGCCTGGGCGGCAACGGGTACGTCGAGGAGTCCGGGATGCCCCGGCTGGTGCGCGAGTCGCCGCTCAACTCGATCTGGGAGGGCGCGGGCAACGTCCAGGCCCTCGACGTGTTGCGGGCGTTGCAGCGGGAGCCCGCGGCGCTGGACGCCTACCTGCGGGAGGTCGGGCAGACGCGCGGCGCCGACCACCGACTGGACGCGGCCGTCAAGGACCTGCTGACCGAACTGGCCGACCTGGGCGGCGTGGAGGGGCGGGCGCGGCGGCTGGTGGAGCGGCTCGCGCTGGTGCTCCAGGGGTCGCTGCTGGTCCGGTTCGCGCCACCGCAGGTGGCCGACGCCTTCTGCGCGGCCCGCCTGGGCGGCGACGGGGGCGCGGCCTTCGGGACGCTGCCGCACACGCTGGATCTGGCCTCCGTGGTGGAGCGCGCCCGGCCGGAGTCCTGACCGGCCGTTCAGGACCGGGGAACGGGAAAAGCGGGGGTGGTGCTGCGCCGACACGGCACCACCCCCGCCGCACAGGCCCGTTCGAGCCGTGAACGCCGCTCGGGACGGCGCAGATCAAGTTTCGGACACGGCCGGGGCCGTCCACCAGGGTTGCAAGGGGTTGCAACTTGCTGCTGACTGTGTGCGGAGTGTGCACGCTCCCCTTCCGCAGACGGCACTATGAGACACACAGTCAAGCCACGATCCCGGGGGGCGCACGCGTATGGACGTCACGCATCTGGCCGCCGTGGACACCTCGCGTGCGGCCCGGGTCCTGCAGCAGGTCCGTTCGGCCCGGCTCTCGGGCCGGCCCGCTCCGGTCGCACCGCGCCCCGTCATCGAGCAGTCCTGGGACCGGATGGTGCGCGGGGGCGTCGATCCGGACCACGACGTCCGGGCCGACCCGCTGTCGCGCGAGGAGGTGCAGCGGCGGCGCGAGACCTCCGTGCTGCGTCACGTCCTGCCGGTGCTGCGGGAGGGGCTGCTGGCGGCCGCGGACGTCGCGCACCACATCATGGTCGTGGCCGACGACGAGGGCCGGGTGCTGTGGCGCGAGGGCAGCGCGCCGGTGCTGCGCAAGGCCGACGGGCTGGGCTTCGCGCTCGGCGCGGACTGGCGCGAGGACGTCGTCGGCACGAACGGCGTGGGCACTCCGGCCGTGGTGCGCCGGCCCGTCCAGGTCTTCGCCTCCGAGCACTTCGTGCGGTCCCAGGCCGAGTGGACGTGCGCCGGCGCCCCGCTGACCGATCCGCGGGACGGCCGGCTGATCGGCGTGGTCGACGTCAGCGGTCCCCTGGAGACCATGCACCCGGCCACGCTCGCCTGGGTGGACTCGGTGGCCAAACTCGCCGAGGCCCGGCTGCGGGAGATGCACACGGAGTCGCTGGAGCGGCTGCGGGCGGTGGCGGCTCCGGTGCTGGCCCGGCTCCCCGGGCGGGCCCTGGCGGTCGACCGGGACGGCTGGACGGCCGCGGTGGGCGGGATGCCGTACACCCGGCGGGTGGCGCTGCCGAAGGCCATGTCCCCGGGCCACAGGTGGGTCCCGGCGCTGGGACTGTGCGCGGTGGAGCCGCTGGCCGGCGGCTGGCTGCTGCGGCCCGCCGCCGACGGGCCGGGGCCGCGCGGGACGGCGAGGATCGTGCTGGACCTCAGCCGGGCGCGCCACTGGTCGGTGGAGGTGTCCGGCGGGGCGGGTTCCTGGGCGCGCGAACTGAGCCCGCGGCACGCGGAGTTGCTGTTCCTGCTGGCCGTCCACCGTTCCGGCCGCAGCGCCTCGGGTCTGGCCGGGGACGTGTTCGGCGATCCGGGCCGCACGGTGACGGTCCGGGCCGAGATGTCGCGGGTGCGGCGCTACCTGGGGGCGTTCCTGCAGCACCGGCCGTACCGGTTCGCCGAGGACGCGCAGGTGGAGGTGCTGCTGCCGGACGACCCGCGCGATCTGCTGCCGCACTCGACCGCACCGGCCGTCAGCCGGCACCGCAGGTCCGCGGCGGCGCCCTGAGCTTCACCCGCGGTACGCGCCGCCCGCCCCCAGGGGTGCATCTTGCGCATGTTTGCAGGGTCTTCGCCCCTCGGGCCCGCCCCTGCCGTAGCATCCGTGTACGGGCCACCCCACCTGCTCCTGCTCAACGTACGGATCACAGGGCGCAGTTGGTCCGTCTCGGGAGGACGGTATGAAGCATCGCGGCAGACACCGGCGGCGCAGACGGGGCAGGGCGCTGCGCGCGACCCTGGCCGGGACCGCTCTCGCGCTCACCGCCGCCGCCACGTTGATCAGCGCCTCGCAGGCCACCGTCACGGAGACCCCCGGGGCGCTGCGGACCGTCTCGGCGACCTCCGGAGCCGGGCGGCTGCCGCTGACCGAGCACCGGGTGCCCGAGCGGTGGCTTGACCGGCTCGCGGCCGGCATGGGCCGGCCCGTCGGGGTGGGTGCGGTACTGAGCGACGCCGACCTGCCCCTGCGGCGGGCGGCGCGCTGCCCGGCCGGGGACCGGCGCGACCTGCCCGTCGCCCCGGCGGCGACCCGGGCGTACTGCTTCGGCGGTGCCGACACGCGCGGCTGGCGGCCGGGCGCGGTGACCACCTCGGGCGACGCGGACGACGACGGCCGCTGGGGCGCGCACCGCGTCGTCCTCTCCGGCTGGACCCGCGGCGGCGCGGGCGGCTCCCTGGACGGGCCGTCCCCCGAGCAGGGTCTGGCCAAGGTCGCCTTCGTCGACGCGGACGACCCGGCGCGGCCCCGCTACGCCTGGGCGCTGCTGGCCGTCCCGGTCGACGGCGGCCGGGACTACCGCGGTCTGGTCTCCCCCCTGTCGGGGATGACGTGGTACCAGGACAAGTTGCTGGTGACGACCCGCGAGGGCGACCGGCGGGCGCTGTACGTGTACGACCTGCACCGCATCCAGCGCGCGAGTGTCGCCTCCGGCGCGGTCGGCCGGGTGCGCGGCGGCTGGTCGGCGCACGGCTCCCGGTTCGTGCTGCCCGCCGTCGCCTCCTACAGCCTGCCCGCGGGCGGCCCGCGTCCGGCCGCCGTCTCCCTCGACCGCAGCACCTCCCCCGACAGCCTGGTCGCCGGCGAGTGGGTGCCCGCGGACGGCGAGCGGCGCACCCGGCTGTGGCGTTACGCCCTGAGCCGGGACCCGGCCCGCACCGGACTGCTGTCCACCGGCGTCTCGGGGCGGGCGGAGCCGGTGGCGGCGTACGAGTCCGAGGCGGCCGACGTGCGGGGCGTGCTGGCGCACGGCCCGGCCTGGTACCTGGACCGCGCGGCAGGCGAGCCGGGCGCCCACGGGACGCTGTGGCGCCAGGACACCGGGGGCGCGGGTGCGGCCGAGTGCGGGCCGGACGAGTCGCGCCACTGCTGGAGCGGCGGCTCGGGCTCGCTGTCGTACTGGCAGGAGACCGGTGAGGTGTGGTCCCAGTCCGGCCGGATGCTGTTCGCGTTGCCGCTGGCGTCGCTCGACCGTGCCGTGGAGCGCTCCTCGGACCGGTAGGCGGACGGGGCCGGCGTCGACAGACCGGCGGGCCGGATGATTTTCTGGCCCGCATGACCACCATCGCCGTGACCACCTGGTCCCTGGAGCAGACCGCCCCGACCGACCTGCTGCCGGCCGTGGCGCCGGAAGGGGACGTCCGGGTCGTCCGCTCCGGGGTGCCCTCGCCCGAGTTCAGCCGGTTCCTGTACGCCTCGGTCGGCGGCGACATCCGCTGGACGGACCGGCTGAGCTGGTCGTACGCGCGCTGGCTGGAGCATCTGCGGCGGCCCGGGGTGGAGACGTGGGTGGCCTACGACCAGGGCACACCGGCCGGGTACGTGGAGCTGGAGGCGCAGGACGACGCCGTCGTGGAGATCGTCTACTTCGGACTGCTCCCGGCGTTCCGCGGCCGGCGCATCGGCGGGCACCTGCTGTCCTACGGCACGGCACGGGCCTGGGATCTCGCGGACCGCTGGGCGGGACTGGCGCCGACGAAGCGCGTGTGGCTGCACACCTGCAGCAAGGACGGCGAGCACGCGATGGACAACTATCTGCGGCGTGGCTTCACGCTGTTCGACACCAAGGTCGAGGAGGAGGCGGACGTCGCCACTCCGGGACCGTGGCCTGGAGCGTTCCCCGCCTGACCTGGCCGGACACGGCCACCGACCCGGATGTGACCCAGGACACCCCTGTCTTGCTCTGCGAGACAAGGGTGTCCGCATCTCGGACAATGCTGGACTGTGTCCAGATCGCCGTGACACGCTTCCGTCATGTCTGGAACTGGAATCGCCTTGGTGAGTCGACGGCACGTCGACCTCGGCCGCATGTCCAGCGCCATCTGTCCGGCGCACTGAGAGCACTCAGCACGCGCCGCACATCCCCTTTTTCCTGACTCTCGCCCGCGCAAGGACGCGCAGGTGCACCCATGCGCGCACGCGCAGGTCAGAGCAGCATTTCCCGCCTGTCCGAAGGACGTATCCCCATGGCCGCCACCCCGCAGAAGCCTGCCGCCGCGACTCCCCGCCGCAAGGTGAGCCGTCACCGCGGTGAAGGCCAGTGGGCCGCGGGGCACTTCACCCCGCTGAACGGCAACGAGCAGTTCAAGAAGGACGACGACGGTCTCAATGTGCGGACACGCATTGAGACGATCTACTCGAAGCGGGGCTTCGCCTCGATCGACCCGAACGACCTGCGCGGCCGGATGCGCTGGTGGGGTCTGTACACCCAGCGCAAGCCCGGGATCGACGGCGGCAAGACGGCGATCCTGGAGCCGGAGGAGCTGGACGACGAGTACTTCATGCTGCGCGTGCGGATCGACGGCGGGGCGCTGACCACGCGGCAGCTGAGGGTCATCGGCGAGATCTCGCAGGAGTTCGCGCGCGGCACCGCGGACATCACCGACCGGCAGAACGTGCAGTACCACTGGATCCGGATCGAGGACGTGCCCGAGATCTGGAACCGGCTGGAGGGCGTGGGCCTGTCCACCGTCACCGCCTGCGGCGACACCCCGCGCGTGATGATCGGCTCCCCGGTGGCGGGCATCGCCGCCGACGAGATCATCGACGCCACCCCGGCCCTGGAGGAGATGAAGCGCCGGGTGCTGAACAACCCGGCGTACTCGAACCTGCCGCGGAAGTTCAAGACGGCCATCTCGGGCTCGCCCCTGCTGGACGTGGTGCACGAGATCAACGACGTGGCGTTCGTCGGCGTGGAGCACCCCGAGCACGGCCCCGGCTTCGACGTGTGGGTCGGCGGTGGTCTGTCCACCAACCCCAAGCTCGGCGTGCGGCTGGGCGCCTGGGTGCCCATCGAGGACGTCCCGGACGTCTACGAAGGCGTCATCTCCATCTTCCGCGACTACGGCTACCGCCGGCTGCGCAACCGCGCCCGGCTGAAGTTCCTGGTCGCCGACTGGGGTGCGGAGAAGTTCCGCCAGGTGCTGGAGGACGAGTACCTGGGCGGGCGGAAGCTGACCGACGGTCCGGCCCCCGCGCAGCCGTCGCAGCAGTGGCGCGACCACATCGGGGTGCACCGCCAGCAGGACGGGCGGTTCTACGTCGGCTTCGCGCCCCGCGTGGGACGCGTCGACGGCGCGACGCTGACCAAGGTCGCCGACCTCGCCGAGGCCCACGGTTCGGGCCGGGTGCGCACCACCGTCGAGCAGAAGATGATCGTCCTGGACGTCGAGGAGGACCAGGTCGACTCGCTCGTGGAAGCCCTGGAGGCGCTCGACCTGACCGCGCGGCCGTCCACGTTCCGGCGCGGCACCATGGCCTGCACCGGCATCGAGTTCTGCAAGCTCGCCATCGTCGAGACCAAGCAGCGCGGCTCGCAGCTCATCGACGAGCTGGAGCGCCGCCTGCCGGAGTTCGACGAGCCGCTCACCATCAACCTCAACGGCTGCCCCAACGCCTGCGCCCGCATCCAGGTCGCCGACATCGGCCTCAAGGGGCAGCTCGTCCTGAACGAGCGGGGCGAGCAGGTCGAGGGCTACCAGGTGCACCTGGGCGGGGCACTCGGCCTGGAGGCCGGGTTCGGCCGCAAGGTGCGCGGCCTGAAGGTCACCTCCGACGAACTGCCCGACTACATCGAGCGCGTGCTGAAGCGGTTCCAGGCCGAGCGCGCGGACGGCGAGCGGTTCGCCGCCTGGGCGTCCCGGGCCGACGAGGAGGCCCTGTCGTGAGCGAGCGGATGGCGCCGTTCTACTGCCCCTACTGCGGGGACGAGGACCTGCGGCCGAGCGAGGAGGGGCACGGCGCGTGGGAGTGTGCGGCGTGCAGCCGGGCCTTCCGGCTGAAGTTCCTCGGGCTGCTGTCCCAGGGACTCAAGACATCCGACTCCGGAGGGGAACGCATATGACGACCACTCAGGAAGAGCGCAGCACCGAGGAGTTGAAGGCGCTCGCCGAGCAGGCGGGTCGCGACCTGGAGGACGCCTCCGCGCTGGAGATCCTCACCTGGGCGGCCGAGACGTTCGGCAAGCGCTTCTGCGTGACGTCCTCGATGGAGGACGCCGTGGTCGCCCACCTCGCCTCCCGCGCGATGCCCGGCGTCGACGTCGTCTTCCTCGACACCGGCTACCACTTCGAGGAGACCATCGGCACCCGCGACGCGGTCGACGCCGTGATGGACGTCAACGTCATCACGCTGACCCCGCGGCAGACGGTCGCCGAGCAGGACGCCGAGCACGGGCCGAAGCTGCACGACCGGAACCCCGACCTGTGCTGCGCGCTGCGCAAGGTCCGGCCGCTGGAGGAGGGCCTCCGGGGCTACCGGGCGTGGGCCACCGGTCTGCGCCGCGACGAGTCCCCGACCCGGGCGAACACCCCCGTGGTCGGCTGGGACGACAAGCGGCGGAAGGTCAAGATCTCCCCGATCGCCCGCTGGACCCAGGACGACGTGGACGCCTACGTCGCCGAGCACGGCGTCCTGACGAACCCGCTGCTCATGGACGGCTACGCCTCCGTCGGCTGCGCCCCCTGCACCCGCCGGGTCCTGGAGGGCGAGGACGCGCGCGCCGGCCGCTGGGCGGGCCGCGCCAAGACCGAGTGCGGGCTGCACGGATGACGGCGCCTCAGACGATCCAGACAATACAGACGATCCAGGAGACACACGTGACGACCGGAGCCACCGTCTGGCTCACGGGTCTGCCGAGTGCGGGCAAGACCACCATCGCCCACGAACTGGCCGGCCAGCTGCGCGAGCAGGGCCACCGGGTCGAGGTGCTCGACGGCGACGAGATCCGCGAGTTCCTCTCGGCGGGACTCGGCTTCACCCGCGAGGACCGGCACACCAACGTGCAGCGCATCGGCTTCGTCGCCGAACTGCTCGCCCGCAACGGCGTGCTGGCCCTGGTCCCGGTGATCGCCCCGTACCAGGACAGCCGCGAGGCCGTACGCAAGCGCCACCAGGCGAACGGGACGGCGTACGTCGAGGTGCACGTGGCCACACCGGTCGAGGTGTGCAGCGAGCGGGACGTGAAGGGCCTGTACGCCAAGCAGGCCGCCGGCGAGCTCACCGGGCTCACCGGCGTCGACGACCCGTACGAGGAGCCCGCCTCGCCCGATCTGCGGATCGAGTCGCAGCACCAGACCGTGCAGGAGTCCGCGGCATCCGTGTACGCCCTGCTGACCGAAAGGGGACTGGCATGACGACCGTCGCCACCGTGTCCGAGCAGACCGGCAGCCCGTACGCGCTGTCGCACCTCGACGCCCTCGAGTCCGAGGCGGTGCACATCTTCCGCGAGGTGGCGGGCGAGTTCGAACGGCCGGTGATCCTGTTCTCCGGCGGCAAGGACTCCATCGTCATGCTGCACCTGGCGCTGAAGGCGTTCCGCCCGGCGGCGGTGCCCTTCTCCCTGCTGCACGTGGACACCGGGCACAACTTCCCCGAGGTCCTCGAGTACCGCGACCGCACCGTCGCCCGGCACGGGCTGCGGCTGCACGTGGCGTCCGTGCAGGACTACATCGACCGCGGGGTGCTCAAGGAGCGCCCGGACGGCACTCGCAACCCGCTGCAGACCCTGCCGCTGACCGAGAAGATCCAGGCCGAGCGGTTCGACGCCGTCTTCGGCGGCGGGCGGCGCGACGAGGAGAAGGCCCGGGCCAAGGAGCGGGTGTTCTCGCTGCGCGACGAGTTCTCCCAGTGGGACCCGCGCCGCCAGCGCCCGGAGCTGTGGAACCTGTACAACGGCCGGCACGGCCCGGGCGAGCATGTGCGCGTGTTCCCGCTGTCCAACTGGACCGAGCTGGACGTGTGGCAGTACATCGCCCGCGAGGGCATCGAGCTGCCGGAGATCTACTACGCGCACGAGCGCGAGGTGTTCCGGCGCAGCGGCATGTGGCTGACCGCCGGCGAGTGGGGCGGGCCGAAGGACGGCGAGAGTGTCGAGAAGCGGCTCGTGCGCTACCGGACCGTCGGCGACATGTCCTGCACCGGCGCGGTGGACTCCGACGCCGACACGATCGAGAAGGTGATCGTGGAGATCGCCGCCTCCCGCCTCACCGAGCGCGGCGCCACCCGCGCCGACGACAAGATGTCCGAGGCCGCGATGGAAGACCGCAAGCGCGAGGGGTACTTCTAAAGATGAGCACGATCACCACCGGCGAACTCGCGGACACCACCCTGCTGCGCTTCGCCACCGCGGGTTCCGTCGACGACGGCAAGTCCACGCTGGTGGGCCGGCTGCTGCACGACTCCAAGTCGGTCCTCACCGATCAGCTGGAAGCCGTGGAGCGCGCCTCCGCGAGCCGCGGGCAGGACGTGCCCGACCTCGCGCTGCTGACCGACGGGCTGCGCGCCGAGCGCGAGCAGGGCATCACCATCGACGTGGCCTACCGCTACTTCGCCACGCCCCGGCGGCGGTTCATCCTGGCCGACACCCCCGGCCACGTGCAGTACACGCGGAACATGGTCACCGGCGCCTCCACGGCCGAGCTGACCGTCGTCCTCGTCGACGCCCGCAACGGCGTCGTGGAGCAGACCCGCCGGCACGCCGCCATCGCCGCCCTGCTGCGCGTGCCGCACGTGGTCCTCGCGGTCAACAAGATGGACCTCGTCGGCTACGAGGAGAAGGTGTTCGCGGGCATCGCGGAGGAGTTCACGGCGTACGCGACCGAGCTGGGCGTGCCCGAGGTCACCGCGATCCCGATCTCGGCGCTGGTCGGCGACAACGTCGTGGACCCGTCCTCGCACATGGACTGGTACGGCGGGCCGACCGTGCTGGAGCACCTGGAGACGGTGCCGGTCAGCCACGACCTGAGTCACTGCCACGCCCGGCTTCCCGTGCAGTACGTGATCCGGCCGCAGAGCGCGGACCACCCCGACTACCGGGGCTACGCCGGCCAGATCGCGGCCGGTTCGTTCCGCGTGGGCGAGTCCGTCACCGTGCTGCCGTCGGGCCGTTCCTCGAAGATCTCCGGCATCGACCTGCTGGGCGAGCCGGTCGACGTCGCCTGGACGACGCAGTCGGTGACCCTCCTGCTCCAGGACGACATCGACATCTCGCGCGGCGACCTGATCGTGCCGAGCAAGGACGCCCCCGCGACCACGCAGGACATCGAGGCGACCGTCTGCCACGTCGCGGACGCGCCGCTGACCGTCGGCCACCGGGTGCTGCTCAAGCACGGCACGCGGACGGTCAAGGCGATCGTCAAGGACATCCCGTCGCGGCTGACGCTGGACGACCTGTCGCTGCACCCGCACCCGGGGCAGCTCGTCGCCAACGACATCGGCCGGGTGAAGGTGCGCACCGCCGAACCCCTGCCGGTCGACGCCTACGCCGACTCACGCCGCACCGGCTCGTTCATCCTGATCGACCCGAACGACGGCACCACCCTCACCGCCGGCATGGTCGGGGAGTCCTTCGCCGCCCCCGAGCCCGTCAAGGACGAGGCCGAGGACGACGGGTGGGACTTCTGACGTGAGCGCCCCCGACTTCTACTCCATGTTCGCCAAGGAGGGCGGCCGCGTCGGCAGCGGCGTACTCGGCAGCGGGCAGGGCGGAGTGGCGCGATGTGCGCGCTGACGCACGCGCACCGCTCGCGCGCCCTCGCCCCCCACCGCCGAAAACCCGCCGACCTCCCGGCCACGAACTGACAGACCGTGACCGCCGGGCCCTACGAGAGGACCACCTCCCGTGCCTGCATCATCCGCCCTGCGCCGCGGCCTCGCGGTCCTGGCCGCGCTGCCCCTGCTCACCCTGGCCGCCTGCGGCTACGGCTCGCAGGCCAAGGACGACGGTGCCGCACAGGTCGCCGCCGGGGCGAAGAGGATCGACGGTCTCGACAGCGTCAAGATCGGCTACTTCGGCAACCTGACCCACGGCACCGCCCTGGTCGGCATGCAGAAGGGCTTCTTCCAGAAGGAACTGGGCGCCACCCGGGCCGAGCCGGCCGTCTTCAACGCCGGGCCCTCCGAGATCGAGGCGCTCAACTCCGGGTCCATCGACATCGGCTGGATCGGCCCCTCCCCCGCCATCAACGGCTACACCAAGTCGGCCGGCAAGAACCTGCGCATCATCGGCGGTTCCGCCTCCGGTGGGGTGAAGCTCGTGGTGAACCCGGACAAGGTCAAGAGCCTGAAGGACGTCGAGGGCAAGCGGATCGCCACCCCGCAGCTGGGCAACACGCAGGACGTGGCGTTCCTCAACTGGGCCGCGGAGCAGGGCTGGAAGGTCGACCCGCAGCGCGGCACGGGGGACGTCACGGTCGTCCGCAGCGACAACAAGGTCACCCCGGACGCCTTCCGGTCCGGGTCGGTCGACGGCGCGTGGGTGCCCGAGCCGACGGCGTCGAAGCTCGTCGCCGAGGGCGGCCGGGTGCTGCTCGACGAGTCGAGCCTGTGGCCGGACGGGAAGTTCGTGATCACGAACATCATCGTGCGGCAGGACTTCCTGAAGAAGCACCCGAAGGTGGTCCAGGCCGTGCTCCGGGGCTCGGTGGCGACCAACCAGTGGATCAACGCCCATCCGGACGCGGCGAAGAAGGCGGCGAACGAGCGGCTCGCCCGGGACTCCGGCAAGGCCCTGCCCGCCGACGTGCTGGACCCGGCGTGGAAGTCCATCCGGTTCACCGACGATCCGCTGGCCTCCACCCTCGGCACCGAGGCGGAACACGCCGTCCAGGCGGGCCTGCTGCAGAAGCCCGACCTGAAGGGAATCTACGACCTCGCGCCGCTGAACGAGGTCCTTCAGGCCGAGGGCGCGCCCACGGTCGACGACGCCGGTCTCGGCGCGAGCTGACCCGTATCCCGCAACGTTCCCAGGAGGTGACGACCATGGCCACGACTCTCGCCAAGGCCGCCGAGGACACCGAGGCGGCCACCCACGCCGCACGGATCGAGCACGTCTCGAAGTCCTTCGCGGGCCCCGCCGGACAGCAGCTCGTCCTCGACGACATCACCCTCGACGTCGCGCCCGGCGAGTTCGTCACCCTCCTGGGTGCCTCCGGCTGCGGCAAGTCCACGCTGCTCAACCTGGTGGCGGGCCTGGACCGGCCCACCGCCGGCGAGATCGTCACGGACGGCCGCCCGGCGCTGATGTTCCAGGAGCACGCGCTGTTCCCGTGGCTGACCGCGGGCAAGAACATCGAACTCGCCCTGAAGCTGCGGGGCGTGGCGAAGGCCGAGCGCCGGGAGCGGGCCGAGGAGTTGCTGGAGCTCGTCCGGCTGAAGGGCGCGTACGGCAAGCGCGTCCACGAGCTGTCCGGCGGGATGCGCCAGCGGGTCGCGCTGGCCCGGGCACTCGCCCAGGAGAGCAGGCTGCTGCTGATGGACGAGCCGTTCGCGGCGCTGGACGCCATCACGCGGGACGTGCTGCACGACGAGCTGACCCGCATCTGGCGCGAGACGCGGCTGTCGGTGCTGTTCGTCACGCACAACGTGCGCGAGGCGGTCCGGCTCGCGCAGCGCGTGGTGCTGCTGTCCTCCCGCCCGGGGCGGATCGCACGCGAGTGGACGGTGGGCATCCCGCATCCGCGCCGCATCGAGGACACCGCCGTCGCGGAACTGTCCGTCGAGATCACCGAAGAACTGCGTGGGGAGATCCGCCGCCATGGCCAGCACTGATGCGACGACCGTCACCAAGGACGGCAGCGATCTCGCCGGACTGGAGGCGGGCCTGGACGCACTGGAGACGGTGCAGACCGGCCGCAGGCCGTTCCGGCAGACCCTCACCGAGAAGATCCTTCCGCCGGTCCTCGCCGTGGCGCTGGTGCTGGCGGTCTGGCAGGCCCTGGTCTCGTTCCGCATCGTCGACGACCCGACCAAGCTGCCCGCGCCGTCCGCGGTGTGGGACGTGGTGCACACCGCGTGGCTCGAGGGCGAACTGCTCGGCTACATCTGGACCAGCGTCTCGCGCGGCCTGCTCGGCTTCTGCCTGGCCCTGGTGATCGGCACGCCGCTGGGCCTGCTCGTCGCCCGGGTGAAGTTCGTCCGCGCGGCCATCGGGCCGATCCTGTCCGGCCTGCAGTCCCTGCCCTCGGTCGCCTGGGTCCCGCCGGCGGTGATCTGGCTGGGTCTGAACAACTCGATGATGTACGCGGTGATCCTGCTCGGCGCGGTCCCGTCCATCGCCAACGGCCTGGTGTCGGGCGTGGACCAGGTGCCGCCGCTGTTCCTGCGCGCGGGCCGCACGCTCGGCGCGACCGGGCTGAAGGGCACCTGGCACATCGTCCTGCCCGCTGCGCTGCCCGGTTACGTGGCGGGCCTGAAGCAGGGCTGGGCGTTCTCCTGGCGCTCGCTGATGGCGGCCGAGATCATCGCCTCCTTCCCGGACCTGGGCGTCGGACTGGGCCAGTTGCTGGAGAACGGCCGCAACGCCAGCGACATGGCCATGGTGTTCGAGGCCATCCTGCTCATCCTGATCGTCGGTATCGCCATCGACCTGCTGATCTTCAGTCCGCTGGAGCGGTGGGTGCTGCGCAGCCGCGGCCTGCTGGTGAAGAGCTGAGTGTCATGATCCATTCGCCCGTCCTGCTCGTCATCGCCCACGGCAGCCGCGACCCGCGGCACGCCGCGACCGTGCACGCGCTCGTGCGCCGGGTGCGCGCGCTGCGCCCCGGCGTGCGGGTGGAGACCGGCTTCCTGGACTTCAACGTGCCGTCGGTGCACGGGGTGCTGGAGTCCCTTGCGGTCCAGGGCGTCCGGGACGTCGTGGCGCTGCCGCTGCTGCTCACCCGGGCCTTCCACGCCAAGGCGGACATCCCTGCGGTCCTGGCGGATGCCCCCGCGCGGCTGCGCATCCGCCAGGCGGAGGTCCTCGGCCCCTCGCCGCTGCTGCTCTCGGCTCTGGAGCGGCGGCTGTACGAGGCGGGTCTGACGCCCGCCGACAAGTCCTCGACCGGGGTCGTGCTGGCCTCGGCGGGGTCCTCCGATCCGGAGGCGAACGCGGTGATCGCAGCAATCGCGCGGGAGTGGCGGCACACCGGCTGGTGCGCCGTGCGGCCCGCGTTCGCCTCCGCCTCCCTTCCGCGCACGCAGGACGCGGTCCGCGAACTCCGTGCCCTCGGCTGCGCCCGGGTGGCCGTGGCCCCGTACGTCCTGGCCCCCGGTTTTCTGCCCGACCGCATCGCGCGGGGCGCGGCGGACGCGGACGTCCTCGCGGATGTCCTGGGTCCCGCGCCCGAGGTGGCGCGGGTGGTGCTGGAGCGGTACGAGGCGGCGCGCGTCCCGGCGCTGCGGGCCGCGAGCGCCTGAGCGCCCGCGGTGAGCGGTGTCACGGCGAGCGGTGTCACGGCGCGGGTTCGGGCTGGAGGGCGAAGGAGTACGGGGCCCAGGGCCCGGTGACCTCCACGCGCAGTCCGGGAATGCCCCGGGCGACGGCGAGGACGCCCGTGCGGAAGGCGTCGACGCGGTCGCGGGGGACGAGGTAGGCGTCATTGCCCAGGGCGGTGCCCGAGCCCGCCGGGCCGGTGCGTTCGGGGGTGTGGGCGACGCGGTCGACGGACAGGGCGCCGGCGGTCCGGGTGAGCCGGGCGGCGCCCTCGGTGACCGCGCGCCAGGTCTCCTCGGTCCGGCGCTGCCTGCGGCGGCGGATGGCCTGGTAGGCGCGGCCGACCCCGAGCCCCGGCGCCGGCTCGTGGGCGCTGCCGGGGCCCGTCCACGGCGGGGGGACCTCCGGGGCGGCGTGGATCCTGACCCCGAGTTCCACGTGCCCGGTGAGGCGGGTCAGCAGGGAGAGGAAGTAGTCGCGGCGGGTGTCGAGGGCCTGCCGGGCGCTGTGCTCGTCGGGGTAGACCGTGGCCAGGCGCAGCGGGAGGACGGCCGCGCCGGAGGCGACCAGGCCCGCCACCACGGTGTGGTGGGAGCGAACGGTGGACTCCAGCCAGTCCAGGTCGTCCAGATGGGCCTGGAGGGGGGCCTCGGCGTAGTCCTCGGGCGGGACCGGGCCGACGGCGAAGGCCAGGGGCGGGGCGGCGGTGGCCGGGTCCACCAGGCGGACCGGTTCTCCGGCGACGCCGCGCAGGCGCGCCGCCGCGGCGGTGGCCTCGGGGGTCCGGTGCAGGACCGCGTAGGCGTAGACGAGGTGGGTGTCGGTCATGCTGCGGGCTCCTGTCGCCGGCCGTGCGCTCCCTCTGGCGAGACTCCGTGTCCGTACCGTCCGTCGCCCGTAGGTACGGTCCCGGTGACCGAGCTGTTCACACGGTCACCGGCGAGGCCGGCGCGGCTCCGCGACAGGGGGGAGCGCGGCCGGCCGGGTCACCCGGCCGGCAGGCCGAACGGGGTCGCCTGGTGGAAGTACAGCCGCCACGCGCCCTCCGTCCGCCGCCACAGTGAACTGCGGTGCGCACGGCGGCCGTCGAGCTCCGTGTCGTAGACGAGGTGGACCAGGTCCGGGGCGAGCCGCACACCGCGCATGCCGGTCGTGACGGCGGGCCGGTCGTCGGCGTCGGCGGTCCCGGTCAGCAGGGCGACGATCCCGGCCCGGTCCCAGTGCCGTCCGGAGGCGCCGAACTCCTGGAAGTCCGGGTGCAGCAGCGCCTCCACCGCGGCCGGTGAGCGGCCCGTGCGCGGGTCGAGCAGGGCCAGTTCGCCCTCGACGGCCGCCCGGATGTCGCGGCCTTCGTCAGCCATCCGTCAGCTCCACCAGTTTGGTGACGGTGTTCCAGTTGCGGGTCGTGGCGATCAGGCCCTTGGTGAGGCGCGGCTTGGCCAGTTGTTCGGCCAGCTTGGAGCGGCCGAGGCCGTCCGGGGCGTAGAGATACAGGGCGCGGTCGCCGAGCCGGAACTCCTCCGGCAGGTAGGCGCTCGGGTCGATCCCGGTGAAGCGGTCGGGGGTGACGGGCGCGGAGAAGTAAGTGACGTGGAGCTGCTTCGGCTCCAGGCCGGCGGCCGGGAAGGGGCAGGACTCGGCGATCGCCTTCAGGTAGGCGTGGTCGCGCACGATCACGTCGACGGCGAAACCGAAGTGCTTCTCGATGGCCGCCGTGATCCCGGCCGCCAGCGACTCCTCGTCCCCGTGCCCGGAGGAGAACACGGCCTGGCCGCTCTGGAGGTGGGTGCGTACGTCGCCGTGCCCGAGATCCGTCAGGAGCGCGCGCAGGTCGGCCATCGGGACCTTCCGGCTGCCGCCCACGTTGATCCCGCGCAGCAGGGCCGCGTAAGTCGTCGTCATCCGCTCACCTTAGGGCGGCCGTCGTGCCCCGTGGGGGCGGGCACGACGGCCGGGCGGGCAGCTGCCCGGTCCCCGAAATTACTCACCGGTCACCTCGCGGCACAACCGTCTGCCCAGGATCCACACACGCCGGCAGCCCGGAATGTCTCCCGATAGGTGTAAGGGACCACAGTCGGTGCGGGTCCTCCCCAGTGGGGAGGGGGCTCGGTCCACAGGGAGGAGACCGGGCGCGCCACTTCACCGGTCAGCACGACGAGATGGTCTTCCCCGGCCCCTAGTTTCGTCACGGAGGGGGGCGGCAGGGGGCCGCCGCCGAGGCACGAGGGGGCAGACCCGTCATGGGGAACGGAGAAACACGGGTACGGGGGTTCGCCGCCCGCGCCGGCGGCTGGAGCGCCCGGCACCGATGGGCGGCCGTCGGCATCTGGGTCCTGTTCGTCGTCCTGGCGATGGGGCTCGGTTCGGCGGCCGGCCGCGTCGACGTCAAGGACAGCGACCAGTTGAAGGGCGAGACGCACACCGCCGCGCGGATCGTCGAGGACGCCGGGATCGAGGAACCGGCCGGCGAGACCGTCCTGATCCAGGCCAGGGGCGGTGATCTGAAGGCGACGGACGCCGAGTTCCGCGACGCCGTCACGGCGGTCGTCGAAGCCGTGGAGGGCACCGGCCGGGTCACCGACGTGACCTCCCCGTACGAGGCGAAGACGATCTCCCGGGACGGGCGCAGCGCGCTCGTGCAGTTCGACATGCGCGGCCCGTCCGACACCGCCGGTGAGCGGGTGGAGCCGGTGCTCAAGGCCGTCGAGGGGGTGCAGGAGGACCACGCGTCGGTGCGGATCGAGGAGATCGGCGGCGCCAGCATGATGAAGACGTTCGACGACGCGTTCGGCGACGACTTCAAGAAGGCCGAGTACTCGGCGGTGCCGGTCGCGCTCGGCATCCTGCTGATCGCGTTCGGGGCGCTGGTCGCCGCGCTGCTGCCGGTGGCGCTCGCCGTCACCGCGATCATGGCGACGATGGGCCTGATGGGCGTCGTCAGCCACGTCATGCCGATGAGCGAGACCGCCAACTCCGTGATGCTGCTGGTCGGCATGGCCGTCGGCGTCGACTACTGCCTGTTCTACCTGCGCCGGGAGCGCGAGGAACGCGAGGCCGGGCGGGACGCGCAGACGGCGCTGCGGATCGCCGCCGCGACCAGTGGCCGGGCGATCGTGGTCTCGGGCGTCACGGTGTGCGTGGCGATGGCGGGCATGCTGTTCACCGGTCTCGCCGAGTTCGAGGCGATGGGTCTCGCCTCGCTGATGGTGGTCGCCGTGGCCATGGTCGGGTCCGTGACCGTGCTGCCGGCCCTGCTGTCGCTGCTCGGCGAGCGGGTGGAGAAGGGCCGCCTGCCGTTCCGGCGCCGGCGCAACCGGGGCGCCCGCGGGGACAGCAGGTTCTGGACGGCCGTGCTGCGGCGCGTCCTCGCCCGTCCGGTGGTCGCCGCGGTGGTGGCGGCCGGTGCGCTGCTGGCCATCGCCGCCCCGGCACTCGGCATGAAGACGCAACAGCTCACGCTGGACCAGGAGTTCGGCGACTCCCTGCCGATCGTGCAGACGTACAACCGGCTCAACGAGGCCTTCCCGGGCGGTTCCGAACCGGCCGAGGTGGTCGTCAAGGCGCACGACATCAACGCGCCGCAGGTGAAGGCGGCGCTGGCCGGCTTCCGCGACCGGGCGATCAGTTCGGGCGCCTCCCGCGGCCCGGTGGAGATCAAGCTGCACGACGCGCAGAACGTGGCGTTCGTCTATGTCCCGCTGGTGGGCGGCTCCGACCTGGACAAGGCCGGGGTGAGCCTGGACAAGCTGCGCGAGGAGGTGCGTCCGGCCACGCTCGGCAAGGTCGAGGGGCTGGAGGCGCCGATCACCGGGCAGGTGGCCGGGTCGAAGGACTTCAACGACCAGCTGGCCGGCGCGGTCGTGCCGGTGTTCGCGTTCGTGGTGGTGTTCGCCTTCGCGCTGATGCTGCTGTCGTTCCGCTCGCTGACGATCGCGCTGACGTCGATCGTGCTGAACCTGCTGTCGGTGGGCGCCGCGTACGGCATCCTCGTGGCGGTCTTCCAGCACGGCTGGGGCGCGTCCCTGGTGGGTGCGGAGGGCGTCGGCGCGATCATCACCTGGCTGCCGCTGTTCCTGTTCGTGATCCTGTTCGGCCTGTCGATGGACTACCACGTGTTCGTGGTGTCCCGGATCCGTGAGGCGCGGCTGCGCGGACTGACGACGAAGGACGCGATCCGGCACGGCGTGGTCACCACGGCCGGGGTCGTCACGAGTGCCGCGGTCATCATGGTCGCCGTGTTCGCCATCTTCGGGACGCTGTCCATGCAGTCCATGAAGCAGATGGGCGTGGGCCTCGCGGCGGCGGTCCTCATCGACGCGACGATCATCCGGGGCGTGCTGCTCCCGGCGGTGATGGCCCTGCTCGGGGAGCGCAACTGGTACCTGCCGAAGTGGCTGCACCGGATGCCCGACCTCACGCACGACGAGGCGCCGCAGGCCGTCGCGCGGGCGGCGGCACGTGACGACGAGGGCGAACCGCTCACGGTGTGAGGCGGCGCCCGGCGGCGCGGCGGGTCCGGCCGGTTCGGGGAACCGGCCGGACCCGCTCCGGCGTGTTCCGTCAGGCGGTTCGCGCGCGCAGTTCCGCCTCGATCAGATCGGCCGCGCGCCGCGTGCCGCCCTCCCGGGCCGTCTCCGCCTGGATCTCCTTCAGGCGCCGGGCGACCTCCGGGTCGCCGACGAGGGCGAGGGCCGCTTCGCGCAGTGTCCCGCCGGTCGCCTGCTCGGTCGGCAGGTACCGGGCGACGCCCAGGGCCTGGAGCATCTCGGCGTTGCCGAACTGGTCCACGGCCTGCGGTACGGCGATCATGGGCGTGGCCGTGGCCAGGCCTTCCTGGCTGCCGCCCGCGCCGGCGTGCGTGACGAACAGGTCCGCCTGCCTCAGCACGGCCAGTTGCGGCACCCAGGAGTGCACCTCGACGTTCGCGGGGACGTCCCCGAGGACGGCCGGGTCGATGTGCCTGCCGATCGAGAGCACCAGGTGCCAGTCCGGCAGGTCGCCGAAGGCCCGCACGCACTCCCGGTAGAAACCGGCCTGCTTGGTGAAGGCGGACCCGAGCGAGACGAGCGCGACCTTCCCGGCCCCGGCCGGCCGTCGCCAGTCGCCCTCGGCGGTGCGGTCGCCCTGGCAGGCGCCGACGAAGGAGTACACGCTCTCGTCGACCCGGTCCGCGTTCGGCTGGAGCGCCTTGGGGATCAGGACGATCGACCGGTCGGGCCGGCCCGCGAACGCGTCGGGGTGCAGCGCGATGCCGTTCTCCTCCAGCCAGGCGCCGAAACGGGCGTAGTAGGCGCGGCCCCGCTCGGTCTTCCTCGGCTCCTCCCACAAGGGCTCGGCGACCTCCTGCTCGTACCCCTCCCAGGCGACCATGGCCGGGGAGAGGGAGATCGCGGGCACGCCCCAGCGGTGGGCGAGCACCCGGCCCGGGTACGAGGCGATGTCGTGCAGGACGAGATCCGGCTCGTCGCCGTCGTACGCCTCGGCGAGCTGCGGGAGGGCCTGGATCGCGTCGTCGAGGAACGGCTCCACGTTGTCGAGCAGTGTGCTCCCCCACGCCTCGGGGTCGTCGTCGGGTGAGGGCAGTGTCGAGGTCCAGGGCCTCACCTCGGCGCCGGTGCCGGCGACCTTCGCGGCGAACACCGGCGGGATCGCATAGGTCACCCGGTGGCCGCGGGCCACCAGCTCGCGGATCACCTCCAGGCTCGGGTTCACGTGGCCGTGGGCGGCGATGGAGAACATGGCGATGTGCGCGCGACGGGTCATGCCGGAGACCCTAGGCGAGACGATACGTCTCGTGCAACTTGGTTTCCGCTCACAGGGCCAGCACCTCGTACAGCCGCAGCCACCGCGCCGGGTCCACCTCGCCCACCAGCACGTCCCGGTCCAGTCCCGCGGCCCGGAACGCGGCGTCGACCCGGCGTCGCGGATGAGTCCGGCGCAGGGAGGCGTGCAGGCAGCCGCCGACCCCCGAGAAGCCGAGTTCGACCAGCGAGCACCAGCCGGGCAGGGCGCCGGCGTCCAGCAGCGGGGCCGCCCGCCGCTCGATGCGCAGCACCCCGGCGTTCACGCGCGGCACCGGCCGGAAACTGCGCCGGCCGATCCGGCCGATCAGCCGCCAGGTGTGGCGGGGCCAGCTGCGGACCGTCAGCAGCGTCCAGCTGCCGTAGTCACCGGTGCGCCTGCGGGCGTACTCGAGCTGGGTGATCAGAGTGGCGTCGGTCAGGGCGGGGGCGCGCAGGCACCAGTCGACGATGTCGGCGGTCCGGGAGAACGGCACGTTCCCCGCGACCGAGAAGTGCGTGCGCGGCGCCCGCGCGGCCAGGAAGTCCCCAGCGACGACGTGGACGCCCGGGCTGCCGGAGAACCGGGCGCGGAGTTCGCGTACGAGCCGCGAGTCGATCTCGTACGCGCGCAGTTCGCCGCAGCGACGGGCGAGGGGCACGGTCAACGCGCCCCTGCCGGCGCCTACTTCGAGCAGGAGCGGGACGGTGCCGGCGCGCGGGACGGCGAGCCGGGCGAAGCGTTCGGCGGCAGCGCGGTCGGCGAGGAAGTTCTGCGAGAGCGCGCGGGAGGGTGAGGTGAGGGGGCGGCCCATGGGCTGCGGTCCTTGTCTTCCGGAGGGAGGAGGGCGGACGAGGGCCCTGACCGGAAGACAGGTGGGGAGGAGACGTCGCGCGACGCCGGGATCGGCGGCTCAGCGGCGGTGGATGCTGCTCCCCGGGCCGGTCAGGGCTCCGGGGCGGCGGCGCGTCCTGACGGCGTGCGCACAGCCCCGGCCGTGACCGGTGACGGAGATGGCGTTGATACCCACGGACAGCACGCTAGGCCGGGGCCGGTGGGCGGGCAACGGGTTTTCGCGGCAGGGGGGGACAGCCGCCGGAGCAGCCCGTGCCGAGGGGGGTCCGCCGGGCAGTGGAACGCGCGGAACGGGAGCACCCCGGCTGATCGCCGGGCAGCGGGACGGGAACCCCCCGGCGGTCAGCGCTGGTACCGGGCGAGGACCAGGTTGCCGTCCTCCTCCAGCCGTCTGCGCACCTCGCCGAGGCCGATGGCCCCGCTGTAGTACTCCTGGAGTGCCGGTGTCGCCACCTTGTCCTTCCACTCCGGATAGCCCCGGACCGTCTGCGCCGGGGCCGGGCGCAGGTGCCCGGCCAGGGCGGTGCCGGTGGCCCAGCCGTGCCGGGCGGTGTGCAGCGCCGGGTTGCCCAGGGCCTCGGTGCCGGTGGGCAGCATCCAGTCACCGAGGGCGAGCCGGACCATGTTGTCGGGGCGCAGCAGGAAGTCCAGGAACGCGGCGGCCTCGCGCTTGTGCGGGCAGTCCTCGGCGATGGACAGGGTCTGGGGACTGACGCCCTGGGTGAGCCCGTCGGCGCCGGCCGGGGCGGGCAGCACCCGCCACGCGAAGCCCTTCGGTGCCTGCTGGACGATCTGCTGCCGGTAGGAGAAGCCCAGCGGGACCATGGCGTAGCGGCCGCCGAAGAAGCCGGGCAGGGTGTCCGAGCCGCCGCTGCCCAAGGTGGTGGGCGAGGCGCTGCGGTCGGTGTTCACCTGGTCGTGCACGGTGCGCGGCACGATCTGGTCGGCCCGGTCGAAGCGGACGGTGACCTTGCCGTCGGGCCCGCGGTGGAAGAGCCGGCCGCCCTCCGACAGCGAGAGGTTGAGCGTGGCGGAGACGGGCTCCTTGAGCGGCCAGGCGACGCCGTACTTCCCCGGGCCGCTCAGGCGCGCGGTGATGCGGCGGAACTCGGCCCAGCTCCACGGCCGTTCGGGGGTCGGGATGCGCACTCCCGCCCGCTCCAGCCACGCCGAGTTCGCGATCAGCACCCGCGGTTCCTGCAGGAACGGCACGCCGTAGACGCCGTCCCCGAACGTGGTGGTCGCCCAGCTGCGCCGCGGGATGTCCGAGGTGAGCCGGGCGGGCAGCAGTCCGGTGAGGTCGGCCAGGTGGCCGCCGTAGGCGAAGTCCGCGAGGTCGTCGGAGGCGTCGTGGATGATGTCGGGCGCCTCGCCGCCCTCGAAGGCGGTGAGGAGCTGGTCGTGGACGCTGTCCCAGCTGCCCTGCACGTACTCGACGCGCACGTCCGGGTGGGTGGCGTTCCACTCCTCCACCAGCGCCTCGGTGGCCCGGACGGATTCTTCCTGCCAGGCCAGGGACTGGAAACGCAGGGTGACGGGGCCGTCGTCGTCGCGGGTGCCGCCGGTCGAGCAGCCCGCGAGGAGCAGCAGCGTCAGGACGAGGGCCGGCAGGCGGGCGCGCATCAGCTCTTCACCGCCCCGGTGAGCATGCCGCCGGTGATGCGCCGCTGGACGACGGCGAAGACGACCAGGGAGGGGAGGGTCGCGAGGAACGCGGCGGCGGCGAGCGGCCCGAGGTCGGCGACCCCCTCGGCGCCGATGAAGTGGGTGAGCACGACCGGCAGCGTCTGCTTCTCCGGGGTCTTGAGCAGCACCAGCGCGAAGAAGAACTCGTTCCACGCGGTGACGAAGGCGAACAGTCCGGTCGCCACGATGCCCGGTGCGAGCAGGGGGGCGGTGACCGAGACCAGGGTCCGCACCCGGCCCGCCCCGTCGACGGCGGCGGCCTCCTCCAGCTCGGGCGGCACGGCCCGGACGTACCCGGTGAGCATCCACAGCGCGAAGGGCAGGGCCCACACCACGTACACCAGCACCAGCCCGGCCGCGGAGTCGATCAGCCGCAGGTTCTTCAGCACGAGGAACAGCGGGATGATCAGCAGCACGAACGGGAAGGCCTGGCTGACCACCACCCAGCCCGTGACCGCCCGGGTGAACCGGGTGCGGCGCCGGGCGAGCACGTAGGCCATGGGCGTGGCGATCACGACGGCGACGACCGCCGCCGAGGCCGCGGCCACAAGGGAGTTGAGGGCGGCGTGCAGCAGCGGCTGCTCGTCGAAGGCCTGGCGGAAGTTGTCGAGGGTGGGGTCGCGCGGGATCCAGGTGGGGTGCAGGCTGCCCAGCTCGCGCGGCGGCTTGAACGCGGTGGAGACGAGCCACAGGAGCGGGAAGGCCAGGAAGACGAGGTAGGCGAGCAGCGCGATGTACTGGCCGGCGCGGGCCGGGGTCCCGGTCCTCACGTGTCGTCACCCGCCCTCAGGCGCCCGGCCAGGAACACCGCCAGCGCGATCGAGACGAGTGCCACCATCACGCAGCCCATCGCCGCCGCGTAGCCGAACTGCCCGTAGCGGAAGGCCTCCTCGTAGGCGAACAGCATCGGCAGGCGGGTCCGCCCGCCCGGGCCGCCGCTGGTGAGGACGTAGACCAGGGCGAAGGAGTTGAAGTTCCAGATGAGGTTGAGGGCCGTGACGGCCAGGGCGACGGGTCTCAGGGCGGGCCAGGTGACCGTGCGGAAGCGGCGCCAGGCGCCCGCGCCGTCGACCGCCGCGGCCTCGTGGAGTTCGCGCGGGGTGTTCTGCAGCCCCGCGAGCAGGGCGACCGTGGTCTGCGGCATGCCCGCCCAGACGCCGACGAGGATCACCGCGGGCAGGGCGGTGGCCAGGCCGCTGAGCCAGTCCCGTCCGCCGCCCAGTCCGACGTCGCGCAGGGTCTCGTTCAGCACTCCCGCGTCGGGGTGGTAGACCAGCCGCCACATGACGCCGACGACCACCTCGGGCATGGCCCAGGGGACGATCGCCAGGGCCCGGGCCAGCCAGCGGAGCCTGAGGTCCTGGTTGAGCAGCAGGGCGAGCCCCAGGGCGAGCAGGAACTGCGGCACGGTCACCCCGACCGCCCAGGCCAGCCCGATCCGGAACGACTCCCAGAACAGCGTGTCGTGCAGCAGGTCCCGGAAGTTGAGGGCTCCGATCCACTGCGTGGCGCGGGTGCGGCCCGACTGGGCGTCGGTGAAGGCCAGCAGGACGCCGTACAGCAGCGGGCCGACGCTCAGGACGAGGATGGGGATCAGGGCGGGCAGCACCAGGAACCAGGCGCCGTGGTCGACGGTCCGCCGGGACGGGGCCCGGCCGGGCCCGGGGCCCGCCTGCCGGCCGGGGGGCCGGGCCTGGGTCACGGACGTCACGGAATCAGCCCCTTCGTGCGGCTCGGCCGGCCAGCTCATGGTCGTGAAGGCCGTCCGCCTCGTCAAGGGAGCGCACATGCCCGGTGACCTGTACCGATGCGACACTGTCGACTGCGGTGGCCGGAAAGGGCGGCCCCGGCACGGACGACGGAGGCGGACGATGGACGAGGCACGGGCGCGGGACGTACTGGCCGGGGCCGGGGTGCTGCCCGGCACGGCGCGCGAGGCGCGGCTGCTGGCCCTGGGGGAGAACGCGGTGTTCGCCGCGGGTGACCTGGTCGTCAAGGTCGGCCGGGACACCGAACTCCTGGACCGGGCCCGCCACGAGCTGGACGTCGCGGCATGGCTCGCCGAGGCCGGTGTGCCGGCGGTGCGGGCGGCCGAGCCGGAGGCGCTGCTGGTCGACGGGCACCCGGTGACGGTCTGGCACCGGCTGCCGGACGCCGTACGGCCCGCCGAGCCGCGGGATCTGGCCGAACTGCTGCGGATCGTGCACGCCACGCCTCTTCCTCCTTTCGCACTGCCGGCCAGGGACCTGCTGGGTGGTGTGGAGCGGTGGCTGCGGCTCGCCGGGGACGCGGTCGATCCGGCGGACGCGGCCTATCTGCGGGCCCGGCGGGACGGGTTCGCCGGGCAGGCCGCCGCCCTGACACCGCATCTGCCGCCCGGGCCGATCCACGGGGACGCCCTGCCGCGCAACGTCCACGTCGGGCCGGACGGCCCGGTCCTGGTGGATCTGGAGACGGTCTCCGCCGACCTGCGCGAGCACGACCTGGTCGTGATGGCGCTGTCCCACGACCGGTACGGGCTGCCGGACGCGGACTACGCGTCCTTCACCCGCGCCTACGGCTGGGACGTGCGCGAGTGGGAGGGCTGTTCGGTGCTGCGCGGGGCGCGGGAGACGGCCAGTTGCGCTTGGGTGGCCCAGCACGCGCCCGGCAACCCGAAGGCACGCGCGGAGTTCGAGCGGCGCGTGACGTCACTGCGCGACGGGGACGAGACCGTGCGGTGGTATCCGTTCTGAACGAGCCGCCCGGCCGCTCAGACCGGTTCGCCGGCCAACTCCCGCAGCGGCCATGCCCCGTCGACGCGGGCCGCCGCATCGCCCTTGGCGCGCAGGAAGTTCTCGAAGTCCGCCGCCCACTGCGCGTGCCACTCGATCTGGCGGTGGTGCAGGTCCGCCGGGCCGAGCATCGCGATCTTGGGATGGCGCTCGGCTATCGCGCCGGCCAGACGGGCCGCGGCCAGGGCGTCCGCCAGGGCGTCGTGCGCCGCGTCCAGGACGACGCCGTACTCGGCGCAGAC
Source organism: Streptomyces sp. NPDC026246 (assembly GCF_055567995.1). NCBI lineage: Bacteria > Bacillati > Actinomycetota > Actinomycetes > Kitasatosporales > Streptomycetaceae > Streptomyces > Streptomyces sp. NPDC026246. Next base: position 98,073 of record NZ_JBVHPJ010000001.1, on the reverse strand, counting down.
CGCTTCGAGGTTGCGTTTGCCGCGGCGGTAGCGGTCGACCCAGCGGTCGATGGTGTACGGGTCGATGACCGGGGCCGGGTCGGCGCCGCCCAGCCGCTCGCGCAGGGACGGCAGGCCGTGGCGTCTCAACTCGGCGGAGAGCAGCGTGAGATCGAAGGTCGCGTTGTAGGCGACGACCGGCACGCCCGCCTTCCAGTAGGCGGTGAGGACGTCCGCGAGGGCGTCCGCCACCCGGTCGGCCGGTCTGCCCTCGGCGGCCGCCCGCTCGCTGCTGATGCCGTGCACCGCCACCGCGTCCTCGGGGATCGGCACCCCCGGGTCGGCCAGCCACTCCCGGCGGCCCCTCGGCTCCCCACCCCTGACCTCGATCACGGCCCCCGTGACGATGCGCGCCTCGCGCGGATCCGTGCCCGTCGTCTCCAGGTCGAAGCCGATCAGCAGCTCTCGGTGCCAGCCCATGGGCGGGCCCCCCTTCTTGTGGTGCGTTCCCCCAGTGGTCCCCACCTTCCCACGCACCACTGACAATCGAAGGACCGCGCTCCGCTTCCGTCGGGGCCGGGCGGGCGGTCAGCCGGCGCCCGGGGCGTTCACGACACGGGTCGCGAATCCGCCCACATCACCTCGAACTCCTCGCGATACGTGGGGAAGAGTCCGCTTTCGTCGTTCTCACCCGGCTTGACCACCTTGCCGCTGTTGCGCAGCACGAACACGGGTGCCTCCATGCCGCGGGTACGGCGCAGGTAGTTCTGCACGACCGCGATGCCGTCCGCCCCGTCACCGTCCACGAGGTAGGCGGTGAAGCGGGGCGTCTCGTCGAAGACCTGGATCTCGAAGGCCCCCGGGTCGCGCAGCCGGGCGCGCACCCGGCGCATGTGCAGGATGTTCATCTCCACGGCCCGGCCGAGCTCGCCGCGCTTGATGCCGAGCTCCCGCTCGCGCCGCTTGACCGCGCTGGAGGCCGGGTTGAGGAACAGCAGCCGCACGCGGCAGCCGGACTCGGCCAGCCGCACCAGGCGCCGACCGGAGAAGTTCTGCACGAGCAGGTTGAGGCCGATGCCGATGGCGTCGAGGCGGCGGGCGCCGCCGAAGATGTCCTCGGCCGGGAACTGCCGCATCAGCCGCACCCGGTCCGAGTGGACGGCGACGACATCGGCGTACCGGTCGCCGACCAGGTCCTCGACGGCGTCGACGGGAAGCCGCCGGGCGGAGGGCACGTCACCGCCCGCGCCGAGCATCTCCAGCAGGCGGGCCGAGGCCCGCTCGGCCTGGTTCAGCACCGCCTCGGACAGCGCCCGGTTGCGGGAGACGACGTTGCGGGTCACCTCCAGTTCGTCCAGGGCGAGTTCGACGTCGCGCCGGTCGTCGAAGTACGGCTCGAAGCAGGGCCAGTGCTGCACCATCAGCTCGCGCAGCTGGGGCAGGGTGAGGAAGGAGAGCACGTTGTCGTCGGCCGGGTCGAGCAGGTAGCCCTTGCGGCGGCTGACCTCGCGGACCGCGACCGCCCGCTGCACCCACTCCTGGCCCGCGGGGCCGGCTGCGGCCACCACCCAGTCCTCGCCGTGGACGGGCTCGTAGACGGGGCGCAGCACGGCGGCGACGACCGCGCGCAGCCGCTGCTCGACGAGGTTGAGCCAGATGTAGGCCCGTCCGGCCCGCTGGGCCCGGGTGCGGACCTCGCGCCAGGCGTCGGCGCCCCAGTCCAGCTCCGGCCCGATCGAGCCCGCCGCGTCCATCGGCCGTGCCAGGGACACGGCACCGGGCGGGACGTCTGCGGAGCTCCCCTCGTGACCCTCGTCACCAGGGGGCAGCTCCAGCCCTCCCGAGCCCACCCGCGCACCGCCTTCCGCTCCCCCGAGCTCTCCCGAGGGGCCCGGCGTCACACGTCCCGGAGCCCCACCCAACGATCAAGGAAGGGTACTCCGGGAGCGGTCGGCGGTGCAGCCGGATGGGCGGCATCATTCTCAACTGCGCGGCTGCCAGTGCCCGTTCTGCCAGTTGAGCTCGGCCGGGGTGAGCGGGTTCATCGCGGTGACGTCCCGCGGGGCGATGGAGAATCCCTGCCAGTGCACGGGCATGGGCTGCTGGTCCTCGTCCCGGGCTATGTGGTGGAAACCGATGTTCGTCCAGACCACCGGGTGGGTGAGGGTCTGCCCGTCGACCCATTTGTCGACGGACTTGCCGGCGCCGGCGCCGCAGTTGCCGGGGTTGTGGCTGGCGAACAGTTCGCACTTGTTGTACTGGGTCACGTACACGTCGTGCTTGGTGTAGCCGCGGCCCGGGTACTTGGTGGACGGCCCCGGGACGATCTCGTAGGAGCGCGCGTGTCCGTCCTTGTTCTTGCCGGCCGCGCTGACCACGCGCCACCACCGGTAGTTCTTGCTGTCCCCGGCGAGCTCCTTGGTGACCTTGGTGCGGGTCGTCTTCGTGGTGGGGGCGCGCTGCCCGCGGGTGGGCGCGGTGACGGTGGAGTCGTACTGCTCGACGGTGTTCTTCGTGGAACCGTCGAGCGCGAAGTCCAGTCGCCAGAACGCGTTGTGGCTGTGGCTGGTGGCCTTGGCGCTCGCGCCCTTGCCGATGGGCCAGCCGCGGCCGTCGCCGGCGTCGTAGTCGTCGTAGGACAGGCTGCCGGTGGCGCCGACGTTCATGGTGATCGTGCCGTCGTCCTGGAAGCGCCACTCGGACATGTACTCGTACCAGCCGACCTGGTTCACCGTGTAGACGAGGAGGTCCTTGCCCGCGGTCTGGAAGACCTTGTTCGCCGTGTCGCCCTGCATGCGGTAGGCGTGGCCGCGGGAGCGGGTGGTGGTGCACAGGCCCTTGACGTTCGGGTCCTCGTTCCACGAGTCGGGGACCTTGACCGTCTTGATCGTGCCGCCCGGGCACTCGCCGGGAGCCAGGTTCATCAGTCCCTGGGCGAAGTCGAAGCCGGTCAGGTCGTCGTACTCGACGTTGCCGTCGTCGTAGGGGACGTGGATCTGGCCGAGCCGGGCGCTGTTCAGGACTCTGATCGGTTTGGCCTCCCCCTTGGGCTGGTACGAGATCTTCTCCAGGACGAGGCCGGCCTTGCCGTCGTAGCGCCAGCACATCCGCCAGGTGGTGCCGGTGGACAGCTTCTGCTCGATGCGGTAGGCCGCGCTGCAGTCGGCGGCCGGTGTGGGTGCGGCCTTGGGGCGGGCGGCGGCCGGTCCGGCGCCGGTGGTGACACCGGCGGCCAGGGCGGCCACGGTCAGGCCCGCGGCCACGCGGGTACGGGCCGTGCTGGTGCTGTTCACGCGCATGACGAGATGACTCCCTGCCAGGGAAGCGAGGTGGACGGGTGAGCGGAGGGAGCGGCTCAGTGGTCGAGCCGGGCGACCTTGCGGGCGCTCAGGTCGATCACGAGCGACCTGGCGTCGACCCACGGCCCGTTCTTGATCTTCGGGAACAGCCGGACGCAGCGGTGCTCGCCGCAGCGGTCCAGCGCGGCGGGCTGGGCGCCCGGCGCGGCCCGGTAGACGGCGCCGCTGAGCCGGAGCTGGTCGGCCGAGGTCAGCGGCCGTCCGGTGGCGTCCTTGTAGTCGGCCTTGAGATCCGCCCCGAGCGGGTCGGCGATGAGGAGGGCGGCTGCCTCGGCCTTCTCGGCGAGGCTGAGCGGCGGCTGGACGCCGCGCTGGGTGCCGGTCCGCACCACCTTGCCGGTGCCGAGTTCCACGGTCCGGGTGACGAGAGTGTCGTCCCGGTAGTCGTAGAACGTCACGTCGGCACGCCGCGGCGCGGCCGGGTCGCCCACCTCGTCCGCCTCGGGCTCGGCGAGGTCGACGCCGAGCAGCTGCGGTCCCCGTTCCCCGTCCACGCCCTCGCTGCTGCGGAACAGCTGCCGGCTGAGGGCGATCTTCGCGACCCGCTGCGTCTCGTCGTCGGTCAGCGGGTCCCGGCCCGTGCCCTTCTCCCCCTCGGCCGGCGCCTGCTCGACGACCCCCGGCGCCACCGACCGGCCCGCCCCGTCCGCGCCGGCTTCCTGTGGGACGGACCGCCCCGCCCCGGGCCGCGTCTCGTCCGCCCCCGCCGTGCCCGGGAGCGTGATCCCGATCATCACGGCGGTGCCGGCCACCGCGACGGCCGTCCCGGCCACCACCTTGCCCAGATGGCGGTGCACTCTGCTGCGCACGTATGTCCCCCTACTCCCCCAACAGCTCCGGGAGTATGTGTTTGCCCCAACGTTTCGGCATACCGCGTATGCACTGGTCACTCGGTAAGAGGGAGATAAGTCACAGGAGGTTCCCTCACTTTCGGGGAGACTCGGGACCTAGGCGTCCCCACCGGCGCCGCACACCTGAAAGAGTCGTAGCCATGCAGGTCTGGCCTGGAGAGGCGTATCCACTCGGTGCCACGTACGACGGCGCCGGAACCAACTTCGCGGTCTTCACCGAAGCCGCGGACCGAGTAGAGCTGTGTCTGCTGCACGACGACGGCTCGGAGACGGCGATCGAGCTCCGCGAGAGCGACGCGTTCGTCCGGCACGCGTACGTGCCCGGGATCATGCCGGGACAGCGGTACGGGTTCCGTGTGCACGGCCCGTACGCGCCGGAGCACGGACTGCGCTGCAACTCCGCGAAGCTGCTGCTCGACCCGTACGCGCGCGCGATCAGCGGTTCCATCGACTGGGGCGAGGAGGTCTACGGCTACCACTTCGACGATCCCGACCGGCGCAACGATCTGGACTCGGCTCCGCACACCATGACGTCGGTCGTGGTCAACCCCTACTTCGACTGGGGCGACGACCGGCGCCCGCGCACCGAGTACCACCACACGGTGCTCTACGAGGCCCATGTCAAGGGGCTCACCATGCGCCACCCCGGCCTCCCGGAGGAGCTGCGCGGCACCTACGCGGCCCTGGCGCACCCGGCGATCATCGAGCACCTGACCGAGCTCGGGGTCACCGCCCTGGAGCTGATGCCCGTCCACCAGTTCGTGAACGACCACCGCCTGGTCGACATGGGCCTGAACAACTACTGGGGCTACAACACCATCGGCTTCTTCGCCCCGCACAACGCCTACGCGTCCTGGGGCGACCGGGGCCAGCAGGTGCTGGAGTTCAAGTCGGCGGTGAAGGCCCTGCACGAGGCGGGCATCGAGGTGATCCTCGACGTGGTCTACAACCACACCGCCGAGGGCAACCACCTGGGCCCGACCCTGTCCTTCAAGGGCCTGGACAACTCGCGCTACTACCGGCTGACCGACGACCCCCGCTACTACATGGACACGACGGGCACGGGAAACTCCCTGCTCATGCGGTCCCCGCACGTCCTGCAGCTGATCATGGACTCGCTGCGGTACTGGGTCACGGACATGCACGTCGACGGGTTCCGCTTCGACCTGGCGGCGACGCTCGCCCGGCAGTTCCACGAGGTGGACCGGCTGTCGTCGTTCTTCGACCTGGTGCAGCAGGACCCGGTGGTCTCCCAGGTGAAGCTGATCGCCGAGCCGTGGGACGTCGGCGAGGGCGGCTACCAGGTGGGGAACTTCCCGCCGCTGTGGACCGAGTGGAACGGCAAGTACCGGGACACCGTGCGCGACCTGTGGCGGGGCGAGCAGCGCACCCTCGCGGAGTTCGCCTCGCGGCTGACCGGCTCCTCGGACCTGTACCAGGACGACGGCCGCCGTCCGCTGGCCTCGATCAACTTCGTGACGTGCCACGACGGCTTCACCCTGCACGACCTGGTGGCCTACAACGAGAAGCACAACGACGCCAACGGCGAGGACAACCGGGACGGCGAGAGCCACAACCGGTCCTGGAACTGCGGCGCCGAGGGCGAGACCGACGATCCGGACGTGCTGGCGCTGCGGGCGCGGCAGATGCGCAACTTCATCGCGACGCTGATGCTGTCCCAGGGCGTGCCCATGATCAGCCACGGCGACGAGTTCGCCCGCACCCAGGGGGGCAACAACAACGCCTACTGCCAGGACAACGAGCTGTCCTGGGTGGAATGGCCCGCGGAGGGCGAGGACGGCGAGGACGGCGAGGAGGCCGCCGGGGACGGCCGGAGCACCGAGATGCTGGCCTTCACGCGCGCGATGGTGTGGCTGCGCCGCAACCACCCCGTCTTCCGCAGGCGGCGCTTCTTCCACGGACGGCCGGTGGAGGGGACCCACGACGACCTGTCCGACATCGCCTGGTTCACCCCCGAGGGCGGGGAGATGACGCAGGAGGACTGGGACTCGGCCCAGGCGTCGGCGCTGACCGTGTTCCTCAACGGCAACGCCATCTCGGAACCGGACGCGCGCGGTGAGCGCATCACCGACGACTCGTTCCTGCTGATGTTCAACGCCTCGCCGGAGCCGCTGGAGTTCGAGATCCCGGTCAACCACGGGCGGCAGTGGGAGGTCGTGATCGACACGTCCCGCCCGCGGGGCGCGCCCGCCGACACCGGCCTGAAGGTGCAGGCCGGGGACCGGCTGACCCTGATCGACCGGAGCATGACGGTGCTGCGCCGGCCCGTCTAGCCCCGCTGCGGCCCACGGGCCGCTCCGCCGTCGCGTCGTCCGGACGAAGCCACTCGTCCGGGCGACGCGCGGCGCACCCGGCGGCGCGGGAGGCACGAACCCCGGCGGTGCGGGTACGTAGGTCTGCATGACACCTGAGCGACCTGACCCGGTGGTGCCCACGGCCACCTACCGGCTGCAGTTGCAGCCCGATTTCCCGTTCGGAGCAGCCGAGGCCGCCGTGCCGTACCTGGCCTCGCTCGGCGTCTCGCACCTGCACCTGTCGCCCGTGCTGGAGGCGGTGCCGGGCTCGGCGCACGGCTATGACGTGGTCGACCACGCGCGCGTGCGCGAGGAGCTGGGCGGCGAGGACGGGCTGCGGGCGCTGGCGCGCACCGCCCGCGAGCACGGGCTGGGCCTGGTGGTGGACATCGTCCCCAACCACATGGCCATGTCCCCGCGCCACAACCGCGCCCTGTGGGAGGTGCTGCGCGAGGGCCCGAAGTCCCCCTACGCGCGCTGGTTCGACATCGACTGGGAGGCCCAGGGCGGGCAGCTGCTGGTGCCGGTGCTCGGCGGGCCGCTGGGCGAGGTGCTCGACGAACTGCGCGTCGACGGGGACGTCCTGCGCTACCACGACCACGTCTTCCCGTTGCGCGAGGGCACCGAGGACCTGGCGCTGCCGCATCTGCTGGACGCGCAGTGGTACCGCCCGGTGTGGTGGCGGCTGGCCCGGACCGAGCTCAACTACCGGCGGTTCTTCAGCATCTCCGAGCTGATCGGCGTCCGGGTGGAGGACCCGGAGGTCTTCGAGGCCACCCACGACAAGATCCTGAAGCTGCTGCACGAGGGCGTGATCGACGGGCTGCGCATCGACCACCCCGACGGGCTGGCCGACCCCGACGGCTACCTCACCCGGCTGCACGAGGCGACGGGCGGCCGCTGGACGGTCGTGGAGAAGATCCTGGCCGACGGCGAGCGGCTGCCGCCCTCCTGGCCCGTCGCGGGCACCACCGGCTACGACGCCCTGCGGCACGTGGACGCGGTGTTCGCCGACCCGGCCGGCTGCGGGGACCTGCTCGGCCAGTACCGGCGCTTCGCGGCCCCGCAGACGGACCGGGGCGGCCAGTGGGACGCGACCGTGCGGCGGGCCGCGTACAAGGTCCTCACGCACGAGCTCGCGACCGAGACGGACCGGCTGACGCGGGCGGCGACCCGGCTGTGCGCCACCTCGCCGGAACCGGCGCTGCGCGACCGCGCGCCCTGGGCGCTGCGCACCGCGCTGCAGGAGCTGCTGGTGCGCATGGAGGTCTACCGGCCCTACGAGTCCACCGGCGCCGCGTCCGTGGTCACCGAGGAGGCGGCCGCCGAGGCCCGGCACGCCTTCGCCGTGCCCGAGGAGGCCGGGGCGGTGGACCTCGTACGCGACCTGGTGCTGGGGCGGTACGGCGACGGGCCCGCGCACGTGGAGTTCCGCACGCGGTTCGCGCAGACCTCCTCCGCGCTGCGGGCCAAGTCCGTGGAGGACACGGCGTTCTACCGGTACGTGCCGCTGCTGTCGGCGACCGAGGTGGGCGGCGACCCCGGCCGCCCCGCCCTGCCGCCGGAGGAGTTCCACGCGTACTGCGCGCGCGTGCAGCGCGACTGGCCGCTGACCGGGACGGTGGCCTCCACGCACGACACCAAGCGCAGCGCCGACGTCCGGGCGGCGCTGAACGTGCTCACCGAGTGCCCCGAGCGCTGGGCCGACGTCCTCACGGAGGTCACCCGTGACGGCGCGGGCGTGCCGGACGCGCAGCTGGCCTGGGCGGCCTGGCAGACGGTGTTCGGCCTGGGGCCGGCGGAGCCGGAGCGGGTGCAGGGCGCACTGCTGAAGCACGTGCGCGAGGCGGGCCTGTTCACCAGCTGGACCGAGCAGGAGCCGCCCTACGAGGAGGCCGTGGAGCGGTTCGTGGCGGCCGGGCCGTGCGGGGCCCCGGGCGAGCGGGTCGCCGCGTTCCGCGCGTCCCTGGAGGAGCACATCCGGGCCAATGTGCTGGGCACGGCCCTGGTGCACCTGACGATGCCGGGTGTTCCGGACGTCTACCAGGGCACGGAGGCCGAGTCCCGGGCCCTGGTCGACCCCGACAACCGGAGGGCGGTGGACTATCCGCCCCGGGACCTGGGCGGCACCTCCGCGGACAAGGCGGCGCTCACCCGTGCCGCGCTGGCCGTGCGGGCCCGCCGCCCGGAGGCCTTCGGCGACACGGCGACCTACATGCCGTTGCCGGCCCAGGGCCCGGCGGCCGGGCACTGCCTGGCGTTCGCGCGCTCGGGCGAGGTGGTGACGGCCGTGACCCGGCTGTCGCTGCGGCTGGCGGAGGCGGGCGGCTGGCGGGACACGGCGCTGACGCTGCCCCCGGGCCGCTGGTCGGACGCGTTGCGGCCGGGACGGGAGTTCACCGGTCACGTGCCGCTGGCTCAGCTGTTCACCGACCTGCCGGTGGCCCTGCTGGAGCGGGCGGGCGACTGAGGCCGGGCGGCGTGCCGGGGCACCGTCCGGGCGGCCCGGCACGCCGTCCCCCGGCCGGGTCGCCCGGTGCCTCCGGGCGCCCCCGGGAGCCTCCCCCGTCGCGCCCTTGACTTAGCCCCATGGCCGTGGGGTACTGCGAAGGCGAACTCGGGCGCATGTGACGGGGGTGAGTGTCCTGCCGGAGCTGCGCTACCCGACGGTGGCCGAACTGGTCTCGGCCGCCCGGGCGTTGACCGCCCAGCGCCCGGGCGTGTGCACCCTGCGGCAGGTGGGCGCCTCGCGCGCGGGGCGGCCGCTGCACCTGCTGTCCGTGGGCCGTGCGTCCCGCTCCGTCCTGGTGGTGGCCGGCGCCCACGCCAACGAGCCGACCGGCTCCTGCACCCTCCTCTCGGTCGCCCGCCGGGTGCTGGAGCAGCGGGAGCTGCGCGACGGCATCTCCTGGCACTTCCTGCTGTGCGCCGATCCCGACGGGGCCAGCCTGCATGTCACGCCCGCGCCGCGCAGCCTGCACGACTACCACCTCGGCTTCTTCCGGCCCGCGGGACCCGAGCAGCCGGAGTGGGCTCCGTCCCTGCTGCCGCCGGACCGGCTGCCGCCCGAGACCCGGGCCCTGACCGGCGTCATCGACGAGCTGCGCCCCTACCTGCAGGTGACGCTGCACGGCACGGACCTGGGGGGCAGCTGGGTGCAGCTGACGCGGGACGTGCCGGGGCTGGCCGAGCCGTTCGCCAAGTCCGCGGCGGAGCTGCACATCCCGGTGGAGACCGGCGCCTCGGACGCCGCGGGCTGGCCCGCCTCCGGCCCCGGCGTGCACGTCATACCCGCCCCGGACATCGGTCCGGCGTACCCGAGCCTGCCGGACGACGCGCGGCTCAGCACCTGGTACCACGCCCACCGCTACGGCGGCCTCACCGCGGTGGTGGAGGTGCCGATGTGGGCCAGCGACCTGGTCGACGACCCGGCTCCGCACCCGTCACCGGCGGCTGCCATCGGCCGGCTGGCCCGGCGCTTGGAACGCGACGCGCTGGAGGTGACGCGCGTGCTCGACGGCGCGCTGCCCCAGCTCGCCGGGGTGGACGGGCCACTGCTGCGGGCGGCCCGGTGGGGTCTGGAGCTGGTGCCGGGCCTGGCCTCGGACCTGCTCCACACGCCGCCCCCCGACCTCACCCGGGCCTACGTCGGCAGCGTCGACGCCTTCGTGCGCCGGGTGCCGCTGCGGGCGGCGGCGATGCTGCTGCGGGTGCTGCGCGGGACCGACGAGCGGGCGGCGGAGCAGCTGGAGACGCTGGTCGCCACCTGGAGCGACGCGTTCGCCGAGCGTTTCCGCGCCCGCTGGGTGCCGTTGGAGAACCAGGTCGAGCACCAGGCCCGCACGGTCGTCACGGCGGCGCTGCACGCGCGCGAGGAGACGCAGTAGCCGCTCCCGACCCGCTCCCCGGGCCCGCGGCCGGGGCGGCCGGGCGGGCGTGGCGGGCGTGGCGGGCGGTGAGTTCGAACGCCGAGAGCACCACCCGCGCCTGGTACTCGGCCTGCCGGGCGACCGGGACCCAGCGCGCCCGGCAGCCGTCACGGTAGTCGGCGCACCAGGTGTCGATCAGCCGGTCCAGCTCGGGCAGCACACCTCCAGGGTCGCGCCCGGTGGCCCGTACGAGCTGGTGCAGCAGGCCCGCTGTGCGCAGCGCCAGCCGGCGGCCCGAGATGCGCAGGGCGGCCAGATGCGCCGAGCTCAGGGGTGGCATGGGGTGCGGCCCGCCGCCGGTGTCGGGGTCCCAGGCGTCGGCGAGGCCGGGGCACACCAGCAGGTAGTCGCCGACCGGGGCGAGCAGACGGGCCGCGTCCGGCACGCCGGCGAGCTGCGGACGGATCCTGGCCAGCAGCAGTCGCAACAGGTGTGTGTCGTGGCGCAGGGTGCGGCTGACCTCCCGCAGCACGGTGTCCCGAGCCGGGGGCGGGGAGCCGTCCGACACGGCCGCCACGCCCCACATGGGCGCCTCGACGACCGCGGTGACGGTGCCGTGGCGGTGGGGGTGGTACCAGGTCGACTCGACCGCGGCCTCCGTGATCGCGGCGGCGAGTCCGGCCCGTCGCGGCGGCGGTATGCGGTAGACGGCGGGCTCCAGACCGGGCCAGTACAGCGCGTCGTAGGCGCCGAGTTCGCGGGGTATGCCGAGCCGCGCGGCGATGTGTGCCAGGCGCCGGCCGAGGCCGGGCAGGTCGTGGGTGAGCTCGACGAAGCCCCCGCCCACGTCGACGCCGTGCAGGGAGCACTGCAGCACGGGCCGCAACTCGTCCTGGACGTCGAGCAGCGCCCGGGTCTCGGGCAGGGCGGCGGCGTCCGCGCCGTCGGGCAGCCACTCGGGCTGCTCCAGGAACCCGGGCCGGAAGAAGTGACGGAAGTACTGGCCGAGGGTGTACGGGCCGGTCAGCCAGCCCTCGTTGCGGCGCAGCCCGTCCGGGTCGAGGCACAGCAAGAGGTTCCAGGTGGCGTCGGCGCCCTCGGTGAGCCGCGGATCGGCCAGGGTCCGCTCGGCCAGCCGCAGCACCGTGGCCCCGCCCACGGGCTCGTTGGCGTGCGGTCCGGCGACGACGAGGGCCTGGCGCTCGCCGTGACCGACGGACAGCAGCCACAGCGGAGTACCGGCCCGGGAGGTGCCGACCCGGCGCAGCCGGGCGTCCCGGGGATGGCGGGCGACGAGGGCGGCGGCCCGGGCGCCGAGTTCGTCGACGGTGGGGTAGCGGGGCAGGGGCGGCAGGGCACACCTCCCCGATGCGGTGCCGTGGCTTCACCCGATGTGGAGGGTGTACGCACAGTCAGTCACGAGTTCGAGGGCGCGTCAACACCGTGGACGGCACCGGTATTTGAGCCATCTCCGGTTGATCTACAGCCGGTAAATCCCAGGCCAGGGTTGAGCGGTGGGGCGGTTTCCGGTCAATGGGTCGGCGGGGCCGGGCGCGCGCAGCGGTGCTGGACGCCGGACTGTCGTGCCACCGGGGGTGGGGGTGGTGGAGGTGTGTGATGCGGGAGTCGGGGAGGTTGGCGGGCACAGGTGGTGTGGGGCCGCCGGGCGCGGGGCGCGCGGGGGCGGGGCGCGGGGCCGGCGAGGGCGGGGCGCGGGGCCGCCGGGCCGTCAGGCCGCCGGGACACCGAACGACCGGGCCGTCAGGCCTCCGGGAGACCGGGCCTCCGGGACACCGAGCCGCCGGGCCGTCAGGCCGTTGACAGCCGGAACATCATGCGGCCGAAGCCCACCTGGTCGCCCTCGCGGACGACGGCCGCGCCGACGACCCGCCGCCCGTTCACCGTCGTGCCGTTGGTGGAGCCCAGGTCGCGCAGGACCCACAGGCCGCCCTGGTGCCGCAGCTCGGCATGCACCCGGGAGACCGTCTCGTGGCTGAGCCGCAGCCCGCTGGCGGGATCGCGCCCTATCCGCAGGGGATGGCCGTGCTGCGGGTGCGGCAGCAACAACTTCGGCAGCCGCTCGGCCTGCCACGCCCGGCGCAACCGCACGGTGAACCCGGAGACCGCCTCGACGCTGCCGAACACCAGCCGGGAGAAGCGGCTCTCCGTGGGCAGGTCGGCGGTGAGCACGGCGAGTTCGTCGGGGCGGCGGGCGGCGAGCGCCAGCTCCATGCGGCGGACGAACGTGTCGTGGGACAGGCGGCCCATGGCGGCGCCGTCCCGGAGCACCTTCAGCGCCCTGTCGCGCTCCGCGTCGGACAACCGCGCGGGGTACGTGTTGAACTCGAAGGACGACGTCACCCGGTGATTGTCGGGCAGCGCGGGCGGGCTGTCCAGGAAACGGGAGGACGGCCGCCCGGCATCCGGTGCCGGGGAGACCCGCCGCAAATGGGTGGATGGGCCAGCGGATTGATCGTGTTTGACGCACCATGGACGGGCTACATCACGGTGAGCAGACGAAGGGGAACCGTCCGTGCAGTTCGAGGTGTGGGCACCGCAGGCCGACCGGGTGACGCTGGAGTGCGACGGCGTCACGCGGGCGTTGGAGCGCGATCCGGAGCGGCCGGGGTGGTGGTGGGGCGAGGCGGAAGCACGCGAGGGGTCACGGTACGGCTTCGCACTGGACGACGGCCCGGTGCTGCCCGACCCGCGCTCGCGGCGGCAGCCGGACGGACCGGACGGACTGAGCGCCGTCGTCGACCACGAGCGTTACGCGTGGCGCGCGCAGTGGCAGGGCCGTCCGCTGGCCGGCGCGGTGCTGTACGAGCTCCACGTGGGCACGTACACGCCCGAGGGCACGCTGGACGCGGCCGCGGAACGACTGGAACACCTCGCCGAACTGGGCATCACCCACGTGGAGTTGATGCCCCTCACCCCCTTCCCCGGCACACACGGCTGGGGCTACGAGGGCGTCTCCCTGTGGGCGGTGCACGAGCCGTACGGCGGTCCCGAGGCACTGAAGCGCTTCGTCGACCGGGCCCACGAACTGGGCCTCGGCGTGGTGCTCGACGTGGTGCACAACCACTTCGGCCCCTCCGGCAACTACCTGCCGGTCTTCGGGCCGTACCTCACCGGCACGCACCACACCCCGTGGGGCGCCGCGGTCAACCTGGACGCGCCCGGCTCGGACGAGGTGCGCGACTTCCTGATCGGCAGCGCGCTGGCGTGGTTGCGGGACTACCGGCTCGACGGGCTGCGGCTGGACGCGGTGCACGCGCTGGTCGACACACGTGCGCTGCACTTCCTGGAGGAGCTGTCGACGGCCGTGGACACCCTGGCCGCCGAGGTCGGCCGGCCGCTGTTCCTGGTCGCGGAGTCGGACCTGAACGACCCGCGGCTGATCACGCCGCGCTCCGAGGGCGGGCTCGGGCTGCACGCGCAGTGGAACGACGACTTCCACCACGCCCTGCACACCACGCTGACCGGCGAGGCGCAGGGCTACTACGCGGACTTCGCGCGCGCCCCGCTCGGCGGTCTCGCCAAGACCCTCACCGGCGGCTACTTCCACGACGGGACGTACTCGAGCTTCCGTGAGCGGCACCACGGGCGGCCGCTGGACCGCGCCCGGGTGGCCGGGCACCGGCTGCTCGGCTACGGCCAGACGCACGACCAGATCGGCAACCGGGCGCAGGGCGACCGGCTCTCGGCCCTGCTCTCCCCCGGCCTGCTGGCGTGCGCGGCCACGCTGATCCTGACCGCGCCGTTCACGCCGATGCTGTTCATGGGCGAGGAGTGGGCGGCGGGCACGCCCTGGCAGTTCTTCACCGACCACACCGACCCGGAGCTCGCGGAGGCCGTACGGCAGGGCAGGCGGCGGGAGTTCGCGGCGCACGGCTGGAAGGAGGAGGACGTTCCCGACCCCCAGGACCACGCCACGCGGGACCGTTCCTGCCTCGACTGGTCGGAACCGGAACGCGAGCCGCACGCGCGCGTACTCGCCTGGTACCGGCAGCTGCTCGCCCTGCGCCACGCCCAGCCCGACCTGACCGACCCGGACCTCGCCGACACCAAGGTCGCCTTCGACGAGGAGCGGCGCTGGATCGCCTTCCGGCGCGGGGACGTCCTCGTGGCGGTGAACCTGGCCGCCGAACCGGCCGACCTGCCGCTCGGCGTCCCGCACGCGCGCGTGCTGGCCGCGTGGGAGCCGGTGGACCCACCCGGGGAGGACGGGGTGGTGCGCGTTCCGGGCGAGTCGGGCGTGGTGCTGCTGCAGGCGTGACGGCCGGCGGCCCCGTGATGCCTTGCCTCGCCACGGCCACCATTCCGTCAGAGGTGCGGCAGAAACCGCTCCGGTAACGACGCGGCCCTCATCGGCCAGAGGGCAGGGGCATGACGGTCACCACGTGCGTGGTGAAGACTGGGTGGATGCGACCTCATGCTCCAGGCGGACTCCTGTTCGTAGCGCTCGGTCTCATCCTTGTCGCCGCCGGCTACATCTGGAGAGGACGTGTCCTGCGTCCCCTCTCGGCGAAACGTGCCCAGGCAGCCGTGATGCGGGATCGTTCCAGAAACCTGCTGCGCTCCGCGGACATGGCGATCGCCGGAGCACGTCGACGGGCCACACACGGCGAACCGGCCATCGTCACGGTCGCAGACGTGACCAGGGTGGCGCGCCGGCACTACGGGTACCTCTCTGTGGAGCGCGAAGAAGCAGCTGCCGCCCTCCGCCGGCGCTTCGAGGCTGCCGACTGCCGGGTGGACTGCATGACCGACGCTTTCAACTGACTGCCCGGGCATCGGAGTTGGCACCTGACGGGTAATCACGCCGTGGGTGCCCATTGCCTTCTGCCGGAGATGGTGAGAGCCCCCATCCTTCGGGCAGCCACCACCCGTCACCCTCTGAGGCGCTCCGAAACGGGAGCCGCTGCCGGAGGAAGCATCGTTCGCTGTGTTGCTTCCGGCTACTTGCGCTTACGGACCTGTGTCACACCGAAGATGATGAAAGCCACGATCACGATTCCGAACGAGAGCCAGACAGGAACGCCATCAAGCCCCTTGTAGGCGAGGGACGTCGAAGCGATGTGTGAGTGCACGGTATCTCCTCCATACGAGCTTACCGAGGGTTCCGACTGCGGGTCAGGTAGGTGCAGCCAGCTGTGAAGGCGAAACCCACTCCTCAGCCGACAACGCCGGCAGCACGGAGGATGCCGAACACAGCCAGGGCGAGGCAGCAGCTTCTCGCCGTGACCTAGAAGCCGGACTATCGCCTGTCCAACTTCCGGACCGACGCCAGGACAGTGAGAGTCACGGCAAGTGTGACGCCGAACAATGCACCGGCACCGTTCACCAGACCGCCCATGTCTGCCGACTCATTCACGTGAGATGACCAGCATTGCCAGCCAGGTTAGGAACAAGAGCCCGGTGGCCGACAACAGGATCACAATCAGTATGCTCTCACTCTTGTCTCCGCGCGCCATAACATTCCTTCGCTTCCCCCGGTGGCGTCCATCAGCCGGAATGCCACGGTCCGCAGGTCGTCATCGTGGGCCCTGGGGAGAGCACCCAGGCCACCGAGGTAGTTCTGCTCTACTTGCGCCTGCCCCGGCGCGCGAGCATCGTGAACACGAACACCGCGCCCACCGCTACCAGTGCCAGCCAGGCCCATTTGAACCACGGCGGCCCATCCCACCGTTCGGCCAGGGTCATCGCGTGGAACATCATGTGATCGATGCCTTCCATGAGTGCGGCAAAGGTCAGCCGACTACGCCGATGACGTAGAGGATGCCGAACACAGCCAGGGCGATCCCGGCCACGGTGAAGACAGTCCGGTTCCAGACCTGCATCGACTTCCCGCCGGTCGTCCCGAACATCTCTCTGGAACTGGCAGCACTCGCCCGTGTGAGACGAGGCGCAGAGACAGCGAATGACAAACCGAACACGGCCATGAAGATCCCCACAGCAATATGCATCAATCCCCCTATTGTCTAGAAAACGTCCTGCCCGCGCCCAGCACTTCCCTGTGACTCGAGGCCGTGGCAGCAGATACAGATCGG
Source organism: Streptomyces sp. NPDC026246 (assembly GCF_055567995.1). Taxonomy (NCBI): domain Bacteria; kingdom Bacillati; phylum Actinomycetota; class Actinomycetes; order Kitasatosporales; family Streptomycetaceae; genus Streptomyces; species Streptomyces sp. NPDC026246. Next base: position 81,647 of record NZ_JBVHPJ010000001.1, on the reverse strand, counting down.
GTGAACCGATCAGCCTCGGCGGCCGCGGTCCCGGCGCGCCCTGCCGTAGACGATCATGGCTATCAGGGCGGCAACAGCAATGCCGAGGATCACCACACCAGCGGCGCCTTCGGGCATGACTCGGCCCTCATTGGCCAGAAGGCATGTGCTCGTCGTTTTCACTGGCTCCCTCCGGCATTTCCGAACACCCATACCGCGTCACCCGACAGTTGCTTTTCAATGACGCCTCAGCGCCGCAACCGAGGCGGCGAGGCTAACTGTCTCCCTTGGCATGGCGAAGCAATAGCAAACCGCAACCCGCCGCGACCAGCGGGGCTATGTGAATGACTGCGGGGCTGGCTCCCATGGCAAGCATGACAACGACCGACAAAGCCATGACGGATGCACATACAAGGAGGAAGCAGGCCAAAATGCGCAGAGATTGATCAGACCCTCTTCTCACTTACGGGTCTCACTTCCGACACCAACGGGCGACAGCAACCGTTGCGAACACAACTACCTTTCAGCCAGGGAACAATGGGATCCCCAGTCACCAGGTATTCAAGCTCCCCTTCCTGAAGCCAGGCCAAGCGCTGATGATGTCAAGCCGCCGGCCCCGCAAGGACATGCGGTTCTCTCCGATGGGGAGGGACGGCGCAGGCGTGCGCAGCAGCACAGCGGGATGCCTGGACTCGTTGGCCTTTGCCGCCGCACTCCTCGTCGCCGAACGCACCTCACTTTTGCCGTTGACGGTAGTAGACAACAATACCCAATACGCACGCGATGGCAGCGACGAAGATGAGAGGCCCCCATCCTTCGGGAATCCACCATCCTTTACCCTCTGAGGCGATCTGAATCACGGCTTCTCCTCGAAGTGAGGGGGGCGGCGCATGGTGGCGCCGCCCCGTCTGGAACTACCTAGGACCAGGCTTTCACCGTCTGTTCCTCTGCGAAGGAACCGGCGTACTCACCAGCCACCATGCAGGGAACGGCAGCAGCCGCTGCTCCGGCACCTCCTGTCAGGCATCCGGCGACACCGATGCAGGTTCCTTCGACCGATTTACCGAAGGCCAGACCGCCAGAACCGGCCCGAACGACAGTGTTCCGTTGGGATCGATCCGGTTGACGGGGTCGCCTTCGGCGTAGAGGTAGGGGTTCTTCTCCTGGCCGGAGGGGTCGGGCTGGGTGAAGAGGCCGATGTTGGCGTCGTTGGAGCGGGCGGCGAAGTGGTACAGGCCGATGGGGTCCTGGTAGGCCGGCGGCGCCCATCAGCCGGAATGCCACGGTCCGCAGGTTGTCATCGTGGGCGGAGGACTCAGTCAGGTGACGGGATTCGGCCCGGCAGCGCAGAGCGCACACTGCAACTGACGGCTCGGTGGCCTGGGATAGGCACCCAGGCCACCAAGGTAGTGCTGTTCTACTTGCGCCTGCCCCGGCGCGCGAGCATCGTGAACACGAACACCGCACCCACTGCTACCAGTGCCAGCCAGGCCCATTTGAACCACGGCGGCCCATCCCACCGTTCGGCCAGGGTCATCGCGTGGAACACCATGTGATCGATTCCTTCCGTGAGTGCGAAAAAGGTCAGCCGACTACGCCGATGGCGTAGAGGACGCCGAACGCGGCCAAGGCGATCCCGATCACCGTGAAGACAGTCCGGTTCCAAACCTGCATCGGCTTTCCGCCGCTCGTCCCGAACATCTCCTCGGAACTGGCAGCGCTCGCCCGCGAAAACCTGCTTGCAAAGACAGCGAATGACAGACCGAATACAGCCATGAAGATCCCGACAGCGACGTTCACTGATGCTCCTCGCCTCTAGAAGGTGTACTGCCCTCGCACCGAGCACTTGCCCGAGCTTGCCCCGGTTCCGTAGCCGATGTCGGCGCCGTTCGCGTCCCCCGACAACTTGACGTTTCCGGGCCCAAGGCCACAGGACGCCTCGCCTGACCAGCCGCTGTCCATGTCACCGGTGTCCGCGGAGAGTTCGCCGCTGACGCCAGGGCTCCCGAATCCGAAGGAAGCGGTGGGCTTGGCTGTCTCACCGTCGGTCTTGCCGCCGATCCCGACACAGATGACGAAGCATGCCTCTCCGCTAAGGGAGCCGCTGATCAGACCAGTGGGATCGATCCGGTTAACCGGGTCGCCCTCGGCGTAGAGGTAGGGGTTCTTCTCCTGGCCGGAGGGGTCGGGCTGGGTGAAGCGGCCTATGTTGGCGTCGTAGTAGCGGGCCTGGAAGTGGTACAGGCCCGTGGGGTCCTGGTAGCCGCCCGCGAAGCGGTAGGGCTGGGCGACCGGTTCGGACGACTGGGACAGGATGCGCACGCCGCGGGGGCTGTAGGCGTAGGTGTTGACCTTGTTGCCGTCACTGTCCGCCAGGGCGACCACGCTGCCGATGGCGTCCGTGAGGTAGTAGTACGTCTTCCCCGCGGTCGTCATGGAGTTCAGCGTGCCCCCGGGTTCGCGGTTGAAGCCCATGTCCGCACCGGCAGTTGTCTTCGCGGACAGACCCAGCGGGCCGTTGTGGAAGTAGGTGTCGCCGAGCTTGATGCGCTCGCTCTGGTCGGTCGAGCCGTACTGACCGGCGTAGGCCTTCCCACCCACGGTGATCGACTTCAGCTGCGAGTGGTCCGTGTACGACTCCCCCGTGCGGGCGTACTCGTCGGTGGAGGCGCCGGCGGTCTCGTTGCCGATCGCGTCGTAGGACCAGGGGCCGCTAGTGGTGGACTTGGCCGTGAGCTGCTGGGCGTCGTTGTAGGTGTAGGTCGTGCCGCGCGGGCAGCCCTGGTCGGCTCCCTGCGAAGTGAGGTTGCCGGCCAGGTCGTAGCAGTACTGCCAGGAGTCCGTCACCGCCCCGGACTTCTCCTCCTTGGCGTAGGAGAAGCGGCCCGCGCCGTCGTAGGAGTACGTGCGCTTGGTGCCGCGGACGTTGTCCGTCGAGGTGCGGATCTTGGAGCCGTCGGTGCCGGCGTTCGTGCCGTAGCCGTAGGTGTACGCGAGGTCGACCAGGGTGCCTTGCGGGGAGGTCGCCTTGATGGTCTTGGGGCGGCTGGAGTTGTCGACGTCGACCTTGTGCACCGTGCCGCCGGGGTAGGTGGTCGTGGTGCGGACGTCGTTGTTGTTGTACTTGTACGTCGTCACACGACCCTGCGGGTCCTTCAGCTCGGTGAGCTTGTTGACGTCGTTCCAGGTGTAGTCGGTCGTGCCGGCCGGGTCCCGGTAGTAGTCCACGTTGCCCGCCGGGGTGTAGGCGAGCAGGGTCTGGGAGCCGTCCTGCAGGTGGCGGACCGTTTCGCGCTGCAGCGGGTCGAACTCGTACTTCACCGTCCCCGTGCTGTCCGAGCGCTGCACGAGGTTGCCGTCGCCGTCGTACCAGTAGCGCACGGTGTCGTTGGTGGTGGACACCGTCGTGACGCGGTCCAGCTCGTCGTAGACGAACACCTTCTTGATGCCGCGTGCGTCGGTGACCGTCTCGGTGCGGCCCAGCGCGTCGTAGGTGAACGTCGTCTCCCCCAGCGGCGCGGGGGCCTTGACCGACTTCAGGTTGCCCTTGGTGTCGTACTGGAAGTCGGTGGTGACCGTCTTGGTGGAGGTCATCTTCGTCTTCGCCTTGCAGCGCTGGCCCTCGAAGCCGCCGCAGGTGGGTGTGGCGGGGTTGTACTCGAAGGAGACGTTGCCGCCGCCGGTGCCGGTCTGCGCCACCGAGGTGGTGTTGCCGACCGTGTCGTAGGTGAAGCTGGTCTTCTCGCCGTCGGCGTTGGTGGAGTCCTTGGGCACGTCGCCGCCGGCGATGGTCTGCCAGCTGTTGACCGTCCTGCCGCCGGTGGGCAGGGTGACGGTTTCGAGGTTGTTGCGGGTGTTGAAGCCGTAGTCGGTGACGTTGCCCGGGGTGGTGCCCGAGCCCATCGCGTCCGTGCTGGTGTCGATGTTGTTGTTGGCGTCGAACTTCGTCGACCGCTTGCGCTCCAGCGCGTCGAACACCTCGGTGACCCGGCCGTCACCGTCGTGGACGTACTTGGTGGCGTGCAGCTCCGGGTCCTTGGCCGTGGTCGTCCCTGCGGCCGTCGGGGAGGCGGCGCTGTAGCTGTAGGTCCAGGTCGGGCCGGTGTGGCCGTCACTGTTGAAGCTGGTGCCGCGCAGCATGGAGGTGACGCGGTTGGTGTCGTCGTAGGTGAAGACGGTGACGCGGCCCTCGGCGGTGGTGATCTTGTCGATGCGGCCGGAGGAGTCGTGGCGGAAGGTGACCGTCTTGCCCTCGGTGTCGGTGGTGGTGGCCAGGTTGCCGTCGGCGTCGAGGTTGTAGACGGCCGTGCGGCCGGTGTTGTCCTTGGCCTGCCACTGCGAGGGGTAGGTCTTCACCAGGTCGATGAACCGGCCCGAGCGGGTCTCGGTGAGCTTGAAGCCCTTGTTCTCACCGTTCTCGTCGTGCTGGGTGACGGTGATCGTGCCCTTGTTGCGGTCGGTGATCTTCGTCAGGGTCCCGTACTGGTTGTAGGTCTCCTTGGCACCCGACTTCCACTTGGTCAGCGTGTAGGTGCCGTCCGTGTTCTTCTTCAGGTCCTGCGAGTAGCCCTTGGGCGTGGTGAAGGAGCCGTCGCTGTTCTTGGTGAAGCGGACCGTCGCACCGGAGGCGTCGTAGAAGATCACTTCCGAGGAGCCGATGGACAGGTAGCGCTCGTACTGCTGCCACCAGCGCTGCGAGACCCGCCCCCAAGGGGCGTCGAGAGAGTTGTAGGTCCGCGCCAGTTGCAGGCGCTGGCCGACGCCGGCGATGTCGAAGTCCGTCGCCGTCAGCATCAGGTTGCCGGTCGAGTAGTCGATCTTCGCGGTGAGCGCGTCCGTGATCGCGAAACTGGTGGAGCGGTGCCAGGGCACATTGCCCTGGCCCTCGGGGACGACGCTCAGCGCGGAAGTGCCGGCGGCCGCGGACCGGGACGGCGCCTGCTTACCGCCGCCCGCCTTGCCCGCGGGCCCCTTGACGCGCTCGCGCTGCTCGCGCTGCCAGGGCAGCAACGCCTCGTTGGCCGGGTTCTCGGACCGCTCGGACGCCACCGGCCGGTTCGCGCCGACCTTCACCGGCGGCATCTCGAAGTCCGGGCTGTCCTTGCCCCAGGCCGACACCGGCTTGTCGTCGGCCGCCGCCACACCCGCGCCGGGCAGCACGGAGACGGCCAGGGCGATCGAGGCGATCGCCGCCAGGGAGACACCCGTTGCTGATCTCTTGCGGGCACGCCGGAACGGCATGCCGAAGGCACGCTCATGCATGGACTTCCCCCCACAGGAAGACGAATCCCGGCGGCCCCCGTGGCCACCGGGCGCACACAAGTTGCCACAGGACTCGCACAAACTTCCGGGCTGTTCCCGGCAATTCACCTGTCATGCGGGCAGGAATCGGCCCCTCCCTTTTCGATCATGGAGGAGGAGAAATGCGGCTGAACCGGGCAGCCTGAACGCCTGTCGACGCGACGGCAGTTGGGTTTGGGATCCGGCCGTATCAGGCTGAAAGTCGCCGTACGGCGAGGGGCTTTACGGGACGTCCTCAGGGGCCGTCAGGTCCGTCACCCGCTCCAGCAGGATCGGTTCCCAGGCGTGGCGCAGGCGGGTGCGCAGTGCGGTGGTGTCCTCGGCGGGGAGAGCCTCGGTGGTGAGGGCTTTGCCAGTGAGGGCTTGGCCAGTGAGGGCCTCGGCGAGGTGGACGACGGTGTCGCAGCGGGCGAGCCACAGGCCCCGCAGGCAGGGGCGGGCGCCGTAGCCGGCGAGGGTGGCGGCGCGTACGGCGGCAGGTGAGCCGACGGCGGTGGCGAGACCGGCGATGTCCTCCGCCGGGTCCCCGACGACCGCGCCGCCCCAGCCGAGCACGCCGCGCACCCGCCCGTCGGCGCTCACCACCAGGTGAGCCGCGGTGAGGGCGTGGTGCGTGAGGACGGCCGAGCCGGGCTGGGCGGCGAGCTGGGCCGCGGCGGGCGCCGTGAGCCGGTCGAGCCCGGCGGCGTCGAACTCGTCGGCCTCGGCGAGGCGCTGCGCGGCCCGGGCCGTCGCCCGCCGCAGAGCCTCCAGGGAGCGCGGCGCGGCGCGCGGCACCCCCAGGGTCTCGGCCTGCCGGACGGGCACCTCGCGCAGGCCGGTGAGCAGCGCCGCTAGGTCCGCCTCGCCGACGGCGGACACGTCGTGCCGCTCGCCGGAGCCGCCGGGCACCTTGGTGTCGAGGGTGTAGCTCAGCCCCGGCGCCCATTCCCCGGTCGCCACGCTGACCGGCACGGTCATCGGCAGGTGCGGGCGGACCAGGTCACGCAGCCGTAGTTCGCGGCGCTGGCGGAGGGTGGCCTCGCGGTCGGGCGCCAGGCGCAGCACATGGCGGGAGCCGACCCACCAGGTGGCCGCCGACGCACCCTCGCCGGCGGGCCGTACGTCGGGGCCGGCGGGTCGGACCTCGGGGTCGGCGCCCCGTGCGGTCGCCGCACCACCCCGGCCCTCCGTGCCGCGAGCGCCGTCCTTGCCGCGCGCGCCGTCCTTGCCGCCCCCGCCGTCCGCGAGCAGGGAGCGGACCAGCCGGCGGACGGTGTCCGCGGAGGGGGTGGGTGTCTGGGTCATGGTCGCGCCGTTGCCGTTCGGGAGGCTTCGTGGGGACATCGGGGGCGTCACTCCACTATGACCAGCTCGCGGGTGGTGGTGTTCAGGCGCCGCCCGCCGTCCTCGGTGACGGTCACGATGTCCTCGATGCGCACGCCGAACCGGCCGGGCAGGTAGATGCCGGGTTCCACGGAGAAGCACATGCCCGGCACCAGGGGCTGCTCCTCGCCCTCGATCATGTACGGCGGCTCGTGGGTGGTGACGCCGATGCCGTGTCCGGTGCGGTGGATGAAGTACTCGCCGTACCCCGCGTCCGCGATGACCGCCCGGGCCGCCCGGTCCACGTCCTGGCAGGCGGCGCCCGGCCGCACCGCCCGGAAGCCGGCTTCCTGGGCCGCGCGCACGACGTCGTGGACGCGGCGCTCCTCGTCGGTGGGTTCGCCCACGTGCACCGTGCGGGAGGTGTCGGAGCCGTAGCCGTGGCGCAGGCCGCCGAAGTCGAGCACGACCGTGTCGCCGCGTTCGATCACCCGGTCGCCGGCCTCGTGGTGCGGGTTCGCGCCGTTCGGGCCCGAGGCGACGATGGTGAAGTCCACCTGCTCGTGGCCGTGCCGGCGCAGCAGCCGGTCGAGGTCCGCGGCCACCTCCGCCTCGCGGCGCCCGGCGAAGGGGACGGTGCGGATCTCCTCGTAGGTGGCGTCGGCGGCGGCTCCCGCGGCCGCCATGAGCTCCAGCTCGGCCGTGTCCTTGACGGCCCGCAGCATCGGCAGGGCCTCGGTGAGCGAGACGTAGGCGCTCCCGGGCACCGCCCGCTGGAGGGCCAGCAGGTGCAGTGCCCAGGCGTTGTCGCTGACGCCGAACCGGCCCGCCGGGGTGAGCAGCGCGGCGGTGGCGGCGTAGGGGTCCTTGCCGTCGGTCCAGTCGCGCAGGTCCAGGGCGGACGCGCCGGCTGCCTTGCGCGCGTCCGGGGCCTCCAGGGCGGGAACGACGAGGACGGGGTCCCGGTCCCCGGCGAGGACCAGCAGGGTGAGGCGTTCGGTGACGGCGGGCGGCGTGTATCCGGTCAGCCACGTCAGGTCCGGCCCGGGGGCGACCAGGAGACCGGCGAGTCCGGCCTCGGCGGCCGACCGCGCTGCACGCTCCATGCGGGCGCGGTAGTCGTCGGCGGTGAAGGACGCGGCCGTGCTTCCGGTCATCGGGGCCTCCCAGGACGGACGAAGGGCTACGGGCAGCATCCTGCCCGGCGGAGGAAGGCCGCGCGAGCCGTCTGCGGGCTTTCACCCGGCCCCGGCCGCGCGACTCCCCTGCCCGCACGCGATCGCGGGGCCCTCGGGTGCGGCGGTGCCCGGTGGGCGAAGGGGCGGTGGCTGGTGGCGGGTGGCGGGTGGCGGGTGGCGGATCGTCCCGCACGGGGGGGGACACGAGGCGCTGCCCTGCCGCCGGTCGACGACCGGGCCAAGGGGTAACCCGGGGCGCCCCTCCCACCGTCGGTCACCCCGGGCAGGCGAAGAAGCCCACGTCAGTGCCCCGCCGCGGATCACGCTCACGCGGCGACCGCCGGTACGGCCGTGAGCTGCTCGTAACCGCCGCTGCGGTGCCGCACGGTCACTTTCACCTCGCGGCCGGGGCGCGCCCGCGCGACGGCCCGTACCAGGTCGGCCGCCGTGTCGATCCGGGTCCGGCCGAGGGTCAGCAGCACGTCGCCCCGGACCAGCCCGGCCCGCTGCGCCGGACCGGGGACGTGGAGCCCGACCACCACGGCCCCCGGCCCGCGGGCGTCCATGACCTGCACGCCGAGGGTCGCCGCCACGGGCGACGGGACCGCGGGCGACGGTGAGGGGGCCGGGGAGGCCGGAGTAACCGGTGCGTGCGGCCCGCGCTGGCCGAGGAAGGCGCCGTGGGCGGCCACCGTGGAGCCCATCGCCCCGAGCCCGACGCCGGACAGCACCAGGACCGCACCGGCGAAGCCGCCGAACAGCACGTTCAGCAGCCGCCGACCGCGCCGCCGGGCGGCGTGCGGACGGGGCCGGGAGGGGTCGCTTCCCTTCCGCGGTGGCGCCCCGCCGGGGTCCTGGCCCGGCATGGGCTTGGGTCGCAGCGCGGTCTGTTCCATGGCTCGCCTCCGGGTGGTGCCGATCGCCTCCGGCGGACGCGGGACGATCACGGCAGATGCTCTACCCAACGGTTCTGCGGCCGACGAGCCACGAACGAGTGAGACTGAGCGGCCCCTGCGCGGGACAGGGAGGGGGCGGAGAGCGGACGCGGCTCGCACCGCACCCATGGGCGGGTGCGGTGCGAGCCGACAGGACGGCGAGGCCCGACCGGGCGGGCCGGGCCGCTCAGTGGAAGGACGGTACGGGCACGGCCGGCAGCCGGTCGGGCAGGAAGCCGTGGGCGCGCCGGGACAGCCAGGCGTCCCGGTAACGGTCGACGTTCTGATGCCAGTTGAGGATCCCGGACATCCAGTTGCGCAGGTCCGCCACGTACGTCCCCATAGCCGCTCGCGCCTCGTCCGACAGCCGGAAGTCGTCGTACAGCACGGGCAGTTCGTGCTCGACCACGTGCTCGAACTGGCGCATGCGCTGGCTCATCAGATCGTGCACGATGCCGAGCCCCGTCGGGTAGTCGCAGCCGAAGAACGACTGCACGACGAGGATCGCGTTGTGGATCTCGCCCTCGAACTCGATCTCCTTCTGGTACGAGAAGACGTCGTTGAGCAGGCACGCGAAGTCCATCGCGGCGTTCTCCAGGGAGCGGACCGGCCCACTGCGGTACACCTCGGGAGGGACCGCCGGGCCGTGGCCCATCCGGCACAGGCTCAGCGTCAGGTCGGAGCCGAAGGTCGACCGGCGCATCTCGAGGTAGTCGACCGGGTCGGGGACGCGGTTCTGGAGCTGGTTCGACAGCTCCCACACCCAGCTCTCGGTCATCGAGTCGATCGCGTTCTTGAGCGTGCGCCGCTGGTCGGGCGTCATCGTGGCCGTGGTGCGCAGCCACAGGTCGATCAGGCTGCGCTCCATGGCGTTGACGGGGGCCGGTGGCGTGCTGCCGTCGACCGGCATGCAGTCGGACAGCCGGGCCGTGGTGATCCGGGCCGCGGCCAGATCGCGGCGGTGACCGTACACGAGGGGGTAGTAGTCGTCGCCGTAGGTGCCCCAGGCGAGCCACTGCGAGCTGAGGTCGAGGGCCTCCTGCGTGGCGTCCGGGTCGAGTCCGGCGGCGCACAGGGGCAGGTCGTAGGCGCGCAGCTTGTCCTCGTCCCAGACGCCCTCGGAGAGAATGCCCATCCGGGTCACCCAGGTGTGCAGGCTCGCGCGGGAGTTGTCCAGGTGAGGGCTGAGCTGCAGCGGGAACGGCATCCGGATGTCGGGGATCTGCGACGGCCCGACCTTCTGGTAGGGCACGTGCGTGTAGGACCGCATCCGCTGGGCTCCGGCCGAGGCGAGCAGGGCCCGCACGTCGGCGGCGGAGGTGCCCGGGCCCGTGCAGCCCGGCCAGGGGCTGCCGCCGCGCGCGGCGTTCTCGTTCATGTAGCGGCTGGAGCGCAGGTGCCACTCGTGGCCGCCGGACTGCCAGTCCTGCAAGCCCTTGGTGTACGCCGCCACGGCCGCGACCTCGTCGGGCCGCAGCCCCTTCTCCAGGGCCAGGGCGGGCACTTCGGTGAACGCCGTGTGCTCGAACTGGTGCAGCCGGGAGGTGAGGACGTCGTTGACCGTGTCGGCGGCCTCCTGCGTGGTGCATCCGAAGAAGGTCTCCAGCACGAGGACGCCGTTGCTGTTCTCGCCCTCCTCCTCGACCTCGCGCTGGTAGGAGAAGAGGTCGTTGCGCAGGTGCACGGCGTCGGAGAACGTCTCCATGAGCACCCGCAGCGGCCTGGCCCCGGCGACGGCGGCGGGCACCTCGGCGGTGGCGTACTCCACGAGCCCCGCCGACCAGGGGGCGCCGCCCACCTTGCGGCGCATCTCGATGTACTCGACGGGGTTGGCGATGCGCCCCTCGTTGATGTTGGACAGCTCCCACATCGACTCGTTGAGCAGGTGCTCGGTGGCCACGGCGAAGCGGCGGCGCCAGTCCTCCGACATCGCCGGCACCGTGCGTGCCCAGAGGTCGGCGAGACCGGCCTCGACCGGGTTCTCCGGTGCTGGCACGGGCGCCGACAGGTCCATCGGCATGAACAGGGGCAGCCGGTCCAGGTGGGCCTTGCCGGCGGCGCGGTCCTGGCTGCGCTTGTACTTCTCCAGGAAGTGGTCGTCGAAGAAGAAGACCCACACGTACCAGTCGGTGACGAGGGACAGCGCCGGTCCGTCGCAGTCGGGGTGGGTGTAGGCGCAGAGCAGGCCGTAGTCGTGCGCGTCGAGGTCGGCCTGCTCCCAGACGCCGGATCCCTCCAGCATGCCCATCTCGCGCGCCCACTCGGTCGAATGGGCACGGGCCTGGTCGAGATGGGGGTTGAGCCGCGCGGGGTGCGGCATGTAGAAGTGCGGGAGCTCGAACGGCTGCGTCATGGCCGGGGGCTACCCGCCGTCCGCGGGCAGCATCCACGGCCGCGGACATGATCACACCATCGCGTGAATCGGGAGCGAACCGGCAACTTCCGCCCGGTACGGCTGCGTTCCCCCGCCAGGTCGCAGCCGGTGGGCGGTGACCGACGGCCGGTGGGCGGTGGCCGACGGCCGATGACCGGTGGGCGGTTCGCTAGCCGGGGACACGCACCTGGATCAGGGCGTGGGTGCCGCCGGTGCGCCAGCGTGCGCCCTCCGTCGCGTCCAGCCGGGCCTCGGTGTCCGCGTCGAGGCCGGTGATCACGTCGGACTTCAGGGTGCGCAGCGCGGCGACCGGCCCGGGGAACCAGGCGGTGACGTCCGTGAAGGGCGTGGTCGCGGGCCAGAGCCGGTCGCCCACCAGGCGGCGGTAGTTGAGGTCGCCCTTGAACACCGTCAGCGTGGCGGAGGCGAATTCGGCGCGCAGGTCGCCGGGCATCCCCTCGTAGGGCAGCGGCGCGCAGGAGAACGGGTGGGCGCGCAGGACGAGTCGCCCGTCGGCGCGGGCGGACCACAGCTGCCGTCCGTACCGGGCGGCGGCTCCGCCGGCGCCGGTCAGGCGGCGCAGGGCGTCGACCACGTCGGCGGTGGTGGCGTCGGAGACGTAGTACGGGTGCGGCTTGACGTGCAGGACCGCCCGGTCAATGCCGCCGGTGGCCAGCAGGTGGGCCAGGAGCAGCAGGTCGGGGACGAGTTCGCGGCCGGCGTTGTCGGCGACCAGGCACAGGGTGCGAGGGCCCGGGGCGCTGTGGGCGTCGAGCAGCGACCGCAGCAGGTCGCCGTCGTCGGCGACGAGACCGGGCACGGCGTCCGTCTGCCGGGCGCCTTCCGCCGACATGCGGAAGCCGAGGTCGGCCCGGTTGCCCCAGAGGGAGCCGTGCAGCAGGGCGCGCCACCGCTCGTCGGCGGGGCGGGCGTCGAGTGCGTCGAGTGCGGACAGTTCCTCGTCGGTCTCGGCGGAGTCGAGTTCGGCCTGCTTGAACGGCCGGAAGGGGTCGATGCCCTGCCAGGGCCCGGGGCCGAAGTAGCCGACCGCCTGGAGCAGACGGCGGTAGAACCAGCTCTCCGACCACAGCCACGGCACCTCGAACCACGACCGGCCGGCGTACGCGCGCAGTCCCCAGTCCTCCCAGAGGGCGCGGTCGTGCGCGTCGGCGGGGAGGGCTTCGATCCGGCCCTCGGTGCAGTCGGCGAGCAGCTCGTCGAGCGCGCGGTGCTGCGCCGGTCCGTACGGGAAGGCCTCGCGGACCTGCCGGATGATCGCGGGGTGCCGCTCGGCCAGCACGCTGTGCGGGAAGGAGCCCGGCCGGTCGCCGAGGAGCACGGGTGGGCGGGAGGTGTCGGGCATGGGGCTCACCGTAACGCGCACGAGGTGTGCGCCGGGCCGGTCACACGGGCGCGATCTCCCGCTCCAGGCGGGCCGCGAGGCTCAGGTAGCGGGCGCGGCGGGTGACCGGGACCAGGCCGCGGATGAGTATGGTCCACATCTCGGCCGTGCGGCGGGGCTGGCGGGCGACGGGTTCCCGGGAGCGTCCCACCACGCGCGTGCCGACGAAGAAGCAGACCAGCGAGTGGGCGACGACGTCGATGTCGATGTCCGGGTGGACGTCGGACTCCTTGACCGCGCCGACGAGCCGGGCCGTGACGATGTCCAGCCACTCGGTGAACGGGTGGCTCAGCGGCGGGCGGGGGCGGATCCCTCCGGTGGCGAGCCGGAGTCCGGCGCGCAGCACGGGGTCGTCGACCGACTGGCGCGTGATGCCGAAGGTGAGGCGCATCAGCGCCTCCAGCGACGTGTGGCCGCGGTTCTCGGTCTCCGTCGCCAGATGCCGGGCGGTGAGCGACTGGCGTTCGAGGATCGCCTGGGCGAGGTCCTCCTTGGCCGCGAAGTGGAAGTACAAGGCGCCCTTGGTGACGCGGGCGTGCTCCACGATGTCGCTGAGGGAGGTCGATTCGTAGCCGCAGCGATCGAACAGGTCAGCGGCGGCCGTGATGATCGTCGAACGGGTCTGCTCGGCTCGCAACTGCCTCGCCATCGGCTGAACTCTCCCGGGACGGAAATGAACGGGTCATGCCGTTTGTTTTTACCCCCCGCACACGATAACTCACCCTCAGACGGCACTCATCGGGCAGGGGGGCTTGATTTCAGGGGCACTTCCGGCATAGCACGCCCGGCCGCCGACAGGAAACAGCGCATCCGGTTTCCGAGGAGCGGGTGTCCGAGGAGCGGGTGCCCTAGGAGCTGGTGCCCTAGGAGCTGGTGCGTCCGCGGGCAGACATGAAGGCGGGCCGGCCGGTGCCCCATCCGCACCGGCCGGCCCGCCCGCTCGTGGCCCCGCCTGTTGTGAGTTCCCGTCAGGGAAAATTCAAAGGACCCAGAAGAACCCAGAAGAATCCAGAAGGACTCAGAAGAACTCAGAAGGGATCAATAGGGATCAGAAGGTCAGCTTCCAGCCGTTGAGCGTGCCCGTGTCCTGCGCCGCGGTGTCCTGGACGCGCAGCTTCCAGGTGCCGTTGGCGACCTCGCTGGAGGCGTTCACCGTGTAGGTGGTGTTCACGTTGTCCGCGGAGTCGGACGCGGCGGACTTCAGGCGGTATGCCGTGCCGTCCGGGGCGACCAGGTCGATGACGAGGTCACCGCGGTAGGTGTGCGTGATGTCGACGCCGACCTGCAGGGCCGAGGGGGCGTTGCCGCTGCGGCCGGTGACGCTGATCGGGGACTCGATCGCGCCGCCGTTGTCCGGGATGGCGACGGCGGTGGTGCTGGAGTAGGTGGTGCCGGTGGACGTGCCGCCCTTGACGGCCTGGACCGTCTTCGCGGCGTCCGCGAGGCCGGCGCCGCAGCCGCCGGAGCAGGTGCCCGGCAGCGGACGGGCGTTGGCCTTGATGGCCGATTCAATCTGCGCCGGGGTGAGGGCGGAGTTGGCCGACTTCATCAGCGCGACGAGGCCCGCGATGTGCGGGGTGGCCATGCTGGTGCCCTGGTAGTAGGCGTAGTTCTCGGTCGACGGCGTCTTGGTGCCCGAGTTCAGCGTGGACAGAATGCCGTTGGCGGTGGTCGTCCGGGTCTCGCCGCCGGGGGCGGAGATGTCGACGATCGAGCCGTAGTTGGAGTACGAGGCCCTGCTGCCCGCGCGGTTGGTCGCGGCGACGGTGATGACGCCCGAGCAGTTCGCGGGGGAGGCGGTGGAGGCGTTCGTGTTCTCGTTGCCGGCGGCGACGACGACCGTGGTGCCGCGGCTCACCGCGCCGTTGATGGCGCTCTGGGTGGCGCTGGAGCAGGCGCCGCTCCCGCCGAGGCTCATGTTGATGACCTTGGCGACGTTGGTGTTGGCGGGGACGCCGGACACCGAACCGCCGGACGCCCAGGTGATGGCGTCGATGATGTCCGAGTCGTAGCCGCCGCACTTGCCGAGGACGCGCAACGGGGAGATCTTCGCGCCGTACGCGATGCCGGCGACGCCCTTGGAGTTGTTGGTGGCGGCGGCGATGGTGCCGGCCACGTGCGTGCCGTGCCAGGAGGAGGTGGAGGCCGGGACGCCGGCGCCGCACTCGCCCGCGTTGTACCAGTCGCCCGGGTCGGCCGGGTTGCTGTCGCGGCCGTTGCCGTCGACGGAGACGGCCGTGTCGGAGATGAAGTCGTAGCCGCCGACGATGTTCGCGGCCAGGTCGGAGTGCGTGACGTAGCCGGTGTCGATGACGGCGACGGTGACGCCGCTGCCGGTCGTGGTGTCCCAGGCGCCGGGGACGTTCATGCCAGCGGTGGACTCGAAGAGGTCCCACTGCTTGCCGTACTCGGTGTCGTTGGGGGTGACGGCCGTCGGCTTGTTCAGCCGGTCCGGCACCACGTAGGCGACCTGCGGGTCGGCCCGGTAGGCGGCCACGACGTCGGCGACGGACGACGTGGAGGGGGCGGTGCCCAGGTCGACGAGGGCGGCACCGGTGCCGAGGCGGCGGCGGAAGTCGACGTCCTCGCCGGTCTTCTCGGCCTTGGCGGCGGCGTCGGCCGCGGCCGCCTTGTCGGACGCCGCCTCACCGGCGCCGGACTTGTAGCCGACGATGAGGCGCTCGGCGGTGGTGCCCGGGGCGGCCTCCGTCTGGGCCGCGGGGACGGCGGCCGGGCGCGGGGCGGCCTCCTGGGCGACGGCGACCGAGGCGGGGGCGGCGGTCAGCAGGGCGACGGAGACGGCGGCGACGGATATCAGCTTCCGTCTGAGCTCTGGGGAGGTACGCACGGTCGTTGCCTTTCGTGGCCGGACTCCGGCGCGGCGGAGCGGCGGTGGGGTCGCTTCGTCCTCGAAGCGGAGGGGGGGTGGTTCGAAAAGCGAAGAGCGAGGCGATGGCCGGCCAGGCGCGGGTGGGGGGCGGACCCGTTCGGGGTTACCTGTGGGTCAGCTGTGGTCGAACGATAGGCAACGGGCAGGTCACCGGGATACGGGGGAAACCCTCGATCCGATCGCGAACCGACCCTCGGTGAAAGGCGATCGAGCGGGAATGGCCCGATTCGAACGGGTCGTGGCGAAGTGAACGCGGCGGCCCGGTTTCCCGTACTGCATGACCGACCCTGCGGCCCGCCGAGGAGAGAAGCGGACATGCTCGCTACGACCGTCCAGCGCACGGCGCTCGCCGCCGCCCTGACCACCCCGCTGCTGCTGCCGCTGTGGACGGCGGTGCCGGCCGCGGCGCACGGTGCGCCGACGGATCCGGTGAGCCGGGTGGTGGCCTGCTCCCCCGAGGGCGGTGCGCGGGCCGCCACGCCGGCGTGCCGGGCGGCGGTCGCCGCGAACGGCGGGCCGTTCACGGCCTGGGACAACCTGCGGGTGGCGAACGTGGCCGGACGGGACCGCGCGGTCGTCCCGGACGGGAAACTGTGCAGCGGCGGCCTGCCCGCCTACCGGGGGCTGGACCTTCCCCGCGCCGACTGGCCGTCGACCCGGGTGGCGCCCGGCGCGCGGCTCACCCTGCGGTACGCGTCGACGATCCCGCACGCCGGCACCTTCCGGATGTACCTGACGAGGCCCGGATTCGACCCTGCGCGCCCGCTCACCTGGTCCGACCTGCCGCAGAAACACTTCGCGCAGGTGACCGACCCCACGCTGACGGACGGCGCCTACCGCTTCACGGCGACCCTGCCGTCCGACCGGGTGGGACGGCACGTGCTGTACACGGTGTGGCAGAACAGCAGCACGCCGGACACCTACTACTCCTGCTCCGACGTGGTGTTCCCGGCGCGGCAGGCGAAGGCGCGCAAGGGCGACGAGCGCAGCGGCGGGGGCGAGGAGCCCGAGGCGGGGGTCAAGGCACCCGAGGCGAGGGACAAGGGGACGACCGCCCCGGCCACCGGGACGCCCGGGCCGGGCGGGAGCGCCGCCGAGAGGGCCGCCGGCGGCACCGCGGCACCGCGCTCACGGCCGCAGGATGCAGGGACCCCGCAGGCCGCCGCCTCCGCGCCCGGCTCGGGGCCGTCCTCGCGCACGCTCGCGGGCGGCGCCGCTGCGGTGCTGGTGCTCACCGGCGGCGCCGCCCTCGCCCTGCGCCTGCGACGGCGCTGAACGCGGTCGCAGGCGCGATCAGTTGACGGTGACCGCGGAGCCTCCCGTGGTCACCGGGGCGTACTTCGCGGTGAAGAAGGCGTTGGCGAAGCACAACGACGAGCCGGACACCTTGGTGAACTGCTGGTTGGTGAAGGCGATGCTGTGGTCGGCGTTGCTCGCGGTACCGGTCAGGGCGGGCGCCCGGTAGACGCAGGTGACGGTGCCGAGCAGGGTGCGCAGTTTGACGGTGGACTGGATGGTGGATCCGGCCGCCGGCGTCACGGAGAGGGTGCCGTCGGACGACACGCTCGCGGTGTAGGGCAGGTTGTCGACGGTGATGCCGCTGACGCCGAGCACGCCGACGACGTTGGCCGAACAGCCGCTGGTGGCGAAGGTGTGCGAGTTCAGCGCCTCGGTGGCGGTGCCGGGCGCGGCAGGGTTGTCGGTGACGGTCGCGGAGAACGCCGACGAAGTGCACGAGATGCCGCTGGTGCCGGTCGCGCTGGAGCGGAAGGTCGCGGCGGTGCCCTCGGCCAGGGACGCGTCGAGGACGGCGCCGACCTCGACGGCGGCGCCGTCGGCGGTGGTCAGCACCGGGGTGTCGGCGGCCGAGGCGGGGGCGGCCAGGCCCAGGGCGGCGACGGCGGCGGTGAGGGCGATCAGGGTGCGTGTGCGCATGCGGGTGTACCTCTTTCGCTGGCGTGGGGTGAAAGGGGGGTCGGGGAGGCCGGGGTGTCCGCCGTCGCCGGCCCGTCACGCCTTCTCCGTACGTGACGGGCCGGCGACGGCCGGCCGGGGGCGCCGGGGGCGCGGACGGGGGTCGGCCCTCCGGCCGGGCAGGGGGTGTCCGGTGCCACGGCCCGGGTGATACGGCCGTGCCGTACGAGGCGAACGCGGGCGTGGAAAGCCCGTTCGGACGTGCCGGGCGACGAGCTGCGGTGCGGTAGCAGCGGAGTCCGGAACGCGCGGACGGCGCCGCGCGGCGGATCCGGCGCCACGGATCCGGTGGGACGAGGGAAGTTGTAGACCTGGCTTCGAACCAACGTCAAGGCCGTGTAAGGGAGTTGTGCGCCAAGTGAGTCTTTCGGGGCGCGGCCGACTCACCTTCGGGACATCCCTCTCACTCCTTGTCCACACCTCCCTTGACCCTTCATGTAACCGCCGGTAACTTCCTGGTCGGCTACTGCGGCGTAACGGGAAAGCCCTTGCGACGGCCGGACGTTGCGAGGAGACGTGCGCACGCGGTCGGTGTCCGCGCCAGGACAGCGCGCCAACGACGTCCGATCCGCATCGACATGCACCTGGAGCAGACATGACCACCTCCTCCACCGAGCACCTCCCCGAGAGACCGGACGGCTCCGCCGCCCCGGGCGACGCCCCCGCGCGGCGCGGAAGGGTCCGGGCGCGCCGGGCCGCGGTGATGGCGGTGCCGGCCACCCTGGCCGCCGCGACCCTCGCCGTCCTCACCGCGCAGGGTGCGCTGGGTGTGCAGTTCGCCATCTCCGGCATGCCGTTCACCGTCACCGCGACCGAACTGAACGGCACCGGCTTCGCGCAGTTCGGCGGCCTGGACGAGATGGCCGAGGACAGCCCGAACGCGGGCGACACCGGCGGCCAGGTCCTGGTCATCACGTCCGTGATCAAGAACGCGACGCTCACCAAGCTGTGCCAGAGCGTCGACCTCGGCGGCACCAACCTGGTGATCAGGGCCGGCGGCGGCGCCCAGAAGGTCACCGCGAGCGATCTGACGACCGACTCGACGGAGCTGTCGGGCGACGCGGCCTTCAACAACATCGAGATCGGCAACGACGCCAGCACCCTGGACAAGGCGGGGCCGCAGGGCCGCGGCCCCAAGGGCGTGTTCAGCCAGCAGTCCGACACCGTGCACATCGCCAACCTGCGCCAGACCAACTACGCCACCACGGCAGGGGTGTTCAAGCTGCCCGGTCTGAAGCTGGGCTTCAGCGGGTCGGGCTGCTGATGCCGGGCGCCCCGCGCGACGGGCTCCGGCCCGCCTTCCGCCGGTGGCGGGCCGGCCGCCCGTTCTGGGGCGGGCTGCTGCTCGCCCTCGGCGGGGCCGAGATCCTGCTCACCCTCAAGGCCTCGCTGGACGTCGTCCTGCACGTCGGCATGCAGGGGCTGGCCGGTTACCTGCTGCCGGTGGTGATGCTGCTGTGCGGCGTGCTCGTGCTCGCCAACCCCGCCCAGCGGCTGTTCTACTCGGTCGTCGGCGTGCTGGTTTCGCTGGGCAGCTGGGTGACGTCCAATCTGGGCGGCTTCTTCGTGGGGCTGCTGCTGGGCGTCGTCGGCAGCTGCCTCACCTTCGGCTGGCTCCCCGACCAGGAACCCCGGATCAGCCGCCGCAGGCGCCGGAAGGAGGCCAGGGCCGCGAAGTCCGCCGTGACCGGGACGATCCCGGCGCAGCGGGCCTGACCGCCCCCGGGCACCGGTCTGCCCGGCGTGACACCGGCCCCACCACCCCGGCCCGGGAGACGGGCCGGGGCCGCGGCATGCCCGCGCTCGCCCCGGGGCCGGGGCGGCTGTTCGGCCGGTCGGACGGATCATCACGATGCGGCAGCATCAACTCACGGCTCGTGGCTGCTCACTTGACGACCAGTGGTCACACAGGGTTGGCTCCGGCCAGCGAGAGTCGTCCGGCCGGTGTCCACCCCGCTGCCCCCGTGCGCACTCTCCACCTGCTCTTGCTCGGCCGCACAGCGAGGTCCGCCCCTCATGAACACTCCTCCCCCGCCGCACACCCCGGCCAGGCACGCCCGGGCCGCGGCCCTGGCGTCCGTCGTGTGCCTGCTGCTGTCGGCCTGTTCGGCCCTGGGCGACGACGGGAACGGTACGGACCCGGCGGGAGCCGGGGGCGGGATGCGGGTGGCCCTGGTCACCCACGGCGGGGAGGGCGACGCCTTCTGGGACCTGGTGCGCAAGGGCGCCGAGGCGGCGGCCGCCAAGGACGGCATCGACCTCACCTACGCCGGGGACGCCGATCCGGCCGCCCAGGCCGGGCTGGTGCGCGACGCCGTACGCGACAAGGTCGACGGCATCGCCGTGACCCTGGCCAAACCCGCGGCGATGCGCGGCCCGGTCGCGCAGGCGAAGGCCGCGGGCATCCCCGTCGTCGGGCTCAACTCCGGTATCGACGCCTGGCGTCCGGCGGGGCTCCTGGAGTACTTCGGCCAGGACGAGTCGGTCGCGGGCCGGGCCGTGGGCGACAAGCTGGACGGCCTCGACGCCGAGCACGCCCTGTGCGTCGTGCACGAGCGGGGCAACGTCGCGCTGGAGGCCCGCTGCGCCGGTGTGAAGAAGACGTTCGGCGGCGAGACCGACAACCTGTACGTGGACGGCACCGACCGGGACGCCGTGACCGCCGCGATCGCCGCCCGGCTGCGGCAGGACCCCGGCATCGACCAAGTCGTCACCAACGGCGCCCAGTACGCGCTGGGCGCGGTCGAGGCCACGCGGCAGGCGCGCAGCCGGGCGAAGGTGGCCACCTTCGACCTCGACAAGGACCTCGTCAAGGCCGTCCGCAGCGGCGAGGTGCAGTTCGCCGTCGACCAGCAGCCGTATCTGCAGGGCTACCTCGCGGTGGACGCGCTGTGGCTGTACCGCACCAACGGCAACGTCAGCGGCGGCGGCACGGCTCCGGTCCTCACGGGCCCGGCCTTCGTGACGAAGTCCAACGTGTCGGCCGTGGCACGGTTCGCCGCTGCCGGGACCCGGTGACCGGACGCCTCCGTGGCGCCCGGGTTCCGCTCGCGCGGGGTCCGTGCGCCCGCCCGGGCGGATAGCATCCTGCGCATCCCGCCCACGGTGCCCGGAACACCACCGCGCCCCGCCCTCCACCCTCCGCCCTCCGCCCTTCCCGACCATTCCCCCGCCTCCCGCTGATCGCCCTAGGACGACGATGTCTCGACGGACAGGTGCCCGGCGCCACCTCGGCTCCATACGCATCTCCCTGGTGCTCCTGGCCCTGGTGCCGAGCGTCACCCTCGCCGCGATGTGGGGCGTGACCACCATCCAGATGTTCTCGGAGGGGCTCACGCTGCGCGAGCAGACGGAGCTGAGCCGGTCGACCGGCGCCATGGGCACCCACGCGACCCTGGCACTGCAGCGGGAGCGCAGCCTGTCGGCCGCCTGGCTGGCGTCGCCGAAGGGTTCCCGGGCCGCCCTGGAGGCACAGCGCGAGGAGACCGACGAGGCGGTGGGCCGGCTGGTCGCGCAGGCGGACGCCATCGGTGAGGCGCCCGCCCGCATCTCGGAGCGGCTGTACTCGGTGCTGGGCTCGGTCGGCAGCCTCGAGTACTACCGGGACCAGGTGGACGACCCCAGCGACATCACCCCCCAGCAGGCGCTGGACCAGTACTCCTCGATCGTCGACGACCAGATCCACGCCTTCCAGGCGCTGTCCCAGGTGGACGACGGCGACCTCACCTCGCAGGCCGGGCCGCTGGTGGGGCTGGAGCACGCGGCGGAGCTGGTGTCGCGGGAGGACGCGCAGCTGACCCTGGCGTGGCCGTCCGGGCACATGGACGACGAGGCGTGGACCCGGTTCACCGAGCTGGTCCACACCCGCCGCTGGCTGGTGCAGGACCAGGTGCTGCCGCAGCTGACCGGCAGCGCCAAGGCGCAGACGGAGCGGATCATGGCGGGGCCGCAGTGGCGGGCCCTGGAGTCGGTCGAGGACCGCGTGCTGGCGGCCCGCGGCTCCTCCGCCGCGCGCGACCGGATCGCCCTGCCCGACGAGCGGCAGCGGTGGGACGCCGCCATGGACCGGCTGCGCGAGCAGTACGCGTCCCTCATCGAGCAGCAGACGACGGGCCTGCTCCAGCGCAGCGCCGACCGGGCGGACGCGCTGCTGCTCAAGGCCGCGCTGCTCAGCGCCGGCGGGCTGATCGCGCTGCTGCTGTGCGTCGGCATGTCCTGGCGGATCACCCGCTCGCTGTCGCGGCGGCTGCGCGGCCTGCGCCGGGCCGCCGTCAGCCTCGCGCAGGAGCGGCTGCCCGACGTGGTCGCCCGGCTGGAGCGGGGCGAGACGGTGGACGCCGAGTCGGCGACACCTCCGCTGGACTACGGCAACGACGAACTCGGCCAGGTGGCGCAGGCGTTCAACACCGCCCAGCGCACGGCCGTGCACACGGCGGTCGAACTGGCCGACACGCGGCGGGGCTTCCAGAAGGTCATCCTGGGCATCGCCCGGCAGAGCCAGAACCTGGTCAACCTGCAGCTGAGCAAGCTCGACACCCTGGAACGCCGGCACACCGACCCCGAGATCCTCCAGGGCCTGTACGAACTGGACTCCACGGCCAGCCAGTTGCGCCGCTACGAGGAGAACCTCGTCATCGTCAGCGGTGAACGGCCCGGCCGCAGCTGGACCGAGCCGGTGGCGCTGATCGACATCCTGCGCAGCGCGATCGGCGAGGTCGCCGAGTACCAGCGGGTGGAGGTGCACACCGAGGAGGAGGTGTGCGTGGCGCCGCCCGCGGTGGCCGACGTCATCCACCTGCTGGCCGAGCTCATCGACAACGCGACCGCCTACTCCCCCGCCCCGAGCCCGGTCACGGTCCGGGCCGCCATGGTGGCCAAGGGCCTGGCCGTGGAGGTCGAGGACCGCGGTCTCGGCATGTCGGAGGAGGACTACGCCTCCTTCAACGAACAGCTGGCGGCGCCCCCGCAGTTCGACGTCGTCGCGCTCGCCGACGACCTGCGCCTGGGCATGTTCGTCATCGCCCAGCTGGCCCACCGGCACGGCATCACCGTCACCCTGCGCTCGTCGCCGTACGGCGGGACCACGGGCATCGTGCTGGTACCGCACGAGATCGTGGTGCGCGAGGCGGCCGGCGACGACGCGCCCGTGGCCGGGCGGGCCGGGAGCGCGGCCGGTGCGCAGGACCCGGCGGACCGGCCCGGCGCCGACGGCCCGGGCGACGCCCCCGCGGACGACGAGACCCCCCTGGCCGGCGGCGGGACGGACGGGGAGCGGCCCGCCGCGGCGCGGAAGGCCGACCGCCCCGCCGGTCCCGCACGGACGCGGGAGCCCCGGCCCCTCGTCACGGCCCGCACGGCCCCGTCCGTCGCGTCCGCCGCCCGCGCGGTCGTCCCCCGCACCGACGGCCTCGCACCGCTGCCCCGCCGCGTGCCCCAGACCAGTCTGGTGGAGGAGCTGCGCGAGGACGCCGCGCCCGCACCCGGGGACGGCTCACCCGACGACTTCACCGCCGAGGCGGCCGCCTCCTCCCTGGCCGGCTTCCAGCGCGGCACCCTGCGCGCCCGGGACGGCGGCGACGAGCCGCCGTCCGCCGGGGAGGCCGCCGCGCCACCCCGGCAGGCCGCCCCCGGCCCCGCTCCCTCGACTCCGCCCGCCGACCGCTGACCGCTGACCGCTGACGAAGGACACCGCAATGACAGGCCCCATCCCCGCCACGCACACCCAGCTCGACCAGCTGCTGACCGGACTCGTGGAGCGGGTCGCCGACGTGAACCAGGCCGTGGTGCTCTCCGAGGACGGCCTGGTGGTGAGCAAGTCCACCGGATTTCTGCGCGACGACGCCGAACGGCTCGCGGCGACCGCGTCGGGGCTGATGAGCCTCAGCAAGGGCGTCAGCATGGACTTCCGGGGCGGCCCGGTGCGCCAAGCGCTGATCGAGATGGCCAACAGCTACCTGATCCTGACCTCCGCCGGGCCCGGCGCCCACCTGGTGGTCCTGACGGGCCCCGGCGCCGACGTGGGCGTGGTGGCCTACCAGATGAACATGCTGGTGAAGAAGATCGGCGAGCACCTCAGTGCGGCACCGCGCGGCACGGCCGGGCCCGCGACCGATCCCGGCGTGTGAGGTGGGCGAGGGCGATCCGGCGGGCCGGCTGGTCAGACCGTTCACCCTGACCGGTGGCCGGACGCGGCCCAGCCGCGGCGACTTCACGCTCATCTCGACGGTCACCGCGGTCGATCCCCCGCCGGCCGCGGCGGTCCGCTGTCAGCCCGAGCATCTGCGGATCCTCCGGCTGTGCGCCGAGCCGGTCGCCGTGGCCGAGATCGCGGCCCGGCTGGACCTGCCGGTGAGCGTGGTCGTGATCCTGCTCTGCGACCTGCTGGAGGCGGGCCGGATCACCGTCCGCCCGCCGCGGCTCGTCACCCGCACCACACCGGACCTGGACCTGCTGCAGAAAGTGAGGGACGGCCTTGGCCGGCTCTGACGACGTCACCGACGCCTCCGCACCCGACACGGTCAAGATCCTCATCGCCGGGGGCTTCGGCGTCGGCAAGACGACCCTGGTCGGATCGGTCAGCGAGATCGCCCCGCTGCGCACCGAGGAACCCCTGACCATGGCCGGTCTCGGGGTCGACGACCTGGACGGCATCGAGGAGAAACGGGCCACCACGGTGGCCCTGGACTTCGGCCGCATCACCCTCAGCCGGGACCTGGTGCTGTACCTGTTCGGCACACCGGGCCAGCAGCGCTTCTGGTTCATGTGGAACGACCTGGCCCTCGGCGCGCTCGGCGCCGTGGTGCTGGTCGACGTCCGCCGCCCGGAGTCGAGTTTCGCCGCGATCGACTTCTTCGAACGCCGGGGCATCCCGTTCGTCGTCGCCGTCAACGGCTTCTACGGCGAACACCCCTATCCGCCCGAGGACATCCGGGAGGCCCTCGCGGTGCCGGAGCACGTGCAGGTGCTGCTGTGCGACGCGCGGGACAGGGAGTCGTGCCGGGACGTGCTGATCGCCCTGATCGACCAGCTGATCGCGTCGGCGGTGCGGGCCTGAGCGGTCTCGCGCGGGGACCCGCCCCGCAACGGGCGGGACCCGGGCGGCCTTCGCCACCCGGGTCCCCCTGTCCGGCCCGTCAGATCCGGTCCTTCGGCTCAGACCCGTCAGCTCAGACCCGCCGACTTCAGCCACGCCTTCGCGACGTCGAGCGGGTCCTTCTTCTCCAGCTGGACCTGGGCGTCGAGGTCCCGGAGCGTCTCGGTGTCCAGCTTCGCGGAGACCGCGTCGAGCACGTCGGCGCCCTCCTTCGGCAGTCCGCTCCGGTTGACCAGCGGGGTCACGTTCGCGAAGCCGAAGAGGTTCTCCGGGTCCTTCAGGACGACGAACTTCTCCTTCACGATGGCCGGGTCCGTGGTGAAGACGTCGGCCGCCTGGACGGTGTTGCGGGTCAGCGCCGCCTGGGTGAGCGGGCCGCCCGCGTCGAGCGCCTTGAAGGACTTGAACTCCAGCCCGTACACCGACTTCAGGCCCTTCAGGCCCTGGTGCCGGGTCTGGAACTCGGGCGAGCCGCCGATCACCAGGTCGGGGGCCGCGTCCTTGAGGTCGGCGAGGGTGGAGGAGGAGGTCAGCTTGTACTTCTTCGCCGTCTCGGCGTTGACGGTGACCGAGTCCTTGTCCTCGGCCGGCGAGGACTTCAGCAGCGTCAGCTTCTTGTCCAGCTTGGCCTTGACGGCCTCGTTCACGGCGTCCGCGGACTTCTGCCCGGCCTTGGGGTCGAGGTAGGCGAGCAGGGAGCCGTTGTACTCGGGGAGCACGGTGACGGAGCCGTTCTTCATCAGCCCGTAGGTGGTCTCGCGGCTGCCGATGTTGTGCTTGTAGGCGACCTCGATGCCCTTGGCCTTGAGCGCCTCGCCGTAGATGTCGGCGAGCAGGGTGGACTCGGCGAAGTTGTTGGAGCCGACGACGACGGTGCCCTTCTCGGCCTTCTCGCCCGCCAGGGGGTCGTCGGAGGTGTCACCGGACGAACAGCCGGCGAGCAGTGCCGCCGCGGCGAGCGCGACGGCCGCCGCACCGGTGTTCCTCGTCCTGGACCAGCTGTTGTGCACGGTGGAAGTCATCCGTCGATCCAATCCAGCGGCCTCACGATCAGTCAAGGTCGTCCTCGTCACGGTTTTCCCACGGATCCGGTGGGGATCTCAGCGTCTGCGCACACCGGGCGACACGGCCAGGCGGCCCGCCGCCCAGAAGACCGCCAGCGTGACGAGGGCCAGGACGGCGACCAGCGTGGCGCCGCCGACCACCTTCTCGTAGTCGCGCTGGTAGAGCCCGTCGACGATGTAGCGGCCGAGGCCGCCGAGGCTGACGTACGCGGCGATGGTGGCGGTGGAGACGATCTGGATGGCCGCGGAGCGCAGGCCGCTCAGGATCAGCGGCAGGGCGACGGGCAGTTCGACCTGGAACAGGATCCGCGACTCCCGCATGCCCATCCCGCGGGCGGCGTCCACCGGGGACGGGTCGACGGTGCGCACCGCCTCGTAGGTGGTCACCAGGATCGGCGGGACGGCCAGCACGACCAGCGGGATCATCACCGGCAGCAGACCGAAGCCCATCACGATGACGATGAGCACCAGCAGGCCGAAGCTGGGCAGCGCGCGGGCCGCGGTGGCGATGAGGGCCAGGGCGTTGCCGCCGCGCCCGGTGTGCCCGGTCAGCAGCCCGACGGGCAGGCCGATGGCGGCGGCGAGGGCGAGGGCGAGCAGCGAGTACTGGACGTGTTCGAGCAGGCGCTGAGGGATGCCGTCGTAGCCCTGCCAGTGGGCGCTGTCGCCGAAGAAGGCCTGGACGAAGGTGAGGACGTTCACCGGGCGGCCTCCTGCGCCGCCGGGGCCGCCCCGCGGGTGCCGGCCGCACGGCGGTCGCGCCGGGCGTTCGGCATCCAGGGGGTGAGCAGGACGCGCAGCAGGACCAGCAGCGCGTCGCACAGGATCGCCAGGACGGCCGTGGTGAGCACGGAGTTGACGGCCAGCTCGGGGCGGTCGTACTTCTGCGCGTCGGCGAGCAGGTTGCCGAGGGCGCCCTGGTTGCCGATGAGGGTGCCCACGCTGACCAGGGAGATGCTGGAGACGGTGGCGACCCGGAGCCCGGCGACGAGGGCGGGCACGGCGATCGGCAACTGCACCTGCAGGTAGCGGCGTACGGGCCCGAAGCCCATGGCGGTGGCGGCGGCCAGGGTCTCCGGCGGGACCGAGCGGACCCCGTCGACGATGGCCGGGACGAGCACCACGAGGCTGTAGACGGCCAGCGGGATCATCACGGTCAGTTCGGTCTGGCCGGTGTAGTCGATGAGGACGACGAAGAAGGCCAGGGACGGCACCGCGTAGAGGACGGTGGTGACGCCGAGGACGGGCGGGTACAGCCAACGGAAGCGGACGCAGAGCTGGGCGAGCGGCAGGGCCAGCAGCAGACCGGCCAGGACCGGCAGCAGGGCCTCGCGCAGGTGCAGCCCGACCAGCCCGAGCCAGCTGTGCTGGAGGTCGCTGGGGATGTCGAAGAAGCCGTTCACGAGGCGACCTCGGCCACGTCGGCGGCGTGGGCGCTGCGGATGGCCTCGCCGATGGTCTGCTGGGAGACCACCCCGGTCACGCGGCCGGTGCCGTCCACGGCGACGGCGTGGCCGGCCGGGGAGAGCACCGCGCAGTCGAGGGCGACCCGCAGCGAGTCGGCGCCGGGCACGAAGGGCCGTCCGGGCGGGACGAGCCGGTCGGTCCGGATGTCACCGGCCGTCAGGTCACGCCGCTCGCCCCAGCCGAGGGGGCGGCCGTCGGCGTCGGTGACCAGGAGCCAGGGGGCGTCGGGGGCGGTGATCTGCGCGGCGGTGGCGTCGAGCGGGATCACCGGGCCGGTGCTCAGCGGGAGGTGCGCGGACGGGAAGAACGACAGGCGCCGGATGCCGCGGTCGGCGCCGAGGAAGTCCTCGACGAAGCTGTCGGCGGGGCTGGACAGCAGCTCGGCGGGCGGCGCGTACTGGGCGAGGCGGCCGCCCTCGCGCAGCACGGCGACCGTCGTGCCGAGTTTGATCGCCTCGTCGATGTCGTGGGTGACGAAGACGATGGTCTTGCCCAACTCGTCCTGGATGCGCAGCAGTTCGTCCTGAAGCCCCTTGCGGACCACCGGGTCGACGGCTGAGAACGGCTCGTCCATCAGCAGGACGGGCGGGTCGGCGGCCAGCGCCCGGGCCACGCCGACGCGCTGCTGCTGACCGCCGGAGAGCTGGTAGGGGTACCGCCCGGCGAGGGCGGGGTCGAGGCCCACGCGCTCCATGAGTTCACCGGCCCGCGCCCGGGCCTTCTGCTTGCCCCAGCCGAGCATGCGCGGCACGGTCGCGATGTTGTCGGCGATCGTGCGGTGCTGGAAGAGACCGGCGTTCTGGATGACGTACCCCATGGACCGGCGCAGGGCGGTGACGGGGCGGCGCTGGATGTCCTCGCCGTCGAGGAGGATCGTTCCCTCGCTCGGTTCGACCATCCTGTTGATCATGCGCAGGGTGGTGGTCTTGCCGCAGCCCGACGGCCCCACGAGGACGGTGATCGAGCGGTCGGGTATCTCCAGGGACAGGCGGTCGACGGCCACCGTGCCGTCGGGGTACCGCTTGGTGACTGATTCCATCCGTATCAAGACGCCGGGGCCCTTCGGGTTGGCGGACGCTGCTGGCCGTGGTCGTGCGGGCTGTTGTCCGGTGCGAGTCTAGAGGGCGCACGTCACGGGGTTGCGGGGGCCGCTTCCCGCACCGGCAGGCGGACGGTGAAGACGGTCGCCCCCGGTTCGCTCGTGACCTCGATCCGGCCGCCGTGGGCGCGGACCAGGGAGCGGGCGACCGCGAGGCCGAGTCCGCTGCCGCCGCGGTCGCGGCTGCGGGCCCTGTCGACGCGGTAGAAGCGGTCGAAGACCCGGGCCCGGTCCTGCGGCGGGATGCCCGGGCCGGTGTCGGCGACCCGTACCTCGGCCGCGCCGGGCACGGGGAGCACCTGCACCGACACCCGCGTCCCGGCCGGGGTGTGCACGGCGGCATTGGTCAGCAGGTTGTCCAGCACCTGGCGGATGCGCAGCGGGTCCATCCGCAGCCGTACCGGCCCCGGCCCCGCCGACACGGTCAGGGGGTGGTCGGGCCGGCCCGCGCGGAAGGCCTCGGCGGCCTGGCCGACCAGGTCGGTCAGGTCGGCGTCCTCCAGGCGCAGGGGCGTGTCCACCTCGGCCGCGTCCAGCCGGGCGAGCAGCAGCAGGTCGTCGAGGAGGACGCCCATGCGGGCCGCCTCGGCGCGCAGGCGGGCCAGGTGCCGGTCGCGTTCGGCGGGGGCGTTGGCGGCCGCGTACTGGAAGAGGTCGGCGTAGCCGCGCACCGACATCAGCGGGGTGCGCAGTTCGTGCGAGGCGTCGGCGACGAACCGGCGCAGCCGCTGCTCGGCCTCGGCGCGCACGGCGAGGGAGGAGTCGATGTGCTCCAGCATCGTGTTGAAGGCGGTGCGCAGTTCGTCCACCTCGGGTCCGCCGTCGCGGCCGTCGGCGCGCAGCGGCAGCCGGGCCGCCGACTCGGTCAGGTCGTGCGAGGCGATGCCGTGCGCGGTGGTCGCCATGTCGCTGAGCGGCTTCAGGCCGCGGCGCAGCATGCGGCGGCCGAAGACGACCAGGGCGAGCAGCGCGAGGGCGAAGGTGACGACCTGGATGGTGATCAGCTGCCCGACGGTGTCCTGGATCTCGTCCATGGGGGCGGCGCTGACCAGGACGACGCCGGGCTCGACCTCGCAGGCGCGCAGCCGGTAGGTGCCGGCGCCCTTCAGGTGCTCGGTGCGCAGCAGTTCGGTGTGGGCGGCGGTCTGCGCCGAGGCCAGCGCGGTGAAGTCGTCGACGTCCTGCGGCAGGTCGACCGGGTCCTCGGGCCGCCGCAGCTCGGGCCTGCCGTCCGACACGTCGTACACGGCGTAGAACCAGCTGTAGTACTTCTTGCCGGAGAGGGTGCCGTAGTCGGCGATGCTCTTGGACTGGGCGAGCTGTGCCTGGGCGAGCTGGGTGTCGAGCTGGGCCGACAGGTAGTCGCGCATGTACGTGGTCAGGGCCGTGCCGACGACGGCGAAGACGACCAGGGACAGGGCGCCCAGGCCCAGGGCCAGCCGGGTGCCCAGGCGCATCCTGCGGTAGGTCCGCCTCAGCCGGGCGATCACTCGGCGGCCTGGCGCAGCACGTATCCGAAGCCCCGCACGGTGTGGATCAGCGGGGCGGCGCCGTCGCCGGACTCGTCGAGCTTGCGGCGCAGCCGGCTGACGACCAGTTCGACGACGTTGGAGCGGCCGCCGAAGCCGTACTCCCAGACGTGGTCGAGGATCTGCGCCTTGGTGAGCACGGTGGGGGACTTGCGCAGCAGGTAGCGCAGCACCTCGTACTCGGTCGGGGTCAGCGACAGCAGCCTCGCGCCGCGCCGCACCTCGCGGGTGTCCTCGTCCATCGTCAGGTCGCCGACACGCAGCACGGACCGCTGGAAGGACGGCCCGGCGCTGCGCCGCAGCACGGTCCGCAGCCGGGCCATCAGCTCCTCCACCGCGAACGGCTTCACGAGGTAGTCGTCGCCGCCCCGGGTCAGGCCCGCGACCCGGTCGGCGACGCCGTCGCGGGCGGTGAGGAACACCACCGGCACCATCGTGCCGGAGGCCCGCAGCCGGTCCAGGACACCGAAGCCGTCCACGCCGGGCAGCATCAGGTCGAGCACCACGATGTCCGGGTGGAAGTCGGCGGCCCGCCGCAGCGCGTCCTCGCCGGTGTACGCGGTGACCGCCTCCCAGCCCTCGTAGCGGGCGACGGTCGCGACGAGGTCGGCGATCGGCGGGTCGTCGTCGACGACGAGCAGTCGTACTTTCTCCACGCCCCCATACTGCGGCACGGTTCCGGGACCGCCACGGCCGCCCGGCCCCTCCCCCGGGATCGATAACCACTTGAAAGTCCGGCGACAGCTTCCCGACAGCTCCCCCGCGCCAAGCTCGGTGTACCCAGGACCCGATCAAGGAGCTGCCGACGGTGACCACCCTCCGACACCCTCCTGTGGCGGCCCGGCCGGGGGTGCGCCCCCGCGTGGTGGGACGCGCCGGCCTGTACGCGGTGCTGCTGGCCAACGCCGTCGCGGTGGCCGTGTTCTTCGTGCAGGCCGGTTTCGCCTCGAACGCGCTGCTCGTGCTGGGCCGGCTGACCGGCCTGTACGCGTCCCTGCTCATGGCGTTCCAGCTGCTGCTGGTGGCCCGGCTGCCCTGGTTCGACCGGCGGATCGGCATGGACCGGCTGACGTCCTGGCACCGGTGGACGGGCTTCTCGGTGCTGTGGCTGCTGCTGTCGCACGCGGTGTTCGTCGTCTTCGGCTACGCACGGTCCTCGTCGCTGGACCCGGTGAACCAGCTGGTGGACCTCGCGGAGACGGTCGAGGGCGTGCTGCGCGCGATCGTCGCCCTCGCGCTCCTCCTGGTCGTCGGGACCCTCTCGGCCCGCTTCGCCCGGCGCCGACTGGCCTACGAGACCTGGCACTTCGTCCACCTGTACACCTATGTGGCGGTGGTGCTGGCCTTCACGCACCAGGTCGCGGCGGGGACGACGTTCGCCTCGTCCCCGGCGGCGACGGCGTACTGGTACGTCCTGTGGGGCGCGGCGCTGGCCTCGGTGTGCGCCGGCCGCCTGGTGCTGCCGCTGCGGCGCAACCTGCGGCACCGGCTGCGCGTGACGGCCGTCGTCCCCGAGAACGACGACGTGGTGTCCGTCCACGTCACCGGCCGTGATCTGGACCGGCTGCCCGCGCGGGCCGGGCAGTTCTTCCTGTGGCGCTTCCTGACGCGGGACCGCTGGTGGCAGGCGAACCCGTTCTCCCTGTCCGCCGCACCGGACGGCCGCACCCTCCGGCTGACCGTGAAGCGGGCCGGTCCGGGCAGCGCGGCCCTGCGGCATCTCCGGCCGGGCACACGGGTCTTCGCCGAGGGGCCCTACGGCGCGTTCACCGCCCTGCACCGCACCCGCCCGGACGTGGTGCTGATCGCCGGGGGCGTGGGGGTGACGCCGATCCGGGCGCTGCTGGAGGAGCTGGACGGTCACGCGGTGGTGATCTACCGGGTCGCCACGGACCGGGAGGCGGTCCTGCGCGGCGAGCTGAGCGAGCTGGCACGGGCCAGGGGCGCCGAGCTGCACGTGGTGACCGGACCGCCGGTGCCCGACCGGCTGGCGCCCGGGGAACTGGCCCGGCTGGCGCCGGACATCGCCGGCCGGGACGTCTACCTGTGCGGCCCGCCGCCGATGATGACCGCGGTGCTCGGCTCCCTGCGTGCCCTGGGCGTGCCCCGGCCGCAGATCCACTTCGAACGCTTCAGCCTGGCCGGATGACGAGGAGACCGTCGTGAAACGAGCCGTACCCGTCCTCGTCCTCAGCGTCGCGGGCCTGATCCCGGTCTGGCGCTACGCCCCGTCGCCGGGCACCGGCTCGCCGCCGGCCGCCGCCCCGGCCCCGGCGTCCACGCCCTCGGTGTCCTCGCCGGGCGGCGCGGCCACGGTCGTCGCCGGTCCCACGGTGGACACCGAGAAGGGGCCGGTGCAGGTCGAGGTGGCCTTCGAGGGCGACCGGATCGCCTCGGTGCGGATGCTGCGGCAGCCGGACCACCCGCAGACCACGGCCGCGGTGCCGCGGCTGATCGAGGAGACGCTGCGGGAGCAGAGCGCCGACGTCGACACGGTGTCCGGTGCGACGGTCACCAGCGACGGCTACCGGGAGTCCCTCCAGGCCGCCCTCGACGCGCGGGACTGAGCCGTGCGGCGCGTGGAGCACGTCATGGGGTTCCCGGTGTCGGTCCGCGTCGACGACCCGGGGTTCCCGGCAGGTCCGGTGGAGGAGCTGTTCGCGTGGCTGCGCGAGACGGACGCGCGGTTCAGCCCGTTCCGGCCGGACAGCGAGGTGTCCCGGCTGGACCGGGGCGAACTGCCCGTCGTCGGCCCGGCGTTGCGGGAGGTGCTGGACCTGTGCGAGGAGTACCGGCTGGCCACCGGGGGCGCCTTCGACGCCCGGCTGCCGGGGCGGGGTCTCGACCCGTGCGCCGTGGTGAAGGGCTGGTCGGTGCAGCGCGGCGCGGAACTGCTGCGCACCGCCGGCGCCCGCCGCTTCTGCCTCAACGCGGGCGGTGACGTCGTCGTCGGCGGCGGCCCCTGGCGCGTCGGCGTGCGCCATCCCGAGGACGCCGGCGCGCTCTGCGCGGTCGTCGGCCTCACCGACGGGGCGGTCGCGACCTCGGCACGCTACGAACGCGGGGACCACATCCTCGACGGGCGCACCGGACGTCCGGCGACCGGACTGCTCTCCGTGACCGTCGTGGCCCCGACCCTGACGGAGGCCGACGCGGTGGCGACGGCGGCGTTCGCGCTCGGGGACGAGGGCGCGCGGTGGGCGGCGTCCCGGGAGCAGTGCGAGGTGTTCGCGGTCGAGGAGGGCGGGCGGGTGCTGCGCAGCCCGGGCTTCCCGGTGGCGGAGGCCGGGGTGCCGGTCCGAGGTCCGCGCGACGGGCCGCGGCCGGCCCGGGGAAACCGGAGTCGGCCCGTCACCCACTCGCACCCCACCCGCAGCGGTTAACCTCGTAACTCACCGAAGGTGAACGGGGGTTGCCCATGGTGAACAGCGACCGCACGCCGCCGGTCTGTCCCGGGGGGCACGACGGGACGCCGGACACCGGTGCCGGCGTCCACCTCCAGAACCAGCTCGAGATCCTCATCCAGGACTTCCGCACGAGCACCGAGCCGCCCATGCCGGTCTTCGTCGTCCACGCGCAGGACGGCGCCGACGACGAGGCGGTGGCCGCGCTGGTGCGGCAGCTGCATACGGGCCAGGGGGCGCACGGCACGCGCTGCGCGGTCGCGCAGGACGCCTACGAGGCCGGCACGGAGGTGCGCCGGGCCGCGGCGATGGTGCGCGCGCTGAGCGACCCGAAGAAGTGGGGCGGCCCGAAGTCGGTCTACCGGCGCTACGCCTTCCCGCGGCTGCGGCTGGTGCACGCCGTCGAGGACGCGGTCACCGCGCTCGGCGACCAGTGGCCGGCGCCCGCCCCGGACAGCCCGGGGGCCGGCCAGGACCAGCGGCAGCTGCTGCTCGACCAGCTGGCCGAGCAGCGCTGGCGGCCGCGGAACACGGCGCGCTGGCGCTCGGGCCTGCCGCTGTTCGACATGGCGCACATCCTCCCGGCCAGCCTGGTCACGGTGCTCGCCGCGCTCCTGGCGCGCAGCGAGTGGTACGTCGCCGTCGGTGCCGGTCTGGTGTTCCTGCTGCTGCTGACCGTCCTCAACTACGTGCTGCCCGGCCGGGCGCCGATCTTCCTGTGGCTGCGCCGGGAGAGCCGCTGGTTCATGACGACGACCTTCCTCAGGGCGGCGGACCAGGACCAGCCCACCGAGGCCTCGCTGCTGCGCCCGGTGCGCTCCTGGAAGGCGATCGCCGCCCGGGCCCACGGCGTGGCCGAGGCGCTGAAGTCGGGCGGCGACTTCCACCTCCAGCTGTGCGTGCTGGCGCTGCGGGAGGACCTGCGCGACAACCACCGCAGGTGGAGCTGGGACCTGCGCGGCTTCAAGCGGCCGCGTCCGCCGGTGCTGTTCCTGCCGCGGGCGGACGACCGCAACGGCGGCATCGAACTGATCCGCGCGATCAGCGACGTGCGCAGCAGGCGCAGTGAGCTGGACCCGTTGCTCGTGGTCGCCGCCGTGCGCGCGGACGACGTGCCCCTGCTGGAGCGCAGCGTGGTGCGGACGCCGCCCGCGCCGGCCGCCGAGCCGCCCAAGTTCGGTGACCGGCTGCGCACCTGGTACCGGGAGTGGGCGCACAATCTGCGGGCCGAGCAGTCGCCCAGCCGGGAGCGGTCCGTGCTGCCCTGGGTGATGAAGATCCCGCTGCCGCACGACCAGCTCGGCCCCGTCGAGGAGGGCCGCCCCCACCGGCGGGCCTCGGCCCGGCCGACGTTCGCCCGGCTGGTGTGGGCGCTGCACACCCTGGTCCTGGTCGTCGCCCTGCTGACCGCGGGCACCGTGATGCGGGCCGACGCCCTGCACGACCGGTACTGCTCGGCGTCGGTGCTGACCGCCAACCGGGACACCAGACGCGCTCAGACCCCCGGCGGGTCCACCGAGTGCATCGGCATCGCCACGGGCGGCGTCCGCTTCGCCGACTGGCTGCCCGCCCCCGTCTCCGGGGACGACGACGCCGCCCTCACCGCGGGCGGCGGCCGCCCGTGGACGGTGGCCGAACTGGAGGACCGCATAGCCCGGCAGAACGCCGGTGTGCCGGCCCGCCACGGCGGCGCGTACGTCACCGTCGTCTACGCCGGGCCGCTCAGCGCCGACACCGACTCGGGGTCCTCGCTCGTGAAGGGCGCCGAGGAACTGGCCGGGGTGTACCTGGCGCAGGCGGTGGTGAACGAGAACTCCAGCGTCAAGCTGCGGGTGCTGATCGCCAACGGCGGGGTGGACCTGGGCCACCAGGAGGAGATGGCCGAGGCGATCGCCGCGTACGCCGCGCACGACCCCACCGTGGTGGGGGTGGTGGGCACCGGCCGGGACCTGAAGTCCAGCCGGGCGACGACGCGGATCCTGATGCGGGCCGGGCTCCCGGTGGTCTCCGGCACCAACTCCGCGACGTATCTGCCGCGCGAGTTCGCCAACTGGTTCAGCCTGGCCGCCACCGACGAGTGGCAGACCCGCCAACTCGGCCTGATAGCAGCACAGTTGCGCACTCCGGACCGACGGCAGTACGCCCTGGTCCTCGCCCGGGACACGACCCGCACCGACGACCTGTACACCGACGAGCAGGCCCGCTACGGCCGGCGCATGCTCCAGCGGCAGGGCTTCACCCTGCACCCCGAGCGCCGCTACGAGCTCAGCGGCGGCAAGCCGGAACTGCGCTCCCACGCACAGGAGATCTGCCGGAGCGGCCGGGTGCCGTCGGTCATCTACTTCGCGGGCCGGGTGGAGGACGTCGACCCGCTGATGACGCAGCTGGGCACGGAGCCGGGCTGCGCGGGCAAGCCGCTGGCGATCCTGACCGGCGACGACCTGTCCAAGGCGGACTTCGCGGGCGGCGGCCAGTCCGTGGCGCCGGACGTCACGCTGTACCACGCGGCCCTGGCCGAACTGGAGAGGGCCGCCACCAGGACGGCCTTCTACCTGGACGCGGCCGAGCACCTGCCCGGCCTGCGCGGCCACCGGCTGCGCCACGACAGTCCCGCCCTGGCCAGCGGCCAGACCGCCCTCGCCCACGACGCGACCCGCGCCCTGTTCTGGGCGGCCACCCGCGGCGACCGGCCGCAGAGCCGCGCCTCGACCTGGGTGAACCTGCGCAGCGTCAAGATCGAGGGCATGGCGACCGGCACCATCGACTTCACCGGCGCCGCGCTGTACGGCGACCGCACCGGGCACAGCATCGTCCTCAAGGCGGTGCGCCGCGCCCACGACGGCACCACCGACACCGTCGTGCTGTGCCGGCGCACCGCCGGGGACACCCGGCGCCTCACGCAGCGGGAGTGCCGGCTGCGGTGAGGCGCCCCCGGCTCAGCCCTCCTGAGGCTCCAGCCGCAGCGCGATGCTGTTGATGCAGTACCGCTGGTCGGTGGGCGTGGGGTACCCCTCGCCCTCGAAGACGTGCCCGAGGTGCGAGCCGCACCGTGCGCACCGCACCTCGGTGCGCACCATGCCGTGCGAGCGGTCCTCGATCAGTTCCACCGCGTCGGTGTCCTTCGGGTCGAAGAAGGACGGCCAGCCGCAGTGCGACTCGAACTTGGTGTCCGAGGTGAACAGCTCCGCGCCGCACGCGCGGCAGGAGTAGACGCCCCGGGTCTTGGTGTCGGTGTACTCACCGGTGAAGGCGGGCTCGGTGGCCGCCTGCCGCAGTACCGCGTACTCGCCCGGGGACAGTTCCGCGCGCCACTGCTCGTCCGGCTTCTGAACGTCGTACGGCATGAGCCTCCAGCCCCTCGGTTCTACAGACGGTCCAGGATCAGCGGGCCGAGGTCGGTGACGTCGCCCGCTCCCATGGTGAGAACGAGATCACCGGGCTTCGCCATTCCCGCGACCACCGCGGGGACGTCCGCCTTGTCGTGCACCGGCGTGACGTCGGCACCCGCGGCCCGGGCCGCCTCGATGATCAGCTCGCTGGTCACCCCGGGGATCGGGTCCTCGCGGGCCGGGTAGATGTCCAGCACCACGGACGCGTCCGCGAGGGCCAGCGACTGCCCCATCTCCTTGCCGAGCTCCTGGGTGCGGGAGAACAGGTGGGGCTGGAAGACGACCAGGATGCGGGCGTCGCCCGCCGCGGCGCGCATGGCCTCCAGGTCGGCCGTCATCTCGGTGGGGTGGTGCGCGTAGGAGTCGATCACCTGCACGCCCGCGGCCTCGCCCTTGAGCTGCAGCCGGCGCTTGACGCCCGTGTACGCGGCGATCGCGCCGGCCAGGCCGGCGGCCGGCACCCCGAGCGCCACGCCCGCGGCCAGGGCCGCGACCGCGTTGTGGGCGTAGTGCCGCCCGGGGACGGAGACCGTGAAGGTCAGCCGCTCGCCGTCCAGGTCGACGGTGACCTCGCTCTTCAGGCCCTGCGGCACGACGGACAGGATCCGCACCGCGGCGTCCGCGGACTCGCCGTAGGTCACCACCTTCACCCCGCGGCCGGCGACCCGCCGGGTCAGCTCCCGCGCGCCCTCGTGGTCGGCGGCGATCACCAGGGTGCCGCCCTCGGTGATCCGGTCCACGAACGTCTCGAAGGAGGCGTAGATCTCGTCCATCGACGCGTAGTTGGCGTGGTGGTCGAGCTCGACGTTGAGGACGATCGCCACCCCGGGCGCGTACTTGTGGAAGCTGCGGTCCGACTCGTCGGCCTCGGCGACGAAGATCTCGCCCTCGCCGTGCAGCGCGTTCGAGCCGGGCGCGTCCAGGTCGCCGCCGATCGCGTACGAGGGCTGCAGGCCCAGTTCGCTCAGCGACACGGCCAGCATCGAGGTGGTGGTGGTCTTGCCGTGCGTGCCCGCGACGGCGATCGGCCGCAGCCCGTCCATCAGCGCGGCGAGCGCGTCGGAGCGGTGCACGACGGGGATGCCCAGCTCGGCGGCGCGGGCCAGCTCGGGGTTGTCCTGCCGGATCGCCGAGGACACGACCACGCAGCTGGCGTCGTCGGCCAGGTGCGCGGCGGCGTGCCCGATGTGCACGGTCACGCCGAGCGCCCGCAGCGCCTCGGCCGTGGCCGACTCCTTGGCGTCGCTGCCCGCGACGACGGCCCCGCGCTGGGCGAGGATCTTCGCGATCCCCGACATGCCCGCCCCACCGATGCCGATGAAGTGCGGTCGGTCCATGGCGGTGGGAAGGCCGGGTGCCATGCGGTTCTCCAAGTGCGGCGTGACGGGTGTGGGCGGCCCCCACCTTATTTCAGCGGCGCCCGGGGCCGCGCCAACCCCGGACCGGTGCCGTGGGCTCTACGCCTTGCTGTGCGAGAACAGCTTGAGCACGGGCACGCCGACCTTGTGCCGGGCACGCGAGGCCCAGTCCCGGTGGAAGAACTCCTCCACGTAGTGCGGGTCGGTGAGCACGATCACCTCGTCCGCCCCGACCTCGGCGACCAGGGACTTCAGCGCGTCCAGCGGATGGTCCTCGATCAGCCGGCCCTGGGCCTGGCTCCCGGAGGCGCGCAGCGCGGCGAGGGACACCTCCAGCGCCCGCTGCCCCACGCTCAGCGCCTCCTCGCCCTCCGGGGTCTCGCCCTCGCGCACGGCCTCGTCCAGTTCGCCGAGCGCCACGTCGTCGATGGCCCGCAGCAGCCGGTCCGCCTGTTCGCCGCGCGGCTGGAGAAGCACCTGGAAGGTCACCTCCTCCTCGCCGTGCAAGGTCGTGACGAACTCCACGTCGGCGGACGTCAGGGCCTTCTCGATCATCAAAACGCTTGTGAACACCAGGCGCCCCTTCTGCTCCGGGGGCCTCGGGGCCCCACTCCTGCCTGGGCCGTGGCGGGCCCTGCGGAAACCATCCTGCCCCGTGATCGCACGGGTACTGCCGGATTCAGTGTGCCCTGCGGAAACCGAACAGAACGGAACATTCCGCTCACACCCGGTCCGGTGGCGGCCCTCTGCGCCGCCCGCGGACGAACCGGCGGCCGCACGCGCGGCCGCCGGCACCTTCTACCCCGGCTGCGGCGGTTCAGTGCGCCGCGGGCCTGCCGTACCGCGTGAAGAGGAAACCGTCCTCCTCCAGCATCGACAGCAGCGCGAAGCGGTGCGGGACGGTGACGGCCGGTCCGCCGGCGATGCGCTGCGCGTCGCCCGCGGTGAGCATCGGCGCGAGGGTCAGGCACAGTTCGTCGAGCGCCCCCGCCGCCACCAGCTGGCCCAGCAGGCGCGGACCGCCCTCGGTGAGCAGCCGGGTGTGGCCGAGAGCGGCCAGGGCCCGCACGGCCCGGGCGGGCTCGACGCCGACACCCTCCCCCGCGGTGACGACCCGGGCACCCGCCTTCTCCGCGGCGGCCACGCGGTCCTGCGGGGCCGCGGCGCCGGTGAGGACGAGCGTGGGCACCAGCGGGGAGGTGAACAGCGGCAGGGAGAAGTCCAGGTCGAGCCCGGCGGTGACGACCGCGATCGCCGGTGCGGGACCCTGGCCGGCCGCCTCCCGGGCGGCGGCGAAGTCGGCACGCGCGCGTGCGGGCCGGTACCCCTCCTGGCGCACCGTCTCCGCCCCGACGACCACGACGTCGGCCAGCGCCCGCAGCGTGCCGAAGATCCGCATGTCGGCCGCGCCGGAGATGGGCTGGGAGCGGCCGTCGTGCTGGGCGGCCCCGTCCAACGTGGACACCATGTTGGCCCGCAGGTACGGCACCGGTCCCTCGGGGCCCGGCTCGGGATAGGCGTAGGCGGCGGCCAGTTCGGCCAGGCTCCACTCCCGTCCGCTTCCCTCGCCGGACGCGCCGCCGGGCGCCGGAGCTGCTGTTTCATCGGTCACAGGGAACAGACGTCGCATGCCGTGCAGTGTTCCACGCGCCGTAGCATGGTGAACCGTGTCCTCTTCCCCCGCCGCATCCGGAACCGGCCCCGTGACCGACCCGGCCCCGCTGTCGCTGTGCGCCCGTGAGCCGCACGTGCCCGCGGACCGCCTGGTCGCCGAGATGGTGCCGCCGCCCCGGTTCGACTCCGTCCGCTTCAGCACCTACATCCCGGACCCGAACCAGCCCAGCCAGACCGAGGCCGTCGAGGTCCTGGAGGGGTTCGCGGCCGGGCTCGGCGGCGGCGCCGCCCCGGGCAGGCGGCGCCTGTTCGGTTTCGGCAGGGCGGCCCGGCAGGCCCCCTCGGGCCCGCGCGGCGTCTACCTCGACGGCGGCTACGGCGTCGGCAAGACCCACCTGCTCGCCTCCCTGTGGCACGCCACCCCCGCGGAACCCTCGCTGAAGGCGTTCGGCACGTTCGTGGAGCTGACCAACCTGGTCGGCGCCCTCGGCTTCCAGCAGACGGTGCGGACCCTGTCCGGCCACCGTCTGCTGTGCATCGACGAGTTCGAGCTCGACGACCCGGGCGACACCGTGCTGGTGTCCACCCTGCTCGGCAAGCTCGTCGAGGCGGGGGTCGCGCTCGCCGCCACGTCCAACACGCTGCCCGGCAAGCTCGGCGAGGGCCGGTTCGCCGCCGCCGACTTCCTGCGCGAGATCCAGGGCCTGTCGGCGCACTTCCGCGCCCTGCGCATCGACGGCGAGGACTACCGCCACCGCGGGCTGCCCGAGGCACCGCCGCCGTTCTCGGACGAGCAGGTGAGCGCCACGGCGCGCGCCACCGAGGGCGCCTCCCTCGACGCGTTCCCCGCCCTGCTGGAGCACCTGGCCCGCGTCCACCCCAGCCGTTACGGCGCCCTGACCGACGGGGTGAGGGCGGTGTGCCTCACCGGGGTACAGCCCGTGCCGGACCAGTCGACGGCGCTCAGGCTCGTCGTCCTCGCGGACCGCCTCTACGACCGTGAGGTGCCCGTGATGGCGTCGGGGCTGCCGTTCGACCGGCTCTTCAGCGAGGAGATGCTGAAGGGCGGCTACCGCAAGAAGTACTTCAGGGCCATATCCCGGCTCACCGCCCTCGCCCGTGACGCGGGCACCTTGGCCGACTCCGGGTGACCGTCGCCCCAGCCGTGCACCGACGAGCGTGAGGTGGGCGCCGCTTCAGGCCAGCCACCCACGATTTTCAGGCTCTCTTCAGCCGGAAACATTAAGTTAACCCTGCAAACAACTTTGCAGGGTTAATGTTGTTTCTTGACCAGCAGTTGACCAACTGCCGGTCCGCGCCGAGCGTGTGACGCGGTGAAGGGGGGCGCATGTTCCGAGGTACGACGGTGCGGGCCCTGATGTCGGTCCTCGCCACCGCCGCGCTGACCCTCCTGCTGTTCGCACCCTCGGCATCGTTCGCATCCGCGCACACTTTCCGTGAAACCCAGGCCAAGGCCGCCCCCGGAGCCACACCTCCCGCCGCCTTCCCGGGCCCCGCGAGCACCCCCGCCGGACAGGCCCTGCGGGACGAGACGACCTCGTGCCGCGCAGCACACCCCGGGGACCCGACCGGTCCCCTGCGCACCCGTGCCCGGTCCCACCCCGCCGACCGCGCACCCTCGGCGTCCGGCCGGCCGCTGCCGCCGCACGTCACGCCGGCGACGGCCGAACCGGCCCGCGGCATCACCGCGCCCGCCTCCAGACCCCCGGTGCCCCACACCCCGGCGACGCTGCAGGTCTTCCGCTGCTGAGCCGCGGAGCACTCCCCCCACCCTTCGTCATGCCCGTCCGACGCGCCCCCACTGCGCGCCAGGAGGATTCATCACGCCATGCAGCCCCTCATCGACAACGCCCGCACGTTCGGACAGCGCCCTGAGGAGTTCGCCCGCCTCGCCGAGGGCCAGTCCCCCGACGTGCTGTTCATCACCTGCTCCGACTCCAGGGTCGTGCCGGCCCTGATCACGGGCGCCCGTCCCGGCGAGCTCTTCGAGCTGCGCACCGCGGGCAACGTCGTCCCCCCACACACCCTCGGTCACCCCACCGCGGAGGCCGCCACCATCGAGTACGCCGTCGACGTGCTCGGCGTCCGGCACATCGTGGTCTGCGGCCACTCCCACTGTGGCGCCGTCGGCGCCGTGGTGCGCCACGACGACCTCACCGCCGTACCCGCGGTGCGTGACTGGCTCGCCCATGCCTGTGACGAGCCCACGTGCTCCGACCCCGACGACCCGGCGGTCGCGGAGGCCGTACAGCACCATGTGCTCGCGCAGTTGACGCGGCTGCGTTCCCACCCGTGCGTCGACAAGCGCCTCCAGGCGGGCGATCTCCGGCTGCACGGCTGGTACTACGAGGTCCACACCGGCGTGGTGCGGGAGCACCGCGCGGAGTCCGACACGTTCGAGACGCTCCGAGGAGGCCGGTGACCATGGTGTCCGCAACGTCGAAGTTCCCTCATCTGAGGCAGGACTTCCTCGCCTCCATCGTCGTCTTCCTGGTCGCGGTGCCGCTCTGCGTCGGGGTGGCGGTCGCCTCCGGCGTCCCCGCCGAGCTCGGTCTCGTCACCGGCATCGTGGGCGGGATCGTCACCGGGCTGCTGCCCGGCAGCAGCCTCCAGGTGTCCGGGCCCGCCGCCGGTCTCACCGTGCTGGTCTTCCAGGCCGTCACCGAGTTCGGCGTGGCCGCGCTCGGGGTGATCGTGCTGCTCGCCGGACTGCTCCAGCTCGCCATGGGCTTCCTCGGCATCGGCCGCTGGTTCCGCGCGATATCCGTCTCGGTCGTCGAGGGCATGCTCTGCGGCATCGGGCTGGTGATCATCGCCGGCCAGATCTACGCGGCGGCGGGTCTGAAGGCCCCGGAGTCCGGGCTCGGCAAGATCGCGGGTCTGCCCGGGGCGTTCATCGACGCGTTCGGCAGCACCAAGGCCCTGGCCTCCCTCGCGATCGGTGCGGGCACCGTCGCCGTCATCGTGCTGTGGAAGAAGATGCCCAGGGCCGTCCGGACCGTGCCCGGCGCCCTCGCCGCGGTCGTCCTGGCCACGGCCGTCACGCTCGCCTTCGGGCTGCCCGTCGCCACCGTCCGGGTGGAGGGCCTGCTCGGGGTGGTCCAGCCGCCCGGGGCGGACGCCTTCGGCGAGCTGGCGAGCCCGGCGATCTGGGGCACGATCGTCGCGTTCGCGCTGATCGCCTCGGCGGAGAGCCTGTTCAGCGCGGCGGCCGTGGACCGGCTGCACGACGGTCCGCGCACCGAGTACAACAAGGAGATGATCGCCCAGGGCGCGGGCAACACCCTGTGCGGCCTGCTCGGCGCGCTGCCGATGACCGCGGTCATCGTGCGCAGCTCCGCCAACGTGAGCGCGGGCGCCCGGACCAAGGCCTCCCGGGTGCTGCACGGCGTGTGGCTGCTGCTGTTCGCCGCCGCCATGCCGTGGGCCCTGGCACTGATCCCGATTCCCGCGCTGGCCGGCATCCTCGTGCACGCCGGCTGGAAGCTGATCCCGTTCCGCCAGGTCATGGCGCTGTGGCGGGATCACAAGGGGGAGGCGCTGATCCTGGTGATCACGGCCGTGTCGATCGTCACGGTGAACATGTTCGAGGGTGTGCTCATCGGTCTGGCCCTGTCGGTCGTCAAGACCGCCTGGGACGCCTCGCACGTCAAGCTCGACATCATCGACAAGGGCGCCGGGCCGATCCAGGTGTACCTGTCGGGCAACGCGACCTTCCTGCGGCTGCCGAAGATCCTGGACAGCCTGGAGTCCCTCCCGCAGGACCGTCCCGTCGAGCTGGACCTCTCGGGCCTGCACCACCTGGACCACGCCTGCCGCACGGCCCTGGAGAGCTGGGCCGTGCGGCACAGCACCGCGGGCACCGAGCCGGTGAAGGTCACCCAGGGCGAACCGGCCACGCCCCCGGCCCAGGAGGTCACCCCCGCCTAGCCGCCCTCCTCCCCCGGCCCGGGGTGCGCGCGACGGCCTCCGCGCGCACCCCGGGCCGGCCCGCGTCCGGCCCGGGCCGCCGGGGCATGGCCTCGCCCCCAGGTGCGGGCATATCGTTGCAGAAAGGCACGAACCCGGACCTCGAACGGGAGGTCGGCATGGTCGAAGAGCTGATCGCCGCCGCGGCGGCGGTGGGCGCGGGCGCCCTGGTGTACGTGGCCTCGGCGGCGCGCGTGGTCAAGCAGTACGAGCGCGGTGTGGTCTTCCGCCTCGGCCGGCTGCACGGCGACGTGCGGCGGCCCGGCTTCACCCTGGTCGTCCCGGCGGTCGACCGGATGCGCAAGGTCAACCTGCAGATCGTGACCATGCCGGTCCCCGCCCAGGAGGGCATCACCCGCGACAACGTGACGGTGCGGGTCGACGCGGTCGTGTACTTCAAGGTGGTGGACCCCGCCGCCGCGGTCGTCAACGTCGAGGACTACCGCTTCGCCGTCTCGCAGATGGCCCAGACCTCGCTGCGCTCGATCATCGGCAAGAGCGAGCTGGACGATCTGCTGTCCAACCGCGAGAAGCTCAACCAGGGCCTGGAGCTGATGATCGACAGCCCGGCCGTGGAGTGGGGCGTGACCATCGACCGCGTGGAGATCAAGGACGTCTCCCTGCCGGACACCATGAAGCGCTCGATGGCCCGCCAGGCCGAGGCCGACCGCGAGCGGCGGGCCCGGCTGATCAACGCCGACGCCGAGTACCAGGCGTCCAAGAAGCTGTCCCAGGCCGC
This sequence comes from Streptomyces sp. NPDC026246, assembly GCF_055567995.1. Lineage (NCBI taxonomy): Bacteria > Bacillati > Actinomycetota > Actinomycetes > Kitasatosporales > Streptomycetaceae > Streptomyces > Streptomyces sp. NPDC026246. The sequence continues at coordinate 37,563 of NZ_JBVHPJ010000001.1, read as the reverse complement.
CCAGCAGATGGCCGACACGCCCTCGGCCCTGCAGCTGCGGCTGCTGCAGACGGTGATGGCCGTCGCGGCGGAGAAGAACTCCACGCTGGTGCTGCCCATCCCGGTGGAACTGCTGAGGTTCCTCGAGAGGGGCGCTCATGAGGGTGGTTCGCAGGCGGCCGTGGAGGACACTCTCGACCGCACCGAGCAGGCCGGCCAGGCCCTGGAGGAGCTGCGGCGCTCCGTCGAGGGGTGACCCGCCCGGCCCGCGTGGTTCCCGCCGCCCGCACCAGGTGGTAGACACAGCGGGATCACAGTTCCTGTCCGCCAGCAGGAAGGTTTTCCCATGACCGAAACCGGTCGTTCCGCCACACGACGTCAGGTGCTCGCCGGGACGGGCGCCCTGGGCGTCGGGATCGCGTTCTCCGGCGCCCTCTCCGAACTCTTCGCCGGTACCGCCGCCGCCCAGACCCTCGGCCGCACCGGCTACGGCCCGCTCGTCCCCGACCCGAAGGACGTCCTCGATCTGCCGGAAGGTTTCCGCTACCGGATCCTCTCCCGCGAGGGGGACCGGCTCCGCTCGGGCGAGGGCGACGTCCCCTCCAACCACGACGGCATGTCGGCCTTCGCCGGCCGGGGCGGCCGGGTCCACCTCGTCCGCAACCACGAGAACCGCGCCAACGGCAAGATCCCCGTCCCGACGGTCGAGGGCCTCACCTACGACCCGGCCGGCAAGGGCGGCTGCACGGCGCTGACGCTGGACTCCCGCAACCACGTCCTGTCGGAGCGCGTCGCGATCGCCGGCACGGCCGTGAACTGCGCGGGCGGCCCCACCCCCTGGGACACCTGGCTGACCTGCGAGGAGACCGAGGACAAGGCCGGCACCAACGGCTACACCAAGGACCACGGCTTCATCTTCGAGGTCGACCCGGTCGATCCGCACCGCACCGGGGCCGTGCCGCTGACCGCGATGGGCCGCTTCCAGCACGAGGCGATCGCCGTCGACCCGCGCCGGGGCGTGGTCTACGAGACGGAGGACGCCTTCGACAAGCCCTTCGGCCTGTTCTACCGCTTCCTGCCGAGAAAGCCGCTGGGCGGCCGGGGTTCGCTGCGCGCGGGCGGCCGGCTCCAGGCGATGCGGGTGCCGGGCGTGCCCGATCTGTCGACCGTCCAGGAGATCGGCGCGGAGTTCGACGGCATCGAGTGGGTGGACGTACCCGACCCGCTGGCCGCGCAGACGCCCATCCGGTTCCAGGACTTCGGCCGCAAGGGCATCACGCACGCGCAGAAGCTGGAGGGCTGCTACTGGGGCGGCCGGTCGGTGTACTTCGTGTCGTCCTTCGCGCACCGGTCGGACGGTTCGGCCGCCGACCACTACGGGCAGGTCTGGCGTTACGACCCGGAGCGCCACCGGCTGACCCTGGTGATCGTCTTCGGCCCGGACACCGACGTGCAGATGCCGGGCGAGTCACCGGACAACATCTGCCTCGCGCCCAGCGGCGGCCTGATGGTCTGCGAGGACGGCGACGGCGCCCAGCACGTCTTCGGCGTGACCCGGCGCGGCCAGGTCTACCCGATGGCCCGCAACCGGCAGAACATCGGCACTCCCGGGGAACCGGAGTGGGGTGAGTTCGCCGGCGTGACCTTCTCCCCCGACGGCGAGACGATGTACGTCAACTGCTACACGCCGGGAACGACGTTCGCGGTGACGGGACCCTGGCGCCGCTAGCCGGGGGACCGCTTCGGTACGAGGGGCGCCGGGTGCCCGGCCCGGCGCCCCGGTACGACCGTCCGGGCGCCGAACCGTGGGGCCCCGCGGCACGCAAGGGTGGCCCGGGTGCGCGAACCGGCCGCTGAGGGAGATGGATCCGCAGGACCCGGAGCCGGACTTCGACGTGGCCGAGTGCCGCCGTCGACCGCTCGGTCAGGCGTGATCCGGCCGGCCGGGCGCCCGCGGAGTCCCGGCTGTAAAGCGGCGCAGTCCGGCACTGACGCGGGCCGGCCGGGGTACTCGATGGCCCATGAGCGAGAAGCAGCAGGTCAGGGGCTCGTACTGGCTCGAGACGGCACCGGAGGGCCGGCACCCGGCGCTGGCGGAGGACCTCGACGTCGACGTGGCGGTGATCGGCGCCGGGATCGCGGGGCTGTGCACCGCGTGGGAACTGGCCCGGGCCGGGCGCAGCGTCGCGGTCCTGGAGGCCGGGCGGGTCGCCGCCGGGGTCACCGGGCACACCACCGCCAAGGTCACCGCCCAGCACTCCCTGGTCTACGACAGGCTGCGCCGCACGCGCGGTCCCGAAGGGGCCCGCCTGTACGCCCGCTCCCAGTCCGAGGCGATCGAGCACGCGGCCCGCGTGGCCGCCGAGCTGGGTGTCGACTGCGACTGGGAGACCCGCAGCGCCTACACCTACGCCAGTGACCCGAGCCGGGTGGAGGAACTGCGGGCCGAGGCGCGTGCCGCGGCCGAGGCGGGGTTGCCGGCCTCGTTCGTCACGGACACCGGGCTGCCCTTCGAGGTGGCCGGCGCGGTCCGGGTCACCGGGCAGGCGCAGTTCCATCCGCGCAAGTACCTGCTGGCCCTCGCCGCCGATCTCGCCGGGCACGGCGGGCGGATCTTCGAGGACACCACCGTCCTCGGCATGGAGGAGGGCGAGCCCTGCCGGCTGTCGACCTCGACCGGGGCGGCCGTGCGCGCCCGGGACGTGGTCGTCGCGACGCACTACCCGATCTTCGACCGGGCGCTGCTGTTCACCCGGCTGACCCCGAAGCGGGAGCTGGTCGTCGCCGGGACCCTCCCGGCCGGGCAGGACCCCGACGGCATGTACATCACACCCGACGAGAACACCCGCTCGGTCCGCACGGCGCCCTACGAGGGGGGCGGGGACCGGCGGCTGCTCATCGTCACCGGGGAGCACTTCACACCGGGCACGGGCGACACCCGGGCCCGTTTCGAGCGCCTCACCTCCTGGGCCACCGGGCACTTCCCCGGCCTGGAGGTCACGCACCACTGGGCGACACAGGACAACACCCCGACCGACACCGTGCCGATGGTCGGCCCGCTGCACCCGGGCGCCCGGCACTCCTACGTGGCCACCGGCTTCGGCGGCTGGGGCATGACCGGCGGCATCATGGCGGGGCGTCTGCTCGCTGCGCAGATCACCGGCGAGGAGTGCGCGTGGAGCGGGCTGTACGACCCGCGCCGGGTGAAGCCGGCCGTGCGGGAGGCACCGTCCTTCCTGAAGACCCAGGCCAAGGTGGCCGGGCACTTCGTGGGCGACCGGCTGCGGCCGTCGCCGCCGGTGGAGTCCCTGCCGCCCGGCGAGGGCGCCGTGGTCCGCGCCGGCGGTCACCGGGTCGCGGTCTACCGGGACGACGACGGAGCCCTGCACGCGGTGTCCGCGCGCTGCACCCACCTGGGCTGCCTGGTCGACTTCAACGCCGCCGAACGGGCCTGGGAGTGCCCCTGCCACGGCTCGCGTTTCGACACCGACGGCAGGGTGATCCAGGGCCCGGCGACCAAGCCGCTGGACAAGCGCGACATCTGACGGCCGGGTGACACCGACGGCCGTCACGCATAGCGGGACGCTCCCGGTCACATCTTCATACGGTGAGCGTCCCCCTGTGCCGCCCCGCTCTGCGCCGCGCCGCCGCCCTGTGCGCCCTGACCGCGACCCTCGCCGCCTGCGGCGCCGACCGGCCACCGCGTCCCGCCTCCACCGCCGTGCAGGTGCCGGCGCCGCCGGCGAAGCCGCCGACCCTCGCACCCGGCCCCGCCGGCCTGACCCCCGTCTTCGAGCACGGGCCCCGCACCCGCGGCGCGACGGTGGCGCTCACCTTCGACGCCGACATGACCGCCGGACAGGGGGAACGGGCGGCGGCGGGCGAGCGCTTCGACCATCCCCGGCTCATCGCGACCCTGCGGGCGCTGAAGGTCCCGGCCACCGTGTTCATGACCGGGCGGTGGGCCGAGGAGTACGCCGACCAGGCCCGCTCCATCGGCCGGGACCCGCTGTTCGAGGTCGCCAACCACTCCTACAGCCACTACGCCTTCACCGGCGACTGCTACGGACTGCCCGAGGTGGCGGCCCCGCGCATGCGGCCGGACGTGGAGCGCGCGTACGCCGCGCTCCGCACGGCGGGCGTGCCCAACCCGATGCCCTACTTCCGCTTCCCCGGCGGCTGCTACGACCGGCGGGCCCTGAAGGCGCTGGCCCCGGCCGGGGTGACCGCCGTGCAGTGGGACGTCGTCGGCGGTGACGCCTTCGAGACCGACCCGGACGTGGTGGTCCGGCAGGTCCTGGACGGGGTGCGGCCGGGGTCGGTGGTGGTGCTGCACTGCACGCGCAGTGCCGCCCCCGCGACCGAGCGGGCGGTGCGCCGGATCGTGCCCGGGCTGCGGCAGCGGGGCTACCGGTTCGTGAAGGTGTCCGACCTGATCCGCACCTCGGACGATCACCGCTGACCGTCCTACGCTGGAGGCATGAGCGAGGACGACGACTACTGCCTGATCGACGCGGCCAGGCCGCCCCGGGCGGACGGGCCGCCGTACGCGATGGGGGTCCCCCCGCTCGAGCGCAGCCGAGAGCGGGGGAGTGTGTTGTGCCGGGAGCCGACGGAGTACCCGGAGTCGTACAAGGGCATCACCTACTGCCCCACCTGCGAGTGGCGCGAGGCCGAACGCACGTCCTGCTCGGGCTGAGCGCACATTCGTACGATCTTCCGGCTGGCAGACTGGGAGCGTGAGCGCAGATCCGACGCCCGTGAGCGACAGTCCCTTCCGGTCCGATTCTTCTCCGCGTGACGAGGCGCCGCAGTTCGTGCTGCCGCTGGTCGTGCGGATCGAGCGGGCGGACCCGCCGGCGCGGACCGACGCGCTGGAGACGGCCGCCCGGGCCGTGCTGATGATCCTGGCCGACGAACGGTCGGTGGGCGACGGCGAGTGGGCCCCGGCCGTGCGGGACTGGCAGGACGCCCGGATCCGCAAGGTCGTGCGCCGGGCGCGGGGTGCCGAGTGGCGGCGGGCCGGGGCCCTGCCGGGGATCACGGTGACCGGCAAGTCCGCCGAGGTGCGGGTCTTCCCGCCGGTCCCCCTGGACGGCTGGCCGAAGGACCTCGCCCGGCTCCAGGTCTCCGGCACCGACCTGGACGATCCGCAGGAGCCGGCCGGCGCCGACCCGGACGCCGTCGTGCTGTGGCTGAACCCGGAGCTCGGCATGTCGGCCGGCAAGGCGATGGCCCAGGCCGGCCACGGCGCGCAGCTGGCCTGGTGGGAGCTGTCCGGTCCCGAGCGGGCCGCCTGGCGGGACGCCGGCTTCCCGCTGGCCGTGCGCACGGCCGACCCCGTCCGCTGGTCCGCACTGACCACCGCGGGGCTGCCCGTGGTCCGGGACGCCGGGTTCACGGAGATCGCGCCCGGCTCGTGCACGGTCGTCGCCGACCATCCGGCGCTGCGCCGGTAGCGGGACGCGGTGCGGCCGGCGGCCACCACCCGTTCGGAGCAATCGCGGGAGCGCCGGACGCGGCCGGGTGCTCCAGTGGGGTTACAGACAACCCCGACGCAGGAGGCAGCCATGACCAGCGCCGCGCCCCCACCCTCCGCCCCTCCCGCCGACGACCGGAAGCCGGGCGGCTCCGGCGGCTCCGGCGACCCGTGGGCGGCCGGCGGTCTCGCCCTCGGCGCCACCCTGATGATCGTCTACGGCTTCTTCGCGATCTTCCAGGGCATCGCGGCGATCGCCAACGACGAGGTGTACACGAGCTTCGGCGACTACGTCTTCGAGTTCGACCTCACCGCGTGGGGCTGGATCCACCTGATCGTCGGCCTGCTCGTGATGATCGCCGGGTTCGGCCTGTTCACCGGCGCGACCTGGGCGCGGGCCGTCAGCGCGGTCGTGGTCGGCCTGGCGCTGATCGCGAACTTCCTGTGGCTGCCGTACCAGCCGTTCTGGTCGATCATCATGATCGTGACCGGCCTGTTCGTCCTGTGGTCGGTGTTCAACTACCACCCCTCGCGCAGGGTCTAGCGCCCCGGCGGGTCAGGGGGACGGTGGTCGCCGGTCGCGTCCGGCGGCCACCGCGCGCGTCGAACCTCAAATGTTGCTCTGAAGCCGGACCGGGGAGGGTTCGGGCGCGAGCGGCTGGGCCATACCCCCGTCACGTCCGGGGATCGGCCGGGTGGAGGAGGGGGAACGATGGAACGACTGGGGACGGGCATCGGGTGGCGGCCGGAGATCGCGGACGCCGTGGAACGCATGCCGGGCATCGACTGGGTCGAGGCCGTGGCCGAGAACGTCTGCCCCGGGCATCTGCCCGAGTCGCTGCTGCGGCTGCGCGAGCGCGGCGTCACCGTGGTGCCGCACGGTGTCTCGCTGGGCCTCGGCGGCGCGGACCGGCCCGACCCCGGCCGGCTGGCCGCGCTCGCCGAACGGGCCCAGGTCCTGGGGTCCCCGCTGGTCACCGAGCACATCGCGTTCGTCCGGGCCGGCGGCGCACTGACCGCCACGCCGCATCTGGAGGCCGGTCACCTGCTGCCCGTGCCGCGCACCCGTGACGCTCTGGACGTGCTGTGCGCGAACGTGCGGATCGCGCAGGACGCCCTGCCGGTGCCGCTGGCCGTCGAGAACATCGCCGCGCTGCTGGCCTGGCCGGGCGAGGAGATGACGGAGGGCCAGTTCCTGTACGAGCTCGCGGACCGCACGGGCGTGCGGCTCCTCATCGACGTGGCCAACCTGCACACCAACCACGTCAACCGCGGCGAGGACCCGGCCAAGGCCCTCGCCGAGCTGCCCCTGGAGGCCATCGCGTACGTGCATGTCGCCGGCGGTTTCGAACGCGACGGCGTCTGGCACGACAGTCACGCCCATCCCGTCCCGCGGCCGGTCCTGGACATCCTGACCGACCTGGCCTCCCGGGTCTGCCCGCCGGGTGTCCTGCTGGAGCGCGACGAGAACTTCCCGGCCCCGGCGGAACTGGAGGGCGAACTGGCCGCCGTACGCCGGGCCGTGGAGGCGGGAGCGGTGCAGCGGGTGAAGACCGAGGTAGGCACCCCTGCCCACGCGCGCGCCGTACCCCGTCCCGGCGAGGCGTCCCTGCCGGTGGGCGGCCCCGCCGGGGGGCCTGGGGCCGGGGCGTCGGGGGGCGCCTCCGGTCCGGGGGCCGCCGACGGTGCGGACGAGGCGCGGGGGCGGCTCGGGCTCGCGCAGACCGCGCTGCTGTCGGCGCTGGTCGCGGGGACGCCCGTGCCCGAGGGGTTCGACCGGGTGCGGATCGGTGTGCAGGCGCGGGCACTCGCCGCCAAGCGGGCGGACGTCGTCGCGAAGGTCGCGCCCGAACTGCCGGAGATCCTCGGCCCGCGGTACCGCCCGGCGTTCCTCGGGTACGCGCAGGCCCGGCCGATGACCGGCGGCTACCGGCGCGACGCCCTGTCCTTCGCCGGGCACCTGCTCTCCGCCGGGCTGCCGGACGACGCCGCGGCCCGGCGGGAACTGCGCGAGTGGTGGCTGGACCGGTCGGGGCCGAAGCCGCGTTCCCGCCGCCCGGCGCACCGGCTGGCCCGCGCCACGCGCAGGGTGCTGCTGCGGCGCTAACGCCCGGCCGTGCCGCTCTCCTCGGGCACCGCGTCACCCGCGGCCGCGTCGCCGCGGCCGTAGTGGTGCGTGGTGAACATGTACAGCAGCCCCGTGCCCAGCACGACCGCGCCGCACAGCAGGACGATCCAGTTCTCCCACCACGGCTTCTCGGGGCTACGGGCCCAGCAGATGTTGACGATGGCGAAGATCCCGTAGGCCAGCGCCCCGACGTTCACGGCCGTGCCCCAGCGGCCCAGGGTGAACTCCCCCGCCGGGCGCCAGCCCTTGAGCCGGGCGCGCAGGGCGGCCAGGACGACCATCTGGAACGAGGCGTAGATGCCGAGGATCGCGAACGAGACGATGTTGGTCAGCGCGTCCTCGGACAGCAGCGAGGCGAACGCGATCAGCAGCGGGACGGCCGCGGACACGAACAGCGCCCAGCTGGGCACCGCACGGGCGTGGACGAACCGCCGCAGCAGCCGGTGTCCGACGATCATCTCGTCCCGGGCGTAGGAGTAGATGAGCCGCCCGGCCGCGGCCTGGAGGCTGATCGTGCAGGACAGGAAGGAGATGAGCACCACGGCCATCACCAGCCGGGCCCCGGTCTCGCCCATGGCGTCGTACAGCACGTTCACCACCGGGTCGGCCACCTCACCGGAGATGATCGCGTTGAAGTCCGTGACCGACAGCAGAAGCGACATGCAGGTGAACGTGGCCGCGGCGCCCCCGATGTAGATGGTGCGCCGCATCGCACGCGGGATGACGCGCCCCGGGTGGGCGACCTCCTCCGCGGTGTCTCCGCAGGCCTCGAAACCGTAGTACTGGTAGAAGCCGATGATGGCGGCCGCCAGGAACGCCGGCAGGTAGGAGCCGTTCTCCTCGATCCCGTAGGTGTCGAAGATGATGCCCACGTTGTGGTGGCGGTGGGTGGACAGCAGGTAGATGCCGACGACGAGGGCGCCGATGAGCTCGCCGCCGAAGCCGATGATGGCCGCCGCCGACAGGGCCTTGGTGCCCATGTAGTTGATGAGGATGGCGACGACGATGAGCACGGCGGTGCACAGCACTGTGGTGTGCACCGTGGCGTCGAAGCCGAAGAGGATGGCGATGTAGGGGCCGGCGCCGTAGGCGACGGAGGTGATGGTCACCAGCAGCGCCCACATGTACACCCAGCCGGTCATCCATGCCCAGCGCCTGCCCCACAGCCGCCGGGCCCAGGGGTAGACGCCGCCCGCGATCGGATACTGGGCGACGATCTCCCCGAAGATCAGCGCGACGAGGAACTGGCCGCACCCGGCCAGCACGAACGCCCAGATCATCGGCGGGCCGCCGTCGACGATCGCGATGCCGAAGAGGGTGTAGGTGCTCACCACCGGGGACAGGTACGTGAAGCCGAGGGCGAAGTTCGCCCACGGGCCCATGTCCTTGCGGAACTCGGAGCCGCGCTCGCCCTCGGGGACGGGTCCGGAGGCGGCGGCGGAGGGCTGGGTCACCGCAGGGTTCCCTGCTCGGCCGGACCCGGGCGGCCGGTGACGAGGTCCGCGGCCCGTTCGGCGGCCAGCAGCACGGTCACCATCGGGTTGATGGTGGGCATCGTCGGGAACACCGACGCGTCCACGATCCGCACGCCCTGCGCGCCCAGCAGCCTCAGGTCCGGGTCGCAGACGGCCATCGGGTCGTCGGGTGAGCCCATGCGGCAAGTGCCGGCCGGGTGGTAGACGGTGTGCGCGGCGCGCCGGCCGTACTCGGACAGGTCGGCGTCCGAGACGACGTCCGGGCCGGGGGCGACCTCCCGGACCAGCCAGTCGCGCAGCGGGGCGGTCGCGGCCACCTCGCGGGCCACCTTCAGCCCGTCCACGATGGTGCGCTCGTCGTGGCCCTCCGGATCGGTGAAGTAGCGGAAGTCCAGGGCCGGATGCTCTGCGGGGTTGCTGCTGCGCAGCCACATCCGTCCCGTGGAGCGGGCGCGCGGCACGTTCGGCGTCATGCACACCCCGTACGGCGGCACCGGGTAGCCGAGGCGTTCGGTGTTGACGGTGAACGGCACCTGGTAGAAGTGGAACATCAGGTCGGGGCGCGGCTGTCCCTTGTCGCGGCGCAGGAACAGGCCCGCGTCGGAGTCCATCGCGGAGTTGGGCGGCAGCGGGCCGGCGGTCTCCCAGACGATGACGGACTCGGGGTGGTCCAGCAGGTTCTCGCCGACGCCGGGCAGGTCGATCCGGACGTCGATGCCGAGCGCGCGCAGGTCGTCGGCGGGGCCGATACCGGACAGCATCAGCAGGCGCGGGGTGTCGATGGCGCCCGCGCACAGCAGCAGTTCGCGCTCGGCGCGGACGGTGGCGGGTTCGCCGTCGGCGCCCCGGACCGCGACGCGGGTCAGCCGTCCGGACGCGTCGGGGACGATGCGGTGGGCCCAGGTCTCCAGCAGCAGCGTGAGGTTGGGCCGGTGCAGCACCGGGTGCAGGTAGGCGACGGACGCGGAGGAGCGCAGGTTGCCCTCCGGCTGGTAGGCCAGGGAGAAGAAGCCGGCACCGTCGGCGAAGGGCTCGGCGTTGAAGTCGTCGACGACCGGGACGCCGAGGGCGCGGGAGGCGGCGGTGACGAAGTCCTCGGCGATGGGATTGCGGTCGGCCTCGGCCACCGGGACGATCTCGGTCTGCAGCCGCTGCCGGTAGGGCAGGATCGTGGCCGGGTCCCAGCCGGCGCATCCGCGGCTCACCCAGTCGTCGAGGTCCTGCGGCAGCGGCAGGAAGCTGATCAGGGTGTTGTGCGAGGAGCAGCCGCCGAGGACGCGGGCCCGGGAGTGCAGGATGTGCGAGTTGCCGCGGGGCTGCTCCACGGTGGTGTAGCCGTAGTCGAACTCCGAGCCGAGCAGGTTGATCCAGTTGCGCAGGCGCAGGATGCGCTCGTCGCCGACGTCACTGGGGCCGCCCTCGATGACGCAGACGCGGCAGTCGGGGTCCTCGCTGAGCCGGGCGGCGAGCACGCAGCCTGCGGTGCCGCCGCCGACGATGACGTAGTCGTAGGCGGACTCGGCGCCGTGCGCGGGAGGGGTGGCCATGCGGTGCCTTTCTCGGGGTGCGGTGCGGGGCGGTGGTGCCGGACGCGGGTCAGCCCTTGAACCAGCCGGAGGGTGCGGGGGCGAGGTTCTGGTAGATGTGCTTGGCCTCCTGGTACTCGCGCAGTCCGGTGGGGCCGAGCTCGCGCCCGACGCCGGAGCGGCCGAAACCGCCCCACTCGGCCTGCGGCACGTACGGGTGGAAGTCGTTGATCCACACCGTGCCGTGGCGCAGCCGCTGGGCGACGCGCTGGGCGCGGCTCGCGTCAGAGGTCCACACGCCGCCGGCCAGTCCGTAGCGGGTGTCGTTGGCCAGGCCGACGGCCTCGTCCTCGGTGGCGAAGCGCTCGACGGTGACGACCGGGCCGAACACCTCCTCCTGGACGATCCGCATGGAGCGGTGGCAGTCGGCGAAGATCGTCGGCAGCAGGAAGAAGCCGCGGCTGAGGGCGGGGTCCTTCGGCCGGGTGCCCCCGGTGACGAGGCGGGCGCCCTCCTCCCGGCCGAGTGCGATGTAGCCCTCGACCTTCTCGCGGTGCTCGGCGGAGCTGAGCGGGCCGCTCTCGGTGCCGTCCTCCATGCCGTCGCCCAGGCGGATGGCCTGGGCGCGGCGGGCGAGGGCGTCGACGAACCGGTCGTGCAGCTCCTCCTGGACGAGCAGCCGGGAACCGGCGGAGCAGACCTGGCCGGAGTGCAGGAACGCGGCGTCGAGCGCGTAGTCGACGGCGGCGTCGAAGTCGGCGTCCGCGAACACGATGTTGGGGTTCTTGCCGCCCAGTTCCAGGGCGATGTTCTTCGGGCCGCCGGCGGCCGCGGCCATGATCCGGCGGCCGGTGGCGAGGCCGCCGGTGAAGGACACCAGGTCCACGTCGGGGTGGTCGGTCAGGGCGGCGCCGACGGTCGCGCCCGAGCCCAGCACGAGGTTGGCGACGCCGGGCGGGGCGCCGGCCTCCTCGATGAGGCGCATCATCATGACCGTGGTCAGGGGGGTGGTCTCGCTGGGCTTGAGCACGAAGGTGTTGCCCGCGGCGAGCGCCGGGGCGACCTTCCAGGAGGCCTGCAGCAGCGGGTAGTTCCAGGGGGCGATGAGCGCGCACACGCCGACCGGCTGGTAGACGACGCGGCTGAGGACGCCGGGGCCGACGTCGACGACCCGGCCGCCGTCCTTCCCGGCGAGCTCGGCGAAGTAGCGGAAGGCGTTGGCCACGTCCTCGACGTCGATCCGCGCCTCGGTCAGCGTCTTGCCGGTGTCGAGGGTCTCGGTGCGGGCGATGTCCTCACGGTCGCGCAGGAGCAGGTCGTGCACGCGCAGCAGCAGGTCGGCCCGCCGGCGGGAGGGGGCCTCCGGCCAGTCGCCCTGGTCGAAGGCCCTGCGGGCGGCGGTCACGGCCCGGTCGACGTCGGTGGCGTCCGCCTCGTCGACGGTGGTGACGACGGAGGCGTCGTAGGGATTGATCACGTCACGGCGGCCGCCGGCCGCCGCCCGGGTCCACTCGCCGCCGATGTACAGCTCACCCACCGCGGGGCCTCCTTCGCTCTCGGCCGTGAGCCGTTCGGCTCGACCGTCAGCAACATGGCCCATGGGAGGGGCGGCGGCCACGGGACGCACCGCCGCGGCGGGGTGCGGACGGTGGCAAAGGACCCGGGTGGGCTAGTGGCCGAACTCCCCGTGCGGGCGCCCCGGGCAGAGGTGGAACGGAACGTCACATCCCGGCAACACTGCGTCCGTATCGTGGACGAGGCATGGTGTTCTCCCGACGGCGTCACATACAAACGACATATGCTCTGGGTCCTTCTCCTCCTGGCGGCCTGGGCCGTGGCCGGTACGGCGTGCACCCGCCTGTGTCTGGCGGCCGTGCGGGCCGCGGCCGGTGGCACCGACACCGGCCGGGACCGCGAACTCACCCTGTACGAGGCGGCGTTCCTCTCCGGCGGGCCCCGGCGGGTCGCCGACGTGACGCTGGTGGCGATGGCCCGTCAGCGCCGGCTGCTGCTGGCCCACACCGGCTGGGCCACGGTCGTCGACCCGCGGGGGCGGGACGACATGGAGCGCTCGGTGATAGGGGCCATCGGCCCCGAGGGGCAGTGCCGCATCGCGCCGGTGCGCACCACGGCCGCCGCGGCGGAGGCAGTGCGGGGCATCGCCGACGGGCTGGTCCGCGCGGGCCTCGCGGTGCCCGACAGCGCGCGTACGACGGTGGCTTCGGCGGTCCGTCAGGTGCGCCGGGCCGCCCTGGCCGTCCTCGGTCTCGGGTTGCTCGCGCTGCTGGTGCCGGTCCCGCCGGACCTGCCGCGGCACCTGGTGGCGCTGTGGTTCGCGCTGCCGCTGACCCTCGCCCTGAGCTGCCTCGCCGTCGCCCGGATCGAGGTGCACCCGTACGCGCGCTGGGCCTCCCCGGCCGGTCAGCGGCTGCTGGGCGCCCTGCCCCGCACCGCGGACGGCGCCGCCGACGACCGTGCGTACCTCACGTCCGTGGCCGTGCGCGGCGTCCACGCGGTCGGCGAACCGGAATTGCGCGCGGCCTTCGCGCAGCGGCAGGCGCGCGGCTGACGCGGCCGGGGGCGCAGGGAGGCATGGCCCCGGGCAGCGGCGGACGGTGCCCGCCTTCCCCGCGGGCGGCCCCGGACGGACCCGGGACCGCCGTGCGGGTCGGCTGGGTCAGGCCAGGCCGGCGACCAGGTCGGCGATGTCCTTGCGGCGGCCCGTGTAGAAGGGCACCTCCTCGCGGACGTGGCGGCGGGCCTCCGAGCCGCGCAGGTGGCGCATGAGGTCGACGATGCGGTACAGCTCGTCGGCCTCGAAGGCGAGGATCCACTCGTAGTCGCCCAGGGAGAACGAGGCGACGGTGTTGGCGCGCACGTCCGGGAAACCGCGGGCCATCTTGCCGTGGTCGGCGAGCATGCGGCGGCGGTCCTCGTCGGCCAGCAGGTACCACTCGTAGGAGCGCACGAAGGGGTAGACGCTGACGTAGTCGCGGGGCGTCTCGTCGGCGAGGAACGCCGGGATGTGCGAGCGGTTGAACTCGGCGGGGCGGTGCAGCGCCATGTTCGACCAGACGGGCTCCAGGGCGCGGCCCAGCTTGGTGCGGCGGAAGAGGTTGTACGCCTCCTGCAGGGCGTCGCTGGTCTCCGCGTGCCACCAGATCATGACGTCGGCGTCGGCGCGCAGGCCCGACACGTCGTAGGTGCCGCGGATCGTCACGTCCTTCGCGGCGAGCTGGTCGAACAGCTCCCGGACCTCGTCGGCGTACCCGGCGCGGTCCTCGGGCAGGACGTCCTTCAGCTTGAAGACGGACCAGAGCGTGTAGCGGATGACCTCGTTGAGGTCCTTGGCCAGCTTGCCCTTGTTCGGGATCCTGCCGGGTTCGGTGGTGGAGGCGTCGTCACTCATGTCCCTCATTCTCCCGCTCCGCCGTGCAGGCTCTGCACCGGGTGCGCGGTGAGCTGCTGCACACCCCGCAGGTCGCCGTGGACCTGGTCCACGGCGGCGCGGGCGCTCGCGATGCAGGCCGGGATGCCCACGCCGTCGTACGGGGCGCCGCACACGGCGAGGCCGGGCAGCGCGGCGACGTGCTCGCGGATGCGGGCCACCCGCGCGTGGTGCCCGACCGGGTACTGGGGCAGGCCGCCGTCCCAGCGGGTGACCCGGGTGGCGACGGGCGCGGCCTCCAGCCCGGTCGCCTCCTTCAGGTCCCTGCGGGAGACCTCGACCAGTTCGGCGTCGTCGCGCTCGAGGACCTCCGTCTCGCCGTGGCGTCCGACGGAGGTGCGCACCAGGAGCAGACCGGGATTCTCCTCGGCGATCCAGCCCCACTTGTGCGAGGCGAAGGTGGACGCCTTGATGGTGCGTCCGTCCACCGGCGGCACCAGGAAGCCGCTTCCCTCGGGCAGGGCCGCCTCGCCGCGGCGGTAGGCCAGGGTGACCAGGGCCATGGAGGCGTACTCGACGGCGTCGAGCTCGGCGGCGGCCGCGGGGCTCTCCTCGCGCAGCAGCCGCGCCGCGGCCGGGGCGGGGACGGCGACGATCACGGCGTCCGCCCGCCAGGTGCGCTCGGCGGAGGCCACCTCCCAGTCGCCCTCGGGGGTGCGGCGCAACCGCGTCACCGGCGTGCCGGTGAGGATCTCGCCCCCGCGGGCGCGGACGGACTCGGCGACCGCGAGCGGCAGGGTGCCCACGCCGCCGCGCAGGCCCGTGAACACCGGGCCGGTCTGCCGGGCGGCGGCCGCCCGCTGCTGGATCTCCCGCACGCCCTCCGTCAGGGAGGTGTGGGTCCGGGCGGCCTGGAAGAGCTGGGGGACGGCCGAGCGCAGGGAGATGCGGTACGCGTCGCCCGCGTAGACACCGCCCAGCAGTGGTTCCACCAGCCGGTCCACGACCTCGCGGCCGAGGCGGGCCGCCACGTACTCGCCCACCGCCACGTCCTCCCCCACCTCCGTGCGGGGCAGTTCGGCGTCGCGTCCGATGCGGGCCAGGCCCTCCTCGGACAGCACGCCGGACAGGGCGGCGGCGGTGCCGGGCACGCCCATCACATGACCCTTGGGCATGGGCCGCAGCGCGCCCCGGGTCCACAGGGAGGCCGTCGCGGTGGCCGGCGGCTGGAGGTGGTCCGTGAGCCCGACCTCGCGGGCGAGCTCCACCGCCTCGGGACGGCGGGCCAGCATCGACTCGGCGCCGAGGTCCACGCGCGCCCCGGCGACCTCGCCGGGCAGCAGCTTGCCGCCGACCCGGCCGGAGGCCTCCAGCACGGTCACCCGCGCCCCGCGTTGCAGCAGCCGGTGCGCGGCGGCCAGCCCCGCGATGCCCGCCCCGACGACGACGACCCGACCCGTGCCCTCGCGGGCGTGAACTTCGCGCATGACCCCAGCCTCTCAGACCCCGCCGGGTGTGCCGCCGCGCCCCGGTGTCCGTCCCGAGTCCCGGCCGTGACCGCATCGGAACCGTCCCGCGCCGAACGCCCGCGCCCGCCCGGGCGTCGAAGAGGCGTCAGGCGAATCGACCCGGGGGATGCCCGCATGCGCACACGACGACCCGTACGACACTCCGCCCCGCCGCCGGCCGCGCTGTTGCTGGCCGCCGCCCTGGCGCTCACCGGGTGCAGCGGCGCCGGTGACGACTCCGGCGGCAAGTCGGCCGGCGACCGGGGGGCCGCCGCGCCCCGGTACGACGGCAAGGCCCCCGGTGACGCCGGCGGCGAGGCCGGGGCGGGCGGCGCCGCGAACGGCGCCCGGGCGACCGCTGCGCCGAAGCTCACCGGCAGCGCCGTCATCCGCACCGCCGAGCTGACCGTGCAGGTCGAGGACGTCCCGAAGGCCCTGGACCGGGCACGCGCCCGCGCCGAGGAGGCGGGCGGCTACGTCGGCAACGAGACCACCACCCGCGACGGGGAGGGCCGTGAGCGCACCCGCGTGGTGCTGCGCGTGCCCGTGGAGAAGTACGAGGAGGTCCTCACCGACCTGGAGGGCTCGGGCAGGCTCCTGGAGCGCAGCGCCAAGGCGCAGGACGTCACCGACCAGGTGGTGGACGTGGAGAGCCGCATCAGGACGCAGCGGGCGAGCGTGGCGCGCATCCGGGAGCTGATGGACCGGGCGACCAAACTCAGTGACGTCGTCACCCTGGAGGGGGAACTGAGCACCCGCCAGGCCGACCTGGAGGCGCTGCTCGCCCGGCAGGCGTCCCTGAAGGACCGCACCAGCCTGGCCACCGTCACCCTGTCCCTGTCCCGCACGCCGGTGGCGCAGGCGGCCGAGGACGACGACCCCGGGTTCCTCGACGCGCTCGCGGGCGGCTGGCACGCGTTCTCGACCATGCTGCGCTGGCTGGCCGTCGCCCTCGGCGCGGTCCTGCCGTTCGCCGCGGCCGCGGCGGCCCTGCTGCTGCTGTGGCTGCGGGTCGTCCGCCCGCGCCTGCCGCGCCGCCCCGGGCCCGCTCCGGCGGCGGGCCCTGCGGGTCCGCTGCCCACGGCCCGTCCGGTGCCCGCGTCCGAAACCCGGCAGCCGGGCGGGCGGGACTGAAATGCCCTGCTCCCGTAGCGTGTTCGCATGAGCATGAGCCGTACGCGCAGGGAGCGACTGGTCGTCGTCGGGGGCGACGCCGCGGGCATGTCCGCGGCGTCGCAGGCCCGCCGCCTCAAGGGCCACGACGAACTGGAGATCGTGGCGTTCGAACGGGGTCACTTCACCTCGTACTCGGCGTGCGGCATCCCCTACTGGGTGGGCGGCTCCGTCACCGACCGGGACCGGCTCATCGCCCGCACCCCCGAGGAGCACCGCGCCCGCGACATCGACCTGCGGCTGCGCACCGAGGTCACCGCCCTGGACGTCGAGGGCCGGCGGGTGCGCGCCCGCGACGTCGACTCGGGCGAGGAGACCTGGACGGCGTACGACCGGCTCGTGCTCGCGACCGGCGCCCGCCCGATCCGGCCCGACATGCCGGGTGCCGACGCCGAGGGCGTGCACGGGGTGCAGACGCTCGACGACGGCCAGGCCCTGATCGACACGTTGGAGCGCACCCCCGGGCGGCGGGCTGTGGTCGTCGGGGCCGGCTACATCGGCGTGGAGATGGCCGAGGCGCTCATCAACCGCGGCTACGAGGTGACGGTCGTCGACCGCGGCGCCGAGCCCATGTCGACCCTCGACCCGGACATGGGCCGCCTGGTGCACGAGGCCATGGTGGGCCTCGGCATCACGATGGCCGGCGACGCCGAGGTGACGAAGATCCTCACCGGTGAGGACGGCCGTGTGCGGGCGGTGGCCACCCAGGACGCGGAGTTCCCCGCGGACGTCGTCGTGCTGGGTCTCGGCGTGCGCCCCGAGACGTCCCTGGCGCGGCGGGCCGGACTTCCGCTCGGCGCGCACGGCGGTCTGCTCACGGACCGCTCGATGCGGGTGCGCGGCCATGAGGACATCTGGGCGGGCGGCGACTGCGTCGAGGTGTTCGACCTGGTCTCCGGCCAGGAGCGGTACATCCCGCTCGGCACCCACGCCAACAAGCACGGCCAGATCATCGGCACCAACGCCGCCGGCGGCTACGCCACGTTCCCGGGCGTGGTCGGCACGGCGGTGAGCAAGGTGTGCGACCTGGAGATCGCCCGCACGGGCCTGCGCGAGAAGGACGCCCACCGGGCCGGCCTGCGCTTCGAGGCGGTGACCGTCGAGTCGACCAGCCGCGCCGGCTACTACCCCGACGCCTCCCCCATGACCGTCAAGATGCTCGCGGAGGTACGCACCGGCCGCCTCCTCGGGGTGCAGATCGTCGGCCGGGAGGGCGCGGGCAAGCGCGTCGACGTGGCCGCGGTGGCCCTGACCGCCGGGATGACGGTGGAGCAGATGACCGCCCTGGACCTCGGCTACGCCCCACCGTTCTCCCCGGTCTGGGACCCGGTCCTGGTGGCAGCCCGCAAGGCGGCCGCAAAAATCCGCAACTCGTCGTAGCGCCGACTTTCAGGGGCGCGGGGAAGGGCAGGACCCGCAGCTCTTCCTACCGCCCCCGGCCCACACCCTCAGGGGCGCGGGGAACTGCGCGAACAACCCCCACGCCCCCGCACCCGGCAACGAACCCACAGCCCCCACGGCGAAGCCCTACGCCGTGCCCGCCGTCCCGTTGATCCGGTCGATGGCCTGCCGCGCCTGCTCCGCCGGCGGCCGGGCCGGCAGGGAGGACACCGACCCCGAAGCGGCCGTCACCGCCGCCGGCTGCTCCCCCGCCGGCTTCGCGTGCGCGGCGACCCGCGTCGAACGCAACCGGTGGCTCACCGCCTCGTCCAGCGTCACGGGCCGCCGCATCTGGGTCGCCAGCCGCCCGGCCTCCTGGCCGAGCCGGGCCACGTCCTCCCAGGGCAGCCGCACCACCAGCGTCAGTTCCGCCTCGCCGTCGGGCAGGGCGTGCATCGGAGGAGTACCTCGGTCGTTCATCGCCTGTTCCTCACGTCGGCCCCGCGATGCGCCTTCCCCGCGCCGCGGGCGGTTGACGCTTCATACGCACGCCCGTGCGGCCGCGTTCACCGGACCGGCCGATTCACCGGCACCCGCCCGGGCAGCCTCGGCCCGTGGCCGGCCGTCGGGGCCGCCGGGCCGGGGTCAGCGCGCGGTGTGCGTGTGCACGTGCTCCACCAGGCGCGTCAGGGCGTCCGGGTCCGTGGAGGGCATGACCCCGTGACCGAGGTTGAACACATGTCCTTCCAGGCCCTCGGCCGACTCCAGGACCTCGCGCGTCTTGGCCTCGACGGCCTCCGTGGGGGCGAACAGGACCGTCGGGTCGAGGTTGCCCTGGAGCGCCTTGCCGGGGCCGACGCGGCGGGCGGCCTCATCGAGCGGGACGCGCCAGTCGACGCCGACGACGTCCGCGCCCGCCTCGCCCATGAGGCCGAGCAGTTCGCCGGTGCCGACGCCGAAGTGGATGCGCGGCACGCCGTACGCGGCGACGGCCTCGAACACCTTCGCCGACGCGGGCAGCACGGAGCGCCGGTAGTCGACGGGGGCCAGGGCGCCCGCCCAGGAGTCGAAGAGCTGCACCGCCGAGGCGCCCGCCTCGATCTGCACCTTCAGGAACGCGGCGGTGATGTCCGCGAGGCGGTCCAGCAGGTCGGCCCACAGCTCCGGGTCGCCGTACATCATCGCCTTGGCGTTCTCGTACGTGCGCGACGGGCCGCCCTCGACCAGGTAGCTGGCGAGGGTGAAGGGGGCCCCGGCGAAGCCGATGAGGGGCGTGGCACCCAGTTCGCGGGTGAGCAGACCGATCGCCTCGGTGACGTAGGAGACGTCCTCGGGGGTCAGGTCGCGCAGCTGCGCGAGGTCGGCGCGGGTGCGGATCGGCCGCTCGACGACGGGGCCGACGCCGGGCTTGATGTCGAGGTCGATGCCGATGGCCTTCAGGGGTACGACGATGTCGCTGAAGAAGATCGCCGCGTCCACGCCGTGCCGGCGCACCGGCTGCAAGGTGATCTCCGTGACCAGCTCGGGCCGCATGCAGGACTCGAGCATCGGGACGCCCTCGCGGACCTTGCGGTACTCCGGCAGTGAGCGCCCGGCCTGCCGCATGAACCACACCGGGGTGTGGGGTACGGGCTCGCGCCGGCAGGCCTTGAGGAAGGCGGAGTCGTACGTGGCGGACGGCTGCGGGGCCCGGGGGGCGTCGTTGGCACTCACGGGGCAAGTTTCGCACGCGGCCGGACGGCGTGATCCAGCCCCTGGACGGGCGCGGGGTGTCTAGCCCCGCGCGGGGCTCCGGTCACCGTAACCTTCCCGCATGGC
Organism: Streptomyces sp. NPDC026246; assembly: GCF_055567995.1. Lineage (NCBI taxonomy): Bacteria > Bacillati > Actinomycetota > Actinomycetes > Kitasatosporales > Streptomycetaceae > Streptomyces > Streptomyces sp. NPDC026246. Next base: position 17,709 of record NZ_JBVHPJ010000001.1, on the reverse strand, counting down.
TGCGGCTCAGGGACCACTGTCGGACGGCGCTGGCGGTATGGACGAAGCGAAGGACACCGGGAACGACCGGCGGGAGGCGGACTCCGCCCCGCTGCCCTTCCGGGCCGCCGTCGAGGCGCTGCGGGCGGCGCGCCTGCGGCCCCAGATCGAGGTGGAGCCGACGCCCGCCCCCAAGCGTCTCGCCCCCTGGGCCCACGCGCTGGAGGCCGCCGTCGTCGACGGCGACCAGGATCTGGCGGACGGCCGGCTGGTGCTGCTGCACGACCCGGCGGGGCACGACGCCTGGCGCGGCACGTTCCGGCTGGTGACGCTGGTGCGCGCGGAGCTGGAGCCGGAGATGGCGGCGGACCCGCTGCTGCCGGAGGTGTGCTGGTCCTGGCTGACCGGCGCGCTGCAGGCCCGCGGGCTGACCTACGGGGAGCCGAGCGGCACGGTCACGCGTGCGAGCTCCCACTACTTCGGCGGACTGTCCGCCCGTCCCGCGGCCTCGCAGATCGAGATCCGCGCGTCGTGGACGCCGCGCGAGGGCCTGGGCGGCGTGCCGGACACGGCCGCGCACCTGGCCTCCTGGTGCGACCTGCTCGCCCAGGTCGGAGGGCTGCCGCCGGCCGTGCCCGGCGACGCCTCGGTGGTGACGCTGCCCCAGCGGCGCGGACCCCGCTCGCACTGACCGGGCCCCGCCAGCCCCCTTCACCCCCTGCAGAACCCCCTTCACCCGCGTAGAACCCCCTTCACCGACCCCGTACTGATCGAACCTGTACGGGGCGGTCAACCATGCCCTGCCGACGATCACACCTGAGTCCCCCTCTTGGCCGAATCACTTTGTCGATACGGCCACTTTCGGCCGCGTACCGACGCAGACCGAAACCGTCCGGCCTTCGAATGATCGACCGCGTGTCCGAATTGCACGGATTGTTATCACTGAATCGTGATCATTCTCTAAAGGCCGCCGGGGTGGGTGCCGAAGACGACTGTGACCTTGAAAGCACGGTTCGTCCCGGCTTCACCCCCCACGAGCCGGCCCCGTCCCGCACCCCAGGAGGCCTGGTGTCCGTTCTCCTCGAGCAGCCCGCAAGCCTGGTCGCCTACCGCCCGAACAAGCCGACCGCCATGGTGGTCGTGGCCGATCCGCGCGTCCGCTCCACCGTCACCCGCCACCTGTGGGCGCTCGGTGTGCGCGACGTCATCGAGGCCTCGTCCATCGCGGAGGCTCGTCCCCGCATCGGCAACCCCCGCGACATCTGCGTCGCCGACGTCCACCTGCCGGATGGCTCCGGCCTCACCCTGCTCTCCGAGACCCGCGCCGCGGGCTGGCCCAACGGGCTCGCCCTGTCGGCGGCCGACGACATCGGCGCCGTGCGCAACGCGCTCGCCGGCGGTGTGAAGGGGTACGTCGTCACCGGCACCCGCACCAACGTCGGGCTCCCCACCCGTCCGGGCGCCGCCCCCATCGGCGCCGCCGCCGCCCGCCTGCACCGCCGCCCCCCGGGTGCCCCGAGCCACCCGGGCGGCTACCGCGAGCTCTCCGGCCGCGAGGTCGAGGTGCTGCGGCTGGTCGCCGAAGGCCAGTCGAACAAGGCGATCGGCGTCTCGATGGGCCTGTCCGCACTGACCGTCAAGAGCCACCTCGCCCGGATCGCCCGCAAGCTCGGCACGGGCGACCGCGCCGGCATGGTCGCGGTGGCCCTGCGGACCGGGATCATCCACTGACCCCGTTCGCGTCACACACGGTTCGCGAACCCGCCTCTTCCCCGGCATGACTGGTTTGCGACCCCCGGGCGCCCGCCGACGGAACGTTCCGTCGGCGGGCGCTCTCCATACATGGATACCCTTGACAGGTGACCGACGCCCACGACACCGCAGCAGACAGCTCACTGCGAACCACCGGAGGCGCTCCTCCGGACGACGGCGGATCTTCTGCTACGGAGGCGCCGATCCCCCTGCTGGAACCGCGCGAGGGCATCCCGCCCGTCGTCGCGGACGAGGCCGCCCTCGCCCGGGTGATCGCCGCCTTCGCCGCCGGCTCCGGGCCCGTCGCCGTCGACGCCGAGCGGGCCTCCGGCTACCGCTACGGCCAGCGCGCCTACCTCGTGCAGCTGCGCCGCGAGGGCGCCGGGACGGCCCTGATCGACCCCGTGGCCTGCCCCGACCTCTCCGGCCTGGGCGAGGCCCTGTCCGGCGTCGAGTGGGTGCTGCACGCCGCCACCCAGGACCTGCCCTGCCTGCGCGAGATAGGCATGGTGCCCACCCGTCTGTTCGACACGGAGCTGGCCGGCCGGCTCGCCGGGTTCCCCCGGGTCGGCCTCGGCGCGATGGTCGAGGGCGTCCTGGGCTTCGTGCTGGAGAAGGGCCACTCCGCCGTCGACTGGTCGACCCGGCCGCTGCCCGAGCCGTGGCTGCGCTACGCGGCGCTGGACGTCGAACTGCTCGTCGACCTGCGGGACGCGCTGGAGAAGGAGCTGGACCGGCAGGGGAAGCTGGAGTGGGCGCGGCAGGAGTTCCACGCGATCGCCTCGGCGCCGCCGCCCGAGCCCCGCAAGGACCCCTGGCGGCGCACCTCGGGGATGCACAAGGTGCGCCGGCGGCGGCAGCTGGCCGTCGTGCGGGAGCTGTGGCAGACCCGGGACCGGATCGCGCAGCGGCGGGACGTCTCCCCCGGCAAGGTGCTCGGGGACGCGGCGATCGTGGAGGCGGCCCTGGCCCTGCCCGCCGACGCGCGCGCCCTGGCGGCACTGACCGGCTTCGGGCACCGGATGGGCAAGCGCCAGCTGGAGCAGTGGCAGGCGGCCGTGGACCGGGCGAAGGCGCTGAGCGAGGCCCAGCTCCCCCAGCCGGGGCAGCCGGTGGCCGGGCCCCCGCCGCCGCGCGCCTGGGCCGACAAGGACCCCGTCGCCGCGGCCCGGCTGTCCGCGGCCCGGGCGGGGGTGTCGGCGCTGGCCGAGCGGCTCACCATGCCGCAGGAGAACGTGATCACCCCGGACACCGTCCGGCGGGTGTGCTGGGAGCCGCCGAAGGAGGTCACCGCCGAGTCGGTCGCCCAGGCGCTGGCGGGACACGGCGCACGCCCCTGGCAGGTGGAGCAGGTGACCCCGGTACTGGTGGAGGCCCTGTCCGCGCAGTCGCCGTGACGACCACTCCCGTACGGGGAGGAGGCGGCGTCGAGATCAGGCCAAGATCCTCGGTGTCGCCGCCACGCCTCCCCGCACGGTCCGCACCGCCGAAGGTGTGACCTTCACCGCTCCGCCTGTCAGGGGTGTGCAGCTACGTTACTCATAAGTAGCATGGGGACTGAGCGCGCGCTCAGCGCATCGCAGCAGCACTGCAATCCTGACCCTGGAGGAGAGCCATCGTGCCTCGTACCGTCAGGGACGTCGTCTTCGTCGACGGCGTCCGCACCCCGTTCGGCAAGGCGGGCCCGAAGGGCATCTACCACGAGACCCGTGCCGACGACCTCGTCGTGAAGGCGATCCGGGAGCTGCTGCGCCGCAACCCCGGCCTCGACCCGAAGAAGATCGACGAGGTCGCCATCGCCGCGACCACGCAGATCGGTGACCAGGGCCTGACCATCGGCCGCACCGCGGGCATCCTGGCCGGCCTGCCGCAGTCCGTGCCCGGTTACTCCATCGACCGCATGTGCGCCGGCGCGCTGACCGCCGTCACCACGGTCGCCGGTTCCGTGGCCTTCGGCGCCTACGACATCGCCATCGCGGGCGGTGTCGAGCACATGGGCCGTCACCCCATGGGCGAGGGCGTCGACCCGAACCCGCGGTTCGTCTCCGAGAAGCTGGTCGACGAGTCGGCCCTGTTCATGGGCATGACCGCGGAGAATCTGCACGACCGCTACCCGCAGATCACCAAGCAGCGCGCGGACGAGTACGCCGTGCGCTCCCAGGAGAAGGCCGCCAAGGCGTACGCCAACGGCAAGATCCAGGCCGACCTGGTGCCGATCTCGGTCCGCCGCACCTCGCCCGAGGCCGGTGAGACGGGCTGGGGCCTGGTCACCGCCGACGAGCCGATGCGCCCGGGCACGACCCTGGAGAACCTCTCCGGCCTGAAGACCCCGTTCCGCGTGCACGGCCGGGTCACCGCCGGTAACGCGGCCGGTCTGAACGACGGCGCCACCGCCTCGCTCATCGCCTCCGAGGAGTTCGCGCGGGAGCACGACCTCCCCGTGAAGATGCGCCTGGTGTCCTACTCCTTCGCGGGTGTCGAGCCGGAGGTCATGGGCTACGGCCCGATCCCGGCCACGGAGAAGGCGCTGGCCCAGGCGGGCCTGTCGATCTCCGACATCGGCCTGTTCGAGATCAACGAGGCCTTCGCCGTCCAGGTCCTGGCCTTCCTCGACCACTACGGCATCGCCGACGACGACGAGCGCGTCAACCAGTACGGCGGCGCCATCGCGTTCGGCCACCCGCTGGCCTCCTCCGGCGTCCGCCTGATGACGCAGCTGGCCCGCCAGTTCGAGGAGCAGCCGCACGTCCGCTACGGCCTGACCACCATGTGCGTCGGCTTCGGCATGGGCGCGACGGTCATCTGGGAGAACCCGCACTTCGAGGGGGACAAGTGAGCACCACCGCCGAGCTTCTGAAGCAGGCTTCCGAGCTGTTCCCGGACGAGGTCGTCACGAGTGCGCACGTACGCCACTTCGACCTCCCCCTCGGTGCCGGGCGCTTCGCCCTGATCACCCTGGACAACGGCCACGACCACACCAAGCCGACCACCTTCGGCCCGGCCTCGCTGGCGAACCTCAACGCCGCGATCGACCAGGTCGAGAAGGAGGCGGCGGACGGCGAGATCGTCGGCGCCGGCATCACCGGCAAGCCGTTCATCTTCGCGGTCGGCGCCGACCTCAAGGGCGTGGAGATCCTCAAGGAGCACGAGCACGCCCTCGCCATCGGCAAGGGCGGCCACGAGGTCTTCAAGCGGCTCTCCCAGCTTGCCGTGCCGACCTTCGCGTACTACAACGGCGCCGCGATGGGCGGCGGTGTCGAGGTGGGCCTGCACTGCACCTACCGCACCGTCTCCGCGGCCGTGCCGGCGTTCTCCCTGCCCGAGGTCTTCCTGGGCCTCGTCCCGGGCTGGGGCGGCTGCACGATCCTGCCGAACCTGATCGGTCCGGAGAAGGCCGTCTCGGTGATCATCGAGAACAGCCTCAACCAGAACAAGCAGCTCAAGGGCAAGCAGGTCTACGAGCTCGGGATCGCCGACGCGATCTTCGAGGGCGCGGACTTCCTGGAGCAGTCGCTGATCTGGACCGCGACCGTCCTCAAGGGCGAGCTGAAGATCGAGCGCCCGGTGATCGACCGCGGCGAGGCCTGGGACCAGGCCGTCGCCAAGGGCCGCTTCATCGCGGACTCCAAGGTGCACGGCGCCGCCCCGGCCGCCTACCGCGCCCTGGACATCATCGCCGCCGCCAAGAACGGCGACCTCCAGCAGGGCTACGACGCCGAGGACCAGGCCCTCGCCGACCTCATCATGGGCGGCGAACTGCGCGCCGGCATCTACGCCTTCAACCTGGTGCAGAAGCGCGGCAAGCGCCCCGCCGGCGCTCCCGACAAGTCCCTGGCCCGCCCGGTCACCAAGGTCGGTGTCGTCGGCGCCGGTCTGATGGCCAGCCAGCTCGCGCTGCTGTTCCTGCGCCGCCTCGAGGTGCCGGTCGTGCTGACCGACATCGACCAGGAGCGCGTCGACAAGGGCGTGGGCTACGTCCACGGCGAGATCGACAAGCTGCTCGGCAAGGGCCGCATCAACCAGGACAAGGCCAACCGCCTCAAGGCGCTGGTGTCCGGTGTGCTGGACAAGGCCGAGGGCTTCTCGGACGCCGACTTCATCATCGAAGCGGTCTTCGAGGAGATGGGCGTCAAGCAGAAGGTGTTCGCGGAGGTCGAGGCGGTCGCCCCGGCGCACGCGGTCCTCGCCACCAACACCTCCTCGCTGTCGGTGTCGGAGATGGCCTCGAAGCTCAAGCACCCCGAGCGGGTCGTGGGCTTCCACTTCTTCAACCCGGTCGCCGTGCTGCCGCTGCTGGAGATCGTCCGCGGCGAGCAGACCGACGACGCCTCCCTGGCGACCGCGTTCGGCGTCGCCAAGAAGCTGAAGAAGACCGCGGTGCTCACCAAGGACGCCCCGGCGTTCGTCGTGAACCGCATCCTGACCCGCTTCATGGGCGAGATCCAGAACGTCATCGACGAGGGCACCCCCGTCGAGGTCGCCGAGAAGGCCGTCGAGCCGCTCGGTCTGCCGATGTCCCCGCTGGTCCTGCTGGAGCTCGTCGGCCCGGCCATCGGTCTGCACGTCTCCGAGACGCTCAACCGGGCCTTCCCGGACCGCTTCACGGTCTCCCCGAACCTCAAGGCGGTCGTCGAGGCGGGCAAGCGCGGCTTCTACGTATACGACTCCGGCAAGCCGGAGCTGGACCCCGAGGTCGCCGCACTGCTGAAGCAGGGCGACACCGTCCTGACGGAGGAGCAGGTCCGCGACCGCGTGCTCGACGCCGTGGCGCAGGAGATCGGCATCATGCTCGACGAGGGCGTGGTCGCCGAGGCGCAGGACATCGACCTCTGCCTCATCACGGGCGCCGGCTGGCCCTTCCACCTGGGCGGCATCACGCCGTACCTGGACCGCGAGGGTGTCTCCGAGCGGGTGAACGGCAAGCGGTTCCTGGCGCAGGGCGTGGCGTCCGTCCCGGCGTGAGCCGCACGCTGAACTGACGGACAGGAGGGCCTCTCGCGACATGCGGAGGCCCTCCTGTCATGCCCGGGCTTCCGCCGGTGCGCCCGCGGACGGGCGGCGGCTCACAGGTCGCGCCAGGCGGTGAGCGCCAGGCCCGGCTCGTCCTTGCGGCGGGCGAGCCGGAGCGTGCCGGTGGAGGGCGAGAACGTGGCGGCGACGACCTCCTCGTGTTCGTCCAGCGCCAGCGACACCAGGGCGTCCGACGGCAGCAGCGGACCCGACTCGGTCCACCAGGCCCCGGCGGGCTCCTGTTCGGTCGGGTAGGCGGCGAAGGCGACCCGGCCGCTCGCCGACCGCTGGGCGAGCACCGTGCAGTCGTGCCCCTCGATGACGCACCGCACGGCGCAGACCGGCCCGGGCCCGGCGGCCGCGAGGAGGCTCACCGGCTTCTCACCGGGGCGCCAGGCGCACAGGTCCCCGGACCCGTCCGTGAAGAAGACGGTGGTGTGCTCGGCGGAGGTGGCGAGCGCGCGCAGGGTCCCCGGCCGGACGTCGACCTCCACCGTGTCGGCCAGCACCGGCTTCTTCCCGTCCCCCTCCTGCACCCAGTGCAGGATCGCCCCGGGCGCCGAGGCGTACAGCTCCATCCGGCCCGACTCCGCCGCCACGGGCGCCAGTTGCTCGCCGACGTCCTCGCCGCCGAGGTCGTGCCAGCCGCCCCAGCCGCCCCTGACCTTCTGGTTGCGCAGGCCCACGCCGCCGCGGGCGTTGCGCACGAAGACGTAGCCGCGCCCGGGGCCGTCGACGGCGACAGCCGGCGGGCCCGTGCGCTCACCCTGCTTGTCCGGGTGCCCGATCGGCACCCAGTCCAGGGGCGACAGCCGGGGACGGAAGTGCGTGGTGTGCACGAGGCCGGACTCCCCCGGCACGGTGGGCCGCCAGGCCGCCAGGTGGGCGTAGCGGTCCACGCCCTGTCCGACGGCCCCGCCCGGGTGCAGCTTCTGGCTGCCGCCGACGGTGCGTGGGACCTCCTCCCAGGGGCCTCCCGGGCCGCGCTCCGCGCGGCACAGGACGGCTTCGCCGGAGGGCAGGTAGACGGTGAGGCGGCCGTCGCGGCCGCGGATGAGCCAGTCGCCGTTCACCAGTTCACTTTATGCGGGTCCGGTGACCCGGTGCGCGGCCCACCCCTGTGGAGCGTGCGCGGCGCCGTGCGACCCTGGCCGGATGAACGCACCTGAGCCGGTCCTCGTCGTGGTCGACGCCGCCAACGTCGTCGGATCCGTGCCGGACGGGTGGTGGCGGGACCGCAAGGGAGCGGCGGAGCGCTTGCGGGACCGGCTCGCGTCGGAGGGGGTCACCGGGGTGCCCGGGCCCGTGGAGATCGTGCTCGTGGTGGAGGGGGCGGCGCGGGGAGTCGAGTCGGTGCCCGGGGTGCGGGTGTCGCCGGCGCGGGGCAGCGGCGACGACCACATCGTGGAGGTGGTCGCGGCGGCGGGCGACCGCCGCGTCCTCGTGATCACGGCGGACCGGGAGCTGCGCGGCCGGGTCGGTGAGCTGGGGGCAAACGTGGCGGGCCCCCGGACGGCCCGTCCGTAGCGCCCCGGTCACGGCAGGGCGCGTGGCCGGGGCGCTGCTCACCGGGAGCTACCGCAGGTCTACCGGCTCCGCCGGCTCCTCCCCCTTGGCCAGGCGGCTGTGGGAACGGCCGTACAGGAAGTACACCAGGAACCCGGCGGCCATCCAGATGCCGAACCGGACCCAGGTCTCGGCGGGCAGGTTGATCATCAGCCACAGCGAGGCGCACACCGACAGGATCGGGAGGACCGGCACCCACGGGGTACGGAAGGAGCGGGGCAGGTCCGGGCGCGTCCGGCGCAGGATGATCACGCCGATCGCGACGACCACGAAGGCGAACAGCGTGCCGATGTTCACCAGGGCCGCCAGTTCGGTCAGCGGCGTGAAGCCGGCCAGGACCGCGATGATCACGCCCAGCAGGATCGTCGGCCGGTGCGGGGTCTTGAAGCGCGGGTGCACGTGCGAGAAGAAGCGCGGCAGCAACCCGTCACGGCTCATCGCGAAGAACACGCGCGTCTGCCCGAGCAGCAGGATCATGCACACCGTCGTGAGGCCGACCGCGGCGCCGAAGCTGATGAAGCCCGCGAACCACGGGTGTCCGGTGGTCTTGAACGCGTCGGCGAGCGGCGCGTCGATGGACAGCTTGGTGTAGTTCTGCATGCCGGTGACGACGATGGACACCAGGACGTACAGCGTGGTGCAGATGATCAGGGAGCCGATGATGCCGCGCGGCATGTCCCGCTGCGGGTTGCGCGTCTCCTCCGCCGCCGTGGCCACGACGTCGAAGCCGATGAACGCGAAGAACACCACGGAGGCGGCGGTGAAGATGCCCATCACGCCGAAGTTGGAGGGCGCCCAGCCGAACATCAGCTGGATCAGCGGCGAGTCGAGACTGGCCCCGGCGTCCACCGGCTTGGACTTCGGGACGAACGGGTCGTAGTTCTCGCCCTTGATGAGGAACGCACCCGCGATGATCACGACCAGGACGACCGTCACCTTGATGGCGACGACGACCGAGGTGACGCGCGCCGACAGCTTCATGCCGAGCACGAGGATGCCGGTGAGGACGAGCACGAGCACGGCCGCGAGGATGTCGAAGCCGAACACGTCGGCGCCCTCGCGGCTGCCCAGGGCCGCGGGCATCGTCCAGCCCGCGTTCTCCAGGAGCGACTGGATGTAGCCCGACCAGCCGACGGCCACCACCGCCGTCCCGAGCGCGAACTCCAGGACGAGGTCCCAGCCGATGATCCAGGCGGGCAGTTCGCCGAGCGACGCGTACGAGAACGTGTAGGCGGACCCGGCGACCGGAACCGTGGAGGCGAACTCGGCGTAGCAGAGCGCGGCGAGCGCGCACGCGATGCCGGCCGCCACGAACGCCAGGGCCACGGCGGGCCCGGCGTTGTTCTTGGCGACTGTGCCGGTGAGTACGAAGATGCCGGTACCGATGATCACACCGACGCCGAAGACCGTCAGATCCAGCGCGGACAAGGACTTCTTGAGCGCGTGCTCCGGTTCCTCGGTGTCACGGATGGACTGCTCGACCTTCTTCGTCCGGAAGAGGGTACTGCTCACGGGGTACCTCCCACGCTTGTCGTCCTCGACATGATCGAGAGGTGGCACCCTCCGTATGCCCCGGCACGAACGCATTCACGCCAATGGGCCGGTTACACCACCCTCACGGTGGGGTAACCGACCCATTCCGGTCCGCCGGTCGCGTCCGTCGAAGCGGGCGCCCTGCGCCGGTCAGTCGCGCGCGGACTCCACGGTCTCCGCCGCGCCGCGCTCGGTGGGGGTCCCCCCGCTCGAGCGGAGCCGAGAGTGGGGGAGTCCGTACAGCTTGGCGACCAGCCCGGTCACCTGGCGGGCGATGTCCGGCGCCGTCAGCCCGATCTCGGCCATGACCTCGGCGCGGGAGGCGTGGTCGAGGAAGCGCGGCGGGATGCCGAAGTCCCGCAGCGGCACGTCGACGCCCGCGTCGCGCAGCGCCTGGGCGATCGCCGAGCCGACACCGCCGACCCGGCTGTTGTCCTCGACGGTGACCACCACACGGTGCTGCTCGGCGAGCGGGGCCATGGCCTCGTCGACGGGCTTGACCCAGCGCGGGTCGACGACGGTCGTGGAGATGCCCTGCTTGTCGAGCAGCCCGGCGATCTCCAGGCACATCGGCGCGAGCGCGCCGACGGAGACCAGGAGCACGTCCGGCCGGTCCGTGCCCGGCTCGCGCAGCACGTCCATGCCGCCCACACGGCGCACGGCCGGCACGGCGGGGCCGACGGCGCCCTTGGAGAAGCGGACCACCGTCGGCGCGTCCTCCACGGCGACGGCCTCGCGCAGCTGGGCGCGCACCTGGTCCGCGTCGCGCGGGGCGGCCAGCCGCAGGCCGGGCACGACCTGCAGGATCGACATGTCCCACATGCCGTTGTGGGAGGCGCCGTCGGTACCGGTGACCCCGGCGCGGTCGAGCACGAAGGTGACGCCGCACTTGTGCAGGGCCACGTCCATCAGCACCTGGTCGAAGGCGCGGTTGAGGAAGGTGGCGTACACGGCGAACACCGGGTGGACGCCGCCGGTGGCGAGGCCGGCCGCGGACACGGCGCCGTGCTGCTCGGCGATGCCGACGTCGTAGACGCGCTCGGGGAAGCGCTTGGCGAACTTGTCGAGGCCGACCGGCTGGAGCATGGCGGCCGTGATGGCGACGATGTCCTCGCGCTCCTCGCCGAGCTTGACCATCTCCTCGCCGAACACGGAGGTCCAGTCGGCGCCGGAGCTGGCGATCGGCAGGCCCGTGTCGGGGTGGATCTTGCCGACGGCGTGGAAGCGGTCGGCCTCGTCCTGGAGGGCGGGCTGGTAGCCGCGGCCCTTCTCGGTGAGGCAGTGCACGATGACCGGCCCGCCGAACCGCTTGGCCTTGGCGAGCGCGGACTCCAGGGCCTCGACGTCGTGTCCGTCGATGGGGCCGACGTACTTCAGGCCCAGGTCCTCGAACATGCCCTGCGGGGCGATGAAGTCCTTCAGGCCCTTCTTGGCGCCGTGCAGGGTGTCGAACAGCGGCTTCCCGACGACCGGAGTGCGGTCCAGGATGTCCTTGGTGCGGGCGAGGAAGCGCTCGTAGCCGTCGGTGGTGCGCAGCGTGGCCAGGTGGTTGGCGAGGCCGCCGATGGTGGGCGCGTAGGAGCGCTCGTTGTCGTTGACCACGATGACCAGCGGGCGGTCCTTGGCCTCGGCGATGTTGTTGAGCGCCTCCCAGGCCATGCCGCCGGTGAGGGCGCCGTCGCCGATGACGGCCACGACGTGGCTGTCGCGCCGGTGCAGCTCGTTGGCCTTGGCGATGCCGTCGGCCCAGCCGAGGACGGTCGAGGCGTGCGAGTTCTCGATGACGTCGTGCTCGGACTCCGCCTGCGAGGGGTAGCCGGACAGGCCGCCCTTCATCTTCAGCTTCGAGAAGTCCTGGCGGCCGGTGAGCAGCTTGTGCACGTAGGACTGGTGGCCGGTGTCCCAGAGCACCTTGTCCTTGGGCGAGTCGAAGACCCGGTGCAGGGCGATGGTGAGCTCCACCACGCCGAGGTTGGGGCCGAGGTGACCGCCGGTCTTGGAGACGGCTTCGACAAGGAAGGTCCGGATCTCCTCCGCCAGCTGGTGCAGCTCCTCCAGGTTGAGCCGGTCCAGATCGCGCGGTCCCCTGATACGGGTCAGCAGCGGCACCCGTGCCTCCTTGCAGTAGAGCTGTTGCCGGGCTTGTCGAGTCTAATGTTCCGCCCGGGCGGGCGGCGCCGTGGCTCCGGGCCGTACGTCACGCGTTCGGCTCTACCCATGATGCGCCTTGCCCACGACACACCTGTGCCCGGTACCGGGTGGTACCGGGCACAGGTGTGCGGTTCGGGGTGCGCGCCCCGGTCAGGGTTACGCGCGACCCGCGGTCTTCTGCGTCTTGCGCGTCACGGCGTCGATGACGACCGTGGCCAGGAGCACGCCACCGGTGATCATGTACTGGACCGGGGAGGCGATGCCCTCCAGGGCCAGGCCGTACTGGATCGACACGATGACCAGCACACCGAGCAGCGCGTTCCAGGTGCGTCCGCGGCCGCCGAAGAGCGACGTGCCGCCGATCACCGCTGCGGCGATCGCGTTCATCAGCAGGTCACCGCCGCCGGCGCCCTGGTTGGCCGCGGCGATCTTCGAGGCGATGAACAGACCGCCCACCGCGGCGAAGGTGCCGGAGATCGCGAACACGGAGATGCGGACCATCTCGACGTTGATGCCCGCGCGGCGCGACGCCTCGACGCTGCCGCCGAGTGCGAACACCTTGCGGCCGTACGCGGTCCGGCGCAGCACGAAGTCCGTCACCAGCAGCACCGCGATGAAGATCACCACGGCCAGCGGCAGGCCCTTGTACTGGTTGAAGACGATCGCCACGGCGAACGCGAGGACCGCCAGCAGCACGGTCCGCACGATGGTCTCGCTCAGCGGCCGGGACGGCACACCCGCGGCCTCGCGGCGGCGGTTGCCCAGGAAGGAGCTGAGGAAGTACCCGGCGGTCACCACCGCGGCCAGCGCGTACGCGGCGGCCACGTCGGAGAAGTAGTAGCTGGTCAGCTGGGCCACGACCCCGTCGGGGTCGAGGTTGATGGTGCCGTTGTCGCCCAGGATCTGGAGCATGAAGCCGTTCCAGAACAGCAGACCGGCCAGGGTGACGGCGAACGCGGGGACGCCGATCTTCGCGAAGAAGAAGCCGTGCAGCACACCGGCGACCGTGCCGGTGAGGATGGCCAGCACGAAGGCGAGCCACTCGTTCATGCCGTTGGTGACGTTCAGCACCGCGAAGCTGGCGCCGGCGACACCGGACACGGAGCCGACCGACAGGTCGATCTCACCGAGCAGCAGCACGAACACGATGCCGACGGCGATCATGCCGGTGCCGACCATCGCGACGGACATGTCGGAGAGGTTGCCGGCGGTGAGGAAGTTGGAGTTCAGGCTCGCGAAGATGATCCAGATGATGGCCAGGCCGATGACGACCGGGAGGGACCCCAGGTCACCGGACTTCATCTTCCGCTTGAACTCGCTGACGTAGCCCTTGAGTCCCTGCTCGCGCACCAGCAGCCGGGGGTCGACCACCGTGACGGCGGCCTTGGCCGCCTCGGGGTTCTCCACGACGTGTTCTTCGGCAGCCGCGGAGGTCTTGTCGATGCTCACTTGGAAACCTCCCCGTTCGTGCGCGCCGCACGGCGGGTCACGGCGTTGTCGGTGGCGCCGGTGATGGCGGAGATGATCTCCTCCTGCGAGGTCGACTTGACCTCGAAGACGCCGTTGTTGCGGCCCAGGCGCAGCACGGCGACCTTGTCCGCGACGGCCTTCACGTCGGCCATGTTGTGGCTGATGAGGATGACGGCGTGGCCGCGCTCGCGCAGCCGCTCGACGAGGTCGAGGACCTGCGCGGTCTGCTCCACGCCGAGGGCGGCGGTGGGCTCGTCGAGGATGACCAGCTTCGGCTCGCCGAGCATGGACCGGGCGATGGCCACGGTCTGGCGCTGACCGCCGGACAGCGAGGCGATCGGGATGCGCACGCTGGGGATGCGGATCGACAGCGTGTCGAGCAGCTCGCGGGAGCGGCGCTCCATCTCCACCTCGTCCAGGACACCGCGCTTGCGGATCTCCCGGCCCAGGTAGAGGTTGCCGACGACGTCGATGTTGTCGCAGAGCGCGAGGTCCTGGTAGACGGTCGCGATGCCCAGGTTCTGGGCGTCGTGCGGCTTGGTGATCTGGACGGGCCTGCCGTCCCACTCGATGACGCCTTCATCGATGGGGTGCACGCCGGCGATCGTCTTGACCAGCGTGGACTTTCCGGCGCCGTTGTCGCCGACCAGGGCGACCACCTCACCGGCGTGGATCTCGAGCTCTACGTCGGTGAGCGCCTGGACGGCACCGAATCGCTTGGAGACCCCGCGCAACGCCAGCACGGGCGTAGCGGACACGTGAACCATCTCCTTCGCCGCCTGACCCGGCGGGAGGTTGTGCAGAAGTGTGGGAGGAGTGATCACTCCGGCGCCCCGCATAGCTTGCGGGGCTGGTGTGGCGGGGCGCCGGAGGAACTCGGGGGCAACCGGTCCCCGGGTGGGTGTGGGAGTCCGGGGTCGGACTCCCGTGTCCCGGGGACGAGGGGGCTGCTTACTTGAGACCGATCTTGTCGCAGGCGGCCTTGTACTTGCCCGTGCAGATGTCGTTCACGGTGTAGATGCCGTCCTTGAGGACGGTGTCCTTGATGTTGTCCTTGGTCAGGGAGACGACCGGGACCAGGACGGACGGGACGGCCTTGGTGGTCGGGCTGTCGACCTTGTCCTTGGCGATCGAGTCGAGCGACTTGCCCTGGGCGAGGGCGACGGCCATCTCGGCCGCGACGTCCGCCTCCTGCGGGTAGGGCTTGTAGACGCTCATGTACTGCTCGCCCGTGACGATGCGCTGCACACCGGCGAGTTCGGCGTCCTGGCCGGTGACCGGGATGTCGTCGATGCCGGCGGCCTTCAGGGCCGTGATGATGCCGCCCGCCATGCCGTCGTTGGCGGAGTAGACGCCGACGATCTTGCTCTTGCCGAGGGCGGAGATGGCGCCCTCCATGTTGGCGTTGGCGTTCTCCGGCTTCCACTCCTTGGTGTCGTACTCGCGGCCGATCTTGACCTTGCCGTCGAGCACGGAGTGCGCGCCCTTCTTGAACTGGGCGGCGTTGGGGTCGGTGGAGGAGCCGTTCATCATGACGATCTGGCCGTCCTTGGCCTTGCCGCCCAGCGCCTTCAGCAGGGCCTCGCCCTGGGTCTTGCCGACCGTCTCGTTGTCGAACGAGGTGTAGGCGTCGATCGGGCCCTCGGCCAGGCGGTCGTAGGCGACGACGGGGATGCCCGCGTCCTTGGCCTTCTTCACCGAGCCGGCGATCGCCTTGGAGTCCACCGCGTCCACGATCAGCACGTCGACCTTGTTGGTCACCATCGTGTCGACCTGCTGGTTCTGCGTGCTGGCGTCCTGCTTGGCGTTGGCGTAGACGACCTCGCCCTTGCCGTTGGTGAGCTCCTTGACCTTCTTCTCGATGAGCGGACGGTCGAACTTCTCGTAACGGGCGGTCGCGTTCTCGGGAAGGAGCAGACCGACCTTGATGTCGTCGCCCTTCTTGGCGGACCCGGAGGAGTCGGCCTTGTCGCCGGACTCCTTGGCGCTGCCACAAGCGGCAAGCGAAACAGCCATGGCACCGGCGGCAATCGCAACGGCGGCGCGACGCATACGCGTGTTCACTTCAGAAACCTCCCTGACGAGGCCGCGACATTGCGGCCGAGGTGGCTGGAAGTCAACTCGGCCGCGCGTGCGACGTCAAGAAGTAAATCCTTAACGAGATGGCAACGGTGCCATCCGTTCTCTAAGTGAAGGCAGGGGTGACCGCCTGCCGGGGTGCCGCGGCAGTCCCGTCCAGAAGGGTCGAATCGCCCATTTCACTGAGGGCCAGAGCGAGGGCCCCGAGCACCTCCGCGCGGCCCCCGAGAGCGCCGGGGAGGACGGTCAACTGCCGTGCGGCGCTGGGGATCGCGTAGCGTCCGACGGACTCCCGTATGGGCCCGAGCACCAGCTCGCCGGCCTCGGCGAGATCACCGCCGAGCACCACGCGGCTCGGGTTCAGCAGGTTGCACAGGTTGGCCACTCCGCTGCCGATGTGGCGGCCGACGTCGGCGATCACCCGACGGCAGCCCGGGTCTCCGTCCCGCGCCAGCCGTACGACGCCCTCCATGGTCAAGTCGGTGCCGTGGCTGGACTGGAGGAGCGGGAGCACGTAGCGCGCGGCCGTGAAGGTCTCCAGGCAGCCGCGGTTGCCGCAGCGGCAGACGGGGCCTGATTCATCGAGTGTAATATGCCCGATTTCTCCGGCGGTGCCGCCGGGACCCCGGTAGATCTTCCCGCTGATCACGAGCCCGGCGCCGACACCACTGGCGACCTTGATGTACGCCAGGTCGCGCACGCCCCGGCCGCTGCCCCAGACCATCTCGCCCAGGGCGCCGAGGTTGGCGTCGTTGTCCACGTGGACGGGGACGCCCAAGCGGCCGTGGAGCTCCTCGGCGGGGTTGGTGCCGGTCCAGCCCGGGAGGATGGCGGTGGAGCCGAGGGTGCCGGACTCCACGTCGATGGGGCCGGGGACGCCGAGGCCGATGCCGGCGATCTTGGAGCGGTCGACGCCGGTCGCCTTGATCAGGCGGCTGACCAGCTGTTCCGCGCGGTCGAAGCCCTGGGCCGACGAGGCGTCGACGTCCAGCGGCTCGGATTCCTCGGCCAGCACCTGGTGGGCGAGGTTGCCGACGGCGACGCGCAGGTGGGTGTGGCCGAAGTCGACGCCGATGACGATGCCGGCGTCGCCGCTGAGGGACACGCTGCGCGCCCTGCGGCCGCCGGCGGAGGTCGGGGTGACCTCGACGGTGCCGCCATCCTTCAACTCCCGGACGATGTTGGAGACCGTCGCCGCGGACAGACCCGTCGTCCGGGCGATCTCGGCCTGGGTGAGGGAGCCCGCCAGGCGCACGGCTCGTACGACACGCTCCAGGTTGGCTCGGTGCAGCGACGACTGCGACCCCGGAGTCTCCACGACGACCTCCTGCGCGCGGAGCCGCATCGATGAGGCCCCGTCTATGTCCAACTAGTGAACTCTAAGCTGAGCCGTTCGGGTCGCCTCCCGTCAAGAGGTTGAACTGATTCCAGGGTGTGTGCGTCTCGTCGCGGACGGCTGTGCGGGGGTACGCGCTTTCCGCCTGCGGCGGCCTGTGCGGGTGCTCGGGGGTGTGCGTTTCGCCTGCCGGCGGGTGGGGGGTCGGGGCCGCGCCGGGGGGTGTCCGCCTCGGAACGGCGCGATCGACGTGCGTGCCGACTGACTGTTCGTTGACGCACCAACCAGCTGCGGGCGGACACCCCCGGCACGACCCCTTCTCGCCGTACGCGGGTGCGGACCGCCCCAACTGCGGGCATGCGTGCCGCTGGGGGCGGCACGGGTGGGCGCAGCGGCACCCCGCCACGCCGGGTTGCGGAGCCACCCGCGCCTCAGCGGCAACGCCGAGCATCTGGGAGCGTCCTCGTGTGAGCCCCCGGCTCCTACTTCAGCGCACCCGCCGTCAGCCCCTGCACCACCTGCCGCTGGAAGACGATGTACGCGGCCAGGACCGGCAGCATCGCCATCACCAGGCCCGCGAACAGGCCCGACCAGTCGCCCTTGTAGCCCTGGCTGACCGCCAGCTGCACCAGGCCCTGGGTGAGGACCCTCTTGTCGGGGTCGGTGTTGAGGACCGTGGGGAGCATGTACTGGTTCCACTGGCCCAGGAAGTTGAAGATGCCCACGCTGATCAGGCCTGGCTTGGCCATGGGCAGCATGATCTGGAAGAACGTGCGGCTGTGTGAGGCGCCGTCGACGAAGGCGGCCTCGGCGATCGACGTCGGCAGGGTGCG